>NZ_AOMT01000022.1 GCF_000696305.2 Moraxella bovoculi 237
ACCAACCAACCAACCAACCAACCAACCAACCAACCAACAGCCTAAAAACCGCCCATAATACCGACTTTTTTTGGTGAAAAATTAGCCAAACTTCGTCAAATCCTGCCTGAAATTTTTAGCGAACACGCCCTAGACCTAGAAAAACTCAAAACCCTACTGGGCGACCACCTTGCCCAAAACGAACGCTACGGCTTGAATTGGGCAGGCAAATCAACCGCCTATCAAGCCCTGCAAGCCCCTACCAATAACACGCTTATGCCTTGTCCTGCCGAGAGCGTGGATTTTGATACCACACAAAACATTTTTATTGAAAGTGATAATTTAGAAGCCTTAAAAATATTACAAAAATCCTATGCAGGCAAAATCAAAATGATATACATTGACCCGCCTTATAATACGGGCAATGATTTTATTTATCACGATGATTTTAGCCAAAGCAAAAAAGATTATGAAATTGCCACAGGTGATAGGGATATTAATGGTGAATTGTTAAAATCCTTTAAAAAGAACAGCAAAGACAATGGGCATTATCATTCTAATTGGCTTAATATGATGTTGCCACGCTTTCATTTGGCTCATACTTTGCTTTCTGATGATGGCGTGATATTTATCAGTATTGATGATAATGAACAGGCTCAATTAAAGTTGTTGTGTGATGAGATTTTTGGGGGAGAGAATTTTGTTGATTGTTTAATTTGGAAAAGTAAAAATGGCGGTGGAAATGATGCAAAATTCTTTTCATCGGATTATGAGTATGTAATGGTTTATGCTAAAGATGCCAATCAATTTGAACTGTTTGATGATTTGAAAGCTGAAACCACAACAAACTATCAATATGAAGATGAGTTTGGAAAATATGCTTTAGATAGATTAGATAAAAAAGCATTGGGGTATATCAAAAGTTTAGACTATCCAATCACAGCACCTGATGGAACAATATATACAGTTGAACAGCCAAATCCAGATAATCCTACTGCTCGTTGGAGATGGTCTGAACAATTAGTAAAAGAAAGATATAATGAATTGGTATTTAAGAATGGCTATGTTTATACTAAAAGTTATGAAAAATTAGGGGCGAAACCTAGAAATTTATTAGTAGATACTCGTTTTGGCCGTACTCAAAATGGAAAAATTGAACTAAAAGAACTATTTGATAATATTAGTTATTTTAGTTTTCCAAAAACTGCAAAATTGATTATTCATTTATTAGGAATATCAACCAACAAAAATTCCATTATCCTAGACTTTTTCGCAGGTTCGGCAACGACCGCCCACGCTGTCATGCAATTAAACGCAGAAGATAACGGCAATCGTCAGTTTATAATGGTGCAATTACCTGAACTCACCGATGAAAAAAGCGAAGCCTATAAAGCTGGATTTAAAACCATTAGCGAAATCTCCAAAGAACGCATTCGCCGTGCAGGGGCAAAAATCAAGGCCGAAAATCCCGATAAAACCCTTGATACAGGATTTAAGGTATTTAAATTAAGTGATAGTAATTTTAAAGCGTGGCAAATTGACGATGACGATATTGCCAAGCAATTAGAGATGTATATTGACCCCTTAAAAGATAATACCAATGAGATGGATATTGTCTATGAACTGCTATTAAAGATGGGATTAAAATTAACGGCTGATATTAAATTTGATAACGGCATTTATTGGCTAACTTGTGAAAATAAATCATACGCCATTGTACTAAATTCATTATCCCAAGATGAGTTTAACGCCATTATTGACAAAAAACCTGCCAAAACCGTTGTCCTAGACAAAGTATTTTTAAATGACAGCGAAAAATCCAATGTGATTTTGCAATTTAAAGATGCTGGACTAAATTTTGAAAGCATTTAATTATTGGGGGAATGGGTGATGCAAATTCAATATGAGCATTTAGATTATCAAAAACAGGCGATTGACAGTATTGTGAATTTATTTCAGGGCGAAATCACACATCATCAAGATGATTTTAGCTTGTCGGATAAAGACAATATGCGTGTCATTGCCAATGAATTATCATTATCCAAAGATGATATTTTTGATAATTTAAGAAATATCCAAACGCAAAATCAGCTTTCTTTGTCTGATAAATTGGATAATTTGTATTTTAGTGTAGAAATGGAAACGGGTACAGGTAAAACTTTTGTTTATTTAAATACCATTTTTGAGCTTTATCAACGCTATGGCTGGCGAAAATTTATCATTGTTGTGCCAAGTGTCGCCATTCGTGAAGGTGTATTGCAAACTTTAAATAGCACAAAAGGATATTTTAAAGATGAATTTAATTCGCCGATTTATCATTATTATGAATATAGCGGACGCAAAACAAACTTGTTAAAACATTTTGCGACAAGTACACATATCGAAATTTTGGTGATGAATATTCAATCTTTTGAAAAAGAAAGCAATATCATCAATCAACAGCGAGAAAATGGCGTATTGATGGAGTTAATCCAAGCAACGAATCCAATCATTATTATTGATGAACCACAAAATATCAGCAGTGATAAACGCAAAAATGCCATTGATAATTTAAATCCATTATTTACGATTGGATATTCAGCAACGCATAAAGAAATTATCAATAAAGTATATAGCCTAAATCCTGTACAAGCATTTGAAAAGAATTTGGTAAAACAAATCGTGGTCAATTCTGTAGTGTCGCAGGATAAAAATAATGCTTTTATTGAATTAAAAGAAGTCGTTAATAAAGGCGGATTAAAAGCCAAAATTATCATTGATATAAATGAAAATAGAAAATTAAAAAGAAAGACTATTACAGTAAAAACGGGCGATAATTTATATGAAAAATCAAAACAAAATCCCAACCATCAAGGATCTATGGTTACAGGCATTGATTTGGAAAACCAGATAGTTAGATTTTCTAATGGTATAGAAATTGCCCGTGGCGTCAATTTGGATTATCTTAAAGATGATATTATGAAACAGCAAATTCACGCCACGATTAAAGTACATTTACAGCGTGAAAAGCAGTTAAATCCATTAGGTATTAAAGTATTATCGCTATTTTTTATTGATAAAGTGGAAAACTATCGCACCAATGCACAAGGTGAAATCGGTAAATTTTATCATTGGTTTGAAGAATTGTATGAATTAGAAACAGGGCAATCAGCAATTGGCGTACATAGTGGCTATTTTAGCCAAGACAAAAAAGGCAATGCCAAAAATAGTAACGGCACAACCAAAGATGATAATGATGCTTATGAATTGATTATGAGGGATAAAGAGCGTTTATTGTCGCTTGATGAACCTGTGCGATTTATTTTTAGTCATTCAGCCTTAAAAGAAGGTTGGGACAATCCCAATGTTTTTCAGATTTGTACTTTAAATGAAACCACTTCACAAATCAAAAAACGCCAAGAGCTAGGGCGTGGTCTAAGACTGTGTGTCAATCAAAATGGCGAGAGAGTTTATGATGAACAGGTTAATATTTTGACCGTGATTCCCAATGAAAGCTATGAGCAATTTGCCAGCAGTTTACAGCAGGAATATATCGATGATTGTGGTGTGAAATTTGAAAAAACGCATATTAAAAATGCCGAAAATGAACGCACGGTAACTTACCGTTTTGATGCGTTTACCGACCCACTATTTTTACAAATTTGGGAGCGTATCCGTCAAAAAACCAAATATCGTGTTGCATTTGATAGCGATGAATTGATTAAATTGGCAAGTCAGGCATTAAACAAAATGCCAGCCATTGCCAAACCAAAAATTGAAATTAAAAAAGCACGACTCATTCAAAATAGCGAAACAGGCGTACAGACAAAAGAGGTTTATTCTGATTATCAGTATCTGGACAAAAAAATTGCCATACCTGATATTTTAAAGGCATTGCAAAATAAAACGGGATTAACTCGTCAGACTTTGGTAGAGATTTTAAGGCAATCTGGCAGAATTGATGAGATTAAAAATAACCCACAACGCTTTATTGAAATTGTGGCAGAACTCATCAATAATGAACTGTACGATTTGATGAAAAACGGCATTCATTATCAAAAATTGGATGAAATGTATGAACAAAATCTGTTTGAGACTTATCCGATTTTTGTTAATGATTATACTTTTGAAGTGGATAAAGGTAAAATGCACCGAACCATTTACAATAGTGTATTGGATTTGGATTCAGGTACAGAAAAAACATTTGCCACACAGTGTCAAAATTATGATGAGCAAGTAGATTTTTATTTTAAATTGCCCAAAAAGTTTAAAATCCCAACACCAATCGGTAATTATAATCCTGATTGGGCGGTTGTCATCAATAAAAATGGCGAGCAGGTTTATTTTATTGCCGAAACCAAAAATACAGGCGATAAATCCATTCAAGATGGGGTGGTGGTTGATAAATTGAAGTGGGAAGAGCGGTTTAAGATTGCTTGTGCCAAAAGATTTTTTGAAATAAATGATGAAGTAGGCTATCAAGTGGTGCAAAAAATCAATGAATTAACCGAAAATAATAAGGTATATTAAATGATGCAAATATGCTAAAATAAAGCATTTTTTACTTTTAGGATGGAGCCATGCCAACTTTTGAACAACACCGCCAAGCCTTACTTTGTAATGATAGCCAGTCCATAGCAGACTATGAACAAGCGATGACGGACGCTGTCAAAGCGGTAACGGCATGGCTTAAAAACGACAAAATGTACACAGGCGGCAGCATTAAAGAGTTACGCTCTCAAATCAGTTTTAATCCACAAAAACATGGTTTGGGTGTGGATAAGGCATTGGAGCGGCTGGTGGAGCTGTTTTTAAACAAAAGTTTGAAAGTTCATCACCCACATTCGCTCGCTCATTTGCATTGTCCCACGATGGTAACTTCACAAATTGCCGAAGTACTGATCAATGCCACCAACCAATCCATGGACTCGTGGGACCAGTCGCCAGCAGGCTCGCTGATGGAAGTACAGCTCATTGACTGGCTACGCCAAAAGGTCGGCTATGGGGCAGGGCAGGCAGGCGTGTTCACATCAGGAGGTACGCAGTCCAATTTGATGGGCGTGCTATTAGCAAGAGACTGGGCAATTGCGAAGTACTGGAAAAATGCAGACGGCAAAGAATGGTCGGTACAAAAAGACGGCATTCCAGCAGACGCCATGCAAGCAGTCAAAGTGATTTGCTCAGAGAATGCTCATTTTAGCGTGCAAAAAAACATGGCAATGATGGGCATGGGCTTTCAATCTGTCGTTACCGTGCCTGTGGACGATAATGCCAAGATGGATACAGATGCCCTTGCCAAAACCATGGCGGATTTAAAAGCGGACGGCAAAATCGTGGCGTGCGTGGTGGCAACAGCAGGGACAACGGACGCAGGGGCGATTGATGACATCAAAGCCATTCGCAAGCTGTGTGATGACTTTGGGGCGTGGCTGCATATTGATGCGGCATGGGGCGGAGCATTGATTTTGTCCAATGAATACCGTGATATGCTTGACGGCATTGAGTTATCCGACTCGATCACGCTTGATTTTCATAAGCATTTTTTCCAAAGCATCTCATGCGGCGCGTTTTTATTAAAAGACGAACAAAACTACCGCTTTATGCACTATGAAGCTGAGTACCTCAACTCTGCCTATGATGAAGAACACGGCGTGCCAAATTTGGTGTCAAAGTCTTTGCAGACCACTCGCCGATTTGATGCGTTAAAGCTGTGGATGACCATTGAAGCTCTGGGTGAAGAGTTGTATGGTTCAATGATTGACCATGGCGTGAAATTAACTCGTCAAGTGGCGGATTATATTAAAGCAACGGACGGTTTGGAGTTGCTTATTGAACCGCAATTTGCCAGCGTGCTGTTTCGTGTTGTGCCAAAAGAGTATCCAACGCATTTGATTGATAGTCTTAATCAAAATGTCGCAGATGAACTGTTTGCTCGTGGTGAGGCAAATATTGGGGTAACTCGTGTGATTGACAAAAACCGTGATGTACAGTCCTTAAAGATGACGACATTAAGCCCCATTGCCACGCTTGACAATGTTCAAGCATTGCTTACCCAAGTCTTACAAGAGGCAGAACGCATCAAAGACGACATCAAAAACGGCACTTACACGCCACCGATTGATTAAGTTGGTGAAGCGTATTCATATTGGCACAGGCGGATATGGCGACAATGATTTGATTGGAGTGCTGTATCCGCACAATGCACGGCCGAATGATTTTTTACATCATTATGCCAATCATTATGATTGTGTAGAAATAAACAGCAGTTTTCATGCACCCATTGGTCAAAAGACTGTGCAAGGTATGTTTGCCAAAGCTGATAAACGGCTAAAATTTTCGTTCAAACTACACCAAGATTTTAGCCATGCTCGTACTGCTACCGCCCAATCCGCCAAAAATTTTTTACACATTTTAACGCCTTTTAGCAAGCAGTTGGCTCCGCTGTTATTGCAATTCCCCCACAGCTTTGAACGAACCATCACCAATCGCCAGTATTTGGGCGAGCTGGCAACATGGTTTGATGGACATCTGCTTGCCATAGAGTTTCGCCACCCCAGTTGGCATGTTGACCCTGTATTTGCCCATTTTGCCAAATCGCCCAATTTGATTTGGGTAAACGCTGATTATCCAAAAAATATCGGACTGCCAAACACGCCTTTTTGGGCGAATGCACGCACGGCGTATTATCGCCTACACGGCAACAATCCACGCTGGTGGGACGAAAAAACTGCCAAAGAGCGACACGATTATCGTTATAGCGATGATGAACTTAGTAAAATCGCCGATGAGATTTTTGCCAATAGGCAATACTTTGATGAATTGTTCATTTATTTTCAAAATACGACCAACGCCCATTCTTTTTATAATATCGTGATGTTAAAAGAAAAATTGGCACGGTTAGGTTTTGAAACAAAGCTGCCTTGTCTGATGGGTCAGGGCAGCTTGTTTTAATCATTGGTCAGGTGTGGGTGTTAGGTGTCATTTTACCATCATAAAATCATTGATTTTGAAACCAATGATTGGCGCTGTTTTTGGCTTTTTCGATGTCGCTTGATGATAGGTTTAGGGCGAGCTGACCGATCTTGGCTTGAGCTTTACCGCGGATGTTATCGTCTAGCATACCGTCGCGGCTAGATAGGTCGTACCATTTGTAGGCATCAACAAGTTGCTGTTGTCTTTCGTCGATCATCGCTAGGGCATAGCTTGCACGGTTGTCACCTAGGTGTGCTGCGCTCTCTAGCCATTTACGACCAGTTGCCATGTCGGCCTTGACGCCTTCACCACGCAGATACATGATGCCAAGGTTTAGCTGTGCAGGAGCAATATTCTGTTCGGCGGCACGCATGTACCAGTAGGCAGCGCGATTGGCGTCTTTTTGTACGCCTTCACCTTTTTGTAGGCGTTTGGCTAAGAAAAACTGTGCGTGATGATTGCCTTGAGAGGCTTGTGAAGTTAGACTTGCGATGTCCATGGTCTCAAAGCGCGAAGTAGATGATGGGTTTTGTGCGCTTGCAAGCGTCGCTGATCCTAGAATGGTTGAAAGTAGGATAGCTTTTAGGACTTTCATGGTAACTCCACTGATTTTTTAAAACAAAAATGACTTAATGGATGATAAGTCATTAAGATGGGGTGCTCTAAATATTTAAGCATACCCGAACTATATTAACATCTTGATTCGATAAACTCAATCAAACAGATGTTACAAAATGGCAAATAAACTTACTAAATTGCATTTCTATGCCTACTAAGCATATTATTTTAGGTGCGCGCCACTCGAAACACCGCCACGTCCGCCAACAGGTTGGGGGCTTTTTTGACTATTTTATCACGAACAAAGGCAGGGATTTTGGGATTGGGGTTGTCCCATAGGGCGACCGTATCTAAAATGCGAATGTTGTTGTCGTGGCACAGTCGTTCAAAATCCTTAAAGGTGCAAAGATGAATGTTGGGCGTGTTGTACCATTGGTGGGGCAAGGTCTCACTCATCGGCATAATGCCTTTAATGCCAAGATAAATGCGGTTTTGCCAATAGGCGAAGTTTGGAAAAGTTACAATGCCAAATTTAGCTACTCTTAGCATATCGTTTAGCAAGGTTTCAGGATTTTTGACCGCTTGCAAGGCACGAGCCATCACCACGGTATCAAAACTGTTGTCGGAAAAGCGAGCCAAGCCGTCATTTAGGTCTTGCTCTACGATGTTTAGCCCTTTGGTAATGCCTTCATTGATTTTGTTAGGGTCAATCTCAATGCCATAGCCAAACACGCCCAGACGTTCTTGCAGGTGAGCCAATAGTGTGCCGTCCCCACAGCCCAAATCTAGGACTTTTGAGTTGGGTTTTATCCATTTTTCGGCAAGTTGGTGGTCGATGTTGTTCATGAGTTTCCTTATTTTATTGTCTTGCCAATTGTGAAATCTCTTGGGGCGTGATGTCGCCTGTTTGTCGTTTGATGACAGGAGCGTTCAAAAAGCCCCGAACGGCAGTCGTATAACGGGGAATGTTAAACAAAAACGAATCATGCCCGTGCGGTGCGTCCACATTGACAAAGCTGACTCGCTTGTCGTTTGCAATTAAAGCGTCCACAATCTCAACCGACCGCTCAGGCGTGAACCGCCAATCGGTGGTAAACGAGACGATGAGAAATTGGCACTTGGTGCGAGCAAGCGTTTGTTTGAGAGCTTCTTTTTCGCCCAGCTCATCTTTCGTATAATCCCGTGTCGGGTCAAAATAATCCAGTGCTTTGGTCATGAGTAGGTAAGTATTGGCATCAAAATTTTTGCTAAATCGCTCGCCTTGATAACGCAAATAGCTTTCTACTTGAAATTCCACATCATAGCCGTACATGAATTTACCTGATTTTAAGTCCCGTCCGAACTTGGCTTTCATCGCCTCTTCGGTGATGTAGGTGATATGCCCCACCATACGAGCTAAAATCAGCCCACGTCTAGGATAAGTGCCGTGTTTGAGATACCAGCCGTCATGAAAATCGGGGTCGGATAGGATAGACTGGCGAGCGACTTCGTTAAAGGCGATATTTTGGGCGGAGAGCTTGGGTGTGCTTGCGATGATGACGGCGCGTTCTAAGCGGTCGGGGTAGTCCACCGACCATTGCAACGCCTGCATGCCGCCCATACTCCCACCGACAATGGCGTGCCATTTGGCAATCCCTAGGCGGTCTGATAGCATGACTTGGGTTTTTACCCAGTCTTTTATCGTGATGAGTGGAAAATCCGCCCCCCAAATCTCGCCTGTGGCAGGATTGATGGTGGTGGGGCCTGTGGAACCGTGGCATGAGCCGATGTTGTTTAGGCACACCACAAAAAATCGGCTCGTGTCTATCGCCTTGCCATTGCCAATCAGATTATCCCACCAACCTGCTTTGGTGTCGCTCTCACTGTGATAGCCTGCGGCGTGGTGTGAGCCTGATAGGGCGTGGCAGATTAAAATGGCGTTGGTTTTGTCGGCATTTAGCTCGCCATAAGTCTCGATGACTAAGTCAAATGACGGCAACACCCGCTTGCATTCTAAGGTCAATGGCTCATCAAAATGCAAGGTTTGGGGTGTTACGATTCCGACTGATGCGGGGTCTAAAAGGGTGGGTGTGTTATTATCCTGTTCGCTCACGATCGTTCCGTTCATTGTTGTTTTTGTTAATAAAATAAATAGGTGCCAGCTGGTAACTGACACCTATTTATTTTAGCATAATTTTGACAAAAATTCTTGTCGCTAAAATGCCAAACTCTCTACATCAGACTAACGATAATCCGTCAAGTCCACCACCGTATCACAGTAATGCCGTGTCAAATCGTGGTCATGACTGACCACAACCAGTGTACAGTTTTGGGTGCGACAGGCGTGCGTGAGTAAATCTAATGTGGTTTTTTGGGTAATGGGGTCTAGGCGGTTGGTAACTTCATCGGCGAACAGTAGCACAGGTTTCACCATCAAAGCTCGCATGATGGCAATGCGTTGAAGCTCGCCCCCTGAGACGTTCTCGCTTGTACGGTGTAGTAGGTCAGGGTGGAGCTGTAAGGCTTCCATGAGCGGGGTGATTTGGATTTTATCAAGATGATGACGTTTGACCACGTCATCGATGAGCGTGCCAAGCGTGATGTTTTGGGCGAAAGCGGACGGTGGGTCTTGGTAGAGTTTTAGCACTTGGTGGCGTTTGGGTTTGGTGTGCCATGTCATCACCCCTTTGGACGGGTTGATAAGCCCGCAAATGGCGTCCCCGAGCGAGCTTTTACCGATACCGCTATCACCGATGAGTCCCACCACTTGCCCTGCATGGAGCGTGATGTTTAGCCCACTAAACAGCTCTTTGTTGCCACGACTGATGGCCACGTCTTTTAAGGTCAAAAGGGGTGTCTTAGCAGGCGTGATGTCCGCCTTTGTCCATGTGGCAGGGTTGGCACTCATCAGCTCTTTGGCGTAGTCGGATTTGGGATTTTGTAGGATATCGGTGGCTTGCCCTTGCTCTAAGAGCTTACCTTTTTTCATGACCATAAGCAGGCCGTTATCAGTGCTTAGACCGTTGGCGACTTCGATGTCATGCGTGATGGTCAAAAGGCAGCCGCCTTGTTTGGTGACTTGCCCGAGCATGTCCACGACAGCGATTTTATTGGTGTGGTCAAGCCCTTTGGTGGGTTCATCGGCGATAACCATGTACGCCCCACTCACGGTAGCAGACGCAAAGGATGCACGTTGTGCCATGCCCCCTGACAGCTCATGCGGATAGTAGTCTTTGGCGTGGGCTAAGGAGAGTTGCTCTAAGGTGCGTAAGGTGGTGTCTTTGGCGGCAGAGTTATCGACTCGTTTGACAAAATGCAGACTCTCCCAAATCTGGCGAAACACCGTCATGGTGGGGTCAAGCGAACGCACTGGCTCTTGGGGGAGCATGGTCAAATCACGCCCCCACAGCTTGGCAAATTGATGTTCATCAAGCTTGCCTTGTCCGTCATGGAGCGTTTTGCCGTTGATGAGAATCTGTCCTTTGACCGTCAAGCCCTTAGGCAATGCCCCCATGACCGCTTGGGCAAGCAGGCTTTTGCCCGACCCTGTCTCACCTAAGATGGTCAAATTTTGCCCCTTTTTTATGCTAAGGCTAATGGGCTCGACTAAGGTAGCACCGTCTTTAGTGTGGACGGATAAGTTATTGATTTGAATTAAGATATCTTGTGATGATTGGGTGTTTTGCATGATTAGCCGTCCTGTTTGCCTGATAATAATTGAAAAGAAAGCACGAGTAAAAACACGGTAATAATCGGCAAAAAGAACACCAAAGGCGCTTCATAATAATAAGGAAATAGTTCGGTCATCATCAGACCCAGCTCGGCGGTCGGCGGTTTAAGACCGACATTGACAAAGCCAAGCGTGGCAAGGGCTAGCACCGCATTACCCGCCCCAAATGCTGAGAGTGTCCACATGACAGGGGCGAGCCGTGGCAGATAGTGGCGTTTGATGATGTACCACAGACCCATGTCCATGAGTGTACTGGCTTGTACTTCGCTTGATTTGCGCAAGGTTAGGCTCATCGCACGGGTCATCTTAAAAAACTCCACCCACATGACAAGTGATACGCCCAGATACAGCGACCAAAAACTGTTGGGGGCGATAGACGCAAACAGTAGGATAAACAATAAACCAGGCAATGCCATGATACAATCACAGATAAAGTTAAAAAAGTTATCCAAAATCCCTCCAAAAATTCCCGCCAGCAAGCCAAACAGCAGCCCAAAGATGAGCGACACCCCCACCGAGCCGACAATGAGCGAAAAAGACAAGCGAATGGCGGACGCAAGGCGAGCCATCATATCACGCCCTAGATGGTCAGTACCAAAGGGGTGCTTGCCACTGGGGGCAGATAGGATAACATCTAGGTTTTGCAGTGCCATGTCATGGGGGCGTATGAGTGGACTGCCATAGGCAAAGATGAGGAGTGCCGCCAAGATGATAATTCCGATAAGCTGAGTGGGGGTTAGGTTTTTTAAGTATTTCATCATAATATTGGCAAATTGATAACGAAGTTTGGCAAGTACTGATAAGGCTTAGTGAGCTTGATAACGGGGGTCAATGTAGCGATTGATGACATCCAAGACGGCGTTTAACACCACGAACAGCCCACCCATGACCAAAGCCGAGCCTTGTATCATTGGAATGTCTCGGGCGATGATGGCGTGAACTAGGGCGTGACCGATACCCGGCCATGCAAACAGGCTCTCCACAATGACCACGCCTTCGATGAGATAGATGAGCTGTACCCCATGATAGGCGACAATGGGAATGGCAATGTTACGCACGCCATGTCGTCTAAATGCCTGCCAAGGGCTTAGCCCCTTTAATTTGGCAAATTCATAAAATGTAGAGTCAAGCACTGCCACTGCCGCATTACGACTGACCCGAATGGAGACCGCCGACAGACCCAAGGCGAGTGTGAGAGCAGGCAGGATGTAGTTAATCGGCTTGCCGTAGCCGATGGCAGGTAGCCATTTTAAATGCACCGCAAAAATGGTGATGAGTAGCACGCCAATGATAAAGGCAGGGGCGGAGCGGAGTAAGGTGGCGATAAATAAGGTAAAACGGTCAAAGACCCCATTGGGTCGCAGGGCAGAGAGTATGCCTATCGGTGGGGCGATGATGAGTGAGATAATCAAAGCGACAAACGCCAGCGACAGCGTGTGCCCAAACTGGTGGGCTATCTCGTCCCACACGCTTGCCCCACTGACGAGCGAGTTTCCCAAATCCAAGCGGAGCAGGTCGCCAAACCATGCTATATACTGCTCATACCACTGCAAGTCAAGTCCCAGTTCGGCTCGCACTTGGTCGGCAGAACTTGTGGTGACTTGGTCGTAGCCATAGCGAGACGCAGCGATACGATACGCCATGTCGCCGGGCAGGCTTCGCATAAGAACAAAGGTCAAAGTGCCGACCGACCAGACGACCAAGAGCAGTTGGATAAGCCGTGATGTGAGTAGTTTTAGCATGATAATAATGATAAGCAAAATTGGGCTATTATAATTTTCATTGATGATGAAAGCAAATGTAATAACATAATATTTTTTAAAATAGAAAACCCCACGCATGACATGGGGTTTGGTGCTTAGATTTGGGTGGGTGGAGTGTTGGGATTTGCAGGGCTAAAGACCTGTTCGTCCAAACGCTCCGTGCGACTTGCCAGACCGCATTTAAAGCAATAAGGATTAAAGGTGCTTTTGCGAGTGGTGCAATTTGAACAATATTCAAACAAATGTATCCCAAAATGCGGACAAAAGTCCAAATTGGTGTTATTAAAATCGAGCGAGCGTTCACAGCTTGGACAAATGCCCTTGCCGATTTTGACGTGGGCTTCATCATAATCCATATGTTGTTGGTGTTCGTTGCTAGATAAGGCTTCTTCGACTCGTTTGCGTTCTAGATAGGGGCTCATCGCCCCAATGGCGTATTTGCCGATGACGACCGTTACGATAATCCCCATGCCATAGCGAACATAACCGCCATAGTTGGGTAGATATGGCACCAATTCCACAAAAAACACAAACAAGGCAAAAAATACAAAGCCTCACACAAACGGCCATGCGTTGGTATGGCGGTAGCGTTTAAACAGATAACCTGCCAACAACAGTGGCAAGGTAATCATCAAGCGACAAATAAATACCTGCAATTCGGTGCGGTTATTATGGCGGTTGTAGCCGTCCATAGCGTCCGCTTCCATGAGCATGATTTGGGTTTCGATGTTCTCTGCCGTCTGCCTAGTTGACGTTTTTCTATGGTGGACAGCTCACTTTGTAAGGCTTGTTCTTGGGCTTTTAGCTCATCAAGCTCGCTTGTGCGTTTGATGACTTCGGGATTTTGGTCAGATTGTTAGGTAACAGAACGAGCACCAAGCCAGTTGTCAAAAGTCCCACGGGCGTTTGTGTTTTAACTTTGTTTTTGGGTTAGCTCATGGCTTTTTTGTTCCCATTCGTGAATGATGTCTTGCTCTTGTTGTTCGGCTTGGGTCAGCTCGTCTTTAGCTGGTCGCAGGCAGGACGGTCGGCGACAAAATCAGCTAATTCCACAGGGTCGGTACTAATCATCAGCAAATCCGCCACGATTTTACTCCCCAGCCCAATTAAAAAGCTGGCAAAAATTATCGCCACAATCCACAAAAGATATTAAACCATTTTTTCAGGTTGTCGCCCTGCGGTTTTGGCTTTGGGGGTGGGCTTGAATTTGGCTCTGCCTTTTTTGTTCACGCTTTACTCACTCATGACAAGCTCCAATGATGAAAAAAATGACGAGATGATCAGGGTGTTTGATGTTTTTTAAGTTGCAAGGGCAGGAATACAATTTACCCTTGATAGGTCAATCGCTGATATAAAGCTGAGAATGGGGCATCTTTAAAGAAATTTTAAACAAAATTTGCAACATTGACAATATAAAAAGACCGCATAACACGGTCTTTATGGACTTACCATTTAAGCTGATTTAGGTTGTATTTACGCTCAAAGGGGTCAAGGGTTAAGCCTTGTAGAGACTTGTGAGCGGACGCACTTTGTTGGTAGTACACGACAGGGATAAGCGGACGCTCATCTGCCAAAATGGTGGCGACTTGTTTTTTGAGTTCATCTCGCTTGACATCATCGGCTGTGGTGGCGATGTCATGCAAGGCTTGGGTAAGCGCAGAGTTTTGGTAATTCATCACGCCCCAGTCGCTGCCTTGTGGGCTTAGGTCGGATTGTAGTGACGCCAATGGGTCTGGGGTGTTGCCGTAGTTACGAGCGTACAGAGCCATTTGCAGTGAGCCATCTTGATGAGCCTTGGGAATCTCTGATGAGTTGGTGATATTAACTTGCAAATCCACACCGATTTTACGCCATTGGTCTTGTAAGGCGGTGGCGATAAGCGGTAACTCTGGGCGGTCGGAGAACGTGATGAGCGATATGGTAAAGGGCTTGCCGTCTTTTTGTAGCACGCCGTTTGCCCCTTCGGTAAAGCCATTGGCGAGCAGTTTGGCTTTAATGGCAGGATAATCAGGGGCGGATTTTGCCACGCCTGCCTGCCAACCGCCAAACATGGGCGGTAGTAGCTCATACGCTCCCGCATCGCCAATGCGTAGCACCGATTTGGCAATGGCTTCACGGTCTATGGCATCGGATAGGGCTTGACGAGTGGTCTTATCGGCAAAGAGCGGATTGGCGATGTTCATCTTAATGACAATGGTGCGAGCGAGCGTTTGGGTTGCCACTTGTAGGTCGCTGTTGTTTTGTAGGCGTTTTAGGCTGGCACTGTCTAGGGTGTACACCAAATGGTCATCGCCGCTCTCGACAAGCAGGGTGCGGGTCTCACTGCGAGAGTTGGCAAGGTAGTGAATGCGATTAATGTGGGCTTTTTGTCCCCAATAGTCGGCATAAGCGGACTGCTCAATCTTTTGTGGTGGCTCAACCTTATCCGCCTGATACGCGCCTGTGCCGATGATTTTGGTGGCTTGCCCTTTGTCATCAAAAGACGCAGGGGCTAGGATAATGGCGGTGGCGTGTGTCAAATAAGACGGTAGGGTGGTCAAAGGCTCGGCAAGAGTGAATTCTACCGTTTTATCATCAACTGCCTTGATAAGCTCGATATTAGCACTTTCTAGGGCGGTGGGCTTGTTTAGGGCAAGCGTCAGGCTGTTTACCACTTCTTTGGCGGTCATCGGTGTGCCGTCATGGAATTTGACATCATCACGCAACGTAAACACCCATGTTTTGCCGTTGTCGGCTGTCTCCCATTTTTCGGCTAGGGCAGGGATAATCGCCCCTGCCTCGTCCACGTCTACCAAGGTTTCGCCAATACCCATACGCTGATAGACAAAGCCTGACGTACTAGGGTCAGCATTGGTAATCTCCCAAGGGGTAACGACCGTGAGTGTCTTATCGCTCGTGGCAGGCGTGGCATTGTCTGTGGCGGTAGTTGCCTTGTCGTCATTACCGCAGGCGGTCAAGCCGATGAGCGCGATGGCAAGGGCGGTGGGGCGTAGCCAAGTGTTTGTTTTCATAAAAATATCCTGCGAGAGTATAAAAAATTTGGCTTATGTTATTCTATAACAATATAAATTGCAAGCAGAATGTGATGCTACTTAACAATGCAAATAAGAATATTTTTTATCTATAAATTCTTTAATTGAGAAAATTAACTGCTATTTTTTGCCAAAAAATGCTAAACTAAGCCAAATTTTTAAATGATGAACATTCATGAAAACTGCCATTATTCTTGTGAACTTAGGTACGCCAGACGAGCCTACGCCTCAAGGTGTGCGCCGCTATTTGCGTGAGTTCTTGTCCGACACTCGTGTGATTGAGATTCCGCCATTCATTTGGCAAATCATCCTAAATCTATTCGTATTGACCACACGCCCCAAGCGAGTGGCTCATGCTTATGAGAGTGTGTGGACGGCAGACGGTTCGCCGCTGTTTGCAATCCTAAAACAGCAAGCCGCGTTACTACAAGACAAACTCATCGAAAATGGCACGCCAACCCCTGTGTTCCCTGCTACCACTTATGGTAATCCGAACATTAAGCATGTGATGAAGGAACTTCAAGATAAAGGCTATGATGACTTTATCATCTTCTCTCTTTATCCACAGTATTCGGCGACCACTACGGCAGCAGTATTTGATAAGGTGGCGGAATACTGCATGGATAAGCGCAACATGCCTGCCATTCAGTTCACACGCGATTATCATGATCATCCGCTATATATCAAGGCGCTTGCCGATAGCATTCGTAAGTTCTGGGCGGAGCATGGGCGAGCTGATAGACTATTAATGAGCTTTCATGGCATTCCTAAGCCTTATGCAGATAAGGGCGACCCCTATGCTGAGCAATGCCGTAAGACTGCCGTGCTGGTCGCCAGCGAGTTAGGATTGGGCGCTGATGAATGGGCGGTGAGTTTCCAGTCACGTTTCGGCGCGCAAGAGTGGCTTAAGCCCTATACCGATGAGCTGCTTGGTGAGTGGGGGGCTAAAGGGGTGTCTGTACAGGTGCTAAGTCCTGCTTTCTCGGCTGACTGCTTGGAGACCTTGGAAGAGCTCGCGGTGGAGAACCGTGATAACTTCATGAATGCAGGCGGCAAGTCTTATGAGTATATCCCTGCGCTGAACACCGATGCGCTACACATTGAGCTGATGGCGGATGTGGTCGGACGATATTTGTAATAAAGAAAACCTGCTAAATTTGGTAGGTTTTCTTTATTATACGTCGGAATTTAGGCGAATGGAGGGCAAATGCCAATCAAAGCGAACCGCCAGCATTCGAACCCCGAAGATGGTAACGAGTGTTAAGGTGTCTTGGATGACATCTGATGCGCCAATTTGCTCAAGTGCAAAATACAGCAAAGCGCCTGTGATGCTTGCGCTGATGTAGATTTCTTTTTGTAGAACGAGCGGAATCTCATTACAAATCATGTCGCGCATGATGCCGCCGGCGATGCTGGTTAAGACCGCCATCATCACAGCGATCATCGGATGTGCCCCGAGTGCAAGTCCGACTTTGAGCCCGATCACGCTAAATGCCGCCAACCCGATCGCATCGAAGAACTTGAGCGTCCAATCGATTTTTTGATAATAATTAAAAAATACCTGGCAAATAAGCGATGTCAATGTAATCACGATGACATAGTTCAAATCAGTCATCCAGAATAGCGGATGGCGATCGAGCATGACGTCACGAATCGTACCGCCACCGATGGCATTCACCATGGACACCAAGATACAACCAAAAAAATCAAACTTCTTATGCAGCGCCAGTGTCGTGCCTGCGATCGCACATGCCACCACGCCCACCATATCCAGCAGGTAAATCATAAAATCAGGCGTGATGTTCTCAAAGATAATATTCATCATAACTTAAGCCTGCATCTTGGCAAAGCCAAATAATCCCACCATGATCATCAATACCCCAATCATACTAATCAGCGACGGTGTTGTTGTACCTAATAAAGCCATGCCACCTAAGATGGCAAATAGCACTTCGCTTGCTTGTGTGGCATCGATGGCGGCGATCTGTGGTTGTGGCTTTGCAGCGTGCTAACAGAAAAATACTCGTTGCGATCACACCTGCAAATAACGCCACCAAAAACGTATTAAATACTTGAGATGTACTTGGCAAATCTGGCTGTATGACAAAGCCGAGCACAAGCCATAGCGACAAAGAGCCTGTGGTCAGCAGCCATGCTTTATTTAAGGCGCTGCGCATGAGTGGCGATGTGATGCGTAGGATGGCTTGGGTGAGTGCGATGTGATGCGTGGGCTTAGTAGCACCATACCAGACCAGCTGATTACCCACAGGGAAGCAAAATCCTGCAATGAATGCTGGCAGTGCACTCATCAGCAATAAAGTGCTTGTGCTACTTGTCGTGTGGTTCGCTCCCTCACCAAGGTTGGCAATTAGAACACCGATGAATATCAGCAGACTTGTGCCAATGATGCGCTTGCTCAGACGCTCGCCAAATACAGCCAAGACAATCAAGCTTGCCACAGCGGTGAATTGAAAAATCTCGGCGATGATCCAGATGGGTGCGCAATCTGCACCAAAGCACAAAAATGCATAAAACCCACCAAAGCCAATGCCGCCTGCCACACACCAGAATTTCCAATAATCCATGAACAGCGCACTAAGACCAACCAAGGTCTTAACGCCGTCTTTTAGGGCGATGAGCACGCTTGATATGAACCACATAAAGATGTAGCGACCACTTACCGACCAGAACCAATGACTGTTTTGGCTTGCCATCAGTTCGTTAAGTACAAACGTTGTACTAAAAAATAACCCTGCAAGCAGCCCAAGCAGTACCAAGCGAGCCATCATGGGCGATCAGTCGCTTAGCAATGATTTGATGAGTGCGTTTTGACGAGCTGTCTGCTGCGTTAGGGTTAGGCGCTGTGCTTTGATGATGGTTTGTAGATCGCCCAATGCGGTACTAAAGTCATCATTAATCACAACATAATCAAAGTGGTGGTAGTTCTTCATCTCAGTGACCGCACCCGCTAGACGTGTCTCGATGACATCTTTGCTGTCTTGCCCGCGATTAGACAATCGGCTGCGCAGCGCGTCACGACTTGGTGGCAAGATGAAGATCATCACAGCTTGCGGGGATTTTTCTTTGACTTGTAATGCGCCTTGCCAATCGATCTCTAAAATGACATCGATGCCCTGGTTAAGTAAATCATCTACAGCTTGCCTGCTTGTACCATAGTAATTACCAAAGACTTCAGCATATTCAAAAAAAGCACCTTTTGCGATCAGCTGCTCAAAAGCCGTCTTGTCAGTAAAATAATAATGCACGCCATCAGATTCAGCAGGTCGTGGCTGTCTGGTGGTGTGCGAGATGCTGACCTTTAGGTTGTCCGTAGTGGCGAGTAGCTCTTTGACGAGGCTGGTTTTGCCGGTGCCTGATGCGGCGGTGATGATGAATAATGTGCCTTGTACGCTCATGGGGTGCTCTTGATGAATACAGAATAAAAACGATTATTATAACATAAGCCTAAAACGCCGCCTAATGTTAATCTCATTAAAAGCGCGCCATCCAAAGCCTTAATTTTAACGACCAAAGTGGCGCGATGCCGGTAAAGCTTTGATGGATCTTACCGTCTTTTAGAATGACAAACGATGGCGTTACTTTGCCTTGCCAGTCCTGAAAAACCTGACCATCCAAGTCATTAATCACCATAAAATCAAGCTGATTTTTGGTGAGATAATCTGCCAACTCGGCCGTGCTGTCCGATCGTGTGGCAACCGTAATCACAGGCGTGCCATTCTCGTGTAATGTCTCGACATTCGGCGTGGTGATGCGACAGATCGAGCACCATGTACCCCAAAAATACACCAACACAGGTGCATCATGACTTTGGGCGACGGCATCAATGATCTGACCTTGATTGGTCTGATAGCGAAGCTCTGGTGTGTCGGGCAGAGTGGGTGCGCGCCAAAGATTCACCGCCATATAGATGACGATGAAGATCAGTAAATATTTTAATGTGCTTAAGGTGATGTTTTTCATAATACAAAAATAAAAATGCCACCTAAAAAGATGGCATTTTGTGAGGATGAATTAAAGTTGTGCAATGATTTGATTAAATGTTGCACTTGGGCGCATCGCTTGGGTTAGTACGTCACGATCGGCTGAGTAGTAGCCTTTAGTGTCAATGGCTTTGCCTTGAACGCTGTTGAGTTCATTCACGATGGTGGCTTCATTTTCGGTCAATGCCTTGGCGATCGGTGCAAACTCAGCCGCCAACTGCGCATCGGTGTTCTGCGCTGCCAACTCTTGCGCCCAGTAAGTTGCTAGATAGTAGTGGCTGCCACGGTTGTCAAGCTCGCCTGCTTTACGCTTAGGCGACTTGTCATTTAGTAGAAGCTTCTCTGTGGCGGCATCTAGTGCGTCAGCCAGTACTTGAGCTTTGGCGTTGCCAGTTTTTTGTGATAGGTGCTCAAGCGATACTGCCAATGCCAAGAATTCGCCTAGGCTGTCCCAACGTAGGTGGTTCTCTTCGTTGAACTGCTGAACGTGCTTAGGTGCAGAACCGCCTGCGCCAGTCTCGAACATGCCGCCGCCATTCATTAGCGGTACGATAGACAGCATCTTCGCTGAAGTGCCAAGCTCTAGAATTGGGAATAAGTCGGTCAGATAGTCACGCAATACGTTGCCAGTGACGCTGATGGTGTCTTGACCTGCTTTTAGGCGCTCTAGCGTGAAGCGAGTAGCATCAGCTGGCGCTAGAATGCGGATGTCTAGACCTTCAGTGTCAAGCTCAGCCAGATATGCATTAACTTTCTTGATAAGCTGAGCGTCGTGTGCACGGTTCTCATCCAACCAGAACACAGCAGGAGTGTCAGACAGACGAGCGCGGTTCACGGCAAGTTGTACCCAGTCTTTGATCGGAGCGTCTTTGGTTTGGCAGGCGCGCCAGATGTCGCCAGCTTGTACTTCGTGGCTTAGTAGAACGTTGCCAGTTTCATCGATCACTTCAACTTTACCGTCAGCAGGGATCTCAAAGGTCTTGTCGTGTGAGCCGTATTCTTCAGCTTTTTGGGCCATTAGACCAACGTTAGGTACAGTGCCCATGGTAACAGGGTCGAATGCGCCGTGTTCTTTACAGAATGATACTACGGTCTCATATAGTGGCGCATAAGTGCTGTCAGGGATGACGATCTTGGTGTCTTGTAGTTCGCCATCACGGTTCCACATGCGACCTGAGGTACGGATCATCGCAGGGACAGATGCATCAATAATAACATCACTTGGTACGTGTAGGTTGGTGATGCCTTTGTTAGAATCAACCATGGCGATGCTAGGACCTTCAGAGTAAGACTTGGCGATCAGCGTCTCAACATCGGTGCGAGTCTGGGCATCTAGCTTATCTAGGTTGGCAAATAGGTTGCCTAAACCGTTGTTCACGTTCACGCCTGCTGCGCTTAGCTTGTCGCCGAATTTTTCGAAGACTGGTGCGAAGAATGCTTTAACCGCGTGACCGAAGATGATTGGGTCAGAGACTTTCATCATGGTAGCTTTCATGTGTAGGCTAAACAGCACGCCTTTGTCTTTAGCGTCTTTGATTTCACGCTCTAGGAAAGCTACTAAGGCGTTCTTGTTCAGTACGGTCGCGTCGAATACTTCGCCTTCTAGTAGTGCAACAGGCTTACGAAGTTCGCTGCGGTTGCTAGCGTTGTCGGTAAATACGATAGATACGCTGCATGCGGTCGGTGCGGTGAACGATTTTTCGTTATGGAAGAAATCATTGTCCGTCATCGTCGCTACGTGCGTCTTAGAGTCGGCAGTCCATGCACCCATAGAGTGTGGGAATTTCTTAGCAAAGTTTTTAACAGCTTTAGGTGCGCGGCGGTCAGAGTTGCCCTCACGAAGTACAGGGTTTACCGCAGAGCCTTTAACGCGATCATAACGTGCTTGGATTTCTTTTTCTTCGTCGGTGGTTGCTTCGGTTGGGTAGTTTGGCACGTTATAGCCATCGCCCTGTAGCTCTTTGATGGTGGCCAGTAGCTGTGGTACAGAAGCTGAGATGTTAGGTAGTTTGATGACGTTGGCGTCAGGTTGTTTTACCAGCTCACCAAGCTCAGCCAATGCGTCAGCTGTGCGCTGTTCTTCGGTCAGATATTCTGGAAATTGTGACAAAATACGTGAGGCTAGAGAGATGTCGCTGGTTACAAATTCGATGTCAGCACTTTTAGTGAAGGCTTGTACGATAGGTAGTAGTGAATGGGTGGCTAGGGCAGGGGCTTCATCAGTATAGGTATAGATGATGGTGGACTTGCTCATAAAAACTCCGATGTTATTGTCTCATAAATAGGGTGAATGGTTGATGCGCCTAATGTCACACACCATTCAATCGCTGCAAGCGGATGACTTGCAACTAAATCCATTTGTCGCGTAGCTATTATACCACCTTTGACGGATGCATAACTATATTGTTTGGATTATAAAACTGCTATTATAATTTATTTAAAAAATACTATCATTTAAATTGTCTATCATCATTTAGTTGTTTAGGGTTTTTGGATGTTTTCTAGTAAGCTTAGAAAACCTTTCATATAAGCCAGTTCCTGACTGTCGCTACGAATCGCGGCGTACAGTTGGCAGTACACGCCAGCGCCCAGTGGGCGGCTGACCACCCAGCCTTTTTTCTCGTATTCGCTTGCCACCCAGTCAGGTAGTGCCGCCACACCGCGTTCACTGGCGACCAGCTGTATGAGCATGGCAGTAAGTTCAGTTGTGCGGATTTGTTTTGGCATGGCGCCATTAGGCTCTAAGAATTTAGCGATAATGTCTAGGCGTTTTTGTTCTACAGGATAGGCGATGAGAGTCTCATCGATGAGGTCCTTGGGTTCGATGGTGTTATGACTGGCGAGCAGATGCGAAGGCGAGAGCACCAGACGGCTTTCATAAGTAAATAGCGGCTCGTACAGGATGCCTTCAATGGGTAAATTGCTTGCGGTGATCAGTAAGTCAATGTCGCCATCAATGAGCATCTGATGTGGTTCAGGCTCAAACCCTGAGGTAAAGTCCAGCTCAACATCGCTGTATTCTTTACGATAAACGTTTAAAATTGGCATTAGCCAATCAAAACAGCTATGGCATTCACTGGCAAGCCTTAATTGCCCTGCTTGACCGTGCGCCAGTCGTTTGATGTCGGATTTGGTGCGGGCGACCTGCGGTAGAATGCTGCCGGCCAGCTGCAGTAAGAGTTTGCCTGCAGGCGTGAAGCTCACAGGGCGCGTGCGACGATTCACCAAAGATATGTCATAAAAACTTTCAAGTTCTTTGAGCTGATGAGAGATCGCCGATGCGGTCAGATTCAGCTCATCGGCGGTGGTCGCCAGCGAGCCATGACGAGCCAGCGTAGAGAGCATTTGTAGGTGACGGATTTCTAGCATGATAATCTTAACCTAGTGATTTAAAATTATTCAATATTTTAGCATAAGATTTAAAATTTTTTCATGTTAAAATGACGGTAGTTTGTGGTATCAAACCATTGCAAATTGTTCTTAAATTTTATTCAAAGATCATGGGGATGGGTGAATAATGAACCGTTCAGATGAGACTTATAAGCGCATTCTTGACGCTGGGCGCGGGCTTGGCATGCGCTTCATGCGTTGATTATGTTTGGCAGTATTTGAGATGGTGTCAGGATATCTGACGAGGCGCTGGATTGCGATAAAATTAGAGCATGGCGTGGATTTAACCAAGATTGATAAATTTGCAAAGCGACTGGAGTGGGTGATGCTTGCGATTGTTCTTGTGAGTGTTATTGTTAAGGCATTCAATGCTTAATATCAAGCAGCTTAGTTGAGATTTAAGAGTTTATAATTTCCCCATAAAGAGCAAGGTTGCAAAAATCATCTACAAACGAAAAACCCCAATGAATACCATTGGGGTTTTGTATGGATCAATAAAAATACCAAGGCAAAAACGGATAACCACCGTAATAGCCATGCCCATAAGGGTGGTGAATGCGCTGACTCATCTCGTATTGTTGAAGCCCCATCATGTTGGCATGGTGCAGCTCTTCTAAGTTATGATCGCAGACACCGGTCAATTCATAGCCACGCCTGCCCATCTCGTAGGCGTTCGACTTCGTGCAGTAGCTTTTTAGACCGATTTGACGACCTTCTTCCCAGGCGGCTCGGTTTGGGCTGATGCCAGCTGCTTGGCAGATTTTTTGATGGCTTAGGATGCGTTGGGCGCTGTAGCCGTTTTGACCGTCTTTGATACCGATATTCTGCCAGTCTGCACTTGCGCAGTCATTGACGTTGAACTGTGGCTGTTTGGTGGTGCAGCCTGTCATGGCGAGGGCTAGGACGAATGCAGACAGCATTATTGGTTTTTTCATGATGTCACCTAAGGGTGGGATTATTTTGTTATTATAATACGATTTTTAAGGAAAATTGTATGATTATCTTAACAAAAAACCCTGCCAACTTGACAGGGTTTTTTGGATGCGAAACATATTACACGTCTTCACGGTATTGAGGTACTGGCTTTTTGAAGCCGCCTGTCTTGATGCCTAGCCAGATAAAGCCCAGAAATGCCCAGAAGACACCCACACCAAAGGTGGTGCTGTCCACTTCTAGCCACATCAAGAAGATGCTGATAAAGCCAACCACAGGTACGATCACGTAGCTTAGGATTTGCTTAGGTGTCTCAACCATCTTATCACGCACCGCATAGCGGAAAATTACCGATAAGTTCACAAAGCTAAATGCAGTCAACGCACCGAAGCTGATTAGGTTTACCACTGTCTCTAGGCTAATAAAGCCTGCGGTCAATGCCACGCCACCTGCGATCAGGATGTTATTCACTGGAGTGAAGAATTTCGGGCTTAATTGACCAAAAATCTTATTGCTGATCACGCCGTCACGACCCATCACATACATCAGACGAGATACGCCAGCATGAGCTGAGATACCAGACGCCATTACTGTGACAATCGCAAAGCCCAGCACGATCGCTTGGAATGCCGAACCACCCACAAGTAGCAAGATCTCTGCTTGAGTCTCATCCACCGCTTCAAAGTACAGTTCAGGTCTACTTGGTAGGTAGGCTTGCATGAAGTAGCCGCTGATGATGAATACAATACCTGCGATCAGCGTTGTTAGAATCATTGCTTTTGGCAGGGTGTTTTTAACGTCTTTGGTCTCTTCAGCAAGGCTAGAAATCGAGTCAAAGCCTGTGAACGAGAAGCATAGAATGGTCGCACCTGTGATCAACGCACCAACGCTGGTCATCTCATCCCAAAATGGCTTCAAGCTCCACAGCTCATAGATGTCTTCAGGGCGAGTGTTGGCAGCGTACTGTGCCATTTGTAGCTTGCTATAGATCAAATAGGTGAATACAGCAATAACCACCAACTGCACCGCTACGATCCAGCTGTTAAAGTAGGCAACGGTCTTTGAGCCAAAAATATTGACGATGGTCATCAGACCTGTCAGACCAATTACCCAAACCCAATGGTTCACCGAAGGGAATAGAGCTTCAAGATATAGCACCGCCAAGATGATATTAACCATCGGCGAAAGCAGGTAGTCTAGCCAGCTTGACCAGCCAACCATAAAGCCCATTGATGGGTTGATTGCTTTTTGGGTATAGGTGTAGGCAGAACCTGAAGAAGGATACGCTCTGATCATGTGACCATAGCTGATGGACGTAAGCAAGATAGCAAACAGTGCAAAAATATAAGACATCGGCACATGACCACCACTGTCGCGAGATACCATACCAAAGGTATCAAGTAGTGTCATCGGCTGAATGTAGGCAAGACCAATAATGATGACGTGCCATAGACCAAGATTACGCTGCAACTTGGCAGCATTAGCAGGAACAGGTGAAATACTCAACGTATTATCCTCCAAAAGCGTGCGTAAACGCAAAAAAGAGAAAAGGCGTTGGGGTGCGTAATACTGTTTCAAACGTGCTAATGACAGATTGGGGCAATCTGATTTGGGCGTGTTTGAGATTTGATTAAGCTATCAACTCCAAGAATTTTTTACAAAATAAAACCCAAAAACGCCAATGTGGCAGATTTGGGATTTTTCAGATGAAAAATAGAAGCGCATTGTACCGCAAAAAATTAGCATTGTCAGCTGTTTTTGATAAAAATAAGCCACATTTGGCAACAATTTTGTAACTTGAGCCAGATTTTTGCTTATTTTAAATCCTTATTTTTACAAAGGTTTTACAACTTTTGGACATTTTAACCGATAAAGCTGATAGGATAATTTTAATCAACCACCTTTTAAGGTTAAGCTGCGACCGCCATCGATGGCGAGTATCTGACCTGTGATGTAGTCTGCGTCTGCCAAGAACGCCACAGCATTTGCGATGTCTTCGGGCGTGCCGATTTTACCGAGTGGCACAGAGTCGGTCAGGGCTTGTTTTGTGCTGTCATTTAATTCGCTGTTTTGGTTATCATGGGGAAAAATGTTCACGCCTGGCGATACGCCATTGATGCGAATGTTGGGCGCAAGCTCAAGCGCAAGGCTTTGCACCATCATGTGGTGGGCAGCCTTTGCTATGTTATAAATCGGGTAGCCGACAAAGGGCTTATCGCGCGCATGAATGTCCAGCAGGCTGATGATGGCGCCGTGTTGCTTGGCAAGCTCATCTTTAAAAGTTAAGCTCAAAAAAAGCGGCGCTTTAGTGTTGGTCAAAAATAAATCATCCCAGTGCGACTGCCAAGTTGCATGATCGTCATTCAGTGAGGTCGAATAGAAGCTAGACGCGTTATTTACCAACAGATCCAGCCGCCCGAACAGTGATATGGCATCGTTGGTGAATTGATTCAGTAGAACACTGTCATTAATGATGCTAAGGTTGGCTTGGATGGTGTTGGCAGAATTTGGGCGGATGGCGTTTAACTCATCGCGAAGTGCTTTGGCAGCATCTTGACTGTGGTTGTGATGAATGATGACATCATAGCCTTTTGTGTGCAATGCCTGAGTGATTGCGCACCCGATACGCTTGGCGCCACCTGTGATTAAGGCGACTTTAGATGAATTCATGAGTGCTTCCTTGTTGTATCTTCTAAATACTGATCTATATCATCTGCGAGCTGGATTTTTCTTAAGCGTGTCAGCTCATCACCGATTGCTTTGCCTTTTAGGGTGGGATTGACGTCATTAATGCCAATTTTATTGTAGATTTTGATGGCGTTTATCATGAAATCCATTGATATGTTGGTCTTATGAAGTGCATTTACTGTCTGTATCAATAGGCGTATCGTCTCATCATCTTTGTGCGCGCGTGTCTGCTCGATCAAAGACAGCAGGGTGTCTGCATCGATATTTGGCAGCTTTAGGATGTTGCCATGATGCGTAATGAACGCCTTGGCAAAGTTCTTGATGTGATTGGGAGTCATCAGGCGATTGGTGGTGTGTTGTAGTTTGTCCAAGGCATCAGGGTCGCCCAAAAATACCGACATGAGCAAGGCGAATTTGATTGTTAAAGACGCATCTGAATGGTATTCAAGTGCAGCAAAGGCGGATTCTCGTCGCACTTTGTCTTGCAGGCTGTCAGACAGTTCTGGCAAGATGTATTTTAAAATACCAAGCTCTAATAGCAGCTTAAAATACGCGTATCCGTGCTTCTCGCCTAAGGCGCGCGCAGATTCGCTCCATATGCGTTCGCGACTTAGGTGGTTTAGCTCGCCATCTTTGGCGATGCTTTGCATGAGTGCGGCGGTCTCATCTGCCACCACAAAGCCTATGTCATAAAACCGCGCATAAAACCGCGCTACCCTAAGCACCCTAAGCGGATCTTCGCTAAAGGCAGGCGAGATGTGGCGTAAGACTTTTTTGCCAAGATCGTCTTGCCCGCCATAAGGGTCTACAATCTGACCTGTCAATGCATCATCAAAAAGCGATCGCACAGACATCGCCATTGCATTTATGGTAAGGTCTCGGCGCATGAGATCGTCTTCTAGGCTGACGTTATTCGTGCTTACACTAAAGCCTTGATAACCGTGTCCGCTTTTTCTTTCGGTACGGGCTAGGGCATATTCAGCGTGAGTGATGGGGTGTAAGAATACAGGAAAATCTGCCCCCACCTGCTCAAAGCCTTGCGCCAGCATCTGCTCAGCCGAACCACCCACAACCATAAAATCCTTGTCTTTAATAGGGAGGTTTAGCAGGGTATCGCGCACCGCACCGCCTACCAGATAAATTTGCATCGATGAATCACCATTGAAATTTGTTTGATTGTACTGTTTTTTCTGACATAGAAAAAAGACCCTGTGTGGCAAGGTCTTTTCGTCTATGGGTATGCTTAAGCTTGCATTTCTTGAGCATCGTTCACAGTCAGTGCCGTCATGTTGACGATACGACGTGCGGTGGCCGATGGGGTAAGAATGTGTACAGGCTTGTCTGCACCTAGTAGAATCGGACCTAGTGCGGCCGAACCTGTGGCAGTTTTTAGAAGGTTGAAAGCGATGTTTGCAGCATCTAGCGTCGGTAGGATTAGCAGGTTCGCTGAACCTTGGAGTGAGCTAAATGGATAGCTTTGCTTACGCATGCGCTCATCCAATGCGATGTCACCGTGCATTTCGCCATCAAATTCAAAATCAACATTCATCTGAGTTAGGATGTCATGAACTTTACGCATCTTCACAGCAGATTCACGGTCTGACGTGCCGAAGTTTGAATGTGACAGCAGGGCAACTTTTGGTGTGATGCCAAAGCGGCGCACGCTCTTGGCTGCCAAGACGGTCATCTCAGCCAACTCTTCTGCGGTTGGGTCGTCATTGATGTAGGTATCGGCGATGAATAGGTTGCGGTTTTGCATTAATACGGCGCTCATCGCGTAGAAGTTGCTGATGCCTTCTTTTTTGCCGATGACTTGGTTTAGGTATTTTAGATGCAGATGGTAGAAACCAAACGTACCACAAATCAGACCGTCAGCGTCACCAAGCTCTACCATCAACGATGCGATCAGTGTTGTCTTGCGACGTACATCACGACGAGCCAGTTCTAGGCTGAT
Organism: Moraxella bovoculi 237; assembly: GCF_000696305.2. Lineage (GTDB taxonomy): Bacteria > Pseudomonadota > Gammaproteobacteria > Pseudomonadales > Moraxellaceae > Moraxella > Moraxella bovoculi. The sequence continues at coordinate 28,959 of NZ_AOMT01000022.1, forward strand.
GCCGTTGCGCTGGTTGGTAGTGTAGTGATGCTGACTGTATTCTTCGTAGCGTGGGTTGTTGTTCGGATCGATGATGGTGATGCTCTCACCGTCGATCAGACGCAGACCAAGTGCATTGATTTCTTGCTTAATAACCTCAGGACGGCCAACAAGAATTGGCGTAGCGATCTTCTCATCAACCACAACTTGCACAGCGCGCAGTACGTTGATGTCTTCGCCTTCTGCATAGACGATGCGTTTTGGATTGCGTTTGGCCTTATTGAATACAGGCTTCATCGCAAGTGCAGTGTTGTACACGAATTCAGACAGCGTCTGACGATACGCATCGAAGTCTTTGATAGGCAGTGTCGCAACGCCTGTATCCATCGCCGCTTTTGCAACGGCAGGGGCAATCTCTAGGATTAGGTTTGGCTCTAGCGGGCCAGGGATTAGGTACTCACGACCGAATGATTTGGCAGATTTGCCGTCATCTTCTAGTTCGGTAGATTCTGTGTGTGCCATGGCTGCGATGGCGTGCACGCAGGCAAGCTTCATCTCTTCGTTCACAACTGTTGCGCCTACATCTAGCGCACCGCGGAAGATATACGGGAAGCAAAGCGCGTTATTTACTTGGTTCGGATAATCTGAACGACCTGTCGCCATGATCACATCTGAACGTACCGCGTGGGCAAGCTCTGGCATGATCTCTGGGGTTGGGTTGGCTAGCGCGAAGATGATTGGATCTCGTGCCATCGAACGCACCATGTCTTGAGAGACGATACCAGGACCTGACAGGCCTAAGAATACGTCTGCATTGACCATAACTTCTGCCAAAGTGACTTTATCTGTGTCGCGTGCGTAGCGTTGTTTTGATTCGTCCAGGTTCTCGCGGCTCGAGGTGATGACGCCTTTTGAGTCTAGTACGTAGATGTTTTCTTTGCGTACGCCCAAAGCGACTGCCAGATCAAGACATGAGATGGCTGCTGCGCCTGCGCCTGAACAGACCAGCGTGATGTCGCTGATGTTTTTACCGTTTAATTTTAGGGCGTTAAGTAGAGCGGCTGCCGAGATGATCGCTGTGCCATGTTGGTCGTCATGGAACACAGGGATGTTCATGCGGCTACGAAGTTCGCGCTCAATTTTAAAGCATTCTGGCGCCTTGATGTCTTCTAGGTTAATACCGCCAAAGGTTGGCTCTAAGCTTGCAACGGTCTCGATGAATTTATCTGGATCGTTTTCGTTGATTTCGATGTCAAATACATCAATGCCTGCGAATTTCTTAAACAGTACGCCCTTACCTTCCATCACAGGTTTTGATGCCAGTGCGCCAATGTTGCCTAAGCCAAGTACAGCGGTACCATTGGTGATGACGCCAACTAAGTTAGAGCGAGCGGTGTATTTAGCGGCAAGTTTTGGATCTTTTTCGATCTCAAGACATGGCACGGCGACGCCAGGAGAGTAGGCTAGAGCTAGGTCGCGCTGGTTGGCGATTTGTTTGGTTGGAGTGACGGAGATTTTACCTGGGCGAGGGTTTTCGTGATAATGCAGGGCGTTTTGTTCGAATTGTAAACGCTGAGCATCAACGTCAGATTGAAATGCGGTATCTTGTGTTTTGTCCTGATTTGAGACATTTTGTTGGGACATGGAGTTTTCCTGATTTTTTGTGAAAATTAACGGGTTTATTCTAGCATGATTTTTGGAGTGGTGCTAGGTCTGATTGATGGCAAAAAGATGCCACTTGTCCAAGAAAGTAGTACATCAAAAAGACAAAAATCAACGCATTCACCCCAGCTTTTGGCATGATGACAGTGATTGATGGGTTTGGCATCACAAAGCCGCCCTGTGTCAGACGCCATGATGCGTTTGTTCTTTTTTTTAAAACCTCAGCCTTTAAAAAATCCCCCATCAGCACTAGGCCGTGGGGGTGATACAAGCGTGAACTGATAAGCTACGTGATTCGCAGCTGAATCAAAACAGATGCTTCATCGCCAGTTCTTCTTGACGAATACGAATAAAAAGCAGTACGCCATAGATGGGCAAGCCGATGAATAAAACCCACCAAGCCTGACAAAGCAGGGCGATACCAATGAGTTCTGGTATGATGTTCAAAAAATAATTGGGGTGTTTGAAAGTGCGAAACAACCATGAGCGGTTGATGGTGTGATTGGGCAAAATGTAGACTTTGACTGTCCAAATCTCGCCAAGTGCCTTGATGATGAACCAAAGCACAAGCAAAGAAGCGCCCACCATCGCTGCACCAACGGCAGAGATGACATTAAACTGTACGCCAGCGACGACAGCACTCACCAACGCAGAAAAATAATAAACGATGTGTGCAGTAGCAAGCAATTTGGAATGGCGTTCACCAACTTGGGTTGCACCTTTTTTGATGAGAGCCTTTTCATGTTTGATGGAGATGCTCAAAAAATACAAACGAATGGCAAAAAAAATCACAAAAAATACCACGATGGCGGTCATGTTTCTTTCCTAATAAATAAAAAAATAGAGGTGATGTGGGTATAAGTCTGGCTCATTAAGACCAGCGAAGGATAAATCAAGTGAGTAGGGCTGACGAATCAGACAGCTTGCAAAAGCTGGTGTGCCATCAGCACCCATTGTGAAAATCAGGCATTCATCATTCGAGCTGCTTTTAGGGCAAAATAAGTCAAAATGCCATCACAACCTGCACGCCTAAATCCCAGCAGGCTTTCTAAAATCACGCTATCAGCCAGCCAGCCGTTTTGAATGGCTGCCATGTGCATGGCGTATTCGCCAGAGACTTGATAGGCAAAAGTCGGTACACCGAAGTTGTCCTTGACCTCACGCACGACATCTAAATAGGGCTGACCAGGCTTGACCATCACCATGTCTGCCCCTTCACTGATGTCCAAAGCCACCTCGTGCAGAGCCTCGCTTCGATTGGCAGGGTTCATCTGATAGCCTTTTTTATGCCCTTTAAGATTGCCAGCACTGCCGACAGCATCACGGAATGGTCCATAATAAGCAGAAGCATATTTGGCAGAGTATGCCATGATGGCGGTGTTGTGATGACCCTCAGACTCCAGTGCCTCACGCATCGCACGAATGCGACCGTCCATCATGTCGCTTGGCGAGATTACATCTGCCCCTGCTGCTGCATGAGTCAGAGTTTGTTTGACCAAAGCTTCTATGGTCTCATCATTTAGCACATACCCTGTGGTGTCGATGATGCCGTCTTGACCGTGTGTGGTATAAGGGTCAAGGGCGACATCGGTCATGACAATCATATCAGGACAGGCGTCTTTAATCTTGCGAACGGCGCGCACAGCAAGCGTGTCTGAGTGATAGGCATTTTCGCCATTAGGGCTTTTTAATACAGGGTCAATCACAGGGAAAATATCCACCATGCGCACGCCCTCATTATATAGCTGCTTGACGTAATCTATGGTCAGATCAATCGACAATCGCTCAACGTCAGGCATGCTTTTGATGCTTTGGCGTTCGTTCTTGCCCTCGATCACGAACAGCGGCGCAATGAGATGACAAGGCTTTAGGTGTGTCTCAGCGACCATGTCTCGAATGCCATCAGACACGCGCAGGCGTCTCATGCGAGTCAGGGGGAATTGACGATTAAAGGTGTGATTTGACATGATGATTCTCAGTATTGTTATGTGATTATTTTTTGCTTATCTTATCAAAATTTTGACAAATAAAAAAGCCGACTTTTAGACGGCTTCTTATAATAATAGATTTAGAATTCAACTTCAGCGAACTGTAGGCATAATTTGCGATTTTGGGCTTTTGGATAGCTTGCTGTCCATGCGCGCACGCTATTTAGGGCACTGCGATAATTGCGCTGTGAATGCATTCGGCGCAGTGTGTCGTTTGGGCTGGCGGATGTTGGAATGAATGAGCGTAATTGTTGGTTATAAGCGCGGGTAAATGCAATGCGCTGATTGGCAGTCAGCATGGGCGGACAGATCTCAGACAACACCTGCACCAAAGCAAGCTCATAATGCGTCACCGCCAAATCCGGCTCAGATGACTGATAAGACGTGCCGTGAGTCGCCATGAAGCGTGGATTGGCGTGGGCAAAATTCATCACGCTCGCCAAAGCCATCATCATGCATATGATTGACTTCACATTAAGATGAGTACGAACAACGCCGAATGAGCGCGCGATGGATGGCGATGACAAGGCGTTTGAGACTTTAGTGATGACCATGCAAAAAATACGCTAAATTTAAGCTGCGTATATAATAAATCTTCACGCCAAAAAAGTCATATAAAATCCTTGGTGAAAGTGTTGTGTTATTGTTTATTTCCTCAAAAATTAGCAACACGAGTGTAAATTTGGTAATATTAACTTTAATCATTTATTGATAAATCATTGAAAGTTATGATTATTTTATGATTTAAAAATAATCACCATGGCGACAATCTGTCTTATACATTAACAGATGATTACAATTTGACAGATTTGGCTTTATCCATAAAGTGCGATACGGACAATGCCTTGCCAAGAATGGTGGCGACAAAAAACCAAAAATCCTTTATACTATTTGTTATTTTTAGAACACGCTAAGAACAAGAGTCACAATGAGTCAAAACCGCCTAATCGACCCCAATCCAAAAAAAGACGACGCATTAGATCGTGCGATACGCCCTGCAACTTTGTCTGATTATATCGGACAACCTAAGGTTCGTGAGCAGATGGAGGTCTTTATTACAGCGGCCAGACAACGCCAAGAAGCTCTTGATCATACGCTTATTTTTGGACCGCCAGGGTTGGGTAAGACAACGCTTGCTAACATCATCGCTCGTGAAATGGGCGGTAATCTACGTTCAACATCAGGTCCTGTACTTGAGCGGGCTGGGGATCTGGCGGCGATGCTGACCAATCTTGAAGAAGGCGATGTGTTATTCATTGATGAAATTCATCGGCTAAGTCCTGTCATCGAAGAGATACTATACCCTGCGATGGAAGATTATCAGCTTGATATCATGATTGGCGAAGGCCCTGCCGCGCGTTCGATTAAGCTTGATTTACCGCCTTTTACTCTAGTGGCAGCGACCACACGTGCAGGGCTGTTGACCGCGCCTTTACGAGATCGATTTGGTATCGTGCAGCGACTTGAATTTTATAATGTGGCTGATTTGACGACCATTGTTGAGCGTGCGGCGAGACTGATGGGTATTGCCATGGACAAAGGCGGGGCGATCGAGGTGGCTCGTCGAAGTCGTGGCACGCCTCGTATCGCCAATCGTCTGCTGCGTCGTGTTCGCGACTATGCAGAGGTGAAGGGCGATGGTTTGGTAACCGAGTACATGGCAAGTTCAGCGCTAGACATGCTGTCAGTGGACAAGCAAGGACTTGATCATCTTGATAGACGCTATTTACTCATGCTAAAAGATCGCTTCGATGGCAGACCTGCGGGCGTGGAGGCGATTGCTGCGGCGATGGCAGAAGACAGAGGGACGCTAGAAGATGTGATCGAGCCTTATTTGATTCAGCAAGGCTACATTCAGCGCACACCAAAAGGGCGAATCTTACTTGATAAAGCGCTGTCAATCGACATTTAAATGTAGTGATTTGTTAAAAATCTCTAAGTTTTGATATAAAACTGATAAAAATCAAGCTAAAATATACCTATTTTGCCCAATGATGACATGCCTATGAATGTAATGGCTAAGGTGTTGTCTGTATTTGTCCTAGGCGTATTGACGCTATCAGGCTGTGAATTAGACAACCCAACCCAAAAGCAACATGTCGCTGAGTCAATTTCTGCCAAGACTCAGCAATCATCTGCACAGCAATTTTGCAATAATCAGCTTATCATCGATAGCTATCATCAGCAGCGTTCAGACATCCAAGTGCGAGGCTGTGGTGGTGTGGCAGCGATATTGCCTGATGACAATAAGGGCTCTCGCCATCAAAAATTCATCGTCCGCCTAGAAGACAGCAAACACACGGTGCTGATTGCGCATAATATCGACCTTGCACCGCGAGTGGCGAAGCTCAAAAAAGGCGATGACGTGGGGTTTTATGGTGAATATGAATACACCGATAAAGGCGGTGTGGTGCATTGGACGCATCATGATCCAGCGGGTCGTCATCAAGGTGGCTATATCGAACATCAAGGTGAGCGCTTTGAATAAGCGTAATCAAAGATTTTTTAAAACTAGGTATCATTATGAATACTCATATCTTTACAAAAACAGCGCTCGCAGCGACGCTATTGATTGCGATGAATGCGATTGCTAACGATGGTGTTGAAACCGTACTAACTGCCACGCCTGAAGTAGCGACAGAGGTTGTTGATGTTGCGGCGACCGACGTCATTGATGCGCCGATTAAGAGTCGTGTTGAGAGCGAGTCGTTGTTTTATGAGTGTATGGCGGTGGTCAGTGGTGCGGCGCGTTTGGCGTGTTTTGATTCGATCGCTAAAGGCAACACGCCTGCCGTGCTTCAACAAAAACAACCAATCGCATTGGGTGAGACCATCCGTAGCATTACTGGTAAGCGCCAAGTGGTGTTCGCTGAGCCATTCGCCCAAGATACTGTTGAGCACACGACTGATAGCAATGCCAATGTAGCAATCAATGAAGCCGAAGTGCAGCGTCTGGCCAGCAAACATACACCGCTGTCACTAAGCTATGATTTGGACAAAAACAGTGAAGCAGGACTGTGGCGTGCACGCCCACATAACCCTGTGTATATCCTGCCGATGTATCTTCATGGCAAGCCAAACCGTCATCCTGGCACACCAACTCAAGAAACCTGGCATTATACACCTAATGAGCAGCGCGCCCTGGAGCTAAAATTCCAATTATCATTGAAATCAAAAATGATGGAGGATGTCTTTGGGACGAATGCAGACCTATGGTTTGGCTATACCCACCTGGCGCACTGGCAGGTTTATAATGAGGATAATTCTCGCCCATTCCACGCCCATGACTATGAGCCAGAAGTATTTGTTACGCAGCCTGTATCGGCGGATCTGCCATTTGGTGGTCGTCTAAGAATGCTTGGTGGTGGCTTGGTGCATCACTCTAATGGCGAAGGGGAGCGGTTGTCACGCTCATGGAATCGTGCCTACATGATGGCAGGCATGGAATGGGGTAAGCTGACTGTCATGCCGCGTCTATGGGGTCGCATCTTAAAAGAGGGTAATGACGCGCAGCCTGACGACAACCCAGACATCCTAGATTACTACGGCTACGGCGATGTAAAATTCCTTTATCAACTGGACAATAACAAAAACATCTCAGGCACAGCGCGCTACAACCCAAAAACAGGAAAAGGTGCGCTACAGCTAGACTACGTACATCCTATCGGTAAAGGCATCAGCGGCTATGTGCAGCTGTTCCAAGGTTATGGTCAGTCGCTGATCGACTACAACCACGAGGCCACATCGATCGGTGTGGGTGTGATGTTAAACGACTGGATGGGTCTATAAATAGGCGCCTAAATCACTCTGCGCGTACCACATTGGTGCGCGTACCTCCTTATTTTTTGGCAGTACAGGCGCAAAGATGGCATCGCCTTTGTGCCTTATGTCATGAACCTGTTTATTCTTATGTATGCCATGCATCTAAAGATGATCGCGCTAAGCTTGGTAGATTTAAACTGTTCAAAAGTATGGCTAATACCCACCTGTTGTGTGATACTTGCCATCAACTAATGACATGGCGACTGCCACCTGTTCGTCTAAAAGCATTAACTGGCGTCTCTGACAATCCTTCATTTTTTCATTTATATTTTGCCACGTATTATCAATATCCTACCAATCAAGCGCTTAATCAATTTAAAGATCATGAGAGCCTCTCTGCGTTAATGATATTGATTCATGCGCTGCGCCAATTGCCAAAACCCGTGGGCTGTCATGCCAAGAACACCGCCATCGTCCCCATGCCGACCACTGATAAGCGCTTGGTCAAGCGTGGTTTTCATCCTGTGATGGTGCTCGCCAAATGGCTGGCGCACCATTGGGGGTTGTCGATCTGGCAGGGCTTGGGTCGTATCGCTGACAGTAATCGTCAGCGAGGTCTGAATCGGCAGGCGCGACTTGACAATATTCAAGATGCTTTTGTGTTAAATGATGCGCCGCCTGTCAGGCAGCTGATATTATTTGATGACGTGGCGACCACGGGTACGACGATTCAAGCGGCTGCAGGTACAATCATGCGACATTCCCCAGATACAAGAATCATCGCAGTGTGTGTCGCACATGGTACGGCACAGATGTCGCTGCTACAGACCAAGGAGGGATGATGCGCGCGCAGAAGGGCTTTAGTCTAATTGAGGTGTTGGTGGCGATATTGATTCTGTCTATGGTAGTGCTTGGCTTTTTGATGGTGCAAATGAAATCACTGCACCAAAGCCAAAGCGCTACCATGCGCGCACATGCAGTATCAGCGATGAGTGCTCAGGCAGAGTTGTTAAGAGATGTGTCGGACGATGCTCGAGATGGGCACGAGCGACTGCTCAATCACTTAAACCAAGGCGCAGGGATTGATCAGATGAACCATTATCAAAAATCCATCCTAGCGGTGAGCCTGCCATGTCATGTCAAGAGCTGTAGCGAAGAGATGTTTATTCGACATCAAGGATTGCAGATCGCCAAGGCTGCCGCCGTGCACGGCATTCGTCTTAATATCTTACCATGTGATAATCAGCGATGTCTCATCGCAGCGTGGGGCGAGACACCTGCACGTATTGCCGCTGATGGTTGTATGAATGCAAATGGCAGCATCAACCCAGGTGCGACGTGCATGACCATGGTGGTGTACTAGATGAAGCATGCGCGTGGATTTACCTTAATTGAGATGATGGTGGCACTATTCATTGGTGTGGTGATTGCATTGATGGCAGGGCAATTATACATATTAAGCATGCGCACAGCGATAAGCCAAGAGCGCGCTGCCGAAGAGATTAATCATCAGTCCTTTGTGTTGCCCAATATGATTAGTAATGTGCGCTTAGCTGGGTTGGGTATTGATGGCTCGGTGCTAGATCGTCCGAATCCTATGGGCGTGCTGATTGATGCAGATCAGCTTTCAAGACAAGAAACCCCTAACAACATCGACCGCTATCTGACAGGCGCATCTAGGGCAAGCCGAGTCAATCGGATCAATATCCCATCTGAACAGCTTACCATCATCTATCGTGCACCGCAGGACATGTGGGACTGCGAGGGTGATATTGCGCTAGGCCCTAGACGTGTGCGTCTAAAGGGTGGCGAGATGGCGCAGGTGGATGGGCAAGTGGTGATAGAGCGGTATTTTGTGCAGGCAGATGATGGTGTGATGAATCTACGCTGTGATGCCGCTCGGTTTGCGCCTGAGAGTATTAAGCGCGACAGCACAAGAGATCGTAAATTCTCCCAAAGTTCAACAAGCTACATTAATGCCATCATCGACGCTGATGCCAAAGATACCAAAAAGGCTAATGTCGTATACGGACTGGGCAGGCAAGGTGCAATCATGGCGAGTCACGTGGAGGGATTGTGGGTGCAATTGGGCGTCCAAATGCCCGACGGTATTCGCCTGATGACCATAGCAGATTATCAAAAATCAAAAATACAAGAACCGATTGTGACGATCAATCTGGCACTGCTGAGCCGTTCGGTAACGCCATTGTCTGATGGTGAGGCACCAGCACAATCGTTTGATGTATTTGGCACGATGGTTCATGTAAGCGAGGGCGTCGCCAATTACGACAGACAGCTCCATCAGATAAGTATCGCCCTAAGAAATGCCAAGTATGCAGGAGATGCACCATGAGATATGGGTATCGCAGGCAAGAGGGCGGGTTTGTGCTGTTAATTGTACTGGTGGCAGTGCTGTTGGTTGTCGGTATCTCTGCGTTAGCCATTCGCCAAAGCCTTAATGATGCACGATTGTCTTTTACCACAGGTAAAGCAAATGAGCTGTTTGTGGCGGCAGATGCGCCATTGGCGATGGTAAAAGATGGATGGATATTAACCGTCGATCAAGGCATGCTTGATAAGCTTATCTCTTACCATCAGAATCTACCAAGCGATGACAACCTTGTGATTGCGCATTTATGCTATGACCTAGCGTTAGGTCGGGGTAATTTTGTGCCATCTAGAATGGTGATAGCGCCTGCTTCCATGACATGCCAAGATAATCAAGTATTGCTTTGGCTGTCTTTGCGTGCAAGTACGGGCGATGCGGATGATTTTAGTCATGTGCCATCAGGTGTGCCATTGGATGATTTGCAGATGGTGGATGGTGTTGATTTGACCAATTATCATCTTACGATGCATGCGTTTGCAGCTGAGCGACAGATAGGTGCCAGCTGTACTGGCGAGCCGATGCAAGTCAAGCGATGTCTTACGGATGAAGGTGTCATGCATCAGATGTTGGTGCAGGAGTTTTATTATGGTTATGAATAATCGGCTTGTTAAGGCTAGTTTGGCGGTCTTGATAATGATCTTTGGCATCTCGACGAGTTGGGCGCAGTTATTCACCCAAAGTGTATTGGCGGATGAATCTTGTCTGAGCGCTCCGTCACTAACCAGTATGATGACGCATGACAATCATGCCTATGTCACTACAGTGTATCCTACAAAATATGGTCCGCAGGGCAATCTTCTAAAATATCGAACCCAATCAGGCGTTATTATGGATAGAAATAATCTACCCATTTATCGTAATGGGTCCGTATTTTTGAGTGCTGACCTTTGGGCGGTGGGCGCGAACTTTGATCAATTTGGCGCTAAAGGCATGCTGTCGCGGCATAAGTCGGATGGTCATTTGTGGATGTCTGCTGATAAAAGTAGCAACAAGCTTATCAAGGTGTCCCCCGACAGTGTCAATTTGCCATCAGGCTATACAGATGATGAATTGCAACACATCAGGCGCGCTGTCGGTATTGATTCGTCCACCGTACCGATTGGTGCGGTTATCTACCCGCCGAGCATTCATGCGCCTACAGGTGTGATGATCTATGGTGATTCATTGGGCGTGCTGCGCATGGTGGATGCGTCGACAGGTGGGCAAATCATGGCGTACATGCCTCGCCGAATTCTTGGTGCGCAACTTGGTGTGGATGCGCAATGGTCGCTGCATGAGGTGCGCACGGATGATAAATCAAGACTAATTGCAATTGGTGGTTTTGGTCGGAGTGCCTCAGGAATGATGGCATTGGATGTAACTGATGTCACCAAAGGCGGTTCGCCCAAGGTGCTCTATGACATCGCACCAAATGCTAGCTTCGATCGTCTAAGCTATATTCATGCGCCCATTTCTTTGGGATATATTAGACAGACGGATCAGAGCCGTGCGGTATTTGTCTTTGGTGGCGGCGTGGATGGCTGCTATGAGAACAATGTAGCGAGTTGCCAAAAGTCTGCCGCGAATGGTGCCGTCATTTATGTTATCGATGCAGTAACTGGTCAGAAAATAGCCAAATGGCAAAATGACAGCTTGAATCTTCAAGACATGCGCCACAGCTTCGGCGGTGAGCTGACCTTGGTGGATCGACAGCGCGATGGTATGTTTGACCATGTCTATGCCGCAGATTTGGGCGGGCAAATTTTTCGTATTGATGTCGGTGCTGATTTTATGAATGCGCAAGCAATGCGTATCTTTCATGTCAATAATAACAACTTGCCGATATTTGATAAAAATCGCGCCCATTTTTATCAAAAACCCATCGTCAGCATTTACCCCTCTGGCGATTACGCTGCACAAATGGACGCTAAGCGATTTGCGCTGATAACCGTCGCTTCAAATGATCAAAGTATCGTAGATGGCAAGCCAAATCATGTTTATGGCATCTTTGATAAAGGATTGATCAATCGTAAGCGTTATTCTACCATCTCAAAAAATCAGCTCGAACCCATCAGCCCTGCAAGCGCACCATCACAAAGATCCATCGCACATTCTGCAGGCTGGTATCATAAGCTTCAGATTAACGGCAATGATGCGGTGACTGTTATGGGCGCAGGGGTTGTTGTACCAACATCCAAACGCTCATCTAAGCGCGGCGTGCATGGTATGTATCAGTTAAGTGTGATTCAGCCTAAGACTTGCCCGTCTGACACGATAAGTCAGCTACAGACTTATTGTTTGCCATTTGGTGTGTGCTCGCGCGATACGTCGTTACTCTCCAATCAGAATGATGTACCAATCAATAATCAAAGTGCATTGATATCACCCATCATTCAAGGCGGCTGGACGGCAGGCGCGATGGTAAATGCCCATAGCGGCGTGATGTCTTGGCAATTATTGCGCCCAAGTGCGGATGATCGATTGAATATTGATGGCGTTGATATGAATGATTTTGATGAGTCCAATGCTGAGAATAACTCGCTTGCCATACAAATACTTCGCACCATTCGTCCGACACGTTGGTATGATGTACGAAATATAGGCGATAATTATTAAGAATAGATTTTTTGATTGGTTGAATTTTAAATAAAGGCTTATTGGGTTATAAAAAATATAATTTTCTGATAGCGATCGCGGTAGGCTTGAGCATTATGAGCTTTGTATAGCTTATGTAAGTGATTTGGCTTTTGTTACCCGACTGCGTACAACACTGATTATAAATCATACAAAGCTATACAAAACTATACAAAACCATCAATAACATCTCTGGACAAATTCGCTAAAATCGTTTTAAATAAACTCACAACAAGCAACACGCTAAATGTAAGCTTAAATAAGTTAGGCTTACATGGTTTGTATTTTAGGAGAAATCTATGAAAACCCTTAAACTATCAATGTTTGGTGCAGCTGTACTGCTATCAACCAGCGCGATGGCAAATATTGTGACCGATACTGGTACAACTTTGGTGGATGGCACCAAGACATTCTTTAAAACTGCAACCAACCCTGCAGCAGTGAGCCTAGAAGTAGGTTCGTTAGGCTACGGTGCTAACATCGCTTGGGCTGCCAACGATCGCGTTGAACTGCAAGCCGGTTGGGCTGGTGGTAACATCGCAGAAGCCATCAACGATAACTTCGATGCTAATGGCGTAAACTACCAAGTAGAGACTGATTTTTCTAACCCATACTTGGGCGTACAGCTTCGTCCAGCGGCGAACTGGTTTACCGTTGGTGCAGGTGTGATTGTCCCTGATAACGAAATCAAAGTACGTGCTAATCCAAGTAGCAATGGTACTTATCGTATCGGTGGTGTGGATTATGATCAAAATGAAGTTGGCACTTTGAAAGGTACCCTTGAGCACCGCAACAAATTAGCGCCTTATTTGACCGTTGGCTTCCGTCCAAACATCGGCAATAACTGGGGTGTATTTGGTGAAGTGGGTGCTACCTATCTAGGTAAAGCAGATGCTAATATCACCGCAAGTGGCGATGGCACAGAGGCTTCTCAAGCAAGAGCGAATGCTCTAGCCGCTCAAGCAGAGCGTGACATCGAAGCTAAAGACTATGCAAACTGGTTCCCAATCGTCAAAGTTGGTGCAACTTACCGCTTCTAATCAGACTTTTTGATAAAAAACAGCCCGTTAATTCGGGCTGTTTTTTTGGCATTCTAAGAAATGCACTTTGTGCAATAGAATAAACCCAAGATAATCTCTTGGGTTTATTTGTTGTTACTTTAACTTAGTAAGACAATTCAGCGCGGCGGTTCTGTGACCAATTGGCTTCACCAGTGCCCACAGCTACAGGGCGCTCTTCACCAAAGCTTATGATCTCAATGTGTGAAGGATTGACGCCTTGAGCAGCTAGGTAAGCACGCACCGCAGCAGCGCGACGCTCGCCCAGTGAGATGTTATATTCACGTGAACCGCGCTCGTCAGTATGACCTGCGATCAGCACGCGAGCACCGCTATTGGCTTTCAAAAAGTCAGCTTGGGCGTTTAATGTTTGTGCGGCAGAAGTGCGGATGGCATCTGAATCAAAGTCAAAATACACCACGCCTTGCAAGTTGGCAGCGACAGCTTTGATTTCATCGCTGTTATTAACAAGTTTGCCGCCATGATAGGCAGGACCAGTATAGCCTGAGATGCTGATAGGGGCAACGAGAACTTCTTGGCTTTTTGGCTTGTTGGCACAGCCTGCAGTTAGTGCAATGATGGCTGCGCCCAATAGGGCTGCCTTAATGCGTGATGACATGGTAACTCCAATGTGAATGAATGTTTAAAATGGTATGCTTATGATGACAAAGTTAAGAAAATTTTACAAGTGACTTTTTTGTGGTGGTTGGTGATTGGCATGGATTTGTATTGCTGTTAGGTGCTGATCTTAAAGATAAAATTGATCGTAGTGATTAATAAAATAATAACAATGAAGGCTTTTTTTGGTGTTGGATTTTTGGTAGTATGGTGGGATTTTGATGATGGAGTTTATGATGACTGACAACGCCTTGACCAAAGTTTATCTTAAAGATTATACGCCACCTGCTTATCAGGTGACGGCCATTAACCTTGACATTAAGCTGTATGATGATCATGCCACCGTGGATGCTCGCTTATCCGTAAAGCGTGAACATGATGGTAAGCTTGTACTATTGGGTCGCGGACTTGAGCTATTAGAGATATCAGTAGATGGTGCGCCATTGTCTGATGACCAATACAGTTTGGACGATGAGCAGCTGATTATCCATGAGTTGCCTGATGAGGCGATGATTGAGACTTCGGTAAAAATCTGGCCGCAGACCAATACCGAACTAGAAGGCTTGTATCAAGCGGGTACGGGCGATGAGGTGATGTTCGTCACACAGTGTGAGCCTGAGGGTTTTCGCAAAATTACCTTCTATCCTGACCGCCCTGATGTGTTGGCTGAATTTACCACTCGCGTGGAGGCTGACAAAAAATACAAAACTTTACTTGCCAACGGAAACTTAATTGAAAGTGGTGAGCTGGGTGATCGTCATTATAGCATCTGGCACGATCCTACGCTAAAGCCAAGCTATCTGTTCGCCTGTGTGATCGCTAATCTTGAGGTCATGCAGGATCATTATACGACCAGTGAAGGTCGCGAAGTACTACTAGAAATCTACGCCACCAAGCATGATTTGGATAAGTGCCACATTGCCATGCAGGCGCTTAAGGATTCGATGAAGTGGGATGAGGATAATTACGGCTGTGCGTATGATCTAGATCGCTATATGATTGTGGCGACAGGTCAGTTTAACATGGGTGCGATGGAGAATAAGGGCTTAAATATCTTTAATACATCATGCGTGCTTGCCAGTCCCGAGACGACCACGGATGAGCGAATTTTTCAGGTGAAGTCTGTCATTGCGCATGAATATTTTCATAACTGGACGGGTAATCGCGTGACGTGTCGTGATTGGTTTCAGCTTTGTCTCAAAGAGGGCTTGACTGTATTTCGAGATCAGAGTTTCTCGGGCGATTTTCGCTCAAAGGCTGTGCAGCGCATCGAAGATGTTGCTGTATTGCGCGCGCATCAGTTCGTTGAAGATGCAGGTCCATTATCGCACCCTGTGCGCCCCGAGAGCTTTGTGGAGATTAATAACTTCTACACCTTGACCATCTACGAAAAAGGCGCAGAGATTGTACGCATGATCGCGAATCTGCTGGGCAAGGATAAATATCGCCAAGGCACGGATGAGTACTTTCGTCGCCATGATGGGCAAGCAGTGACGATTGAGGATTTCTTATCAGCGCTATCAATCGGCGATGAAAGAGTGCTCGACTTTTTGGCTTGGTATCGTCAGCCTGGCACGCCCGAGGTGTCGGGTGGCTTTGTGGTGAATGACAGTCGTGTGATTGTCAATCTATCCCAAAAAACTCGCCATGTGGCTGGCTATGATGCACCTGCTGCATTACCAATCCCTGTGGATACAGCGATTTTTGATGGCAATACTGGTAAATTATTGGCGCAAAAAATGCTGTTATTGACCAAAGAGCGCGACAGTTTTGTCTTTGAAGACATTAACTTATCATCGGGTGCGCGTCCGATTGTCTCAGTGCTGCGCAATTTCTCTGCGCCTGTGAAGCTTGACTTTGAATATAGTGATGAAGATCTGGTGAAGTTGGTGGCTTTTGAGACTGAAGGGTTTAACCGTTGGCAGGCGCTGCAGACATTGGTCAATCGCCTATTGCTTGGCAAATCTGATAATGTATCACTACTAACCCAAACTCTGCCCAAGGTCATCCCTGAGCTTATGAAAACGGATGCCATGCTGGCGGCGCGTCTGTTTGACATACCAAGTGAGCAAGAGCTTGCGGCAGCTTACGAGTCGAATTATCAGCCGACACTCGTCAAGCAAAAACGCGACGCTCTTAAACAATCAATCGCGGCAAGCCTAAAAGACTTCGTTGGTGATTGGTATCAGGCACTGCCTATTGAGACTTATCAAGATGAGCCTGAAGCGAGAGGACGTCGTCAACTAAGAAATGTCCTGCTAAACATCGCCCTAGCGGCAAGTGTGGCAGAGGCAGAAGACTGGGCATATGCGCAGTATGACAATGCCAGCTGCATGAGTGAGCGCTTAGGCGCGCTGTCCGCGATGGTCGAGTTTGATTTGGCGCGCAGTGATGATTATGTGGCTGATTTTTATGATCGATTTAGCGATGAAGATTTGGTGATTGATTCATGGTTTAGTGTGCAGGCGCGCGCTGACAGTCGTGATGTACGATTCATTAAGCAGCTCATGACCAGAGAGGATTATGATTGGAATACACCAAACCGAGTCCGTAGCACACTGCTGGGCTTAGCAGCCAAACCAACCCAGCTATGGACAAAAGAAGGCATTGAGCTATTTTTGACCGCGATAGCATCACTGGACGCATTGAACCCAACATTGGCAGCGCGTATGGTGTCGTCACTGTCGCGTTGGTACACGCTTGGCGAAACTGATAAGGCTATGGTAAAAGAAGCACTCACAAATCTGCAAAAATTCGTAAAATCTAAGAACGTTCTAGAGTCGCTGAGCAGCATCATTAATGCATGATAAGCCAGCGAGACTCATTTAAAATATACGGCAGGTCATTCTTGCCGTATATTTTTTGCTTATTGGTGAAGTTTCTTTTACAATGACATGGTTTACAGTAGAATGAATAACATAATGAAGCCGCCCATTTATTACCCCATCGCCATACGTCTTGCCATGCCGATTTACCGCCAGATGGTCAAAAAAAAATCACGCCATTTGCCGACTTTGGATAGAGAGTTGAATGAGCGTTTTGGCGAACATTATCAACCTGTGCCAAATGGTTCATCGCAAACTATTGTTGATAAGGCTGTGGATAAGTCTGGTTCGGATGCCATCAATCAAGACTTTTCAAGAGGTGTCATCTGGTGTCATGCGGTGAGTCTTGGCGAGCTAAACACCGCTTACCCACTATTAAAAAACCTAATAAATCAAGGGTTTAAACTATGGATTACGAGTACCACGCAGACGGGATTTAATCGTGTATCGCAGTTGTTCGCAGATAAGCTGGGCGTGGTAGTCAATCATAGCTTCGTGCCTGTGGATAACTTAGCTGTTGTGCAGAGATTCATCAATCATGTCTGTCCTGTGATGGCGATATTTATTGAGACTGAGCTGTGGGCGACGATGCTACATGAGCTAAGCCAGCAAGACATTCCTAGTGTCATGGTGAATGCACGACTGACCCAAAAATCCTATGAAGGCTATGCCAGATTCAGCAAATTAAGCCGTAGCATGATGGCAAACCTTAGCGCCATCATCGCCCAAGATGAAGAATCTGCTAAGAGATTCCGACAGCTTGGCGCATCGGATGATAAGGTTGTTGTGATTGACTCTTTAAAATGGTCTAGCTTTGGTCAGCTTGATGATAAGCATGACGAGCTGGCAGCCGAGGCGAACACTTGGCAGCTAAGTGATCATAAGGACGGGCGCAGACCCATATGGATCGCCGCCAGCACCCATGAAGGCGAGGAACGTTTGGTGCTACAGGTGTTTCAGGAGCTGATGGCGATGAATGCATCAGCTTTGTTGATCTTGGTGCCTAGACATCCTGAGAGATTTGATGAAGTTGCGCGCCTGTGCGATGAGATGGGATTTAACACAAAAAGACGCTCAAAGAATGACACCATCCATTATGACACCCAAGTATATCTAGCGGATAGTATGGGCGAGCTGCTAGGGTGGTATCAGGTGGCTGATGTTGCGCTCGTGGCGGGGTCTTTGGTGGATAAAGGCGGACACAACCCAATCGAACCTGCGAGCCTTGGCAGGCCTGTGGTTATGGGTCGGTATACCAAGAACTGTGAGATATTGGTGCAAGAATTATCAGGCGTTGGCGCACTAGTACAGACGGATGATTCTGTGGATGATATTGCCAAAGCCTTAAGCAAATGGTTATTCGATAAGGACTTAGCGGTCAAGGCCGGTCAAGCCGGCAGGGATCTTGTGATGGATAAGCAGCACGCCGCTGATAAGCAAACTCAGGTTCTGCTTGACATATTGGCAGGTGTAAGATGAATGTATTATTACTAAGTGCTCATGACATCGATGGTCAGACAGCTATGATGCAAGATGCCGCCCAAGTCGAACACATCAAGCACGTGCTAAATGCAGATGTTGGCGATACCTTAAAGATTGGCGAGTTGGGCGGACAGCTTGGTACGGGTGTGATTGACTTTATTGATGATAAAGTTGTGTTAAGGGAAGTGCGCCTTGATGCACCGCCTCCGACAAAGCTAGGTGTGACGCTCGTGCTTGCTTTGCCGCGTCCTAAGGTGCTAAGACGCCTAATCATGGACATGACTGCCATAGGTGTGAACCATATCGTGCTGGTGAACAGCTATCGAACCGATAAGAGCTATTGGGGGTCGCCATTATTGGCGCGCCTAGATGAATTTGTCCAAGAAGGGTTGCAGCAGGGTGTGGACACCATCGCACCGAAGATTACTCTAGCGAAGCGTTTTAAGCCCTTTGTGCAGGATGAATTACCCAGCCTGATACGAGATCGTGCGGTGGTGTGTCATCCTTATGCGGATGAGAACTTTTATGCATACAGTCAAGTGCATGGGTTGCCAGACTTGATCGTCATTGGCGCTGAGGGCGGATTCATCCCTTATGAGATTGAGCTGTTGGCGTCGGTTGGTGTGACAGCGTTAGGGCTAGGACAGCGCATACTTCGCACCGAAAGCGCGGTCAATGCTGTGCTTGGTCGGTATCTGTCTTAGTAAATTTGGTGGCGATGATGTGCAGATATCGCCCCATTAGGCGAAATGGCAGCTGCGTTGAGTATTTCAGCTCCATCGCGATGACGTCATCAGGGTTGTTCAGACCGCCGCGCTTTAAGGGTGCATAATCGGAAAACACGCGAATGCCAGAGCGTGCTTTTATATGATAATGGCGAGCGGATAGCCATGATTCAACGTCATCGCTACTGACAGGATTATTCGGGGTGAGAGACTTGTTGTCAGCGGGTTTTGGTTTGTCCAGCTGATAAAAATTACCCATCACCAAATTACGATAAATCAAACTGGCAGGATTATAAAAACACAAAGACAGCGCGCCACCATCCACCAAAAATTCATCAAAAAAATCCATGATTTGCTCAGGCTCCCCGAGCCACTCCAATACTGCATGGCATAAGATGAGGTCAAATTTCTCACCCTGAATGGCAGATGGCAGCTCTTGATAAGGACAGACGATAAAGCGAATGTCATTTAGGCCTTGGTCGGCAGAGCTTTGTTTTGCCTTATCGATCATGTTGGCAGAGATGTCATTGATCGTGCAGTGATGATGTTTGGCGAGATTTAGACTGATTTGGGCAAGTCCTGCGCCCACATCCAGTATTCTAAGCGGACGATTTAACGTGCCAGCCAGCGCACTTAACATTTGGCTGATGTCACGCTCAAGGACGGCAAGGCGGATCTGTCCTTTTAAACCGCCATAGACTTTTTTGGCGAAATGATCGGCGATGGGGTCAAAATTGCGATCAGAGTGGTGCAAATTGGCTGATTGAATTGTCATGATTTGGTAGTATTTTGTAAAAATGAATAAAAAATAATTGGATAACTGTTAAGCAGGCATACTTTTGCTTTGTTGCTTGCTTAAAAAGTGACAATAGCTGTGATATAATGCCGACAATTTTGTTGGGCGATTGATGCGTTATTTTATCATAAAAATGCCAAGATGCTTGCAGACTTGCCCAGCTCCATGCTTAAATTTAAAGATTCGGGTATTCTATGAAAACACTAAGCGCAGTAAAATATGCGGTGGGCGCCTCTGTGGTGGCGCTTGCTTTGACCGCTTGTACCAAAAACGAAGAACCAAACAACGCTCAAGAGGCGGACATCGTGGTGGCAGAGCCTGTCATCCAAGAGATTCAAGCGGTATGTGATGAGCCAAGCCTGCGCAATCGCTTGGTGGATTCATTGCAGGTTGGTCTGCTTGACAGCGCACTACTTGAAGTGCAAGGTTATGATGATGCGACGCGCCTAGGACTTGAGCAGCAGGTTCGCCAAAAGCTCACTGGCGTGGACATCAATCTGCAGAATGTCACTGCATCGGGTGCGACGTGCCGTGCTGACGTGCATTTTACACTGCCAGCTCAAGACATCGCTTACGCCAACAGCACATTCAAGAATAATGGTCTGACTGAGCTTGATGAGCAGGCGGCAGAGGCAGGTGCTGCATTGGTCGGTGGTAACCGCCTGATTGCCAAGGACTTTGCATATACCATCGAGGATAATAAAGCAGTCATCGGTACCGATAACGCGGTGCTAAGTCTGGTGGCTAAGACTTTGGTGGCGGCTGTTCATGGCATGGCAGGTGAATCGCACGCCAATGCACAAAATGCCCCAGCTGTACGCCTAGAGCCTGTCCAACCGATCGCTGCACCACGCATCCAAGAGCGTGAAGAGACGGCGCCAACAGCAAGACCTACCCAAACGGTTCATCAAGAACAGCCACAGCAGCGTCCAGCTCAAGCAGAGCCACGCACCCAATCTCGTCCTGAGTCACTACCACGCGATCAAGCAGAAGCACCAAAGAAAGAGACGCCGCGCCAAAGAACCCAAGAGCAGGCACGTCCTAAGGCTGAACCGGTTGCACCGAGTCAAGCTGCACGACCACAGAAGCAAGCTGAGCCAGATCCTGCACCTGCACCGGCTCAACAGTCGGTTGCTGATGAGAATGTCGAACTGACAATCGTTGAGAGCAACGACACTTATTGATTTAGCAATGCCAAAAATCCCGAATAATATTCGGGATTTTTTATGGGTGTTTTTAAAATTGTCTTAATAATATGATAAAATGGCAGTTTGTCAAAACGTATTAGCACAACGGAATAATTTCATAGTGTCGAATTTGCCTAGGCAGATTCCTTTTGGAGAAAAAGATGCAAACTTTTAAACTGCAATTATCAGCCATTGCATTAACAGCTCTCGCTTTGGCTGGCTGCAATCAAGAAAAAACAACCGCCCAACCAGCCGCAGCGGACAAAACCACCCAAGACAACACCAAACAACCCAAAACCATCGCCATCTCTGCCATCGTTGAGCATCCTTCGTTGGATGATATTCGTCGTGGCATCGTCTCAGGCTTGGCGGATTTGGGCTATAAAGATGGTCAGAATCTAACCGTCAATTTCCAATCAGCTCAAGGCAACATGGCAACCGCAAGCCAAATCGCCAAGCAGTTCGCCTCCGAGAATCCTGATGCGATCGTCGCTATCTCTACGCCAACCGCGCAGAGTCTGGCTGCTGCCACTCAAACCATTCCTTTGGTATATACTGCTGTGTCAGACCCTGTCGCGGCTAAGCTGATCGATAACAACAACGTCGCCACACAGGCGAATATCACAGGCCTATCAAGCCAGCTACCACTCGAGCCACAGATTGAGCTGTTCACTAAAGTTAAGCCTGATGCCAAGCGTATCGGCTATGTCTATAGCCCAGGTGAGGCGAATTCGGTCGCTCTAAAAGATCAATTGATCAAGATTCTGCCTAAGTATGGCATGAGCTTGGTGGACATTCCTGCCAACCGCTCTGCTGACGTGGCAAGTGCGACACGCGCATTAGATGGACGTGCTGATCTTATCTATACGTCTTTGGATAATAACGTCGCGTCAGCGATGGAAGCGATGGTGCAGGTGGCTAATGAGCTTGATTTGCCGATCATTGCGTCCGATGAATTCTCAGTACGTCGCGGCGCAACGGCTGCCTTGGGCGTGAATGACTTTGATTTTGGGGTGACGACCGCTAAGCTGGTCGCAGGCATCCTAGATGGAAAAAACCCAGCAGACATCACGCCTGAAGTCATGAACACACTAACACTGTACATCAGCCCAAAACATGCTGTCGATCAAGGCGTGACTCTTACCGATGAAGTTAAGAAAGACGCGATCGACGTGGATGCGACACCACGTTCACACTAAGACATCCATGAGCTGGCGGCGGATTGTAGGTTTTTTTAACAAATGTTCGTCGCCTTAGCTGCTTTACGAGTGATTTTGCTGATCGATGATTGAAATTTCGTGATATTTTGTTTATCATGAATCACTTTTTGATTAACAGCCCAAGTGGGCAAAGCTATGGAGATGGAGATGTTCAACCCAAATCGTATTAATGGATTTTCTAAATTATTGGGCGTAACTTTATTAAGTGCGGCATTGTTTGGCTGCGGTAATGATGACAAGGCAGCTGCACCTGATGCCAAAGCAGATGCAAAAACTGTCGCCATCACTGCCATTGTTGAACATCCTGCCTTAGATGCGGTGCGTCAAGGTGCCATCGAAGAGCTTGGTGCGGCAGGTTATAAAGAAGGTGAGAACCTAACCATCAACTTCCAATCAGCCCAAGGTAACATGGCAACAGCAGGTCAGATCGCTAAGCAGTTCGTTGCGGATAATCCCGATGCCATCATTGCCATCGCTACACCATCAGCGCAAGCAGTTGTATCAGGCACGAGCGACATTCCTGTGATTTTCTCAGCGGTGACAGAGCCAGTTGAAGCCAAGCTTGTGCCAAAACTAGACGGTTCTGGCACGAACGTAACTGGCGCATCAGACGTATTGCCACTTGAGCCACAAGTTGATCTGATCAAAGAACTACTGCCTAACGTTAAGAACATCGGCTTTGTATATAGCCCAGGTGAAGTCAACTCAACCGTAACTCTTAAAAACCTAAAAGCCATCACAAGCAATCAAGGCATTAATATCGTTGAAGCACCTGCCCAAAAATCAAGCGACGTCGCCATGGCAACCCAAAGTCTGGTGGGTAAAGTTGATGTGATCTACACCTCAACTGACAATAACGTCATCACCGCTTATGAAGCATTGGCTCAAGTTGCCAAAGAAGCTAAGATTCCACTTTTGTCATCTGAGCCAAGCACGGTTGAGCGTGGTGCTGCTGTGGCGCTGGGCGTAAACTATCTAGACCTAGGACGTGAGACAGGTAAAATCACAGCGCGCATCCTAAAAGGTGAAAAAGCAGGCGACATCCCTGTATATGCAGCCCAAAAGCTAGATCTGTTCGTTAGCAAAAAATACGCAGCTGAACAAGGCATCACCGTGCCACAATCTATCATTGATCGCGCGCAGAAAGTTGTTGAATAATATTTTTGTATGACGATGCGTGACATGATGGACAAGTCATTCGTGCATCTGATAAATTTAACATACAAAAATATGTCGTAAAATGGTAAAATATTGCACGTTTTTTAAAGAACACACGCCCGAAGACGCTCGTGGTGTGTGTTTTTATTTAGTTTAGGGGCGTTTTTATGTCGATGATTGCCTTTTTTGGGGCGTTAGAAAGTGGCTTGATTTATGCGCTGATGGCGCTTGGCGTGCTGATTTCTTTTCGAATTTTGGATTTTCCAGATTTGACCGCTGACGGCAGCTTTCCTTTGGGCGGCGCGGTGGCAGCGCTTGCCATCGTCTCGGGCATCAATCCTTGGATGGCTTGTATCCTAGGGATGTTTGCCGGTGCGGCAGCAGGAACAGTCACGGCATTATTAAACGTCAAATTAGGCATTTTGCATCTGTTGTCGGGCATCCTTGTGATGACAGCATTGTATTCGGTGAATTTGCGCATCATGGGCGCGCCAAACCTATCGCTCTTGGGTGAGCCGACCGTATTTGCGCCGTTCATCCAAGGCAGTAATGGCGTGTGGGTGCGAGTGCTTGTGGCGCTGGGTGTGGTGGTGATTGCTAAGCTGTTCTTGGATTGGTTCTTTAGCACCCAGACAGGTCTTGCCATGCGCGCCACAGGTTCTAACACCAAGATGGCACAAGCGCAAGGCATTAACACCTCATGGATGATCGTGCTTGGTATCGCGATCAGTAATGGCCTGATTGCGCTGTCGGGTGCGTTATTCGTGTACAGACTCAAGGCGGTGCCGATGTGTCGATTGGTATTGGTACGATCGTCATTGGTCTGGCTGCGGTCATCATTGGTGAGACTGTGCTGACCGCGAAGCGTACTTTTTGGATTACCTTATCAGTGATAATTGGTGCGGTGCTTTATAAGCTGTTCATTCAGATTGCGTTATCTAGCCAGACACTGCGTAGCATTGGCTTTGGGCCACAAGATTTGAACCTTGTCACGGCATTGCTTGTGGTGATTGTGCTCATGTTGCCTAAGTTTCGTGCCAGACTGTTTGCAAAATTTGGTAAAAAATCAATCCAATAAATGAATGTTAACGGAGAAAATTCTTATGATGCAAGCAAGTGACTTACGTTTAACGTTCAATAAAGGCACACCGATTGAGAACCCAGCTTTGCGCGGCATTAGTTTAAACATCGCTGAGGGCGAGTTTGTGACCGTCATCGGCACCAACGGTGCAGGTAAATCCACCTTCTTAAATACTGTGAGCGGGGCGATTCGCCCTGATAGTGGTTCTGTGGTGATCGATGGTGTTGATGTGACCAATCGACCAACACATAAGCGCAGCCATCTGGTTGCAAGAGTGTTCCAGGATCCAATGGCGGGTACGTGTGAAGCACTAACCATCGAAGAGAATATGGCGCTTGCCTTCAAACGTGGTAATCCTCGCACCCTAAAAGGCGCGCTAAATGGTCAGAACCGTGATATTTTCCGCGAAAAATTATCCGTGCTAAAGCTCGGTCTTGAGAATCGTCTGACCGACCGCATGGGCTTGTTATCAGGTGGTCAGCGTCAAGCGGTGAGCCTGCTAATGGCAAGCTTACAGCCTTCGAAGATTCTTCTTTTGGATGAGCACACCGCTGCACTTGACCCAAAGACAGCGGCTTTCGTGCTTGATTTGACCGATAAGATCGTCAATGACAACAAACTAACCACGATGATGGTAACTCACTCCATGCAACAGGCGCTGACTCATGGTACGCGCACAGTCATGCTGCACCAAGGTCAGGTCGTGCTTGATGTCTCAGGTGAAGAGCGTCGCGGCATGATGGTTCAGGATCTATTGGATATGTTTGAGCGCACGCGTGGTGAGAAAGTGGCGGATGATGCGCTATTGTTAGGATAAGCGAGCGATAAAAGGATTTTTATGAATAAGCGTTTTGCCAATGTGCTGTCTTTGACTTTGTTCTTTATTGGCGTGATGGCGATTGCAATTAGCATCACTCAGAATAATGGCTATGCCTATCATGCGTTCGCGCTGTGCGGGGTGCTGTCGGTGCTGGCTGATTTTATCAGCATCAAGACAGGTAATAAAATGGTGAATGCTAACCAAGGTCAAAAACGCTTCGTGCTAATCTTTCAGGCATTAGTGTGGGCGATCGGCTTGGCGCTGGTTTATCATTTTGAGCTTTTTCATCCGCACTGAGCGTGAAATGTGATGAGATTTTTCCAAGGATTAGGTTTGGTATTTGCCAAACCTAATTTTATTTTTATGATTAACATAGCCAAAAAATAGAGTAATTATGACGAATTGTTTTGAATGTGATGACAATCTCGTGCGTCTGTTGGTGACTTGTCAGGATCGTTCTGGCATCGTGCAGGCGGTATCGGGATTTTTGTATCATCATGGGGCGAATATCGTTTCATTGGATTAGCACACGAACAAGGCTTGTGGCGGTAAATATTTCATGCGTGTAGAGTTTCATTTAGAAGATTTAGCAAATAAAAAAGCCACATTGTCTGAGACTTTCGTGCGCACTGTCGCTGCGCCTTCCTATCAATAAAGACGACAAAGAATCAACCTATGATAAGATCACTGAGGTGATGCAGGGTAATGATCTTTTGGTCTTGGCGCGTTATATGCAGATCCTAAGCTCAAAATTCGTCGATACTTGGGCGGGTAGAGTGATTAATATTCATCATTCGTTCTTACCTGCCTTTGTGGGCGCCAATCCATATAAGCAAGCATTTGATAAAGGGGTGAAGCTCATCGGTGCTACCGCGCGCTATGTGACGAGCGAACTGGATAAAGGCCCCATCATTGAGCAGGGCGTGCAGCGTGTGAGCCATGCTTATAGTGTGCCTGAGCTTCGTGAGATCGGGCGTGATATCGAGCGTGATGTATTGGCGCGCGCTGTCAGATGGCATCTAGAAGATCACATCATCGTCGATGGTAATAAGACTGTCGTATTCGACTAAAAGTACACAAAAAATAAACCTGCCAATGAGCAGGTTTATTTTTTTAGTTAAATGTATTGATAAATCAATGAATTAACGGTTTGGGCCAAAGGCAGCCAGCTCTGGGTTGATGTCAGTCTTGGCAACGGTGTTAGCGTAGTTGCACAGAGTGGACAGTGCCACGCCCATGATGACATCTAGGACATTTTGGTCATTGTAGCCGGCTGATTTAAAGGCTTCTAGCTCTTCGTCAGAGACTTGACCACGTTTGTCGATAAGTTGCATGGTGAACTGGGCTAGGGCTTGATATTTGGCGTTTTCGTCAATGCCCGTGCGAGTACGCAGGGCTTCTACGACCTCAGGCGACATTTGTAGGCGAACTTCGGCGATCTTGGTGTGTCCTGCCACACAAAAATCACAGCCGTTATGAACAGCAGCGGTGATTTGGATGACTTCAATCTCTTCGTCAGTCAGCGAGTTTTTGCTGTTTAGTTTACTCACTTCTTGATACATTTCAAGGGCTTGCGGTGAGTTGGCAAGTACGCCGATAAGATTTGGAATAAAGCCGTTGGCTTTTTGTACCGCTTCAACACGCTCTTTGGCTTTTTCGGGGGCGGTATCAACGGTATGTAGGGCTAGACGAGTCATGTAGTTCTCCTAATTCATTGCTTCTTAACTTTGGCAGAAGCAATTCATGTTTTGAGTTGAGTTAAAGTAACAAAACCTATATGGGAATGGGTGTAAAAATTACAAGGGATTTTTAAAAATTTATAAATTTATATAAAAATCAATAGTTTATAGAAATTTTATGGTTTAGATAATTTTTTGTTATTGAAAATTTTGCATTTGTCAAGCATATATTTGACAAGCGGGAAAAACTTTTCCCAAATGCAAAAAATAAACGAAAAAAGGTAAAACATGAATTTTGATAAACTCACCCAAAAAGCCCAAAAAACTCTGCAATCCGCCCAATCCCTAGCGGTGGGGCGTGATAATACAGCGATTTTTGCCATGCACGTATTGTCCGTCATGCTCCAAGATGAGAGCAATGTCGCCATGCTAAGCCAAGCAGGGGCGGACATCAACAGGCTAAATCATGACACCGCCAAAAAATTAGACGATTTGGCGACCTTATCCACGCCCACAGGTCAAGCGAATCTTGCTCCTGATTTGGCACAGGTGCTAAACCTTGCCGATAAATTCGCCACCAAGGCAGGCGACAGCTTTGTGCCAAGCGAATGGGTGCTGTTCGCCCTAAGTCAGACAGGCGACACCAAAAAAGTCTTGACAGATGCAGGCGTAGATACCCAAAAATTACAAGCTATCATTAATCATATCCGTGGGGGAGATACCGTGAACACTCAAAATGCCGAAGACACCAGACACGCCCTAGAAAAATACACCGTCAATCTCACCGATAGAGCCCGTGACGGCAAACTTGACCCTGTCATCGGGCGGGACGATGAGATTCGCCGTACTGTTCAAGTTTTGTCAAGACGCACCAAAAACAACCCCGTTTTAATAGGTGAGCCGGGGGTGGGTAAAACCGCCATTGTCGAAGGCTTGGCAAGCCGTATCGTCAATGGCGAAGTACCTGAAAGCCTAAAAAATAAAGAAGTGCTATCGCTTGACATGGGTTCGCTCATCGCAGGGGCGAAATATCATGGCGAGTTTGAAGAGCGCCTAAAAGGCGTGCTAAATGACCTTGCCAAACAAGACGGCAACATTATCCTATTTATTGACGAGCTACACACCATGGTGGGGGCAGGCAAGACCAGTGGGGCAATGGACGCAGGCAATATGCTAAAACCTGCCCTAGCCCGTGGCGAGTTACGCTGTGTGGGGGCGACAACCCTTGATGAATACCGCCAATACATTGAAAAAGACCCTGCCTTGGAGAGACGTTTTCAAAAGGTGCTGGTGGACGAGCCAAGCGTAGAGGATACCATTGCTATTTTGCGTGGGCTAAAAGAACGGTATGAGCTACATCACGGGGTCAAAATCCTTGATAGTGCCATCATCGCCGCCGCCAAAATGTCGCACCGCTACATCACTGACCGTAAGCTCCCTGATAAGGCGATTGATTTGATTGATGAAGCAGCGTCTCGCATAAAAATGGAGCTTGACAGCAAGCCTGAAAGTCTTGACAAGCTTGAAAGACGTATCATTCAATTAAAAATGCAGTTAGAAACTGTCAAAAAAGAAGACGATACAGGTAGCCTTGCACAGGTTAAGCAGTTGCAAACCCAAATTGACGAATTAACCAAAGAATACAATGACTTAGAAGAGATTTGGAAAAGCGAGAAAGCCCTAGTAGAAGGCACCAAGCACGCCCAAATTGAGCTTGATAAGGCACGCATTGCCCTAGAAAAAGCCCAACGTGAGAGCAACTGGGAGCAGGCAGGGCGTTTGCAATATGAGATTATTCCTAATTTGCAAAAACAGCTTGCCGATGAACAGCATGATGACACAGGCACGCCAAAGCTCCTAAGAAACAAGGTAACGGACAATGAGATTGCCGAAGTGGTGTCGCACGCCACAGGCATTCCTGTTGCCAAGATGATGCAAGGCGAGCGTGATAAGATGCTTGGCATGGAGACGATTTTGCATGAGCGTGTGGTCGGTCAAGACGAAGCGGTCAAATCGGTTGCCAATGCCGTCCGCCGTAGCCGTGCAGGGCTGTCCGACCCCAACCGCCCAAGTGGCTCGTTCCTATTTTTAGGTCCGACAGGCGTGGGTAAAACTGAGCTTACCAAATCGCTTGCCAATTTCTTGTTTGATGACGAGACGGCCATGGTACGAATTGACATGAGCGAGTTTATGGAAAAGCACAGCGTGAGTCGTCTGGTGGGAGCTCCCCCCGGCTATGTTGGCTATGAAGAAGGGGGTGTTTTGACCGAAGCGGTTCGCCGTAAGCCGTATAGTGTGGTGCTATTTGACGAAGTGGAAAAGGCTCACCCTGATGTGTTTAATATCCTACTACAAGTCTTAGATGACGGGCGTTTGACCGACTCTCAGGGGCGTGTGGTGGACTTTAAAAACACCGTGATTATCATGACATCAAACCTTGGCAGTCATAAAATCTTTGACATGGCAGGGGACGAGTACGAAGAGATAAAATCGGCGGTCATGGAGTCGGTGAACGCTCATTTTCGCCCCGAGTTTATCAACCGTATTGATGAGATTGTGGTCTTTCATCCGCTTGCGCAGTCGCAAATGGCAGGCATTGCGTCCATTCAGCTTGACCGCCTAAGAGCCAGACTAAAAGAGCGTGAGCTTGGTCTTGTCTTATCAGACGAAGCGATGAATGAGCTGGTGTCGGTGGGGTACGACCCTGTGTTTGGGGCAAGACCGCTCAAACGTGCCATTGTCCAAGAGATTGAAAATCCCCTTGCCCAAAAACTCCTAGCAGGTGAGTTTGTCGCAGGCGATACCATTTCGGTGGGGGTAGAAAATGGGGTATTGACGTTTGATAAGCTACGGTTAAATTAATCAACCTAACCAAAAAAGCAGACTTCACGGTCTGCTTTTTTATTGGCTAATCAAGTGTCACTTCAAATATCATCGGGTAAAATTTCCCTGTGACGTAGAAGCGATTACTCTCAATGTGGGCGATGCCGTTGAGCACGTCCATGTTTTGACGGTCGTGGTCGCTGATGTCGGCATTCGCCAATAGGTCGCTAAGATCATAAAATTTAACGACTTTACCAGTATTAGGGTCGATCTTGGCGATCAGATTGCTTTGCCAGATATCGGCATAGATAAAGCCGTTGGCAAATTCAAGCTCGTTTAATTGGTCGATGTTCGCGCCTTGATGGCGGACGTTGATGCGTGATTTTATTTTAAAGGTTTTGGCGTCTCGTACTGTGATCATTGATGAGCCATTTGACATATAGATAATGTCTTGATCAGCGCGATAGGCGAGACCCCAGCCCTCGCCCCTGTAATAGGCGGTATCTAAGATGGCAAAATCATCAGCATCTCGTAAAAAAGCGACATTCGCTCGCCAAGTTAATTGCCAAATCCCATAAGGGGTCTGCGTGATGCCTTCGCCAAAAAATGCCCGCGGCAGAGTGTCCTTGATGGTGTATTCGCCTGTTTTGACATTCAGAATGCCTATGCTGGACCGCCCATACAGCCCTGTCGCCAAGACTGCCCGATCATCGCCCATGTATTCAAACCCTTGCGTGAAGGCGGTCGGATCGCTTTGGTGTGTTTGTATTAATGTCAGCGAATGGGCAGCGCGAATGCTAAATATTAAGCTTAGAATTAAAATGGTGAAGTAAATTTTTGGCATGAGAATGGAGGTGGGATGTTTTTGGATAGTGTAGCGTATCTTTGATGTTTTCCCAACACTCCATCATAAAATGACTGAAAAAACCCAGCAAAAATACTTAACCGCTACACTAAAATACCTTATAATTATTGCTAAACATGTAACATTTAAAGGGGTGTGCGATGATTTATCTGATTTCTTTGGTGGTTTATGCGATTGTATTGACGGCAGGAATGTACATCGTAAGAAAGCATCCCTATCAGGTTGAGCGTTTGCTCGGGCGCATTTGTCTTGTTGGTTTTGTTTTACAGCTGCTGGTGAATTATGTGTTCTGGGGACAGGCGGCGAACCTTAACCCACTGTCTGGCTTTGTTAGCCCTGAGCGCAGTGCGGTGAATTTGATGTATTTGGCGCTGATCAGTATTTTTTGTTATGCAGCGCTGCTTGCTTTGTTGTTTAAGGCGAATGATTTTTATAATGACTGAATTGGCGTTTAGCTCTTCAAAGTCTATTTTGGAGAGTTACAAACCAATACCAAACTTCACATAAAATTACACTAATTGACTGCTGCTTTTGATAAAGTGGATTTAGCGTGAATGATGCGCTGTACCAATCACAACACAACTTTAACTCAAAAAGGGATTAAGTATGACCAATCAAAATCGCAACGAGCAATTAAAAACAATCAATGACATGGTAAAAGATGTGAAATTTGCCATGCTAACTACAGTAACTTCAGAGGGTCATTTGCACGCTTGCCCAATGACGACCAGCGATTTTAATTTAGAAACAAAGGAAATTTGGTTTATTGGTGATGCTAGAACCGAAACCGTTAAGGACATAAAAAATAACCCACAGGTCAACCTTGCCTATACATCAAATAATGCCAAAGATTATCTGTCAATTAATGGTAAAGCCCAGTTGATTAATGATCCTGCTAAGTTAGAAGAACTTTGGTCTGCGGTTTACAATGCATTTTTTGAAAACGGCAAAGAGGATAAGAACGTTCAATTGATTAAAGTTATTCCTAATGGCGCTCAATATTGGCTAAGTGGAAACGCCATTGTAAATATGTTCAAGATGACCGCAGCGGCAGTTGGCGGTGGAAAAATTGCTGATAGTTTGGGTGAAAATAGCTCAATTGAATTTTAATCGTAAGAGAAATACAAATTAAAAAACCACTCATTTTTGAGTGGTTTTTGTTGTTATTTTCCTAGTTTTAGAAGCTCTGGTACGTGCAGCAGTATGAGCTCGTTGTCATCAGCGACGTTGGGCGATCGGCTGCTTGAGAAGGGTAGGTTGTTGTCATTGCCAACGACGATATGCTCGCCATCGACGATGTCCACATTCTCGATGGTGAAGAATGGAAATTGGAAGCGACCTTGGCTGTGTGGTGTCTTGGCGATGCTGTTGGGATCTTTGATGTCTAATAAATCAATATAGCCTAATTTTTGGACGAAATTACCTGCATTAGTATCGTTGAATTTGATCAGATACACTCGCTTGAATTTGGGTAATTTGTCAAAGCAAGTCGTCTTGTCCGCGCCATCCTTGCAGGCATATTCAATGACGCCTTCACCATCGTCACGCTCGATGACTAAGGCGCGCTCATCGTCAATCATGTTAAAATCACCAATGGCATGAGCGGCATCTTCTAGTGGGTAATACCACACCTTATCCGTCCATGACTGCGTCTGTGTGTCGAATTGTAGAATGTTCAGATATGGCTTTCCGTCTTTACTTTGGTATTCTTGACTTGCTGAGTCCCATAGCACGCCTTCGAGCATTGGGTATAGATATTTGCCATCGTTTGCCATGCCTTCATAGCCTTTGGAGCGCTTGACATTAAAGCTAACGGTGTCCTTTGGAGTGTTAGGTGTACGAACACTGTGATGGTCTGGCGAGATTAATGGTGTGTCGCCAAGCTTACTCTCAAACACTCCAAGCACTTTGCCTGTTAGGTCCGCTTTAATCAGATAAGGGCCGAATTCATCACCAATCCATAAGGTATCGCCAATAATCTGAAAGCTCTCTGGGTCAAAGTCAGCACCCGTCAAATAGCGACTCTGAGTGGTCTCGTTAGTGATGTGAAACGGGACTTTTTTGTCGAGGTCATGCAAGAAGATGGTTTGTTTTTTGTGGAATTGACCATCATTAAAATCAATGTCGTATTGTGACAAATGCAGCATAAAATCAGGCGAATTGGCTTTTGCGCCAGCACCATTATCCGTTAAAATCCAAAAAGTCCCATCTGGCATACGCTGAATGCCTGAATGACCTTGGATGGGCTGATCATCAAAAGGAAGGGTGATGCCTGTCGGACGACCGGCGGATTTACCCATGATTGAGCCAAGCGCTTCGGTACGTGTAGCGGTGGTGTGTTTGCCGCTGTATCTGAGCGAATTGGGTGCATCTTTTGGTGCTTGTACGAAAGTTTGCGCAGGTTGTATGGCATGACCCGCCAAGATGGCTGGGACTTTGACGGTGTTGTCGGCATGAGCGAACACGCTGCCAAGTAGCATTAAAGGAAGTAAACTGCGAGCAAATTTAGATCGATTCATAAAAAACCCATAATAAAAAGAAGGTGACAAGATTATAAAAAGACAATGTGACCAAAATATGACCTAAGTTCTCAAACTTGCGCTAAATTCATTGAATAACCCAAAGGCTTTTAGTATGATGTATATTTTAAGCAGTAGATAATCATGACCGCCAAAACACCCGCTTATCTTCGCATCAAACAGGACATTCTGACCAGAATCCACGCAGGGGAGTGGGTTGTCGGCTCAGCCATCCCAACAGAGATGGTGCTGACGAAGGAGTTTGGTGTGGCGCGCATGACGGTGAATCGCGCCTTAAAGGAGCTGACTGATGAGCGAGTGCTTGAGCGTCGCCAAGGTTCAGGGACGTTCGTCGCGCAGCAAAAATTCAACCGAGCCTATGTCAATATCCGTAACATCGCTCATGACATTGAGCAGCAGGGCAAACGTTATACCGCCAAAGTCCTTTCTAAATCCATCATCTGCCATGCTGACATAGAATCCCACCTAAGATCGGCATTATTAAATGAATTTGCACTTATCTCCGATGGCTTGGAGGGCGATCAGCCGGCAATCTTCGAGGTAAAGGTTCTACACTTAGCGGATGATACGCCTGTGCAGTATGAGGAGCGCTGGGTGAATGCTGAGCTTTTGCCTGAGTTCATTGAGCAGGATTTTAGTCAGGTGAACACGAGTGAATTTCTGATTGCTAATTTGCCGCTGGAATATGGCAGCTATACCATAAGTGCTGTCAATGCTGATGATCAGGTAGCGGCTGCTCTACAGATCCAGTCACATGATGCGGTGCTGTTACTAGGTCGTAAGACGCACTCGCGTGGGCAGGTCGCTACAGTTGCGCAGCTGTGGCACGCAGGCGATCAGCATCAGTTTAGTGGGATGTTGTGATGATACTAAACAAAAGGCCAAACTTCTTAGTTTGGCTTTTTGTTTTTATGCTGGTTAAGCGATTGCGCGCTTTGACATTTTGATATTCAGGCCGATAATCAGCACAACCACGACGACACCAATAAGGTCAGTCATGGTCTCAGGAATGATTAGGCAGAATGCACCTGCAGCCAGCACAATGCGCTGCCATGATGGCATATTGGTCTTAAAATAGCCTTCAACAGCGGCTGATAACGCCAATACACCAACGATCGAGGTCGCGGCCACAGTGGCAATGACGTGCCATGCAGGCATTGCAAATTCTTTGGCAGTAACTGCTGCGTCTGCCACATCGATCATCATCATGTTGGGGTTATACACGAACATGAATGGCACGATGAAGCCTGCTAGCGCAA
The DNA here is from genome assembly GCF_000696305.2 of Moraxella bovoculi 237. Taxonomy (GTDB): domain Bacteria; phylum Pseudomonadota; class Gammaproteobacteria; order Pseudomonadales; family Moraxellaceae; genus Moraxella; species Moraxella bovoculi. Next base: position 63,488 of record NZ_AOMT01000022.1, read on the forward strand.
GTTTCAATGACTGCCAACCTGTCTTCATCGGGTCGCCACCCGAGATGCCCGCACCTGCAAAGGCTGCCAGAGCGACAGGCGGAGTGATGTTAGCAAAGATGCCAAAGTAGAACACAAACATGTGAGCCACTAACACAGGCACATCAAAGCTTGCCAAAGCTGGTGCCGCCATCGTTGCAGTGATGATATAGGCAGGAATTGACGGTAGACCCATGCCAAGCACCATTGAGGCAAGCATGGTCAATAGCAATGTCAAAAATAGCGAACCTGCGCCCAGAGTTACGATCGATGATGTCATCACCGTGCCAAAGCTGGTTAGGTTAACCACACCAATAACGATGCCGACCACCGCACAGGCCGCCATGACAGACAGGGATTGTTTCGCGCCATCTACGAGTGCCGCCACGATGTCGGAGAACCCCATGCGCGTCTCAGGGCGAAACCAGCTGATGACAACCGTTGCGCCGATCGTGTAGGCAGCAGCATAGCCAACAGGCACATTGTTCGCCAGTAAATACACCAAAAAGGCGATAGGCAGTAGCATGTGACCGCGAGCTTTTAGCACTTCTTTGGCGCGTGGTAAGTCAGCTTTTGGGACGCCGCGCAGGTTGTTTTTACCTGCTCGAAAATGCACCTGAGCGATGACACCTAGATAATAAAGCAGTGCAGGTAGTACCGCCGCCAAGGCGATGGTGCTATATTTGACACCTGTGGTCTCTGCCATGATGAAGGCAGCCGCGCCCATGATTGGCGGTAGGATCTGCCCGCCGACAGAGGCGCTGGCCTCAACCGCGCCAGCAAAGTCCTTGCTGTAGCCCACGCGCTTCATCAGCGGAATGGTGAATGCACCTGTACCGACAACGTTAGCAACCGCAGCGCCATTGATTGAGCCCATGAAGCCACTTGAGATGACCGCGACTTTGGCAGGACCGCCTTGCTTATGACCCGCCAAAGCAAGTGCCAAGTCATTAAACAGCTGCCCCATGCCAGAACGTGCTAAGAAAGCACCGAACAAGATAAACAGAAAAATAAAAGTCACAGAGGCGCCGATGGCGGTCGAGTACAGACCTTCGGTTTTTAGGTATAATTGCCCAAAAATATCACCCAGATCATACGGTCTGGTCAGCAGTCGATTGGGCATAAAGTCCATGTGGCTGACAAATGGATATGCCAAGAATATCAGTGCAAATACCGGCAGAATCCAGCCGGTGATGCGTCTTGCGCTCTCTAATACGACAAGCACCGTGATGGCTGAAAATATAATGTCAAGCTGATTCGGTATGCCGCCGCGCACGGTGACGATGTCTTGATATTGCCAAATCAAATAACCTGCCGTTGAAAATGATGCGATGAGCCACGCCCAATCGATAAGCGTGACTTTATTACGCACTGATTTTTTGGTGGCAGGATAGATAAGAAAAATCAGACCCACGCCCACAGCAACGTGAACAGAGCGCTGAATCAGCTCAGGCAGGGGGTTAAAAGTGATATAAAGGTGAAAAATAGAATAAGCGATGGCGATGGCGGCAATGATGTAATTGGTGGTCTTGCTAAGACCATTACGCGTGACCGATTCGCGATCGTATTTTTCTAGAATTTCTTGTACATTCGCCTCAGGCGATGGCGTGTTGTTACTCATAAATAAAATCCAGTGACTGACTTACAATGCCATAAACTTGGCGTGATAAATGCTTTCCCATCAATTCAGTATCCAATTAACCATTCGTACCATTCGACATGGCCTTGCACTGTGGTAGGGTGATATATTGCCAAGCGGTTAGCTTCTTAGGGCGAATGTTCACCACGCTGCGATCCTCTACCATCTGATGAATTGGCATGATGGCGGAGTGTGCTTCTACAGCATCGCCCATGACAATCTCGCCTTGCATGTTATGCGATACAAGCCAATTAAGTTCATCCATGGGTAGATTAACGAGCTGTCCTAGATAGCCATCAGGTGCGCGTGTCGGTTCACCAAGATTGGGCGTACCTGCACCAAAGGTCTGTAGATAGGTTTTGGTTACAATAAGATCAGGATAATGTAGTTGATATACTTCTTGCCAATACTGTTTTTCGACCGAGTGTCGCCATTTTAGACTAAAGGTATCAGGCAGTTGGCAATGAATGGGCTGTGCATGAATCACAATGGTTGGCTTGATTGGCAGTGTTATGCCAATCGCCATTAAAGCAGCTGCCATCACGACAGCTGCTTTAATGTAATGAGTTGCCATAATCGATTAATGATTATTTAGCGACTTCATCATAGTAGCGTTTAGCACCTGGATGTAGCGGTGCAATAAGACCGTTTTGGGCGTTCTCAACGCTGATGTCGTTAGCAGCTTGGTGAGCGCTTTTTAGTGTCTCAAGGTTTTCAAAGAATGATTTGGTTAGCTTGTACACGTCGTCATCGCTCATGTCAGAGCGCACCACCAGAGCGTTCAAGATGGCTGCGGTCGGTATGTCAGCTTCGTTGCCATAAGTGCCTGCTGGGATGTCCATCGGGATAAAGAAAGTCTTGGTTTGAGCGATTTGTGCCAGTTTGTCGGCAGGAACGCTGACGATCTGTAAATCGAAGCCTTGTTCTAGCTCCATGAGTGATGAGTTTGGCAGACCACTGGTTAGGAATGCTGCATCCAGTTTGCCTGATTTTAGGCTGTCGGCAGCTTCTGCATAGCCCAGATAATCGACTTTGATGTCTTTATAAGTGATGCCAAAGCCTTCAAGTAGGGCGCGAGTTGCCACTTCAACGCCAGAGCCTTGAGCGCCAACTGCCACACGCTTGCCTTTTAGATCTTCGATGGATGTGATGCCTGATGCGCCTGATGCTACGATTTGCACGTAGTTAGGATATAGGCTGGCAATTTGAGAGACGCCATCGATCTTGGTAGTGAAGCTATTTTGACCATTAATGGCATCGCTTAGCGCGTCGCTCATGACGAATGCCATCTCTAGTTTCTTTTGAGCCAGTAGGTTTAGGTTCTCAACTGAAGCGCCTGTGGTCTGGGTTTTGGCATTCACGCCAAAGGCTTTGGCATATTGTTCGGTCATCGCCGTACCAATGATGTTATAAGGGCCAGATGCACCGCCTGTACCAACGGTTACGAATTTGGTTTCTAGCTTATCAGCAGCTGTGACCGCAGCAGCATCACCTGCTTTCGTTTCGGCTTTATCGCCGCCACATGCAGCTAGCAGCGCAGCAGATAGACCAAGCGTCATTGCTAATGCCAAAGTTTTTAATGTCATTGCCATGGTGATTTCCTTTAAAAATCTCTAAAAATAAAGCCGTCGCCAAATGCGTCTCGGCACAGCATAAGATGCGTACAGGGCGCAAGTTAAAGTCGCAATTTAACTAAATTGAAATAATTTGTCAATACATCTTACGCAAATGATTTTATTGATAATCAAAAAAAATCGCCAAATCTCAACAAGATTCGTTCAGGTGATGAATCTTGTCGGAGCTTGGCGACTGCTTGGGTGTGTTAGGAGATTATCTTAAAATCGACTGTGCGTCTTTATTGATCTTATCGATCAGGGCGGTCGCTTGACTATTCTCGTGTCTGCGGTTATGAGCGTCTTGAGCTAAGGTTTGTACTTGGTCGTATAGATCTAGACAGACGAGCACTAGAAGCTCTTCGTTATTAGGGGCTTTGCCTTTGATCTCACGGCGGATGTCGCGAATTTTTTCATTCAACTTCTCAGCGGCCGCTTCAAGAGACTTTACTTCATTGACAGGGCAGATGATGCGATGCGGCGTGCCTGCGATGCTGATGTGAACAGGCTTAAATTCAGGTTGGTCTTTTACGATTAGCTCGCTTGGGTTTGTGTCTTGGATTTGGTCTGTCATGGCGATGTCCTTTTATCTGCTGTTATTTTAGTGTTGGTTGTCGATGCGAGTTAGCCATTCTTGGATTATTTCGGCGCGCGAGATGGCAAGTGCATTTTTGTCTTTAAGTTCTCGGTTGTGCGTGTTAAGAGATTGATTTTGTTCAACCAATTCTTCAATCTGAGCCTGTAGGGCATTGCGAGACTGCTCAAGAGAATTGGCCCGATCTGTCTGTGAGTGTAGCTCTTGGGTGGTTTTCTCAAGGCGAAGCTGCAAATCGCTGATGATGGCAGGGCTGGTGTCATTGGCAAGCTTATGCTTTAGGTTGGCAAGCTCGGTTGCGGTGACGTTGTACTGCTTTTTCATCTCTAAAATGGTTTGTTCAAGCGCTTGAAGCTGTCTGATCATGGTGTGTCCTTGTAAGTCATCGGAGCAATTTAAAAATATTTCTCCCATATTATCACGCCAGTGTACACAGCTGTCAAATTTTTCTTTTAATTGAGCGAATTTGCGTGAAATATGTCCAAAATCATCGCCCAGCCCTTGTGTTTTTTGAAAATGATGGCATAAATAGGGTTATTTTATCGGAGATGGCTATGAGTGATTTTTTGTCAGGTTGGGATGATTGGTCGGCAGCGTTTGCTGATTGGTCTGATGTGTCGATCAGTGAGCTGCACGGCATCATGACGGGTGTCATGACAGCATGTCATGCGACCGATGAAGAGGGCTGGACTCGACTGCTAGAAGAACTTAGCTTTGCATTGCCAAATCAAAAGGCATTGGAGCTATTAACTGAGTATGGCGAGGATGTCAGCTTCGCCCTTAAAGACAAAGATGACGCCTATGCTTATGAGCCGCTGGTGCCAGATGATGAGCATGACCTGTATGAACGCGTGCTTGCCCTAAAAGATTGGGCGGGTGGCTATATTACAGGCATCGGTGTGACGGGTGTTAGCCTGACCGCCGAAGAGCGCGAAGTGATCAAAGATCTATCGCAGATCGCCGCCATTCGCCTAGATGACGAAGAAGAGATTGAGGTGGGCGAGGAGATGTGGCTGCACCTGTTCGAGTTCGCGCGTATGGTGCCTGTCAGTTTATCCACCAAAAAACGCATTGATGTCATGAGCCTGCCCATCATCAAGGGGCTTGATGTTAATGCAAAAACCGCCCAAGAAGTTGCCGCACAGAAGGATGGGGCGCTGTTCATCGATGCAATGGCGAAAAAACAATAAGCCAAAGACCGTTATCAGCATGACAAAATGTGCTAAAATAGCCATTTTGTCAGCGTATCGCTCATTTTATGAAAGTCATTGATCTAAATATCGCCCATCCTGCTAACCTGCCACCCTTGGCGCTTACCATCGGCAACTACGATGGCGTGCATCAAGGACATCAGGCAATGCTTGGCGCACTTATCAAAGACGCACAACAAAAGGGTCTGGCATCTGCGGTGATGGTGTTCGAGCCGCAGCCTCGAGAGTTCTTTTGCCCTGATGATCCACCACCGCGCTTAACCAGCCTGCCTGAGAAAGCACAAATCATGACAGGCTTAGGTGTTGATTATCTGATCGTGGCGCGATTTGATGATGAGTTACGTCAGCTGTCAGCAGATGCCTTTGCTGAGCTTTTGCGTAAGTTGAACACCCAGCATCTGGTGCTTGGCGATGATTTTCGCTTTGGTCATGATCGCATGGGTGATACGGATTTTTTGATTCGGTCAGGGCTTAGCGTTGATCATCTATCAACGGTATCGAACGATGATGTTCGCATCAGCTCGACAGCGGTCAGAGAGGCATTGTCTGAGCAGAATCTTGCGCTGGCTAAGACATTGCTTGGGCGAGATTATGCGATCACAGGCGAGGTGGTTCATGGTAATAAAATTGGTCGAACGCTTGATTTTGCCACCGCGAATGTTAGTTTGAGCCGCCTTAAGCCTGCCGTCAATGGCATCTATGGTGCGGATGTTTTTGCTTATAAAGAAGGCAAAGTGATTGATTTGTCCGCGCTTGGCGGTGGTGTATTAGGCATACAAGCGGGTAGTCTATTCGGTACGGTCAATGTCGGCACACGCCCAAGTGTCAATGGCTCAGATTATCGTCTTGAGGTGCACTTGCCTGATTTTAATGCTGATCTGTATGGCATGACCTTAAAAGTGGTGTTCTTAACCTATCTGCACGGCGAAAAAAAGTATGCCAATCTTGATGAGCTAAAAGCAGGCATCACTAAAGATGTTGCGGATTTATTGGCTTGGCGCGCTCAGATTGTCTGATTAATCTATCATGCCAAAATAAAAGCACCTCCATTGGGTGCTTTCATTGCGCTTCATATTGTACTTTGCATTAGTTTTGCATATTGTCCGAGTGCAGGCGTGAATTTAGCTCATCAATTGGACCTGTCCAAACCGCATCAAGCTTATACTCTTCTTTTAAGAAAGCGCGCTGCTGCTCTGTCCAAAATGGTGCTTCCACCAGTTTTACTTCTTCAGGTAGCTGATTGGCCTTGATGAAGGTATCCACTGCTTCGTCAGAGCATTCTAGTCCTAATTGTTTGAATAGTTCGTTGATGTTGTATTCGATGTCACCTAGCATGATTTTCTCCTTGTTGGCTGTGTGATCTCGACAGGCTTTTTGCTTATCGATAGATTGATTGTAACACAGTTAAAAAATTTTATAAGGCTAAAATCTTGCTAGAATGTACGGCTTTTGTAGGCGAGATTTTGGACAGATTAATCCAAAATCTCAACCAATTCACCTTCCACTAGATGCATGCTGATGGCGCGTGTCACGTGGATATTGACAAGTTTGCCCAGCAGCTCATCACTGCCTTTGAAGATCACAGAGCGGGTGTTGTCTGCCGTGCCATGAAGGTAGCCTTCGCGGCGGTTGGCGTGCTCTTCGACCAGTACGCGTACAGTCTGACCGACCATGGCGTACGTCTTGGCAAAGGTGGAGTCTTTGATGACTTCTTGGAAGGCGGCCAGTCGTGCTTTTTTGGTGTCTAGGCTGACATCATCAGGCAGATCTGATGCAGGCGTGCCAGGGCGCTTTGAGTAAATAAAGCTATAAGAATGATCAAAATCCAAATCTTTGGCAAGCTGCAGCGTGTCATTAAAATCTGCATCCGTCTCACCTGGAAAGCCGATAATAAAGTCGGAGGATAGGTGTAGGTCGGGACGGATCGCTTTTAATTTGCTGATTTGATTGATGTAAACATCAATGGTGTGGTTGCGCTTCATCGCTGCCAGCACGTTGTTCGAGCCGCTTTGGACAGGCAAATGCAAGTGTGAGACGAGCTTTGGCAATGTCTTATAGGCATCGATGATATCATCGGTGAATTCAAGCGGGTGGCTGGTGGTGTAGCGAATGCGCTCAATGCCGTCAATGTGCGAGACGTAGTGCAACAGCTCGCTGAAGCGGCAGATGCTGCCGTCGTCTTTCTCGCCGCGGTAGCCGTTCACGTTTTGACCCAGAAGGTTGATTTCGCGGACGCCTTGTTCGGCAAGGCTGTCAATCTCGGCAAGTACGTCATCTAACGGGCGAGACAGCTCTTCGCCACGCGTATAAGGAACGACGCAGAATGAGCAGTATTTTGAGCAGCCTTCCATGATGGAGACGAATGCCTTATAGCCTTCGACACGTGGTTCTGGTAGGAAGTCGAATTTTTCGATGCTTGGGAACGAAACATCCACGACACCGATGCGATTGCGTGGCACTTCATCGACTTGTTTGGTGGATTTATTATAAAGTTCTGGCAAGCGGTGTAGGGTCTGCGGACCAAATACCATGTCCACAAAAGGCGCGCGCTTTTGGATGTTGTCGCCTTCTTGGGATGCCACGCAGCCGCCCACGCCGATGATGAGGTCGGGATTTTTAAGTTTTAGTTTGCGCCAGCGACCCAGTTCGGAGAAGACTTTTTCTTGGGCTTTTTCGCGAATGGAGCAAGTGTTCATGATGAGCACATCTGCTTCATTGATGTCGTTGGTAACTAGCATGCCATGACTGTCGCCAAGCACATCACCCATTTTTTTGGAGTCGTATTCGTTCATCTGGCAGCCTTGCGTGACGATGTAGACTTTTTTTGGTGCATCGCTTGACTTGATGTCGCCAGAATTTGCCATGACTGACAACTCTTGGTGTTCTATGGTTTGGGTAGGTTTTTGATGTGCTTTGGGATTGAAGGTAGCAACGGTCATGGTTTTCTCCAAGGGATTGCTGACAAAAGGAATTTCAAAAAACTCATCATTATAACATGGGTTGGTGCATTGAGCGAATTTTTTGTCAAAAAACGCCCAAGATTTAGCTAAAAGCAGGGAATTTACAACTTTTATACAAGGTTGTTAGATGAATTTGTTAGGCTATGTTGCATTTGTCTGTTTTGCGATGTTCAAGGTGTTGAGTTTGGCGAGATGGATTGATTTTAAGACTTAAAGCAGATTGAAGAAGGGTGTTATGCCAAAATTTAGCAAAAATGGTCAAAAACTGGGGTTGTTATCGGCGCTGTGCGGAGCGATCTTAATGCAGGTGGCGTGTGCACAGGGCAATGCTGGTGATGGAAGTATTTATCAGTTTATCGATGCTGAACGCCAAAAATCAAGCCCCAACGCGATGCGCCAATACGAGCAAAGCATGCAAGGATCACTGTTTGCTGCCTACCCTGAATACTGGCGACTCAACTATAACCTATCTGCTCAAGATCCGCAGACGGTGAATAACTTTGTCACCAAGCACCCCGGTCAGGTGATGAGTGAAAAACTGGTCGCTGACTATGCCGAGGTCAAGGCGCGTGAGAGTGATTATGCGTCAGTGCGCGCGGTCGCAGCCAATGTGGAGAATGCTGATGCGTCGGAGGCTTGTGCGATTGCATTGGGCTTTAACCAAAGTAGTGAGTCTTATCGCGCATTAGAACAAAAACCTAACGTCTGGCTAAACACCAACATTAAGCAATCACTGTGCGATAAGCTTGCCCACGAGATGGCAGCGAACCCACGCATCACGCGCACTGACCAGCATGAGCAGCTGATCCGAATGATGCGCATCGATCGTAGACAGCTGTCAAGTCGTCGAGCACCACTGGACAAAGTGAGCGAGATTCTAGATTTGTCATCACGATTGGGTCTGCCGATTTCCTTTGAGACGTTGCGCGGGGTTGCCAATAATCCAAACGGTTTTTTTGGGCAATTTAGCAGCCAAGGCTACAGCGATGTGAATCAGTATCTGTACATCTATGCCATCAGTCAGCTGGCGCATCGCTCATACAATGAAGCGATCATGCAGCTAAGCTATGACATCAGCCAAGACAACAACCGCTCAACCAAGCTGCTGTCTGACATGGCGCGCCGTTATGCTTACCGTAGTATCGCTGTTAAGCGCATGAACATGAATACTGATGACGGCTTTAGCATGGATGCGGTGACTTGGTTTAGAAACAGCATGGGCGAGCCATTCAACCTAGAAGAAGCTGAAGACTATGCGCAGGCGGCGATTTATTTTGGACAATGGCAGGACGTGGTGTCAGCCATCACTCAGATGAGTGCCATCCATCAAGGTGAACGCATTTGGCAATACTGGCTGGCGCGCGGCTATGAACAAACCGGCAAACAAAACGACGCCCGTAAAATCTACCAAAGCCTAGCCACAGGCGTGGATTATTATGGACTGCTGGCAAAAGACAGATTGGGTCAGCAGCTAAGCCTATCTGAGATTGGCGGTAATGCACTGCCGAACATCAGCGCCCAAGACAGCGCACGCGTGATGAGGGATCCACACTTTGCGCGCGCATTCGTTATGATGAGCAATAATGTCAGCCCTGAGCATTCAGGGCGTGAGTGGAACTGGGCGGTCAAAAAAGCCCGCGATGCCAACGATAACACGCTGGCATTGGCTGCTGCCAAGCGCGCGCATGATCTAGGACTGTATCATCGTAGCATCTACGCCATCGACAACATGCCAAACCTAAGAGCTGCCGCGCTGTCTCACCCGATGCCTTATCAGAATAGCGTCATGTCATACAGTCGCAATGTCGGCATCGACCCTGCGTGGGCATACGGCATCATGCGTCAAGAAAGTCGTTTTCAACCGACGGCACGCTCAGGAGTGGGTGCAGGTGGCTTGATGCAAATCATGCCAAGCACTGCCAATCAAATTGCTCGCAGCATGGGTGAGCCATCAGGCAACATGAATCGCCCAGAGACGAATATTCGCTATGGTACCTGGTATCTCAATGATTTGGCAAATAAGTCTGGTGGGCAGATTACGGTGGCCACCGCAGGTTATAATGCTGGGTTGGGTGCGGCAAGAAAATGGTTGCCATCGCATGGTGCGATCAGTGCGGATCAATATGTTGAGGCGATTCCTTATTTTGAAACTCGTGATTATGTCAAGCATGTCATGGAAAATGCAACGATTTATAGTACGCTACTTGGCAACCCAATACCCATCAGTCAGCGCATGGGTACGGTATCGCCCAGATACTAGGCGAATCAGCATCGATAGTAAAACACCGTTTATCATAAGCAGTGTTTTTATTTATCCACCTGGGTCATTATTTTATGTGGTTTTTATTGGATGAATGTTTTATGATGGGTGTGTTTTAAGATATTGCTGGGGTTTATGAAAATTATAAAATACATGGTGGCGGCGATTGTATTGCTATTGGCATTGCTGGTCATGGCTGCCATAATAAGCTATCGACCGCTTCCACAGAATGATGCACGCACGCCATCCACGACGCTGCCCATGGATGAATCAAGCTTGCTTGTCCATCACATCATGCAAGAGACAAGTCAGCATCCTGATAAGACGGGTGTTTATCCTTTTGCTAATGGTCTTGATTCTTTTGTGGCGCGATTGTCCTTGGTGGAGACGGCAAAGCATTCGCTCGATATTCGTTACTATATCTGGAAGAATGACATCTCGGGCGCGCTGCTCACTCAGCGGATATTCGCGGCAGCCGATCGTGGGGTGCGCGTTCGAATACTGCTTGATGATAATAGCATGGCGGGCATGGATGGCGTGCTTAAGGCGCTGGATAATCATCCTAATATCGAGGTGAGGTTATTTAACCCATTTATGCATCGTCGTTTCCGCTGGATTGGGTTTTTGAATGATTTTGATCGGCTTAATCAGCGCATGCATAACAAATCATTCACCGCTGATAGCACAATCTCGATCGTGGGTGGGCGCAATGTCGGTGATGAATATTTTGGTGCAGGCGATGGCATGATGTTCGCTGACATGGATGTGGCGGTGGTTGGTAAGGTGATGCCAGCGCTGAATGAGGATTTTGATGGTTATTGGGCGAGTGAGCGTGCTTATCCTGCCAATGCGATCATTCCAGATGACACCAAGCCTGCCGCCATCAGCGCCAAGCCGATCAATACGCAAGCTACCAAGCAGTACATCGATAAGCTTAGACAGTCGGATTATACCAGCAAACTGATTCATCATACAATTGAATTTTATTGGACAGATGCCAGATTGATTAGTGATAATCCCATGCGTGCGGATGAGGACTGGGAGGATACTGTTACGTCTCAGATTACGCCTTATTTTCAAAAGGCTAATAGCACCTTGACTATTGTTTCGCCTTATTTTGTGCCGACTGATGGCGGCGTGGTGCTGTTTAATAACATCGCCAGAGATACCGATGTTAAGATTCTTACCAATTCGCTCGCTGCCAACGATGTCGCTGCCGTGCATAGTGGCTACGCCAAATACCGAAAGCCGTTATTAAATGGCAACGTCGGTCTGTACGAACTTAAAACCGAAGCCGCGCCACTCATCCAAAAGAAAAACCAAGGCTTGGGCGGTAGCTATAGAGGTGGCAGTGGTTCGAGTCTTCATGCTAAGACTTTTATTGTCGATGAGCGTTATTTATTCGTCGGCTCGTACAATCTCGATCCGCGTTCTGCGATACACAACACTGAGATGGGGATTATTTTTGATACACCAGAGATGGCAGCCGTCGCGGAGCGTCAAATTCGTGCGCGCTTGACTGACATGGCATATCAGCTAAAGCTTGAGCAGGATAAGCTTGCTTGGCATAGCCAAGATGATGATGGTACTCACACTGTTCATTATCAAGATCCTGATACCAAGTGGCACAAGCGCTTTGCCGTGTGGCTCATGTCGTGGCTGCCGATTGAGTCGCTGCTTTGATTGATGTAATAATCTTATGGTCAATGATGAGCGACATCAAGAACAGCACCTAAATAAGCGCGTTAATTTTATGGCAAAAAACTTTGTCAATGCCATCAAAAAGTGCTACACTAAGATGATTTTGTGATTTTTGAAATGGTTTTGAAGTTGCAAAATTACCAAAATTTTACTTCTGTATAAGGATAATATCATGAGCAAACAACCTGTCCGTGTTGCGGTAACTGGTGCCGCTGGTCAAATCGGTTATAGCCTACTGTTCCGTATTGCTTCAGGCGAGATGCTTGGCAAGGATCAACCTGTCATTCTACAACTACTAGAAATCCCGAACGAAAAAGCACAACAAGCTCTACAAGGCGTTATCATGGAGCTAGATGACTGCGCATTTCCACTACTTCAAGACGTGATTGGTACTGACGATCCAAACGTGGCATTCAAAGATGCAGACTATGCCCTATTGGTAGGTGCGCGTCCTCGTGGTCCTGGCATGGAGCGTGCTGACCTACTTCAAGAAAACGCAAAAATCTTCACCGTTCAAGGCAAAGCACTAAACGACGTAGCTAGCCGTGACGTTAAAGTATTGGTGGTAGGCAACCCTGCAAACACCAACGCATACATCGCCATGAAGTCAGCGCCAGATCTACCTGCTAAGAACTTCACCGCAATGCTTCGCCTAGACCACAACCGTGCGCTAACTCAAGTAGCTAAGAAAACTGGCACTGCAGTTAAAGACATCAAAAACCTGACTGTATGGGGTAACCACAGCCCAACCATGTACGCAGACTATCGTTTTGCGACAGTCAATGGCGAATCTGTAAAAGACATGATCAACGACCAAGAGTGGAATGCTAACACTTTCCTACCTACCGTCGGTAAGCGTGGCGCAGCGATCATCGAAGCGCGCGGCCTGTCATCAGCAGCGTCAGCAGCGAACGCAGCCATCGACCACATGCGTGACTGGGCTCTAGGCTCAAACGGTGAGTGGGTAACCATGGGTATCCCATCTGATGGTTCATACGGTATCCCAGAAGGCGTAATGTTCGGCTTCCCTGTAACGACCGAAAATGGTGAATACGAAATCGTTCAAGGTCTTGAGATCGACGAATTCAGCCAAGAGCGTATCAACATCACGCTTAAAGAGCTAGAAGAAGAGCGTTCAGCGATTGATCACCTATTTAACTAATCCTTGGATTGTTGAATCAAAAACACCCTTAATATTAAGGGTGTTTTTTTGTGGCTGCTATGATGGCGGCTTAATCTATTCTGCGTTTGGTATTTTTATTGAACTGTATGAATTCTAAGATTAAATTTGTTGTGTTTTTCTGATTTTGGTGTGGTTTTGTGGGGGAAATTATGGCATTTTGGGTAAATTTTCGGTATGATAATGCGTTTAAATTGACAATTCGGATTTGCCATGAGTATTTTTGCCAACCATCAAGACAATCTAAAACTCTACAACACCATGACCGCCGATAAGCAAACCTTTGTTCCGCTAGAAGCAGGTAAGGTCGGCATGTATGTGTGCGGCATGACGGTGTATGATTATTGTCATATCGGTCATGCGCGCGTGATGGTGGCGTTTGACGTGATTTATCGACACTTGATGTCGCTTGGCTTTGATGTGAGTTATGTGCGCAACATCACCGACATTGATGATAAGATCATCTACCGCGCCAATGAAAATGGCGAGAGCATAAATCAGCTCACCGAGCGATTCATCAAAGCCATGCATGAGGATGCAGATGCCTTGGGCTGTCTGCGTCCGAACATTGAGCCTAAGGCGACTGAGCACATCAATGAGATGCAGAATATCATCAGTACTTTGATGGACAAGAATCATGCCTATACTAAGGGCGGCGATGTGTATTATGCGGTTGATAGTTTTAAGGATTATGGCAAGCTGTCCAAGCGAAATCTTGATGAGATGCAGGCGGGTAGGCGCGTGGACGTGGCAGATGATAAAGCCAATCCCTTTGACTTTGTGCTGTGGAAGCGCGCCAAAGCGGGCGAACCTGCGTGGGAAAGTCCTTGGGGTGATGGTCGCCCGGGTTGGCACATTGAATGCTCGGCGATGAGCGGCTGCTGCCTTGGTGAGACTTTTGACATTCATGGCGGTGGACATGATTTACAATTTCCCCACCATGAGAATGAAATCGCCCAGTCCGAAGCTTGCACAGGCAAGACCTACGCCAATCATTGGCTACATGTTGGTTTTATCAATGTCGATGGCGAGAAGATGAGTAAGTCTTTGGGGAATTTCTCAACCATCAAAGACGTGCTTGCCAAATTCCACGGCGAGACAGTGCGATTCTTTATCTTATCCAGTCATTATCGCAGTCAGGTCAATTTCTCTGATACGTCACTTACCGAGACTCATACTGCCATCAGCCGCCTATATCACGCCCTAAAATCAGCCGAGAGTGTGGTTGAGATTATCGTTGATGCCGATATCGTTCAAGCGGACTTCGCCAAAGCTTATGCTGATGAATTCGTGCAGGCGATGAATGATGACTTTAATACGCCTAAGGCGATCAGTACGCTATTCTCGGTGGCAGGCGAGATAAATAAAGCCATCAATGCGGGCGATAATGAAGCTGTCAGAAACTACGGCGTACTGCTTAAGACGCTGGCAAGCGGGCTTGGTCTGCTTGAGGTATCTGCCAATGAGTTCTTGCAAGCAAGCCTATCGGATGATGGTCTAAGTGCCGATGAGATTGAAGCATTAATCCAAGCGCGTGCTGATGCCAAGGCAAATAAAGACTTCGCCAGAGCGGACGCCATTCGTAATGAACTAAAAGACAAAGGCGTGGAATTAGAAGACAGTCGTGCAGGTACGACCTGGCGCCGAATCTAATGATTGCTTGAACAATAAAAAAGAGCGCTGATAACGCTCTTTTTTTATTGAGTTGATTTATTCTTCTAGGCTTTCTAGGCGGATGCGCACCACAGGCTCGGTAACGGCATTTAGCCGTTCGATTTGCTTGATGGCTTCGTTCATTTGCTTTTCAAGCACTGGAAAGGTCAGGATAATGATTGGCACCAGTCCTGATTTATGAGCATCACGCTGTAAGATTGCATCGATGTTAATGCCATTGTCACTTAGGATGCGTGTGGTGTCAGCAAGCACGCCAAGCTCGTCTTTAACCGTTAGGCGCAGATAGTAGCCAGAAGTCATCTCGTCGCTAGATAGGATGCGCGTATCTGATAGCTCCTCGGGGACGAATGCCAAGTGGGGCACGTCGCTTGGCGTGGCGGCGGTGATGACATAGATCAGATCCATCACGTCAGCCATGACTGCTGATGCGGTCGCACCTGCACCTGCACCATCGCCATAATACAGGGATTGACCCAGTGGATGAGCATCGACCATCACAGCATTTTTTACGCCATTCACGTTAGCTAGTAAGGTGCTGTCTGGGATAAGGGTGGGGTGTACACGTAGCTCAAAGCCATTTTCGCGGCGAATGGCGAAGCCTAGGTGCTTGATGCTATAACCAAGCTCTTTGGCGTACACCACGTCTTGTAGGCTGACCTTGGTGATGCCTTCGCAATATACTTTATCAAACTGAATCGGGATACCAAAAGCGATCGATGCCAGCAGTGATAATTTATGCGCAGCATCAATACCTTCAACGTCAAAAGTAGGATCAGCTTCAGCATAGCCTAGCGCTTGAGCTTCTGCCAACACATCACCGAATTTGCGGTTTTTGGTTTGCATTTCGGTCATGATGAAGTTGCCAGTGCCATTGATGATGCCAGCTAGCCAGTCGATTTTGTTAGCGGCCAATGCTTCACGGATAATTTTGATGATGGGGATGCCGCCTGCGACCGCCGCTTCATAGCGT
Source organism: Moraxella bovoculi 237 (assembly GCF_000696305.2). GTDB lineage: Bacteria > Pseudomonadota > Gammaproteobacteria > Pseudomonadales > Moraxellaceae > Moraxella > Moraxella bovoculi. The sequence goes on from NZ_AOMT01000022.1 coordinate 79,309, forward strand.
ACTTGTACGCCGTATTCTTCGGCTAAGGCGAAGATTTCATTGCCGTGCTTGGCAAGCAACGCCTTGTTGGCGGTAACGACGTGTTTTTTGTGGCGGATTGCGTGCATTATGACATCCTTGGCAACATCAGTGCCACCAATGACTTCAATGACGATGTCCACATCATCAGCCTCTGCGATGGCAAGCAGATCAGCGCTTTGTTTGATGTTACTGTCAATGTCATCACGATGACGGCGCGTGCCGACGTGAGTGATGTTGATGATGTGTCCGCTGCGGCGTGCCAGCTCATTGGTGTTATCTTTTAGAAGACTAACCACCCCAGTACCAACGGTACCCAGACCTAATACGGCAAGATTGATTGACTTATTCACGGTATCGTTTCTCAAAAGTTGTCAAGTTTGATGTTATAAGTTTCATAATAATCACAATCGGCGCCGATCGAATCATCCATTTCTTAATTAAAATTGGCGTCTATCGGCTGATGGATTGTATATAGGATAAAGAAGATTGCTTAACTTAGCATAACTTTATAAAACTTACCAACAATTTTCACGTGATTTTGTGAAAATTTTATGAAAGTATTAAAAAGCAGTCACTACCTATCAGCGATGTTTGATCGCCAGCTTAGCGAGCTCATCAGCAGGTAGATAACCGCCGATTTGATAACCGGATTCGCTAAAGATCGCAGGCGTGCCACTCACACCAATTGCATGACCAAGCCCCATGTGTTTTGCCACAGGGTTATCACAGGCGGGCGCAGTGATGTTTTGACCCTTTTTGGCGCGAGTGATGGCGTCTTTTTGATCGGCACTACACCAGATGGCCTCGGCTACGGGAACGAATCGCTCAGTTCTAGGCCATGCCAAATAACGAACCTCAACGCCCTGAGCTGTGATGTCATCGATCTCGCTGTGCAGCTTTTGGCAATAATGACAGCTTGGGTCGGTGAATGCATACACAGCAGCTTTGGTCTCGCCAACAGCAGGATAGATGATCATCTCATTCTTATCGACCGCTGATAACATCTCTTTGGCGATGGTAGATTGCATGGCGGTAGTGATATCAACTGGTTTTTCGCCGCCGACTTTGGCGATCTGACCTTGAATGATGTATTCGCCGTTGGCATCAACGAACATCGGCGGCGCTTCATCGAACATCACCCAGTACATGTTGGGCATGTCGGTCGGCATGGCGGATTTAACGGTGAGGTTTACGCCTGACGCTTGTAGGTTCTTTTGAAGGGCGCTGACCACAGCATCATCAGAAGGTAGGGCTGTGCTTAAGGCGATGGTCGGCGTGGCTGTGTCGCTATTTGCCTTATTGTCGCATGCGCTTAATACAGTTAAGCAGGCAAGGGCGCCAACCAAGCCAAATTTATTAAAAGTACGGTTTGTAAAAATGCTCATTATAATGCCATTATATAGCCAAATAAAATTTATTTATTATGCCAAAAATTACCTACCTTTGCTAGCAAATTTTAGCAAGTTTGACAAATTAGCTAAAAATTACTTGCTTTTTTCTTAGAAATTTTGATACAATACGGCGTTATTTCATAACCTGCTTTCATTGAATGGCGGTCATTTTCCGTGATTCATCGCAGGGCAACCACCAAGGAAATAACCTATGCTACGCATTGCCTACGACGCTTTAACTTTTGATGACGTGCTACTCCTGCCTGCCTATTCAGAAGTCCTGCCAAAAGAAACAAAACTAACCACCCGACTTACTACTGACATCAACCTAAACTTACCAATCATCTCCGCTGCAATGGATACCGTGACTGAGTCTAAGATGGCGATTGCCATGGCGCAGCTTGGTGGTCTGGGCATCATCCACAAGAACATGGACATCGAGCATCAAGCCAGCCGTGTGCGTCACGTCAAGAAGTTCGAGGCGGGCACAGTGGCCGATCCTATCACAGTACATCCTGAGGCGACCGTGGGTGAGCTATTGCGCATTACTAAAGACCATAAAATCAGCGGCGTGCCTGTGGTAGAGCGCGGTACAGATTGCGTGGTGGGTATTGTGACGCATCGTGATTTGCGTTTTGAGACTAATTTAGATCAGCCAGTGGCGAATGTGATGACACCAAAAGACAAATTGGTCACTGTCAAAGAAGGTACGCCACAAGAACAAATCAAAGCACTACTACACGAGCACCGCATCGAGAAAGTGGTGGTGATTGATGATGATTTTCGCCTAAAAGGTCTAATTACAGTTAATGACTTTACCAAAGCAGAAAATAATCCAAATGCATGCAAAGATGATAAAGGTCGTCTGCGTGTGGGTGCGGCAGTGGGCACGGGCGCAGATACCGAAGCACGAGTTGAGGCATTGGTTGGTGCGAATGTGGACGTGATCATCGTAGATACCGCTCATGGACACTCAAAAGGCGTTATCGATCGTGTGGCATGGATCAAGAAAAACTATCCAAACATCCAAGTAATCGGTGGCAATATCGCCACAGGCGATGCCGCACTTGCCCTGATGGATGCGGGTGCGAACGCAGTTAAAGTGGGTATCGGACCAGGCTCTATCTGTACCACCCGTATCATTGCAGGCATTGGCGTACCACAGATTAGCGCGATTGATAACGTTGCCAGCGCTCTTAAAGATCGCATTCCGCTAATCGCTGACGGCGGCATTCGCTTCTCAGGCGACATGGCAAAAGCTATCGCAGCAGGTGCTTCTTGCATTATGGTGGGTAGCCTTCTGGCAGGTACAGAAGAGGCACCGGGCGACGTTGAGCTGTTCCAAGGGCGTTACTACAAAGCATATCGTGGCATGGGTTCATTGGGCGCGATGAGCGGACAGAACGGCTCATCAGATCGCTATTTCCAAGATGCCAAAGATGGTGTTGAGAAGTTAGTGCCAGAGGGCATCGAGGGTCGCGTTCCTTATAAAGGCCCAGTGACTGGCATCATTAACCAGTTGGCGGGCGGTCTAAAATCATCAATGGGTTACACCGGCTGCCACACCATCGAAGAGATGCGTAAGAATACTACCTTTGTGAAAGTAACGTCTGCTGGCATGAAAGAATCACACGTGCATGATGTTCAAATCACTAAAGAAGCACCAAACTATCGCCAAAACTAAAAACAAAAAATCACTCGATGTCATCATCGGGTGATTTTTCTTGTATTTATAAAATGGCGCACCTAGCGGGCATCACACAAAACACATAAGTTATTGATATTTAAATAATTATTTTATATTAAATTTCAGTTATACCAGCAAATATACCAGTTTTTTTCAAAGTAACCCCCTATTTTTGCCATTTTACCCCATTTTCAACCACATCATGCAGGCGTGCGAAAGTTGGCGAAAATAGGGGTGGTTTTATGTAATTTTATGTAACTTTGTTACAGCCCCCACTTTCTCCATCTTTTCGGAGTTTTTTTCAAAACAGAATTTTTTTTATGCACGGGTAGGGGCGTGGTGTCCGCTGGTGTGGTGTTTGGCATTTTTTGCACACCCCCCGACTGGTTTTGGTGGTGGATATACCCCCTATGGAATTTTGCCCACACGGAAAAATTATTAGGGTGGCGGTCTTTAAAGACAAGGGTTTTTTACTTTAAATCTACCCCATCACATACCAGATGGCACGGTCGCACGGTTCACGCCTGCTGGTCGGTGCTGGTATGCTTGCCCATGCTGGGGCGGTTCGGTGCTGGTGGTCGGTTCGTTCGGTGCTGGTGCTTATCTTTGTTGATGGCTATATCTGGGCGGTGGGGCTGGTGTTTGCGTGCTTGTTTTTATTATTAACATAACCACACCTTTTGAATGATGAATTTAAAAACACACCCCTAAAAGTCTGCTAAGTTTGCTAAGTTATTCAAAAAAAGCCTTGTAAGCCTTACGCCATAAGGGTTAAAAACTTTCCACCCATTTGCTAAGTTTTGCTAAGTTATTATAAATTCTACCCCAAACACCATAAAAACCAGCATAACCACGACTACACCAAACACATTCAACCCCTTTATCTATAAGGCTTTGCGGTGTTTTATTATCAGAATTGAATAACTTAGCAGATATATGAATAACTTAGCAGGGCTGGTAGTGGCTGGAATGGCTGGCACGGTCGCACGGTTCACGCCTGCTGGTCGGTGCTGGTATGCTTGCCCATGCTGGGGCGGTTCGGTGCTGGTGGTCGGTTCGTTCGGTGCTGGTGCTTATCTTTGTTGATGGCTATATCTGGGCGGTGGGGCTGGTGTTTGCGTACTCTATGCTTTAGCGGTTGTTATATCCAAATAAAGCACCGATAAAAAAGTAACAAGGGCGAACGCTCACCCTTGTTGTTTGTATTGCTTGTATGATAAGCCTGTTTTACTAACATTGATTTAATAATGCTGGGTTTAGCTCTATCACACGCTTTGGACGGCGGTTGGTGGTCTCGGTGTCCAGATAGATATAATTGTTATCGCTTAACAATTCCAATGCTGTTTCTAGTGTTTGTTTAATTCGTAAATGCTGGGGTGTTACGCTCGTTTGTAGATATGACAAATAAAACTTATCTTGTCCTGTCTCTTTGGCTTTTTTAACCAGCCATTGTAACAGCTTTTCAGCGTCTGTAATGTCGGTGGCAATGTCATCATAGCGTCTGCGTTCGCTGGCGGAATACTCTACAATCTCAATAGCACCTTGTATGTCGTCAATGCCAATGGCATTTTTACCATTAAACCAAGCGAACAATGACGCAATACGGCTGGCATTCTCAACCATACGGCTGGCATAGGCTTTGGCATTGTGATTGATACCGCCTTTTTGTTGGCTGTTTTCCACCTTTTGCCAGTAGCTTTGTGCCAGCTTCAATGCCTGTGCTTGCCATGCCAGCTGTTTGCGTTTGCCTTGTTCTGGTGGCAATGATAAGAAGTTATGGCAAATTTGCCAGTATTCTTGCAGGGTTTCATCAGTGGCAAAGTTATCAGTAATTAGCATTCTGTTACCCCTGTTGTCAGGGGGAAAGGCAAATAAACAGCGTGGCAATAGCCCTTGTTGGGTTAGGCGTGGATTATTTAGTGCTGGCTTTAATGCTACATCTTGCCCACACAAAAACAGCGTCAAACGCACGCCGTACGCTATTTGATTGCCTGTATTGCTTATTGTGATACGCTCTGCGATACCCTTACTATAAATATCACAAATCGCACCAATGCTTGAACCTGCTGTTTCAGCTTTCAGGCTTGCACCGTCCAGCAGGTTCGCCCCTTCGTCTGCTGTATAGCTGGCGTTTTGATAATTGCCATCAGTAAAGCCTTGCATGACTTTTTGAACGCTCCCACTACCAAACATACTGCGTGGGTCGGCTGGCTTGTGGTTTTGTTCGTGAAAGGCTTTGATTTCTTTTTTGCTTTTGCTGGATAATTCGTTATCATACATTCGCTTATCATCTTTGTATGTCTCGTATTCGCTCCGCTCAAAGTCCAAAATAGCTTTATGAGTAATTTTGATGGTTTGGGTTTTACCGCTCCCACTTTCGCCCTGCACCACCAAAAATAGGCTAGCTGGGTTGTAGTCGCTGTTGATATAAGGTGCGTCAATAAATCCTTGTCCAATATGACTTAACGCACCCAATACGCCAAAGCCAGCCATAGACAAGGGGACTTGCTGATAATAGGCGGTTTTTTCAACGACTTTGGCAAGTAATGGGGGAAAGGCGGTTACTGGGAATGGCGTTTCTATGTTTTTAACTTCATCAAACGCAACCATCTTACCCCATTTGTCATTATCCCCATCTTTGGCAGGGGCGGTACTATTTACCGATTTTGGGGCGTGCATTGCTTTTAGGTATGCCGTGCCAGCGATAAGCGGTAAATTTTGAATGTTTTGGTAAATGTCTAGCGTGCCAGCTTGTGCATTTTCTAGCCGTGTTATGTGGTCGTGTGCGTCGTCTGATGGGGCAAGCGGTGTACTTTGTGCCATGCTATCCACATCAACCACATCAAAAGCGATTTTAAGCCCATCTAAAGCGTTCGCCATGTCGTCTAGCCATTTCTTGCCAGCCGTGTCATAATCACGCCATAATCGCACGCTACGCCCAATAAGGGGCGTTAAATCGGTGGTATTGGTACTGCTAGATGCTCCAGCGGTGGTTACGACAAAGCCCAAACGGTTTAACGCACTTGCACACTTTTCCCCTTCCACAAAATACACCACTTGAGTGGGGTGGGCGGTCGCCAAATCTGGTAACAGATACAGCGGTTTGGCTTTGGGCGAATAACGGGCGTGTTCGCCTTTGGTCGGTTCGCCTAGATAACAGCGATTGCCATCATACCAACACGGCTTAATCCATTTTTTGCCGTCCTTGTCAAATCTAGGCTTAAAATACAATAAATTGCCGTCTTTGTCGCAATAATGGTAAATGGCGGTCAGGTGTGCAGGCGTGTAGCCGTTTTGTGCCAGCTCTTTGTCAGCTCCGATTAGAAAATTTGTCAAAAGCTGGATAAAATGGCGGTTTTGATTGTCAAAGCTTGGATACTTTGGCGGTGGCGTTGTGCCAGTGTGATTAAATTGGCTCATTTGCTAGTCTCTGTTTTGTCGTTTTTTCTCTATAGTTTTAAAAAAATGGGCAAATATTGGCAAACTTTGGGAAAATGTGGGCGGTTTTTGGTGTGGTATTACTCCGAATTACTCCGAATTACTGTGAACCGCTCTATTTTCGCCATATTTGCCTAATACTGCGATAAATTCAGCTCGTGGCAAGCGGTCAAAAAATCCACACCATGATACCGCTGGTAAAAATCCAGCACATCACCGCCAGACGCACCACAACCAAAGCAATAAAACGCCCCTGTATCTGCGTTAATGCTTAGGCTGGGCGTTTTGTCGCTGTGAAAAACGCATTTAATATTGGTCTGCTTACCTTTTAGGTGTATGCCATAGCGTGCGTAAAAACTCACTGGGTCAGGTTTATTATTCGTATCAAATCGCATGGCGTGGTTTTGGCTTACTTGACGGTTGGTGTGGGCGTATGTCTTGCCAGCCGCTCCATTTTCGCCTGTATGGGGTCTATTTGGCGTTTTGTGGTGGTGGCTGGTGTTGTTGCCCATGTTATGCGTTTTTGGCTTGTTATGGGCGTTTATGGTGGTGCTGTGATGATTGGCAAATGGTCGCTTGTTAAAAAAGCTGTTTGCGGTGAATAATGGGCGGTTTAATAAATCGTGGGCGTTTGTCATGATAACTTCCATTGAGATAATTTTAATCATTTGCTTAATCAGTATTTGGGCTGGTGCTGGCGGTTCGGTCGCCAGCTTGATAATCCAGCCATCAGACGACAATGCAGACAATAAAAGCCATTTACCCAAAATAGATAAACGGCTTTTTTTGGGTGTATTGCATGGCTTAGGCTGATTGCTGACTGTCAGCACTTGCCAACAGCTCTTGCAGGTCTTTTTTGTTGTGTTCAGCGTTATTTGCCATGTTGTAGCACGCCTGCTGGATTATCTCGCATAGGGTGTTAAAGTCTGATTTGTCATCTCTATGCTTTTTGAGTAGCTCCACCGCTTCAGATAACAAACAAAAATTTGTAGATGCTAAATTAAATTCATCTGCTGAACACGCTATGTCATTTCTTGATACACTCACACGCTCATCAAATGAATAATGCGATTGGTTGGCGTGGTTGTTGCTGGTGGTTTGGTTGAGATTGGCGGTTGTGCCAGTGTTGATAACTACATTCATGATATTTTCCCCTTAGATTAAAATTGCTCTGTGATGGTTTTGATGGCGACGCTGACGCTTTCGTTACTTGCGATGCTTTGGGCGTACTTGATGGCTTGCCCCAGCTCGTCAAAATGATGGCAAGTAATAACAAGGTGCTTATCTTTGCCATTGCCAAACACACAAGCAGGCGGTAAAAACGGCTGAATGTCTCTAAATGTGATGGCTGGGTTGGTGTATGGTGTGCTTTGATGGCATTCTTGCTGGTTGCATGGTGGGCAAATATACACGGCGTTGGCGTTGGCTGGTGTAGCAAGTATAAATTTAATCATCTTGCACCTTCTTTGGCAAAAACACGGACAGCAGGCGTGCCAAATAACGCTGTAATGCGTTCTGTGATGGTTTTTGGCTTAGCTGGTACATTTGCCCCATCTTGTGCATTCATTAGCTTTACCAGCTCATTCATGGCGTTGTAGATGGCGTTTGCACGGTCGCCATGCCCTGCATAGGGATTGTCAGCGTGTAGGGCGTTGTAAAGGTGGTATTCGTCTGCTAGGACGGTTAGGGAGTGATGAATAACGGTATTATTCATGGTGGGTGTTCCTTTTCGTTTAGTTAGTTTTACCACCCCACAAATAGGGTGGCAGGTCTCAACTACCGCGAAAAGACGGCTGGGGCTATTTCCTTTCGGTTTTGTATTTACCCCTATCAACCCGCCAAAAACTGATGATAAAGCACGGATTACCCATGATGGGGCGTGCTTATCTTGTGATGACGCATTTACGCCTGTGGTGCTGTTATTGCTAACAGTAGGCGTAAAAATAGCCAATGAATGACGGTTTGGCTTTACCGCTTTTCGTTTAGTAGTGGCGGTATTATTGCCGAACTCGTGCGATTTTGCAAGGGAATTTTTGGCTAGAATGCCAGTAAGAAATGCTGTCATGATTGACGCTCCTTTGTAATTTTGAGTTAAAAGCCCTAAAAATGGGTGGTGTGGTCTCACTCTCGGTTTACAAAGATACCGCTTTACATATTCGCCAATAGGCTTATTTTGTAATATCAACCACACCATAAAGGGGCGAAAATTTGCCAGTATGGGCAAAGTTTGCATATATGATGGGCTTACGCCTACACCAATGCCAGCTTTGGCGGTGTTTGGGCGTAAAAAAAGCCAATTTAAACCGTTTGGCGTAACGGCTTTGTAATTTTGAGAGAGAGGCTCATCATATTTCACGCCTGCATTTTTGGCAAGTGAAATATTTTTAATCAATTCTTGTTTTAATGAAATTTCTTTCATGTTATAATCTCTGATGCGTTTAAAATCTGTGTCTCTTATTTGCTTTTCTCTTAAATTCGCTCCTAATTCATTAGGGGCGTTTTGTTTGCTTGCAGTTGCTCCAAACTCTCTTGTAGCGTATCCGCTCGTAAAACAGCGTGGGCGTATGCCTTGAAGTAATCAGCGTGGGCGGTGTGTTCGTCCAGCTTGTCATAAGCTCGTTTGATGAAATATCTAAGCTTGTCTTTTTCGTATTGGGTCATTGCCGTTCCTATTGATTAAGATTGCAGGGGTGGCGGTTCGGTCGCACGGCTCACGCCTGCAAGTTGATTTTGGTTTATCGGATTACTTCCCAAATGGCATCAAATTCATCTTGTGTTAATGCTGGTAGCAAACCACCTAGTAGTATTGACGGATTAACCACGCCTTGAATATTGCCTAAATGCCAATCTTTAATGTGCAAAACTCTTGAATATTCAGCATCTGTTAGCGAAATGCGTGTTTTACCGCTCTCTTCAGCGTGGCGAATTTTGTAGCTGATTAGCTCGGTGGTGCGATACAGCTCATTCAAAAAGACGACAAGGCTTGATAGTAATCTTTCGCCTTTTTCTCTAAGTTCGGGATATTGCCCACGAAAGCTATCATGATAAAACGACTGCAATTTATCATAGTTTTTATAAGTGCTGTCATGGTTGGGTAATAGCTTCAGTATTGCGTGGGCTTGCTTTAGGGTAAATTTGTTAGATTGTGTCATGGCTTATTTTCCTTGTGGTTTGCCGTTGTTTCGGCGTTTGGTTTTGGGTTTGTTGGTGGTTTCTGGTTTGGTTTGCTGTGCTTGTGCGACGACTTGATAAATGCTTGCCGTTCCGTCTAGGATTTCTTGATAACGCTGTTTGGCGGTGGTCTTATCTTTGATGAAATAGACTTTATAGCGTGAGTTTGGGCTATTTTGCCAACGCCAATCAATGACAAAACCCATCTTTTTTAGCTCCGCAATTCGGGCTGACAAGCTGGCTATGTTCATCGTGTTAATGGCGTACTTGATATGTACTTCCACGCCGTCTAGCATGGCTTGTAGTACCTGTATGGCTTGATGGCTTTTTTGATTATGGGAAATGGGTAGCATGGTTTCGCTCCTATGATGGGTGCTGGTTATTGTTTGGTGCTGGTGGTCTGTGAAATGGCTGGATAGTCATCAACCGTTTCTAGGCTGTTAATCCAATCTAAAACATCGCTGTTACGCCATGCGGTCATTGTGGGGGATAACTTAATGGGTGCTGGGAATTTGCCAGCCTTTACCCAGTTATAAATCGTGGATTTGGATAATCCTGTCATCATGCACACGGCTTTAATTCTGCTAATGCCTTGACGCGGGAAGGTGTCGCAGGGGGTGGGTTTGGGAGATTGGGTTTTTGGGGTCATAAAATACGCCTTTTTTTAGTTGTCCGATTTGGGCTGTAGCACTACTAGGCGGTGCATGGGTGTATTTTAGGGGGTGGGGTATGGGTAACCGCAAAGGGTAACATAGAAAAAAAGGGTTACCCTTGAAGGGTTACCCTTTGATAAGTGATTGATTTTATTTAATTTAAGCTATTTTTATTTTTGGTTTTGTTTTTTTGGCTTTGGGGTGTGGTTACCTTTTGCAGGCGGTTTTTTATTGCACTTTCGGTAAAATTGAACCTTAAATTTCTACACGCCTGCGTAAATTTCTCACTATGATTTGTAAAATGCTTTGGCATATTATCAGTTCGGTAAATCTCGTGCCATATCCGAACCGCCATATCTAATTCAGGTGGATAAGTATAAATATCATCTTTATCAAAATATGGCTCACTAGCAGGCGTGCCATTCTCTGACTGACTAGCAAGCTGGCTTTCAAGCTCTGCTATACGGTTTTGTAGTTCGCTGATGGTCTCGGTTTGGGTTTGTTGTTCTAGTTGTTCGCTAAGCGTGCCATATTTTTTGATGTTGGGTTGTAGTTTGGCTTGTAGCGTCTCGTTTTCTTTTCTTAGGCGGTCATTTTGCGATATAAGGCTGGATAAATAACGCCCATCTAACACCTGCTGTAATTGCCTTCTTAGCCGTGCGATTTCCCTGTACTCCTCCTGCATGGCAAAATTCAGCTCTAGGCATTTTGCAAGTGGTTTAAATGCCAATAAATCTTGTCGCTTGAAATAGTATTCTTTTTGCCATTCCTGATAAAAGTAGCGTTTAATGTGTTCTTGCCAACCACAAATCTCATTTAGTCCCATCAAACTTTGAACAACCAATTTTCTATCACTTTCATCTTGTTTCAGATGATTGGCAATGTCATCAATAATACTTGAAACAGCATTCAAGCCGTCCATGTTTTTGATAAAGTCTTTGCACTCGTACAATGCAAAATCTTGATTGATTTTGTAGGGGGTTACTGCTTCGCCAAATTTTACCGACTGCAAATAAAGGCAAATATCATACAAGGGGTTTTGTGTATTTTCGCCAATCAATAACAGCAAGTCGGATAAGCTGACATAATCCTTTAAGGGGTTTAATACCACATCTAGCAATCCCATCTCATACCTTACCATACCTTAACCAAAAAAAGAGTGCAGGCGGGGCGGTCTAAGGTATGAAAAATAACCGCCGTTCGGTAGCTACTCCTAGCCTGCAAAAGGGTTTATTAAAAATTCGGAATATCTTTAATCGCATAGCATAACCGCAAAGGGTGCTGGCTTAGCTCCACGAACCCAAAACGCTCATAAAAGGCTTTGGCGGTGTCGTCTTTAGCGTCCACAATCACATAAGCAAGCCCCATCATCTGTGATAGTTTTTTAGCCGTCTGCATGGCGTGTAGCAATAGGTCAGCACCCAATCTACGCCCCTTGTACGCTTTATCCACCGCCAGCCGTCCTAACAGTACGCACCCTATGGGACTGTGCGGGCTTTGGCGTTTTAATAACTCTGTATCGTCTGATTGCATAATCTGGCACGCTGACAAAGTATAAAACCCTGCAAGGCGTTCGCCATCAACCGCCCCATAAATTACTGTTTCATGGCGTTTTAATAGCTGGCTCGCCTGCTGTCTGATAAAACGGTTTAAGGCTTCATTCTCACAATCAAAACCGCTTTTGTCATGTTCTTTGGCAAGTTTAGCTATCAACATTGACAAAACCCCTGTCAAATAATGCTTGCATGGCAGGCGTGGGGCTGGCTGGTTCGTCTAGGCGGTCAATGGCTCTTTGCCAATCATCGCTATTTAGGGCAATTTGGGAATTATCTTTGATGGTTTGGCTTGCCTTTTGATAAGCACAATCCAAAATAAAATAGCTCATACTTACGCCTAATTGTTGGCTTGCTTTTTCTATGATGGCTTTGGCGTGGGCGGTGGTGCGTAAATTTATGCGTTCGGTTGCTTGCATGGGTTTATCCCCTTGTGTGTCTGTATTGTGTACATGATAGCATAGATATGTTGATATCATCAACATAACACACTCATCACCTTTAAAAAATCCGAAAATTCAAAGATGATAACCACTACCAGCCCTGCTAAGTTATTCATATATCTGCTAAGTTATTCCCACCCCTGCTAAGTTATTCAATTCTGATAATAAAACACCGCAAAGCCTTATAGATAAAGGGGTTGAATGTGTTTGGTGTAGTCGTGGTTATGCTGGTTTTTATGGTGTTTGGGGTAGAATTTATAATAACTTAGCAAAACTTAGCAAATGGGTGGAAAGTTTTTAACCCTTATGGCGTAAGGCTTACAAGGCTTTTTTTGAATAACTTAGCAAACTTAGCAGACTTTTAGGGGTGTGTTTTTAAATTCATCATTCAAAAGGTGTGGTTATGTTAATAATAAAAACAAGCACGCAAGCCCTAGCACCGAACCATGACAAACGCCAATTAACGTAAAAAAGGGGTCAGCTTTGGGCAAGATTGGTTACACGGCTCACACTCACGCCTGTTGTCGGAATGGCTGGAATGGCTGGAATGGCTGGAATGGCTGGAATGGCTAAAAAATGAAAAGATATAACATAACATATAAAAAAATTGCAGGCGTGGCAAGCCCATAAAAAACAACACCGCCAAAGCTGGCAAAAACACCGAATAAGCACGAACGGAAAAACCAAAAACCAACGGTACATAAAAAAATCAAAGACGGCAAACGGCAAAAGGATAAATATATATAAAAAATATTATTTTTATTTTTTATATATTTTTTTGGGTGGTTTTTTGTTTGAATTAGCTGGTACTGGCACAAATTTTTGCACTTTTTTGTTATATTATAACATTACATATATTCTTTAAAATAAATATTCCCTTTTGATTTATATTTTTAATCATTTTTGGGCGTGCAGGCGTGGCGGTTTTTATTGCATGGCTTGGATTTCCAGCGGTTGTGTGTTTGGTGCATGGCTGGCTTTTTCTTTATTCAAGCGTTCTAAAAATAGAGTAAGCTGGTCGGTGCTGGTATCAGCAGTAAGGCGGTTTTGGTAGGTTTTGAAGTCGCTTTGTCGGACTTCATCAACGATATTTGCCCAGTCGTTCATCATTTGAATGCGTCTGGGTAGCATTTCAGCGTCATTGTACGCCCGTTCGGTTTTATCTCTGCTGATATGGGCTAGCTGTAATTCAATGGCTTTGGGGTTGTACTGCATTTCATAAAGGCTGGTACTTGCCAATCCACGAAAGCCGTGTCCAGTCATTTTGCCTTGATAGCCCATGCGTTTTAATGCGGTTGTAAAGGCGTTTTCACTCATTGCGCCTGTCTTGCTTCGGTTGCTATACAGCACATAATCACTATCAAAGCCAAAAGATTTAATTTTCTGTAGTATCTCTATCACTTGCGGGGCAAGTGGGACGATGTGGGGTAAGCCGTTTTTCATGCGGTGGGCTGGTATTCGCCAAACTTTGGCATTTAGGTCGATTTCTTGCCATGTCATGCCTAGCAGTTCGCCAGTTCGTACAAAAGTATAAGCCAGCAGATAAAAGCCGTAACGGGTCATGGGTTCAATGTTGGCGGTGTCGATGTCTAGCATGAGTTTGGGTAATTCTTGTATTTTAATTCGTGCGTATTTGATTTCTTTGTGTGTGATGGTGCGTCTGATGTTTCTTGGAATGGGGTTATATAGGTTTGGCGTTAATTGTTTGAGTACAACAAAGCTATAAATGCTGTTGAGTTGTCCGATGATACGCCTTGCGGTATATGTAGCCCCTTGATTGGTTAGGTTTTCTGTCAGTGTTAAAATGTCGGTCAGATTAACAGCGTGAATGCCCTTTGTGCCAAACGCTCTTTTGATATGATTGTTATAAATGCTTAAATCTCGTTCATAGGTTTTGATACTAACATTATTTTTTTGATGATGTAGCCATTTTTGGGCGAAAAAATCAAAAGAAGTCTGATTATCCTTTTTGGCTTTTTCAGCTTTGATGATGTCTTTTGGGTTCTTGCCTTGTTCTAGTAATTCTCTGATTTTTATATTTTCACTTCGTGCATGGCTTAGGCTCATGGCTGGATATTTGCCCAAAGTGATTTCATGTTGCTTGCCCATGTAGCGATAAACCGCCATAAATACTTTATTGCCTGTATTTCTCACATACAGCCAAAGCCCACCAGCGTCAGCATGTTTATCTGGTCGGTTCGGTTTGCATTTTTCGGACGGTTTTAGTTTTTTAATGGCGGTATCTGTAAGGCTCATACTGGTATATTTCCTGTATTAAATTTTATACCAGTAAATATACCAGTTTTTTTCGTGGATTTAAACGGTTTTATACGGACGGTATAGGACAATAAAACCAATAAAACCCTTTAAAATAAAAGGGTTCAAATACTGATTTGAACCCTGTAGGAATGTTATGTGGCGCACCTAGCGGGAATCGAACCCACGACCTTCAGCTTCGGAGGCTGACACTCTATCCAACTGAGCTATAGGTGCAAAATTTTGGATGTATTTGGATTTTTCAAGCGCAAATTCTACCAAGTTTTTGTTAAAAATACCACCCGCTCACTCAAAAAGTAGCTTATTTTTAAAAATATTACCAAAATTTTACCGATTTATTGAGATATTACATAAAAATCGTGGCATTTTACTCTGCTTTTCCCTTATAATAGCAGGGAGAAAATTTTAATTCGTTGGGGTGTGTTCGCGAATTTGCCAAACTACCCAACATACCCAGAGTGCATATTGCTCAAGGCTAAGACGAGATGATGACAATGAAAAAAATTGTAATGTTATCTGCCGCCGCTACGTTGGCGATTTTTACCATGGCGACCCAAGCTCAAGAAGCTACCACGCCTGCAGCCGCAGAAGCTGCCGCTGAAACGAATCAACCTGCTACAGAAGCTGCTGCAGAGGCTGCACCTGCTGGCGAAGCCATCCCAGAAGACAGCGACCATGTCAAAAAACTAATCGCACTACACCCTAAACTAATCTCGCGTATCGCCCCTTATGGTAAGGTTTGCTTTGATGGTGAAGAATGTGACATCAACATCACCGTTCTAGCACCTGCTGTAGAAGGTGAGGCTCGCCCTGGTGATCAGCTCTATAAGGCAATCTGTGCTACCTGTCACGATGCTGGTCTCGTAGGTGCGCCAAAAGTTGGTAATGCTGGCGATTGGGGTTCTCGTATCGGTAAAGGTAAAGCGACTCTATACGATCACGCCATCAATGGCTTTGGTGCTATGCCAGCGCGTGGTGGTGCTGACATCTCTGATGACGAAGTTAAGAACGCTGTTGATTACATGATCGAGCAGTCTAGCTAACATCATTCGTCAATACCCATAAACATCGAATGGCTTAAATTCAATATTTGGGCTGTTTGGTGTTTTTGTGTTTTATTTTATTGATGTTGTTCATCGTTGGTCTTTAAAAATAACGCGATTAACCTTATTAATAGCTTTTTAAACGCAAAGAAAATTTAAAATGACAATGAATGAAATGCCTGCCCTAAAAGTCCGCAATCTAAAGAAAACCTATCCCAATGGCACTGCCGCCCTAAAAGGCGTGGATTTGACCGTGCCGCAGGGTGAATTTTTTGCCTTGCTTGGGGCAAATGGAGCGGGCAAATCCACGATGATTGGCATCATC
The DNA here is from genome assembly GCF_000696305.2 of Moraxella bovoculi 237. Classification (GTDB taxonomy): domain Bacteria; phylum Pseudomonadota; class Gammaproteobacteria; order Pseudomonadales; family Moraxellaceae; genus Moraxella; species Moraxella bovoculi. The sequence goes on from NZ_AOMT01000022.1 coordinate 95,311, forward strand.
AGCTCATTATTTCCCCAAACAGACGGCACGGTGGAGATTTTTGGTGTGGATTTGCACAAAAATCCAAGCCTTGCTAAGTCTTATTTGGGCATTGTTCCCCAAGAATTTAATTTTAACCAATTTGAGAAATGCTTGGACATTCTTATCACGCAAGCGGGCTATTATGGCATAAAAAAGAAAGACGCCTTGCCAAGAGCCGAATTTTTATTAAAAGAATTGGGGCTTTGGGATAAGAAAGATACAAAGGCTCGTTCGCTCTCTGGCGGTATGAAACGCCGTTTGATGATTGCCCGTGCTTTAATGCATCGCCCTAGACTTTTGATATTAGACGAGCCGACCGCAGGGGTGGATATTGAATTACGCCGTTCTATGTGGGATTTTATGGAGCGTATTAATAAAGATGAAGGCACAAGTATTATTTTGACAACCCATTATTTAGAAGAAGCCGAGCAGTTGTGTAAATACATCGCCATATTAAATCATGGCGAAATTTTAATTAACACCGAGATGAAATCATTGCTTACGCAGTTATCATTAGAAACTTTTGTTTTTGATTTAAAAGATGAATTAAAAAATACCCCAACTCTAAATAACATTAGCCATATCACTTTGGTGGATAATAAAACTTTAGAAATCACGCTTAATAAAACCCAACATTTAAATAACGTATTTACGCAATTAAATCACCTAAATATCCAAATTGTCAGCATGAGAAATAAAGCCAATCGCCTAGAAGAATTATTTATGGGTGTGGTAGATAGCCATTTTCATAAAGGCAAAATGAAAGACGAGAATAAATTAAATAATGGGGAAAATCATGAATAATCAATTGACCGCCTTTAACACCCTATTATTTAAAGAAATCAAACGCATTGTTCGTATTTGGCCCCAAACCTTATTACCGCCTGTCATTACCATGACGCTGTATTTTGTGATATTCGGACAAATGATTGGCTCTCGTGTCGGAGAAATGGGCGGGGTCAGCTATATGCAGTTTATCGTGCCGGGTCTTATCATGATGTCAGTCATTACCAACAGTTATTCTAATGTCGCATCATCATTTTTTAGCACCAAATTTCATGGCAGTATTGATGAAATGCTGGTGTCGCCCATATCCAAGCACGCCATATTATTGGGTTATGTGGGTGGTGGCGTATTTCGTGGGCTTGCCATTGCCTTGATTGTCAGCATTGTGGCGTTATTTTTTACTCAATTAAGCATTAGTAATTTGCCAATCATGCTGATTACCATCATTGGCACGTCCGTATTATTTTCATTGGGCGGTTTTATCAATGGGGTATTTGGCCGCTCGTTTGATGATATTTCTATTGTGCCAAGTTTTATTTTAACGCCTTTGACTTATTTGGGCGGGGTATTTTATTCGTTAGAAAACCTATCGCCATTTTGGCAAAATTTATCTCTACTTAACCCCATTGTTTATATGGTCAATGCCTTTCGTTATGGCATATTGGGGCATTCTGATGTCAATGTCGGTTATTCGTTATTGGCGATTTTGATATTTTGTGCGGTGTTTTATGGCGTGGCATATAAAATATTAAAAGACGGTAAAAGAATTCGGCTTTCTTAATTTAATATTAAATTTAAATTTGTAGGGGTGAATTGCAATTTGCCCAATAAAATCAAATAAAAGGCAAACATAAATGAGCATTCACGGCGTACTAGGCGAAAGCACCACTTATTCAAAAACCTATGACCCTACCATTTTATATCCCATATCTCGGCAAATCGGACGAGATGAGATTTTAAAAGACGTGGGATTTGATTTTAATAATTACCATCATGAATTAAAAAATGGCGTGGATATTTGGCAAGCCTTTGAATTGTCATGGCTAAATCCGATTGGCATTTCACAAGTGGCAATGGCTCGTTTTACCATTCCTGCCAATTCGCCAAATATCGTAGAATCCAAATCCTTAAAGCTATATCTAAATAGCTTAAACTTTACTAAATTTAGCAGTATTGATGAATTAAAAACCACTTTACAAAAAGATTTATCTGCTTGTGCGGGAGCGAATGTGGGCGTGGAAATCATTGGTCTAAACGATGATGGGCTAGATATTCATGCGCCGGTGGGCATCTGTATTGATGACGTTTTAGATAACACCAAAAAAGAAATTCCGCTGCTGGATGATATTGATAATACATTCTTGAAAAATGCCAAGAGGAGCGCGCTAACTCAGTATAAATTCTACTCTAATCTACTGCGGTCGAACTGCCCAGTGACCAATCAGCCTGACTGGGGGGCGTTGCAGATTGAGATTACCACCGAATATGAATTAGATTTTGGTGAGTTCTTAAAATACATTTTGTCATTTAGACAGCATAACGGCTTTCATGAACAGTGCGTCGAGCGGATATTTGCCGACTGTATGATTCATTATCGCCCTGTGTTCTTGAGAGTGCTTGCCAATTACACTCGTCGTGGTGGCATCGACATTAACCCTGTGCGCGTCTATCATCGTGATGTGGGCGAGGTTAAGCGTCTGGTGCGTCAGTAAGCTTAACTGTATAAATAAAAGAGCGGGCGTTCATGCCTGCTCTTTTATTTTCATTGTTAATAAATAAATAATAAAAAACAGCCCTTAAAATTAAGGGCTGTTTTTAGAATATTGGCACTCCATAGGGGATTCGAACCCCTGTTACCGCCGTGAAAGGGCGGTGTCCTAGGCCTCTAGACGAATGGAGCACAAGGACTGTAAAACTGATTTTATTCAAATCGCTTTACCAACTTTTGAACGCTTTCACCGTGTTTCTCAAAAGTGGCGCTATTATAGCAAATTATTTTTATCCGTCAAGCGATTATTTTTCAAAAATTTAAAATAATTTGTAAATATTTGATTTATATAAAAAAATTATTTTAAAAAATCAATCTTTGAAGTTGTTGAATTGCAGTGGCACGCCAAATGATTTTTCTTTTAGAAATGCCATGCAAGCTTGTAGATTGTCGCGCTTTTTGTCATTGACGCGAATCTTGTCGCCTTGAATGCTGGCTGATACTTTTAAATCGCTTTCTTTGATGGCTTTGCTGATCTTTTTGGCGGTGTCTGAGTCTAGTCCGTCTTTTAGATTGATGACTTGCTTGACGGTTTTGCCTGATTGGGCTTTATCTTGTGGGTCGAGGACTTGTAAATCGACGCCGCGCTTGATGAGCTGCTTTTCGAAGATGGCGTAAACGTTGTCTGATTGAAGCTCGTTATCGCAGGTGATGGTTACAGTTCTGGCTTTTTCGTTCAGCTCGACGGTGATGTCACTGCCTTTAAAGTCAAAGCGCGTGGCGATCTCTTTGTCGGTGTTGCCAATGGCGTTACGCACTTCCTGAACGTTTAATTCTGATACGATGTCAAATGATGGCATAATATTTCCTCTTTGATGGGTGTTATGATAAGTTTTAGCAATCTGTTTTTTGGATGTCTAAAGACTGGTAGAAATACTAAACCCTAGTCAAATATTGTAATCACATATTAAGGTTATGTTATCACACAATGCCATCAAAAGCGACGATTTTGTGATGAAAGGGGGTGTCTAAAAATGTGCACGAACTTTTGTTATTAGTTAGAGCTCTTTTTGGATTCTGCCCAATCTGAAAAATACGCTTTCTGGTTTGACTTCTTCGGAGTCCTATGTTGATCAACCTTCTTAATTCTATGTGAAAATTTGTAGTATGATTATACTGAGTTGGTTGATGTTTTGTTATTGCTATATTATAATTGACCAAAAGATTAAATAGTTTTAAATTTTATTGTTTTGCTTTATAAATAATTCTATTAAATACTTTTTTAACTCAATTTAAAAGTAAATCTCAAAAATTAGATTTCCTTTTAAATTGCTCTCTACGATTGCGGCAAGACAATTTTTAAAAGCGTTTAATTTAATCAGTAAATGCTCATTAAAATATGTTTGACAGATAATTTATGATTGGCTTTTTTATCTGCCTTATTGAGTAGACTGATGTTTTTCTTTAGTAACTGGCTTTCGGTATTATATTCTTGAATGTCTTGATAGTCAGAATGCACTCAAATGTGACCATTTGAATCTTTATGGTTTGATGACTCTTTTCGCCTTACTATTTTAAGCTGTCTAAAGGATGTTTTGGTTGCATCAATTAGCACGGTGTCAATATTAGTGTCTGTCCATAATGACTTTTGATGAGGTGTGCAAAATCTTTTATGCTTATTCGGTATGCTTTGTATCTATAGGATGGTTTTGTATGCCGCACTTTCGTTAATCCCAAAGTCCTAGCTTGGATGAATGAATCTTGGTATTTTTGGCGGTAGTTTAAGGCTGTTATAAGTTTTTTTGGGATTATTTTGGCTTTCCATCGCTTGGTATAGACTCCTTGGCGTGGGTAAACATATGCTGATAGGTTGCTCGTTCTGTACCAAAGTGATGTTAAATGATATTTTGAATTAAATTGGTATTATGATTCTTTGGTTTGGGGGTATCAAATTGTGTTGAGCTGAAGTTAATGTATAAATCTATTTGAGTTACTTAATTTAAAAAACTTAGAGAGTTGAATACTCATGAATGATAATTTTACAGAACTTGGAGCGATTACTTGGCTGTGGGCTAATTCTAATTTGCATAAGAATTGGACGCTTTCTCTCTTAACAACAAATGTTATTCCAGCAATTGAAACGAAGCAGTATGTACTGCTAAGAAGAGATAATATGCCTGTAGCATATTGTAGTTGGGCTAAGCTTAGTTTGGAAAATGAGGTTAAATATATTAACGATGTTACCTCTCTTAAGTTGGAAGATTGGCAGTCGGGTAATCGAAACTGGTTTATTGACTGGATTACCCCATTTGGTGATAGTCTGAGACTGACAAAACACATGAGAGAGTTGTTTGCAGATGAATTGTTTAGAGCTATCCGTGTGGAAGAAAATTCTTCGCATGGTAAGATAACTGAATTCCATGGAAAATCTGTTGATCCAAAGTTGGCCTCAAAAATGTTTGCGCAATACCACGAAGATCTGATGAGCAAACTATCAACTCAGAATAATTTTATTATATCTAAAGATAATTAATTCAAACCTTTTTAAAATAATTAGGGTAAATAGCCATGTCTAAAATAAATGTAATTAAAACTAATATTCAAGCCGGTTTAAGCTCCACTAAGTCTGGACTAAAAAGTCTTTATTTGGCCATTCCTAAGGACTATGATCCGCAAAAGGAAGGGAGCTTAAATAACTTCATCAAAGCTGCCGATGAGTTGGGAATTGCTCGTTTGGCAGAAGAGCCTAATCACACTGAAACAGCAAAAAAATCTATTGATACGGCAAATCAGCTACTCTCTCTTACGCAAACCGGTGTTGCTATCTCTGCAAAAAAACTAGATGAACTCTTAAAAAAACATTCTGCCAATAAGTTGGCACAAGGGCTGAAAAGCGCAAAGAATATTGATCATCAATTAGGAGATGCAAGTAGTGTGTTGGCAACCCTCAGTTCTTTCTTGGGTACTGCTTTAGCGGGCATGGAACTTGATTCTTTGATCAAGCAAGGCGATGCTGCACCTACTGATTTAGCGAAAGCCAGTATTGAATTGATCAATGAAGTGGTTGGCAACCTATCTAGTAGCGTTCAAACAGTTGAGGTGTTTTCTGCACAGCTGGCAAAGCTAGGCTCCACTATATCGCAGGCTAAGGGTTTCTCTGGCTTAGGAAATAAGTTGCAAAACTTAAATTTCTCTAAAACCAGTGTTGGTTTGGAAGTGATTACTGGTTTGTTATCAGGTATTTCTTCAGGTTTTGTTTTGGCGGATAAAGATGCATCAACTGGTAAAAAAGTGGCTGCAGGTTTTGAGTTAAGCAATCAAGTTGTTGGTAATGTAACAAAAGCAATTTCTTCATATGTTTTAGCACAACGCGTTGCTGCTGGTCTATCAACTACCGGCGCAGTTGCTGCTTTAATCACCTCTTCAATTATGTTGGCAATTAGTCCTTTGGCATTTGTGAATGCGGTGGATAAATTTAACCATGCCAATGCTCTTGATGAATTTGCACAACAATTCCAAAAATTCGGCTATGATGGAGACCATCTACTGGCTGAATATCAGCGTGGTGTAGGCACTATTGAAGCTTCGTTAACTACAATTAATACGGCATTAGGTGCAGTTTCTGCGGGTGTTTCTGCCGCTGCTGTAGGATCTGCTGTTGGTGCACCTATTGCCCTATTGGTCGCTGGAGTAACGGGATTAATCTCTGGTATTCTAGAGGCATCTAAGCAAGCAATGTTTGAAAGTGTTGCGAATCGTTTGCAAGGTAGAATTCTAGAGTGGGAAAAGCAAAATGGTGGTCAGAACTATTTTGACAAAGGTTATGACTCTCGTTATGCTGCTTATTTGGCTAATAACTTACAATTTTTGTCTGAGCTAAATAAAGAGTTGGAAGCTGAGCGTGTTATTGCCATTACACAACAACGCTGGGATAATAATATCGGTGAGTTGGCAGGTATTACCAAGTTGGGAGAGAAAGTTGAGAGCGGAAAAGCTTATGTAGATGCTTTTGAAGATGGTAAAAAAGTGGAGGCCGGTGTTAATATTACATTAGATGCCAAGACTGGAATTGTAGACATCAGTAATTCAGATAGCAAGAAAACTCAAGCATTACACTTTACTTCACCATTATTAAGTGCAGGTAATGAATCTCGCGAACGCATAAGTAATGGTAAATATTCTTATATCAATAAATTGAAATTTGAGCGTGTTAAAAATTGGCAGATCACTGATGGTGATGCAAGCTCTAAATTAGACTTCTCTAAAGTTATTCAGCGTATTAATGAGCAGGAAACTGTAGAGGAAATTGAGCTGATTGTAAATGCTGGTGCTGGTAACGATGATATCTTTGCTGGGCAAGGTAAAATGAATGTGGACGGCGGAGCCGGACACGATCGTGTTTTATATAGCAAAGATGGTGGCTTGGGTAATATTATCGTAGACGGCACACATGCAACTGAAATGGGCAGCTATATCGTTAATCGTACAGTGGCTAAAGGTGATATTTATCATGAAGTTGTGAAACGCCAAGATACTGCGGTAGGTAAACGCACAGAGACCCTTGAGTATCGTGATTATGAATTGAGACAAGTTGGATATGGGTATAAGTCTACTGATCAATTAAAATCCGTAGAAGAAATAATTGGCTCTCAATTTAATGATAACTTCAACGGCTCCAAATTCACTGATATCTTCCACGGTGGAGATGGAGATGATCTACTTGATGGCGGTGCTGGCGATGACCGTTTATTTGGTGGCAAAGGTGCAGATCGACTTTTAGGTGATGATGGAAATGATCTACTTGATGGCGGTACTGGCGATGATGTATTAAATGGCGGTACTGGCGATGATGTATACATTGTTCGAAAAGGGGGTGGGAATGATACACTGTACGATTCTAAAGGTAATGATAAATTGGCATTCGCAGATGCTAATTTATCAGAGTTAACTATTGAGCGTACTCAAGAAGGTATATTGATCAAGCTAAATGACAATTCTGGTAGTATTAATGTATCAAATTGGTACATTGCATCCAAGCTAGTGAATTACCATGGTCATAAAACTGATAACAAAATTGAGCACCTTATTGGTAAAGATGGTACTTATATTACCTCTGAGCAAATTGATAGCCTTTTGGAAAACAAACAAGTTGGTGAGAAAATCACATCTCAACAATTGCAAGAGCTTGCAAACAAAAATAAGAGTCAAGAGATATCTGTATCGGACATTGCAAGCAGTTTAAATAAGCTAATTGGCTCAATGGCGTTATTTGGTACAGAGAATCCTGTGAGCTCCAATACCCTGCAACCAACTACACAACCGGTTCACGGTATTTTAGCTCCAAGTGTTTAGTGATTTAATTTACTAGACGATATCACCACCCATATCATTGGTTATAGATTATGAAACTAGTGATATGGGTGGTGATACTTCTTTAATTAGACTTAATTTACAAACCCTTAATAGTAATTTAGTTATGATAGATTATGCTCAACAACCTGCTCTATCTGCTCTGGTTATCCTTGCCAAATACTATGGTATTTCTGCAAGTCCAGCAGACATTATGCATCAGTTTTCTGATAATGCAAAAGGAGACCTGAATGAAATTGAATGGATGTTGGCAGCAAAGAAATTGGAATTAAAGGTAAAGATTATAAAACAGCCTTTAGCTCGATTGTCAATGATAACACTTCCTGCTTTGGTGTGGTGTGATAATAAGCCCGATTTAGATCAAAATTTAAACTCTCATTTTATACTAACTAAAATTGATGGGGTGGGATCTGCTGCAAAATATCTCATCTATGATTTGATCGAAAATCGTCCTATGATATTAGATGCAAGTGAGTTTTCTGAAAGATATTCTGGTAAGTTAATGCTAGTAACTTCCCGTGCGTCAATATTGGGTTCATTGGCTAAATTTGATTTTACTTGGTTTATTCCTGCGGTAATCAAATATCGTTATATTTTTTTTGAAGTTATTATTATTTCAGTGGTGCTACAGATTTTTGCTCTGATTACGCCATTGTTTTTTCAGGTTGTGATGGATAAGGTATTGGTGCATCGTGGTTTTTCTACTCTGGATGTGGTAGCGATTGCCTTATTGGTAGTAAGTTTATTTGAAGTCATTTTAAGTGGTCTACGCACTTATATTTTTGCTCATACAACCTCTCGTATTGATGTAGAACTAGGAGCACGATTATTTCGTCATCTACTCGCTTTACCACTTGCTTATTTTGAAAGCAGAAGGGTGGGTGATACGGTTGCACGCATACGGGAGCTGGAACATATCCGCAATTTCTTAACTGGTCAAGCTCTTACTTCAGTTTTAGATTTGGTGTTTTCTTTTATATTCTTGTTTGTAATGTGGTATTACAGCCCTACTTTAACACTGGTAGTTTTGGCATCATTACCAATATATGCGTTTTGGTCTGCCTTTATTAGCCCAATTTTACGCACTCGACTAAATGATCAATTTGCACGCAATGCAGATAATCAATCTTTTTTGGTGGAAAGTATTACTGCGGTTGGTACGGTAAAAGCAATGGCGGTTGAACCTCAAATGACCCGTCGCTGGGATAATCAATTAGCAGCTTATGTGGTTTCTAGTTTTCGGGTTGCTAAGTTGGCAATGGTTGGGCAGCAAGGAGTGCAACTCATTCAAAAGCTGGTTGTTGTGGCAACTCTATGGATTGGTGCAAAATTGGTAATTGAAGGCAAGCTATCGGTAGGTCAATTAATAGCATTTAATATGCTGGCAGGTCAGGTGGCCGCCCCTGTTATTCGCCTGGCACAGCTATGGCAAGATTTTCAGCAAGTAGGTATTTCAGTGGCGAGATTGGGTGATATTTTAAATACTCCAACTGAGCATTCTACATCTCGCTTAACTTTGCCTGATATTAAGGGTTATATTACATTTGAAAATATTGATTTTCGCTACAAAATAGATGGGCATTTAATATTACAGAATTTAAATTTACAGATTAACGCTGGAGAGATACTAGGTATCGTAGGACGCTCTGGTTCAGGTAAATCAACATTGACAAAATTAGTACAGCGTTTATATGTACCAGAAAATGGGCGAATATTGGTTGATGGAAACGACTTGGCATTAGCTGATCCCGCTTGGCTGCGCCGCCAAGTGGGTGTTGTTTTGCAGGAAAATGTGTTACTTAATCGTAGTATTCGAGATAACATTGCCTTGACTGATACGGGCGTGTCATTAGAGTTGATTATCCAGGCTGCCAAGATGTCTGGGGCACATGACTTTATTATGGAATTGCCTGAGGGTTATGATACGATTGTTGGAGAGCAAGGTGCAGGCTTGTCAGGTGGACAACGCCAGCGTATCGCTATTGCGCGTGCTTTAATTACAAATCCGCGTATTTTGATTTTTGATGAAGCTACTAGTGCATTAGACTATGAGTCGGAAAGAGCCATCATGCAAAATATGCAGGCAATTTGTCAAGATAGAACAGTCTTAATTATTGCACATCGCCTATCTACTGTAAAAATGGCACATCGCATTATTGCGATGGACAAAGGGAAGATTGTGGAGCAGGGTACACATCAAGAGTTGTTGCAAAAAGAAGATGGTTACTATCGTTATTTATATGATTTGCAGAATGGATAAGTTTGTTCTATTAATGCTATTATTAAACATTCAAGGAAAATAATTCATGTTTATACAAGCACTTAAAGATTTTTTTATTCGTTATGTGACCGTTTGGCGAAATACATGGGCAGTGCGAGACCAACTAACCCCTCCTAAGCGTACTAAAGAAGAACTCGCTTTTCTTCCTGCACATCTAGAACTCACTGACACACCTGTATCCAGCTCTTCTAAGTGGACAGCTAGAATAATCATGATATTCGTCCTATTTGCTTTGCTATGGTCCTGGGTTGGGCAGATTGATATTGTTGCCACAGCTTCGGGAAAAATTTCTTCAGGTAGTCGTAGTAAAACTATTCAATCTTTGGAAACGGCCATAGTTAAAGCTGTGCATGTGCGTGATGGTCAAAATATTCAACAAGGAGAGGTATTGGTAGATTTGGTGGCGGTTGGTTCAGATAGTGATGTCGCTCAGTCCGAAAAAGCCCTGCGAGCAGCACAATTATCCAAACTACGCCTTGAAGCAATTTTATCAGCATTGAATCACCGTATCAATCCTAAGATTGATTTAGCATATGCAAAGTCTTTAAATATTTCAGAATCGGAAATTAATGAAGCCCAAACTTTGGCCCAAAATCAATATCAAGCATGGTTGGCACAAGATGAACAATTAAAATTAATCTTAAAGGGGCATCAGGCAGAATTACAGTCTGCCCGATCTCAAGAACAAAAGTTGGTTGCGGTTGGTGCAATTGAACGCCAAAAGACTGATGACTATCGAAAGCTCAAAGCAGAAAACTTTATATCCGAGCATGCCTATCTGGAGCAAGAAAGTAAATTACTTAGCAATCAGAATGATTTACAAAGTACGCGTAGTCAGATTCAAAAAATACAAGCTGCAATCATGCAAGCTGAACAAAACCGTATGTTATATACTCAAAATCTAAAACGCGATACATTAGAATCTTTGCGTCAAACCAATGAGCAAATTAATCAATACACTGGTCAAGCTAATAAAGCTAAGCAGCGACAGAAATTGCTAAGCATTAAATCGCCTGTTAGTGGTACTGTACAGGAATTAGCAACTTACACTTTGGGTGGAGTTGTACAAGCAGCACAAAAAATCATGGTTGTGGTGCCTAATGACAATCAAGTGGAAGTAGAGGTATTGGTGCTAAATAAAGATATCGGCTTTGTAAAGGTTGGTCAGGATGTTATTGTCAAAGTTGAGAGTTTTCCTTATACGCGTTATGGTTATTTAACAGGCAAAATCAAAAGCATTAGCCATGATGCCGTAGATCACCAACATTTAGGACTGGTATATACTGCACTTGTTTCTCTTGATAAAAGCACATTAAATATAGATGGAGCAACAATCAACTTAACACCAGGAATGAATGTTACTGCTGAAATTAAAACGGGTAAACGCCGTGTTTTGGATTATATGTTAAGTCCATTGCAGACAAAAGTTGATGAAAGTTTTCGTGAGCGTTAATTTTTCCTGTGCTTTTATTTAATTTGATCAACTGAGTGTTGTAATAAGAATTGTTAAAAGCTCCCAAATCAAACAGAGAAACCATGAGCAATATAAAAATGAAAAAGTATATTTATCCTTATTCACTTTCTTTACTCTTTTTTATGAATAGTTCTCCTACTTATGCGTTTAATTTGCAAGAAGCGTGGGTTGCTGCACAACAAAATTCTGCAGATTATCAGGAGGCGTTTTATCAAAAAAATGTTATTCAAGAAAAACAACGGCAGGCCAAATCAGTTTTCTATCCACATCTTTCAGGGAATATCAATTATCAGAATCAACCTCATTCTTCAACCCCTATTAAAGAAAATTATGGTTGGGATTTACAGGTTAGTCAAACTTTATTTGATGGAAGTGAGATTGCCAAATATCGTCAAAGTATCTACAATAGTAAGGCGGCTGAGAAGAATTATAGTGATGCTAAAGAGCAACTATTATACAATGTGGCAGAGAATTATTTTAATCTGTTACTTAGTAATGAAACAATCATTGCTTATACAGCAGAAAAAATATCTTATGAACAACAGGTCAAGCGTGCTCAGGCATTATTTGACAAAGGTGTTGCTACAGCACTAGATATACACGAAGCTCAAGCGGGTTATGACAATGCTGTAGCACAAGAGATTGCCGCAATTGCAAAAAGACAAATTTTGGAAAATCAGCTTAATAACTATACAGGGTTGGATAGTAAACAAATTGAGCCTATTTCTATCCTTGATCAAATTGATGATTATCTTTTGCAGATTAAAAAATATAGCCTAGATGAATGGCAATCGATTGCTTTGGAGAATAATCATAGGTATTTAGCACAAAAATATGCTGTTAACAGCCAAGAAGAGGCTGTTAAAGCTGCTAAAAATAATCGTTTACCTACACTCAAAGGGCGGATTAAATATCAAGATGTATCATCTCCCAATAACTACAAAGTTGATGATAAACAAAGAAATGCTACAATACAATTGCAGTTTCATATTCCTTTGTTCGCAGGTGGAGACCTAAATAGTAAAATAAGTGAAGCAATGAATCAATATGAGGCAACCTATGCTCAATTAGTTGCTATGGAGAGACAAATTAAACTGGCAATACGCCAAGCTTATACTGAAAGTAATGCTATGTACCATCAAATTCTTGCACAAGAACGCGTACTTAAAAGCAGACAACTCCAACTCAAATCAACTGAAACAGGACAAATATACGGCATAAGAAACCATTTGGAGGTAATACAGGCTAGGCAGGGAGTAACAGAGGCAGAGCAAAAACTTGCAGAGACTAAATATAAATTCTTGATGGCTTACCTCACACTTATTAAAGAAAGTGGTTTAGAGTTGGAAGAGAATATAAACATTATTTGATCGAATTGGCTAAACTTTGAATTAAGCCAAGGGTGTACTAAAAGATAAAATCTGTGTTTTGGTGATTTTAGATTGTAAACACAACATAATTATTTTGCGTTTTTAATAATACATCATACCAAATTAATGGCATGATGTATTATTAATATTATGATTCGCTTGTTTCTGCCGATTCTATTTCAGCATCAACACTTGGCATGGCGGTCAGCATAGGCAATTCATTAAAAATCTTACAAAACAGCTCGGCAGTTTTTTGGGTGTCGTATAATGCAGAATGGGCATGATTGTTGTCAAATTCGATGCCCGCCATCACACAGGTTCGCGCCAACACGGTATGCCCATAAGCAAGGGCGGATAGACTTGCCGTGTCGAGCACGCTAAAGGCGTGAAATGGCGAGTGATTCTTTGAATTGGTGCGCGCGATGGCAGCATTCAAAAAACCCAGATCAAAATGCGCATTATGCCCGACCAGAATGCATTGACGGCATTCGTATTGTCTACGCACTTCTTTTAACGCCTTAAAGATGCGGCGCAGGGCGACTTTCTCATCCTCGCTGATCGCCTTTCGAAAGGGACTCTCAGGATTGATGCCGGTGAATTTGAGTGCGGCAGGCTCAAGATTCGCTCCGATGAACGGCTCGATGTGGGCGTTTAGTGGCTCGCCTTGGATGAGCTGACCTTGTTCATCCATTACAATGGGAATGCAGGCAATCTCAAGCAGGGCATCTGTCTGTGCATTAAAGCCTGCTGTCTCGACATCGACGACCACAGGCATAAAACCGCGAAAACGCTCCTTTAGGGCGGTAGGCTTATCCGATGTCATCACGACACCTGTGTCCAAGCTAGGCTCTGACCTGCCATTAGTGGTGTTAAGGTCTTACCGTCTAGGTAGTCGTAGGCTTTAGGGATGGTTTGTTCTTGCTTAATGAGCGTGATGGTGCTGGTATTGACAGGCAAGCCATAGAACTGAGCACCAAAGACGCTAGAGAAATTCTCAAGCTTATCAAGCGCGCCAACGCTTTCAAAGGCTGTCGCATATAACGGCAGGGCGTGTACGGCAGAATAGCAGCCAGCACAGCCACAAGCATTCTCTTTGGTGTGAGTGGCATGCGGTGCTGAGTCTGTGCCCAAGAAGAATTTGGGGTTGCCACTGGTTGCCACTTCTAATAGACGCTTTTGGTGGTCGGCACGTTTTAGGATAGGTAGGCAGTAATAGTGCGGCTTGACACCACCAACCAGCAGATGATTACGGTTAAATAGCAGATGCTGCGGTGTAATGGTCGCACCGATGTGACTGCCCTGAGCCAAACAAAAATCGGCCGCATCAGCGGTTGTGATGTGCTCCATGACAATTTTTAGCTCGGGGAAGTTTTTGATAATAATCGACAGAATCTCATCCAAAAAACGCTTTTCACGATCGAAAATATCCACATCACTGTGCGTGACTTCGCCATGTACCAGCAGTGGGATGCCATGTTTTTGCATGGCTTCAAAGACTTCTGCGCGCCCTAGAATGTCGGTAACACCATCAGCTGAATTGGTGGTGGCACCTGCTGGGTAGAGCTTAACAGCGCGTACTACACCGGAAGCCTTAGCGGCAGCGATCTCATCAGCTGTGGTGTGATCAGTGAGATATAGCACCATACAGGGGTCGAAGCTCTGCTTGCGTTCGGCGCTGATGTCAGCATTGGCCAGCGCGTCCAAGATACGTCCACGATAGGCGATCGCCTGCTCGGTTGTCTTGACAGGTGGGACGAGGTTTGGCATGCAGATGATGCGGTTAAAGCTCTGTGCGGCGTGTGTAACGGTGGTGCGCAGGGCGTCACCATCGCGCAGATGGATGTGCCAATCGTCTGGCTGAATCAGGGTGAGTGTGGTCATGATCTGGCTCGCTAAAGTATGATTTGATTATTTTAGCATGAAACGGGCATTTGCCAAAATGATTTCACGGCTTAGGTTGCTAACGTGAGCGCATGGCGCACTAGCGAAAATGCAATCGCTCACATGACGATGCCGATAAACGTGTCTAGCACTCGTCAAGTGGCAAACTTTTTGAATAATGGCGTAAGCAGTCTTGCGCCATAACCAAGCCCAAAGAACCAAGTCGCTGAAGCCAGCACTGCCCCGATGAGAAAGTAGTATTTGTCGCCCAAGCTAAGTGGGCTGGCAATGCTGCCTACCAGAACGACGGTATCGAGATAGACGTGCGGGGTTAATAATGTTCAAGCATGCGTGGTGGCAATGGTCTTGCCCAGTGCGTGGGTTTGACGCTGATCGTCTAATGCCAATGCGCTCGTGCCTTGATGGGCGGATTTGAAGGCACGAAAACCATACCAAAGTAAGAACGCAGCACCGAGCGACAGCATGAGCGTGGCAATGTGACTTTGGCTAATCAGGCTTCCTAGACCAAGCATGCCATGCTCATTAAAATAAAATCGCATAACAAACAAATCAAGCACACCCAAAAGACATACTGGCGCAATAAACCTTGCTTTAATACAAAGCCATTCTGAGCGCCGATTGCGACAATCAAACCAAACAAAAAAACCCTTGCAAGGCAATAGAATTCATCATTTATCCAAAGATAGCACATGAAAAACACGCCCATTTGAGCGTGCTTTTGGTGAATATAAATGCTTACTTATTCTCAAGCTGTGGTACGGCATTGCCACCGCCCACGCCCAGAAGACCGCTTTGGGTGTAGATGCCAAGCTTGTGACGAGTGTCAGCGATGTCAAGGTTGCGCATGGTTAGCTGGCCGATGCGATCAAGCGGAGTGAATGCAGCATCTTCAACCTTCTCCATAGACAGACGTTCTGGCTCGTAAGTTAGGTTCTCTGATTTGGTGTTTAAGATGCTGTAGTCGTTGCCACGGCGTAGCTCTAGCGTGACTGTACCTGTGATGGCGCGCGCCACCCAGCGCTGAGCGGTCTCTCTTAGCATCAGGGCTTGAGAATCGAACCAGCGACCTTGGTACAGTAGGCGGCCTAGACGAAGACCGTTAATGCGGTATTGCTCGATGGTGTCTTCGTTATGGATGCCAGTCACCAGACGCTCATAAGCGATGTGCAATAGCGCCATGCCAGGGGCTTCATAGATGCCGCGAGATTTGGCTTCGATGATGCGGTTCTCGATCTGATCGGTCATGCCCAGACCGTGACGGCCACCGATCTCGTTGGCTTTTAGGATAAGATCAACTGGGCTTTCGATGCGCTCGCCATTGATTGCCACAGGCGTGCCTTCTTCAAAGGTGATGCTAACTTCTTCAGCATCAATCTTTACATTTTCATCCCAGTACGCCACGCCCATGATGGGATCTACGATTTTGTGACTGACATTAAGAAACTCAAGGTCTTTGGCTTCGTGGGTCGCACCCAGCATGTTAGAGTCGGTTGAGTAGGCTTTTTCTTTGCTCATCTTATAGTCAAAGCCATTGTCGATGAGGAATTGACTCATCTCAGCACGACCGCCCATCTCATCGATGAATGTTTGGTCTAGCCAAGGCTTGTAGATTTTTAGTTCAGGGTTGGCCAGCAGACCGTAGCGATAGAAGCGCTCGATGTCATTGCCTTTATAGGTTGAGCCGTCACCCCAGATGTTCACGTCATCTTCACGCATGGCAGAGACGAGCATCGTACCAGTTACAGCGCGTCCCAGCGGTGTGGTGTTGAAGTAAGGCATGCCACCTGTGGTTACGTGGAATGCGCCGCACTGAATGGCTGCGATACCTTCTAGGGCGAGCTGTAGTCGGCAATCGACAAGGCGTGCCTTGACTGCGCCGTATTGCTCTGCTTTGGCAGGGATGGCGTTATAGTCGTCTTCGTCAGGCTGACCTAGGTTTGCGGTGTAGGCATAAGGTTCTGCGCCTTTTTGTTTCATCCATAGTAGGGCGGCAGAGGTATCAAGACCGCCAGAGAAGGCGATACCGACTTTCTTGCCGGTAGGTAGGTTTTGTAAGATGGTGGCGTTTGACATGAACATTCCTTAAAAAACTTAAAAATAAGAGCCAAATGAATCTCTAGGATTATAGCACTTTTGGGCATGGTTTGGCTGATTTGCCGAAAAATATTTTAATAGCATCATCAAAAATTCGCGCAAAATTTCCCCCAAAGCTTAAATTTTTTGATAAACTAACAATTTATAAAATATCCATCATTTTTTAATTTGATAACCCATGAGCCAAGCGACTTCCAAAGTTCATTTATTGATTGATACCGCCAATCAGACCCTTGATGTCTATGATGGTGATGAATTGATCAAGCAGTTTAGCGTATCCACCGCTAAAAATGGCACAGGTCAGCTCAAGAACACGGGTTGTACGCCGCTGGGCAGACACACCGTCGCCCAAAAAATCGGCGGCGAATATCCCATGAATGCCGTGTTCGTCGGTCGGGAATTTACGGGCGAGATCTATGATGATGAGCTAGGTCTTAAGAACCCAGATCATGACTGGATATTGAGCAGAATTCTGTGGCTTGATGGCTGTGAGGATGGCGCAAATAAGGGTGAGAATGCCGATGGCGTCTGCGATACTTTTTCGCGTTACATATATATCCATGGCACGCCCGATACCGAGCCGATGGGCAAGCCTATGTCGCATGGCTGCGTGCGCATGCGCAATGAGGATATCGTGTGGCTTTATGATGTGGTGGATGTCGGTACGGCGGTAAATATTGTATGAGTGACGTTAAATTGATGGATGATGTATTAAAATCATCAGGTATGGTTAAGGTGCTATCGGTGGCGATGTTGGCCTACTGACGGCTTGTGCGAGTCTGCCAAATACTAAGCAGACGAATAGCACAGATCTGATGTCTATAACTGCTAAGCAGACGGGCGTGTACATCATATCGTACGATAAAGACAAAAAAGACAATCTCATGCAAGCCATCCATCATCATGCAGATGAGATGCTATATGAGTACAAGAATTTGGGCAGTATGCTGGCGATTAAGATCAGTGCTGAAGATATAAATGGGCGCATTAATGACTACAAGCGGATCGATGGCGTCATTCAAATCACCAAAAGCCAAACGGTGTGTCTACAATGATTGACTGCCATCGGTCAAAATAATAAAAGGGTAAAGCGTGAATTTACAAAAAGTTGATTTAAATTTATTGGTGTATTTGGATGTGCTGCTGCGTGAGAAGAACGTAACGCGCGCTGCTGAGCAGCTTGGCATCACACAACCTGCCATGAGTAATATCTTGCGTCGATTGCGTTCTTTGTTTAATGATCCTCTTCTAGTGCGTTCATCGGAGGGCATGACGCCAACCGAGCGCGCAGGCGAGCTACAGCCGCGCATCAGAGAGATACTCTCGGATGTCAGTGCGCTATTAGAGCCGCGTACCGAGTTTCGTCCTTATAGCACCTCGCGCGTGTTTCGCATCATGACGAGCGATTACGCTGAGGCGACCTTGGTACCTAGACTGGTTAAGGCACTGCGTAGCGAAGCACCGAACGTAATTTTGGACTTTTTGACACCGTCGGATGTCTCTTATCGTGATATGGAGCAGGGGCGTGTGGACTTAGCGATTAACCGCTTTAACGAAATTCCCCAGAGCTTCCATCAGGTCCTGGTATGGCGCGATACGTTCAGCTGCCTGCTGTCAGCGGACAGCCCATATGTGAGTCGATTTAACCTTAAGAACTACCTAAAGGCTCAGCACGTCTGGGTGTCTAAGACAGGCATGGGCGTGGGCTTTGGGGTGAATCCTGAGAAGTCGGGTGGTCTAGGTTCGATCGACCAAGCGTTACAACGACTGGGTCAAAAACGCCAAATCAGCGTCTTCACCCGTCATTATCAGATGCCTGCGATGCTCGCTGCGAATAAGGATTTGATCGCTACTCTGCCCACGCGTGTCGCCAAGCTACAGGCGCATAATAATCCACAGATTGTGGTGAAAGAGCCGCCATTCTTCATCCCTGAATTTGAACTAACAATGGCGTGGTCGCCACTGCTACAGCATCATCCGGCGCACCGCTGGCTAAGACAGCTCATCCTACACGTCGCCCGCCAAGTCATCGCTGAAGAAGAAGCGGCATTACAATCCGCCAGACTCATCAAAAGCAGCACATAATCACAGTAATAATAAACCGCCCAAATCATCCATTTGGACGGTTTATTATTGACTTCTTAATGGCGCCATGCCAGCGCAATCCTAACAGGATTATTGATTTTGAGCAGGACGTAGATCGCGTTGATCAGGCAGGACTTGGCGCTCTTCATCGAAGCTATCAAGCGGTGAGAAAGCAACGTTCTTAGCAGGTAGCTTTTGAACATGAACGAGACGCCAGTTATGGATGCCATCGTTGCTTACCTGTAGATAGTATTTGGCAGGGGTTTCATCCAGCGTGACTTTGCCTTCATAGCGATTCTCGCCAACGTAGCGAATGCTTAGATCCTTATCCTTAGTACTGTCGGTGGCGTGCGAGATGCTGACAGCGAGCATCTTTGGATATTCTAATGGTGTACTATCGCGTAGTTTACCCGATAACAGGGTGTCGCTAGGGTAGCGCAGCTCAAAGCTGACATTGTCACCATCGAAGCGCATGATACCAAAGATGCCTAAGTCATGCGCCAACTGGTCGCGCGTGGCATCTTGATAGAGCATCTTACCATCCATATACCAATCATCACGCACAGTGCTGTCTTGAACTCGAATGGCATAGATAATGAAGAAAATACATATCACCACCACGAGTGCAGGCAGACCGATGACGAATATAGTCATGAAGGGGTTTTTGTACCAAGGTTCTTTTTGAGTGTTGGTCATGAAATCAGGCTGTATGATAAATTTGACCAGTATTCTAGCATATTTTGGGGTAGGGCTAAAGGGCGGGGCACCCAAAATATACAAGGCAAGCTGGCAGTATGCACAAAAAAATTCCCAAAGCAGACTTTGGGAATTTTGGTTGATGTGCCATCTTATTTCTTGGGCTTGTAGATGAAGATATCTTCAGCACTGGCACTGTATTTACCATCTTCGGTATATACGGTGATGGTAACAGGTGTGTTACCCGGCTTGATGACATTAGCATCACCAATGATGCTGACAGGTAGATCATAAGGTTCATTGGCTTGTAATGGCAGCCTGTCAAATCGTGAACGCAAGGTCATGCCAGCATGCTCACCATCCAGACGCACTCGGTACACCTGACGCTCGTCGGTCTTATTGACGATTTTTAGGACGTAGCTGTTCTCGACTTGACCGTTCTTGACCGTGCTTAACTGCTTACGATCATGGCGAATCTCCATCTCTAGCGGTGCACGACCTGTCGCAACCAGTATCGCAGCAGTGATGGCAGCACTTAGTACGAATATGTAGGCGAAGATACGCGGGCTGATGATTTTGGTCTTTTGCTTTTCAAGCAGTTGGCGTTCGGTGGTGTAACGGATGAGTCCACGAGGGTAGCCGACCTTATCCATGATCTCATTACACGCATCCACACAGGCAGCACACTGGATACATTCTACTTGTAGACCGTCACGGATATCGATGCCTGTTGGGCAGACCTGCACGCACATGCTACAGTCCACACAGTCGCCATAGCCTGCTGGATGATCGCCACGCTTTCTGGCGCCACGAGGCTCACCGCGTTCATAGTCGTAGGAGACGAGTAGGGTGTCTTTGTCAAACATCACCGACTGAAAGCGACCATAAGGACACAGGTGCACACACATGTGTTCACGCATGTAGCCAGCATTCGTCTGGGTAACGAAAGTGATGAGTAGGAAGAACACCCATGTCATCTTACCCCAACCCATAAAGAACGGGGTCTGCCCATTGAAGAACAGATAATCCGTACCAACGATAAAGGCAATAAAGGTCAGCGCCGTCACCGCTGAGATCACACCCCAAACGGCGTGCACAGCCAGCGTCTTGATGATCTTCTGAGCGCCCCAAGGCTGCTTGTCGAACTTCATGCGCTTATTGCGATCACCGATGATCCACTTCTCAACGTGCTGATACAGATGCACGTATATGGTCTGCGGACAGGCATAGCCACACCACACACGACCAGCATAGACGGTTACCATGAACAACGTCATCGCCGCGATGATGAACACAAAGGCGAAGAAATAAAAATCCTGCGGCATGAAAGTCGCCCCAAAGATATAAAACTTCGGCTCAATCACATCAAGCAGTATCGCCTGCCTGCCATTCCAACGTAGCCAGGGAGCGACCAAAAACCCCACCAAGATGGCATACATGACCACCAGACGGATGCTTTGGTATTTGCCCTTGGCAAAGCGTGGGTGGACACGATGCTTGGTGGCATCCATGTCCTTAGAATGCGGAATGAGTTTCTCTGGTGGTGGACGCTGTTTTTTGGGTCGTTTTGGTGCTGGCTTGGGCGTAGGATTCGCCTCATCTGCTGGCACTTTGGGTGGTTGTTGTGAGTCTGACATATAGACACCTTTTTTGGCTGGTTTGGCTGGTATGCCAAGCGATGACAGACCAGCTTATCTTAATTTATTATAACATCTTTTGATGACACAAAAACCAAAAAAAGTCTCAAGCTTTAGCCCATCATCATAAGGCATCACCATGGATTTGGCAGTAGTTATTGTGTATATTTGTAAAAATTTTGTTATTATGTTACATAAAAATAACAATACATCTGGCATTGGGCAGATGACTTGTAGTAGAATATGAGAAACACAATCTTTATCATTTGTTGTAATAAGGTATTGACAATGTCCACAGTCATGCTGATCGCATCGCATAACTTCACACCTTAAAGAAACCAACCCATTGTTTATTGCTCTGGCAGTAAGCAATGGGGTGGTTTTTTGTGCGATTTCTCATCTGTCTTGTGATTTTTTCTATTGAAATCTGACCATGAAGGCGACAGTCATCATCCGATGATGTGGATATCGCCTGGATGCTTGTATCAATGAATCACCTTTTTACAGCTGTGGTATTTTCTATGCTGTAAAGTTTCTTTGTAAAATCTTAAGGTATTGTATATGAATAGTATATATAAAATTGTCTTTAACAAGGCAACCGGCACCTATCAAGCGGTCGCTGAGTTTGCCAAGTCGCACACTCGGGTGGGTGGCTCATCTGTCGGTGGCGGTGCTAGGAGTAAGAGTAAATCTTTTATCTTGTTGCCTTTGGCAGTCTCAATATTGTCGGTTAGTTACGCTCATGCAGCGATTTCAATTGCTGAGACATCACCTGCAAAAACTCGCAGTCAGCAGGTAACGGTTTCTGGTAGCTCAGAGAATATTGTTGATTCTCTCCTACAACCAGGGATTCAGGATAGAAAGCATTATCCGTATGACTATCAGACACCTGATAATACAGAAGCCCGAAGAGGGGGCAATTATCACAATCAGGCTACAGAAGCAATTGCTATCGGTAAAAATATTGATACCCGTCAAGATATTGATGGAATTGCCTCGGGTATTGGCATTGGTAGTTATGTCAAGGCGAAAGGAGGGTTGTCAATTTCTCTTGGCAACTACAGTAGTGCATTAGGTATTGGCTCTGTCTCTTTAGGTGCTGCTGCAAAATCTGCGGGATTTAACTCTTTGGCGATTTCTCGTCAGGCTAGTGCTGCACGTGACTTCTCTATGGCTATTGGCACAGCATCTCATGCTGGTGCAAAATATGCTACCGCAATCGGTCAGTCAGCTCAAGCTACTGGTGAGGGTGCAATTGCACTGGGTAGTGCTGATATGCAGGATTTTCCAGGGAATACTGGTCCTGAGGGTATTGGAAATCAAACTACGACATTTAATGGTATGACCAATACACAAGCTAAGGGCAAAAATTCAGTTGCTATTGGTAGAAGTGCACAGGCTCATGGAGAGGCTGCTTTTGCGGGCGGCATGAACTCTAAGGCCTGGACGAATAATAGCTTAGCAATAGGTAAAGATGCTGAGGCTGGTCAGCGAGATCAGCACACAAAAGTAGACGCCATCGCCCTTGGTCATTCAGCTAAAGCCAAGGGTCAGAATTCAGTGGTGATTGGCTCAAATAGTAATACAAATTTTGCCAATACTTACATATTGGGTTCAAATGTCACACATACCCATGCTAATTCAGTATTCCTAGGTGCCAGTTCAGCGTATACGCAAAAAGGCGATTCTACTGCTGGTGCTGATAAAATTACCGCAGCTCAAATCAATGGTATTACCTATGGAGGTAATAACGGAGAGATGTTTGCTGGCCATAGTCCATGGGGTGTGGTATCCGTTGGTGCACCAGGTGATGCTGGCGATCGTAGTGGCAAAACCAAAGAACGCCGTATTCAGAATGTTGCTGCAGGCCTAATCACAGAACAAAGTACCGATGCTATTAATGGATCGCAACTATATCACATCATCAATACTGGTGGGTGGAAGCTGCAGGCCAGTAATCAACCGGTTGGGAATGGCGAAGGTCTGGTCAAATGGGGTGATACCGTCAACTTTAAGGGTGAAAACGGTGTTGCTGTAACAAAAGGTATTGGCGATACCAAAGAAGTCATCATCAAAGGTACTCAAATTGAGGTTGGTGAAAAGAAAGGTGATAGCTATACCATTACTGTTACTGGGCCAAATGGAGCTCCTAAGCAGATAACCATTAGAGATGGTCGAGATGGTACAGTTCCTGGTCCTACTGTACAACAGCCGTTAAAATTTGAAGCAGATAGAGACGATCTTGATAATCCTGATGGAGATAAGGTTGTTGAGCGTAATCCTGGAGAAACGCTAAAAATTATAGGTGGAAGTGCTGGCAGTGCTGGCATCATCACGAATACGAATCGTGATAAAAATGCCATTGAGATCGCTGTAAAGCTTAATGATGATGGTCCTCTGGAAGTTGGTAACAAAGGCATAGATCTAAAGATTGATGACGAAACTTTACAAGTTATCAACAAAGACGGTAGACAGGTACTGAGTGCCAAAAAACAAGCAACCAACCAAGTCTTAAAAGTTACGACTGATGGTGCTGACAATAATCAACTGACCAATCCATTAACGGTCGACCAGCCACTTTCAGTCAGAGGTAAGGCAGGCAAGGGTATTGAGACCAGTGTTAATGGTGAGAAAAATGGTGTTGAGATTGCTGTCAAGGCATATCATGGTATTGAAGTTGGTGAAAATGGTGTAAGCGTCAAGCCAAAAGATCGAGGCGGTATTACAGTTGATGAGGGTGGTGTATCGGTAAAAGTTGCTCCTGATAATAATCCTCTTTCTGTTGAAGCGGAAGGTTTGAAGTTTAACTTTGATGAAGGTGACTTTACAGTAACGGATGGTGCGGATGGTCCAAAAAAACTGAAGCTAAAAGCGAAACCAGCTCAGGTTACCAATCCTAAATTCTTTGCTGATACTGGCGAAGCCACAAGTAGAAATCAAGCTCAAGAATTCGATACTGAGAAGCAAACGCTAGGTATCGTTGGTGGTACAACCTTGCCTGATCCACAGCAAGCTGATAAAGGCAAAAATATCGTAACCAAAATCGACAAAGCCAATAACAAAATTGAAGTCGCCCTAAAAACTGATGTGACCAATTTAACCAGTTTGCAGTTCGCTGATGGGAAGGGTATTAAGATTGGTGATGCTAACACACGAGTTGCCCATGCTGAGTCTTTGGCACTGGGCCGTGGAGCGATAGCGGAGAACTACACAGGCGGAGTTGCAATCGGTCAAAACGCAACTACGAATTCATGGGTCAAATCATCCAGTATTGTACGCCATGTCAATTACAAAAATCCTCACAGTTCTTTTAATGAAAATGAGGTTAAAAATGGAAATGAGATTACTAGACGTGTTACCAAAGATGGGCAGGACGTCTATTCTGCAGGTGTTGCTATTGGTAAAAATTCTTCTGGTCAAGACGGAGGTGTTGCAGTTGGTGATGGTGCCCAAGCTTTAGTGGGGCAAAAAAAGGATAACCCAGACCATAAAAGAAGCTTTGGCGTCGCTATTGGAGCAAATGCCCTATCTCGTGGCGGTGGCATCGTTATTGGCTCGTCAGCTGAGGCACTTGGTGTGAACTCCGT
Source organism: Moraxella bovoculi 237 (assembly GCF_000696305.2). Lineage (GTDB taxonomy): Bacteria > Pseudomonadota > Gammaproteobacteria > Pseudomonadales > Moraxellaceae > Moraxella > Moraxella bovoculi. The sequence goes on from NZ_AOMT01000022.1 coordinate 120,322, forward strand.
TGCCTTTGGCCGCCAGGCTGCCGCAAGGGGGGAAGCTTCGCAAGCATATGGGTCTGCCTCATCAGCAGTGGGTGAAAAATCACTTGCTCTGGGTCATTCGGCAGAATCTATTGGTAAGCGCTCAATCACCATTGGTGGATCACTGGGTATATCAGTTGAGGGATACGATGCCCGAACCAATACTAAAGCTGAAGCTGACGACTCGATTGCCATTGGTCCAATGGCTAGAATAACCACAGATGCAAGAGCTGCAATGGCACTAGGCGTTGAGTCAAGAGCGGAAAAGGCTGGCAGTGTGGCATTGGGCTCAGAATCAGTGGCGGATCGTGATCGTTTTACACAGCCTGCAGTTGCTAGTCATGAAGCGACTTTTGCACGTGGTGAAGTCTACACGCCGATCAGTGATGCAGTTGTAGGCGATGCGAAAGGTTTGGCAGACCAATTAAATCAGCATAAAGAAGGCATCGTCGCAACAGTCAAAGGTAATAAGGGTGCGGTATCTGTGGGTTCATCCACTGCCACGCGCCAAATCACCAACCTAGCCGCTGGCTCTGAAGATTCCGACGCGGTGAACGTGGCACAGCTAAAATCATTAGCGGCCATGCCGATGATTTTCGAAGCTGATGAAAACGGACAAATAGAACGCAAGCTGGGCGAACGCTTGCCAGTTAAGGGTGCAACCAATGGTGGTATCGTTACCAAGGCAAATATCGGAACAGCTGGCCTTGATATTGAGGTTAAACCTGACGCCATGAAAGGTGTTGAGGTCGGTGCTGACGGTGTTGCTGTTAAGATCGATAAAGAGGCTGGTGTTAAGTTTAATGACGGCAAAGTCGCTGTTAACTTAGCTAAAGATAAAGGCTTAGAGTTTGATCCTAACGGTAATAATATCAATGGCAAAGGCATTGGTGTTAAAGCTGGTAATGGCATCACTGTTGATCAAAATGGCGTCAGCGTCAAGCCAAAAGATAATGGTGCATTAACCGTTAACAATGAAGGTGTGGCTGTTAATGTTGATGATAAAGGCATCAAGATTGGTGATGGTAACAAACTTGCCATCAAACTAGACCCAGCTAATAATCCATTGACTGTTGGAGATAATGGTCTAAACATCAATGTTGGTGATCAATTTACCATCGCAGATGCAAATGGCAAAAAACAACTCCAAGCCAAGCCACGCTTATTTGGAGCGGATAAGGGCAAAGATGGTACTGACACTGACAAAACTGTCAGCCGTAAACTTGGCGAGACCTTGAAAATTAATGGCAAAGCCAATGGTGCGATCACCACGCAGGTTAACCAAGCCGGTGATGGTATTGATGTTGGTGTTAATGTCGATACAGCCAAAGGCATTGAAATTAGCAATGACAACAAACTTGCCGTTAAAGTTGATACCGCCAAAGGTGTTAATTTTGGTGATGATGGTAGGGTTGAAGTCAAGTTGCATGATGAAGGTGGTTTGAAGTTTGAAGGCGATCAAGGCATCTCAATCAACCTAAAAGATGGCGATAACCCACTGTTTGTCGATGGCGATGGCTTGACCTTAAAGCATGATAATTCACTTGAAGTTAAAGGTGATGAGCTTTCGGTTAAGTTAAAAGATAAGGGTGGCATTGTTAATAATGGCCAGGGTTTAGAAATCGATCCCGATAACACAACCGTTCAAATCAAAGATGGTAAAGTATCAGCCAAAACCACAACCCTAACACCAAACCAAGGTACTGGTAAGATCGACGCACCAAATGGTGGTAATGAAAACGCCCTGGTTACCGCTGGTAATGTCGCCAAAGCCATCAACGAAGCTGGCTTTAAACTCACTCACTCTCAATCAGAAGGCGGTGAAGCAACTGGTACAAAAGATCATCTGATCAAAACAGGCGAAACTGTTACCATCGACGCTGGCAAAAACATCAAGCTTAAGCAAGAAGAAGGTAAGATCAGCATTGCTACCAAAGATGATGTGAACTTTACTAGTGTTCAGTTTGGTGACAATAGTCCAAAAATCCAAATAGGTGATAATAAAGACAGCCTTAAACTATCTAACAATGATGGCGGCCCAGTAAGAATCACTAACCTAAAAGAGGGCGTGAATGATAACGACGCTGTCAATGTCAAGCAGTTGAAAGATTCAGCAACCAAATACTTTGCTGATGAAGATGTATCACGACCACAAGATGGCGAAACCGAAACTACAGCAGCGACCAGCAAGGGCTTTGCTAAGACCTTGACGGATAATGTTGTGGGCATCACAGGTGGCATCACAGGCGATCAGGCTAATGGCGGTGCAAAAAACATCACAACCAAGATTGATGCTGACAACAATGCCATCGAAGTCGCTCTAAACCCTGATGTTAAAGGTCTAGGTAGCCTACAGTTTGCTGATGATAAAGGTATTCAAATTGGTGATGCCGATACGAGAGCTACCGATGAAACAGCAACGGCATTAGGTCGTGGTGCAATCGCAACTGATGTTGCTGCAACAGCATTAGGTACAGCTTCGCAAGCTAAAGCGATTGGCGGTGTGGCATTAGGTGCATTGTCTGTGGCAGATCGTGAAGCCATTGATCCAGCGAAGATTATTGTCGCTCACGCTGGTGTGAATCCTAAAAAAGATGAAGTTTACGCACCAGAAGGCTTTAGAAATAGCGATCTTATCACAAGTACTGTCAAAGGCAACTTGGGTGCGGTATCTGTTGGTGATAAAAACAACACTCGTCAAATCACCAATGTTGCGGCAGGCTCTAGTGATACCGACGCGGCCAACATTGCACAGTTAAAGGCGGTGGCAGAGTTGCCTCGTGTGTTTGAAGCGGACAAAGGCAATAATGGTCAAGGTGACAATAAAACCGTTAGTCGTAAGCTTGGCGAAACCTTAAAAATCAATGGTAAAGCCTATGGCGGTATCGAAACCTCTGTGAATGCTGCAGGTGATGGCATTGATGTTGCTGTTAAGGCAAATCCTAATGGAGGTGTTGAGGTTACCAATAATGGTGTTGGCATCAAACTGGCTAATAATGAACCAAATCCTCTGAAAGTAGGCGAAAGTGGTCTTGGTATTAACCTTGATGACAAGACGCTTAAAGTTGATAATCACAACGATAAGAAGCTGACTGTTAAAACCACTGAGCTTCAAGCCACTCCTCAAGGTACGGTTGATCTAAAAGATAATGATCCAGTTGCTGGCGACGCTTTGGTGAACGCTAAGACTGTGATGGATGCTATTAATAAATCAGGCTTTACTGTCCAAGCTAATGGTAAAGATGGCAAGCTTGTAAAAGCTGGTGATAAAGTCAACTTTATTGATGGCAACTTCACAAATGTGACTTTGGAAAAAGGCGAAGACGGCCAACATAATATTAAGGTCAATATCAACGCCCAAGGCCTGGTTGAAAACGCCCAATTACCAGTAGTTTATACTGATAAGAAGGGTAATAAGCTTGTGAAGAAAGATGGTGCGTTCTATCAAGTTGCTCCAAACGGTGGTGCTTCTCGCATTAAGGTTGAGAACGACCAAGTCATCGCCTCAATGAACAATGGCAATGGCGAAACCAAACAAGCCCCAATGACCTTGGCAAATGTTGCTCACAACATCACCATCAAACCAACGATTGATGACAAACCAGCATTCCATTCGGAAAAACCAGCTGATTTGCAACAAAACAACGCTGCTACCGTAGGTGATGTACTAAACGCAGGCTTTAACCTAAAAGAAAGAGGTGTTGGCAAAGACTTCGTCCAAGCCTTTGACACGCTAGACATTATTGATGGTAATGGTACGACAGCTCGTGTCAACACAGATGAAGCTCGTCAATCAAACACCATCACCTTTGATGTGAAGCCAAATCGCCAAAAAGGCATCATGGTTGATAAAGATGGTGTTGGTATCAACATTGATGACAATGCTGGCCTTGAGTTTAAGCCAATGACCGACAAGTCAGCATCTAAGCTTGCAGTTAAAGCTGATGGCACCACCATTAAGGTTGAAGGCAATGCGGTTAAAGCCAACACCACCGACCTGACCGTCAACACTGACATCAGCAACATTGACGCTGATGACCTGGGTGAGGTTAAGCTGGCTGATGAGACTCAAGGCAATGCCCTAGTCACTGCCAACACCGTTGCTGATGCCATCAACAACTCAGGCTTTGTATTGACTGTGGATAAAGCAGACGATGAGTCAGGTGAAGTTGAGGGTGATGAGCCATTCTTGGTATCTTCAGGTGAAAAGCTGGGCTTAAAAGCAGGTAAGAACATCAAGCTGACTCAGCAAGGTGGTCAGGTTACCTTTGCAACCAAAGATGACCTAGACCTAACAACAGCCGTATTTACCGACCAAGGCGGTAATAAAACAGGTGTTGGTGGCTCTGGTGTCTTCATCGTACCAAATGGTGTGGATGCTAAAACTCAGCCAAATGACATCGTTACCTTGACTGTCAACGGTCTAAACAACGGTGGCAACAGCATCACCAATGTCAAATCAAATCTGGTGGATAATGGAATTGCCACAGAAGTTCCAGCACAAAACCGTAAAGACAGCTTGGCTGGCAAGGTGAATAATGCTGCAACCGTAGGCGATGTATTAAATGCAGGTTGGAATTTACAGAACAATGGTCAGCCTGTTGATGTCATCAGCCATGCTGATTCAGTGAACTTCATCAATGGTCGTGGCACAACCGTTGTGACTGACAACGACCCAGCAACTGGCACAACCACCATCAAAGTGGACAGCCCAATCGCTTATGTAGGTGGCAATGAAGCTGACGCAACTGACACCGCCACCCCAAGCAATACAGTGAAATTGTACGGTAAAGATAACTCACCAGTACAAGTCACCAACATTGCCAGCGGTGTACGCGGTAAAGTTACTCCAACAGGTGACAATGGCAGCCAAACAGCCAAAGATGTGGCAAACGCGATCAAGACTGCGACTGGCGATACGCTGAACAATGCCGTGAATGTCGGTGATCTAAAAGACACCATCAATGACACCATCACGACAGTCTCTACCGATGCTTATGGTCTAAAAGACAAAGCAGGTAACGAGTTTAAGCAAAGCCTAGGTACCACCGCTCAAATCACCGGTGATGACAACATCAATACCGAAGTGGTTGAAGTTACTGGTAAAGATGGCAAAAAAGGTCATGCCTTGAAAGTTAGCCTAAACCCAACAATTGAAATCGGTGCCAAAGACAGTAAAGATGGCAAAGACGGCGTTGATGGCAAACTTGGCATCAATGGCAAAGACGGCTCAGCCATTGCCCTAAACGGCAAAGATGGCTCTATCGGTCTTAACGGCAAAGATGGCAAAGATGGCTTAACCTTCAAAGCTGCAGACGGTGCTCAAGGTGTTGATGGTAAAGATGGTGCGAATGGATTGCCAGGTAAAAATGGTCAAACTCGCATCGTGTACGAAACCAAAGACAAAGATGGCAGCACTAAGACCCAAGAAGTCGCCAACTTAGATGATGGCTTAATCTTTACGGGTAATGATGGCAAGCTAAACCGTCACAAGCTTAACTCTGTGGTTAAGATTGTGGGTGAAGGTGTTGATGCAACCGAATCTGGCAGATTTGAAAGTGCAACAGGCAACATCAATGTTAAGGCAAACGGCACCGATGCGTTAGAAATTCAATTGTCAAAAGACATTAATCTGACCAAAGATGGCTCAATCACCATTGGTGATACCGTCCTAACAGACAATGGCCTAACCATCGACAATGGTCCAAGCGTCACCAAAGGCGGCATCAACGCTGGCGGTAAGAAAGTTACCAATGTTGCCGATGGTACAGATGATGCTGATGCGGTGAATGTCAAGCAGCTTAAAGACGCTCGTACGACGGTAACCTCTAGCGATAAGTCAATCAGTGTTGTTGACCTGAACGATGGTCAAGACGCTAAGAACCTTGCCTATGACATTAAGGTCGACAGTCAAGCATTGGTTGAATCTGCTCAATTACCAGTCGTCTACACTGATGTCTATGGTAACAGACTGTACAAACAACCAGATGGTACTTTCGCCACTAAAGATGGTAAAAAAGTCGACCCTGCTGATGTGATTGCTTCTATCAATAATGGTAAAGGCAGCACCACACAGCCAACCAACTTGGCTAATGTTGCTGGTAACTTGACACCAACTTACAATGCAGGCGACATGATTGTGGGTCCTAATGGCAGATTGACCACCAATCCGATCTTTGATGCCACCAAAGAGCAAGCTGCACCACAAGGTCAAAACCTTGCGAACATGTATAACAATGCAGCTACCGTTGGTGATGTGTTGAATGCAGGCTTTAACCTACAAGCCAATGGCCAAGCAGCTGACTTTGTCAAAGCTTATGACACCGTCAACTTTGCTAACGGCACAGGCACAACAGTGGTTGTGGACAATACTGATGGCAAGACCTCTACCATCAAGGTTGATGTGAATGTGGATGATGAAACCATCACCACCAAGCAAGATCCAAACGATCCTGCCAAGACTGTGATCGCAGCCAAAACCACCAAGCTTAACACCAACCCACAAGGTGGTAATGAAGCTGGTAAGGTAACTGTTGAGGGTGATCAAGGCAATGCCCTAGTCACCGCCAAAACCGTTGCTGATGCCATCAACAACTCAGGCTTTACCCTACAAGCCAACGGTCAAGATGGTAAGCTCATCAAAGCAGGTGATACCATCAGCATCAATCAAGGTGACAACATCAATGTTACCCAAGATGAAAACGGTAACCTAACTGTTGCTACCAAGCAAGATGTGGCGTTTGAAACTGTAAAAGTAGGTGATACGCTGAAAGTCGGTGATGTGATCATCAACCAAGATGGCATCAACGCTGGCAATCAGAAAGTCACCAATGTTGCCGATGGTAACATCAGTGAAGGCAGTAAAGATGCGGTGAATGGTGGTCAAATCCATCAGCTTAAAGCTGACTTGACCAAAGGCATCAATGCCGCCAAGACTGAGGTTGAAGGTACAGGCTTTGCCAAAGTGACCTCAAAACAAGGCGATCAAGGTCAAACCATCTACACCGTTGATGTGGCCAAAGCCGCACCAGCAACTGTTGATGCCAAAGGCAATCTTAGCATTGCAGAGACTGATGGCGATAAAGTCCTATCAGCAGCTGACACCATCAACGCCATCAACAACTCAGGCTTCACTGTCCAAGCCAATGGTCAAGATGGCAAGCTGATCAAAGCAGGTGATACCATCAGCATCAATCAAGGTGACAACATCAATGTTACCCAAGATGAAAACGGTAACCTAACTGTTGCTACCAAGCAAGATGTGGCGTTTGAAACTGTAAAAGTAGGTGATACGCTACAAGTGGATAACCTGCTTAAAGTTGGCGACATCAATATCACCCCTGAGGGCATCAACGCTGGCAATAAGAAAGTCACCAATGTTGCCGATGGCACAGATGATGCTGATGCGGTGAATGTCAGCCAGCTGAACAAAGCTAAGGCAGCAGCCACCACTGAGGTCAAGGCAGGTAACAATGTCAGCATCGACAGCACCAAAGGTGCTCAAGGTCAAGACATCTACACCATCAACGCCAAAGACCGTTCAGCGAAAGTCGTTGCTAAAGCTCAAGGTCTGATTGCTGTTGAACAAGGTGAAACAACGAGCATTGAAGGTGCTGATACCACAAGCTTTGCCGTTGATCTCACCCAAGCAGCCAAAGATGACATTGCCAAAGGTGTGAAAGCATTAGACAAGGTGGATAACCAAGGTCTGACCTTTAACACTGACAAGGGTGCTACCAACCCTCAAAAACTGGGCAGCACGCTAAATGTCAAGGGTGATAAGAACATCACCACTCAGGCACAAGGTGACACTGTTGAAGTCAAACTAAGCGATGACATCGCAGTCAACAGCATCACCACAGGTGACAGCAAACTTGACACAACAGGTCTGACCATCAACGCAGCAACACCTGCCAACACCATCAGCCTGACTGCTCAAGGCTTGAACAACGGTGGTCAACGCATCACCAATGTCGCCCCTGGTGTTGACATGACGGATGCGGTGAATGTGGGGCAGTTGATGGGAGCTACCAATCAATTGGCTGGTCGCATTGACAATGTCGCCAATCAGTCTAATGCTGGTGTGTCTTCTGCCATGGCAATGGCAGCACTGCCACAGGCTTACATTCCAGGTAAGTCAATGCTGACTGGTGGTATCGCCAGCTACAATGGTGAAGGTGCGGTAGCAGTTGGCTTCTCGAAGCTTTCTGACAATGGTCGCTGGGTGCTAAAAGTATCTGGTTCTGCCGATACCAAAGGTAAAGCAGGCGGTTCGGTGGGTGCAGGTTTCCACTTCTAATCCATAACCAGCCAATAAATCCTACATCTTGGTTATCCAAGGTGTGGGATTTACCGGATTTTTCTAATTCACTTAATTTGCATTGGCGTATGCCAATTCAGGATTACAATATGAAAAAAATTACCGCACTAAGTGCGTTAACCGTTGCAATGCTTGCACTGTCAGGCTGTATGGGTACCAAGCAAATCAGCCAAAATATCACGAATGAGGGCACCATTGCTGCCGAAGACATCTACTTCCCAAAGCTAGATGATGCATGGCAAAAAGATGGGCAATTTCCAAACCGTGAGAACTTGACTAAGATTCGCCCAGGTGTGGCAAAAGATGAGCTATATCAGCTAATCGGTCGCCCACACTTTAACGAATCAAACCGTGCTCGTGAGTGGGACTACATCATGAAGTTTTATAAGGCTGATGACAGCGTTAAGGTATGTCAGTATAAAGTCATCTTTGATGAAAACTTCCGTGGTCAAGAATTCTACTGGCTACCTGCAGAGTGTTCAGCTTATGCTAAGCCACCTGCAGCGCCTGCGCCAGTAGTGGTTCAGCAGCCTGCGCCACAGCAACCTGTTCAAATAGTTAATGAGCGTATCAACCTAGAGGCGGATGCGTTGTTTAAGTTTGATAAATATGAACTTAAAGACATGCTACCTGCAGGTCGCGCGAAGCTTGACGAACTGGCTCGCCAGCTAGTAGAGTGGGAAAAACGTGGTGAAAGCCGCATCCACTTAGTAGGTCACACTGACCGTCTAGGTAGCCACGAATACAACATGACGCTATCACAACGTCGTGCCGAGACTGTTCGTACTTACCTAATCTCACGCGGTGTGAACGCAGCGACCATGTCTGCAGCGGGTGCAGGTAAAATGCAACAAATCCATCAGTGTTCTGACAACCAACCACGTCAAGCATTGATCGACTGCTTGCAGCCAAACCGTCGCGTAGAAGTGAACGTTGCTGTATATGCCCTCACCCAAAATGGCGACACTCAGCAAATCAAAATGAACCAAGATTATCAGAACTTCAACCAAGCTCAATAATCGTACCGTTCAAACAACAAAAAACCGCTCATATTGGCGGTTTTTTTTGTTGCTTTATAAAACTATCAGTTAAATATTAGTTTATAAGTACTATTAGACTGATTTAGAATTCAGTAATAGCTAGAATTTGTTTGAATAAAGCCTTTTGTTCAGGGCTTGGTTTGGCAGATTGTAATGCCATGACAGCACTCATGTCGCCATCAACACGAATCTTGCCCATCATGAATGCTTCGATGGCAAGACTGGTATCGCCTGTCTTGATGATATTGCTCAATGTGTCGCCATCGATGATAATGGTGCTGACTGCGTCATCGGTATGACCTTGATGGATTTTACCGCCTCTTAGGTGGAGTAGGGTAGGTGTGCCTTGTTCGACAGTGGCATTTAGAACCAGTGAGTCAAGTGAGGGCGGTAAATTAAGTTCGTCGGATTGTGCGTTAAGAGCTGCAACTTCGTCGAACCATGCTTGAGATAAAAATTGCGCCATAATATTCTCCTTGTAAATGGATGGGTAATTTGTGCATAAAGGCATTATAAATCAAAATTGAGTATAAAAGCAGTTAAATTAATGCAATTAAATAGGTTGATGTGAGATTTTTGAGGGATGGATGAGATATTATAATTATAAGCACTAGCAAAAGCGCGAGTAAATTAGTTAATAAAGGTTAAGCATATCGCAAATCAACGTTCATTATTATGTCTAAAAGCAGTATTTTATTGTTTTAAATCATGTCAAAATGATGAAAATTTCGAAAAAATGCCAAATTATTGCCAAAAAATCCAAATATTTTTACAAAAGATGCGCTAAAAATTACATTTGTGTTGTATAATAAAAGATGAAAAGTACTGGTAATACCACATTATCAGTATGGAATTAATCTTTGTGGGTGGATTGAACATTCACTCAACGCAAGCTAAGCCACTCATCCGAGAAGCAAGCTAAACGCACACAGTGTTAAGATTTTCCATCTTTGTTGTGTTTTCCTTATAAAAATTAAGGATTTTTTGCTGTTACTCGCTCTGATCTGATGATATTTGTGGCACTTTGCGTTAAAATATACAGATATGAATCAAAAAGCGTCGATTTTATTGTTTATCGCAAATTAGACAGCCATGCTGACGCACTAGCCAAAACAATAAAACTCGCTAAATAAATCGGGCTGCACAGGAAAATATCCAATGAGTCTAAATAACACAGCAGTAGCCCCGAATGTCGACCATGAATATGAAATCACGATCGTGCGTTTCTTTACCATCATGGCGGTATTTTGGGGTATCGTTGGCATGACTGTGGGTGTGTTCATCGCATCTCAGTTAGCATGGCCAGCACTTAACTTTGATACATCTTGGTTGTCCTTTGGACGTTTAAGACCGTTACATACCAACGCGGTTATTTTCGCGTTTGGTGGTTCGGCTCTTTTTGCAACATCATATTACATCGTACAGCGCACTTGTAAGACACGTTTGTTCGCACCCTATTTGGCATGGTTTACCTTTTGGGGTTGGCAAGCGGTTATTGTGGCTGCGGTGATCACTTTGCCACTAGGCTTTACCTCTGCCAAAGAGTATGCTGAGCTTGAATGGCCGATTGATATTGCCATTGCTTTGGTATGGGTTTCCTATGCCATCGTGTTTTTTGGCACACTGATTAAGCGTCAGACTTCACACATCTACGTAGCGAACTGGTTCTTTGCAGCGTTTATCATTACCATTGCACTACTTCACATCGTGAATAACCTTGCCATTCCAGTGGGTATGTTGAAATCATACTCGCTATATGGTGGTGCAACAGATGCCATGGTTCAGTGGTGGTATGGTCATAACGCGGTAGGTTTCTACTTGACAGCAGCATTCTTGGGTATGATGTATTATTTCATTCCTGTGCAAGTTGGTCGTCCTGTTTATTCTTATCGTCTGTCTATCGTTCACTTCTGGGCTCTGATCGCTTCATACATGTGGGCAGGTGGTCACCATCTACATTATTCAGCGCTACCTGACTGGACTCAGTCGTTGGGTATGGTGTTCTCGCTAATCCTATTCGCACCTTCTTGGGGTGGTATGATTAACGGGGTATTGACACTATCAGGCAGCTGGGACAAACTAAGAACTGACCCGATCATTCGTTTCTTAATTGTTGCATTGTCGTTCTATGCGATGAGTACTTTTGAAGGTCCAATGCTATCTATCAAAGCGGTGAACGCCATCAGTCACAATACTGACTGGACAGTTGGTCACGTTCACTCAGGCGCGTTAGGCTGGGTTGGTATGATTACCATTGGTTCTATTTATGTGCTATTGCCGCGTATCTGGAACAAGGCAAAAATGTACTCAACAAACCTAATCACCGTACATTTCTGGCTAGCAACCACTGGTACAGTTCTGTATATCGTTGCGTTATGGATTTCAGGTATCACTCAAGGTATGATGTGGCGTGCCACTAACCCAGACGGTACGTTGGCGTATGACTTCATCCAGACTGTTGTGGTATCACATTGGCCATTCGTGGTTCGTGCACTAGGTGGTGGTCTGTATGTTGCAGGTATGTTAGTTATGGCATATAACTGCTACAAAACCATCAAAATGCCTAGCATTCCAGAACCAATCGCTGAGCCAGATGAAGTAAATACTGGTCGTGATGAAGTGTTTGACAACGACACTGTCAAGGCTTAAGGGGGAGAGTCATGTCAAATATCACTCACGAAATCGTCGAGAAAAACACGGGTTTACTCGTTATCTTTATCGTCATCGCGATTAGCTTTGCAACTCTGGTTGAGATTGTACCGCTAATCTTTGATGAGAACTCACCTGAAAAAGGTGGTGTGAATAAGCCTTTGCCGAACATGCGTCCTTGGACAGCGCTAGAGCTTGAAGGTCGTGATATCTATATTCGTGAAGGCTGCCATGTGTGCCATACTCAGATGGTGCGCCCACTTCGTGCAGAAGTTGAGCGTTACGGACCATATAGCCGTGCAGCGGAATCAACTTGGGACCACCCATTCCTATGGGGTTCTAAGCGTACTGGTCCAGATCTTGCCCGTGTTGGCGGTCGTTATTCAGACCAGTGGCACGTTGACCATTTGATCGATCCGCGCTCTGTTGTGCCTGATTCGGTGATGCCTGCTTATCCTTGGCTTGCCAAGAATGAGGTTAATGGTGTCAAAGTACAGCAAAAAATGCGTCTATTTAAAGACCGTTTTGGCTTGCCTTATACCGAAGAAGACATCGAAGCAGCGCCTGACCAAGTACAAGGTGCGACCGAGCTTGATGCATTGGTTGCTTACTTGCAGCAGCTTGGTATCGCCATGAAGGGTCAACGCTAATGAACTGGGGCGTTTTGCATAGTATTGCGACTGTCGCGGCATTCATCGCTTTTATTGGCATCGCATGGTGGGCATACTCACCAAAAAATAAGAAACGCTTTGAAGAAGACGCACAACTTGCGCTTGATGACAAGACGTTAAAGTCTTTGTCATCAAATGAGCGCACTAAGGATACACAATGAGCTTTTTTTGGAGTTCTTGGATTACTGTCCTGTCATTAGGCTGCTGGTTATTTATCTTCGGCGTGCTAATGTGGACACTAAAAACCAAACCTGTCTTAGAAGAAGATGAAACGACAGGACATTCATATGATGGTATTAGAGAGTATGATAAGCCATTGCCTAAATGGTGGCTTGTGATTTTCTTTGGTACTCTAATTTGGGGTTTGGGTTACTTTATCCTATTCCCGGCAATTCAGCCACATGCTTGGAAAGGCATCACAACGGTTGAAGTTGATGGTCAAGAAGTACCTTGGACATCAGAAAACGAGCTAAACAGCCAGCTACAAGCCAACAACAAGGTTTTCAATGAGAACTTTGAACAAGGCATTTTGGCGAATGCAGGCGCTTCTGAAGCAACTGCGGTACTAGCTAAGCTAACCGAGCTTCAATCTCAGAAGAAAGGTGAGGCTGAACCATCAGCTGAACTACAAACTCAGATTGATGAGCAAGTTAAACTACTAGCACCATACGTGGATAAGCTAGCAGCTGACCCTGAAGCTCAAAAAATCGGTAACCGTCTATTCCTACAAAACTGTGCCTTGTGCCACGGCTCGAACGCCAAAGGTTCTTTAGGCTATCCAGATTTGACGGATAATGATTGGCTGTATGGTGGTGAACCTGCTGACGTTCTATTGACGATTCACAACGGTCGTGTGGGTGCGATGGCAGCATGGCAAAAACAACTGGGTGAATCGGGTGTTCGTGCAGCTGCTGAATATGTACTTAGCATCTCAGGCAACCAAAATGGTTATGAGTTAGACAATGCACAAGTTGCTCAAGGTAAAGCACTGTTTGAGACCAACTGTGTACTATGTCACGGCCCTGATGCCAAAGGCATGACCAGCATGGGCGCACCTAACCTAACTGATGACATCTGGCTATTCGGTGGTGATCGTGAATCTATCCGCGAAACCATTCGCCATGGTCGCTCAGGTGTGATGCCGGAATGGCAAACTAAGCTAGGTAATGAGCGTATCATGCTACTTGCAGCTTATGTTCGTTCACTATCTCAAAACCCAACTGAATAATCAAATATTTTGTTGATTCAGCAAAAAGAGCCGAATATTCGGCTCTTTTTATTGTCCTATAAAGCGTATCAATAGATATAAAAAAGAACCGATCAATGTTCGGTTCTTTGATTATTAATTACCCTTAAGGTTTTTGGTTGTCGGCGTAAATTGCAGCCTGTAGCCAGATATTCGCTTGAATATAATCATGGATTTGGATAGCGGCGGTCTTATCGGTAGTTGGTGCTGCCATACGTACCACCAATGGCTGAGCATCAGGCTCGCGCAGAATCACAACATCAAATAGCGTGATATCTTTATTAAAGAACTTGGTGTGGCTGATGCCTAGCACTTGACCTTGACACCATGCTTCATCTTCTTGACCGAAAGTCTCACCGAACAGATAAATGCAGCTATGACCATAGTTAATCTCAACAGGTGCTAAAGACTCACCTTCTGCCAAATCTGTAGGCTGCCACGCAAGAATCTGCTCATCGATATTATCCGGTACTTCACCGCCGTTATTGCTAACGATGTCATTAAATGCACGGTGATAACGAATGGCATCAGGATCTTCAATGAGAATCGTCTCATTTTGATCGCTAGGTTCGATGTTATACGCCCATGCGCTAAAATTCACATAATAAGTTTTAGGCGTCTTATATTCTGTACGGTTGATTGCATATAGCTGATCAAAGGCATAGATGACAGCACCATCTGTTGTCTTCAAACGCAAAATAGCATCAGAGGTCGAGTCACAGCGGATGACGCGCTCGATGTGGCACTCAACGCCATATGGGCTATCTACAGCGGGAAAAGCATTAATGAATGCTTGAGGAGTGCCGTTTTCAAGCTTTAGGATTTGATTGATATGACAAGGTGTGCCATTGGCAATGAGTAGTTTATTATCCGATGGACGACTTTGAGTAAGGGCGCTTGGGATAGTGGCTGTCTCTAGCATCGATTGTAGCCAGTTTGGCACATCCTCTGCGATATTATTTGTCAAGATCGCCCAGTGATCGCCATGACCTGCGTTCTTATCGCAAGGCAAGTCAACCTTGGTTGGTGGTACTTCGTGCTTGTAAGTGTAGCGTATTTGATTCATGATTGTAGTCATATTCTAAAAAAATCTGCTACTTTAATAAGGGATTTAATAAAAAAATCAAGCCAAAATCACCAATCTTGCGAAATTTTGTGAAAATTTGTCAAAGCTTCTTAAAATCGCTGTCAAAACAGGGCAAATGGTGTAAACTATGGTGTTTATTTGTTTTGAGAAATTGATATGTTTCGTCCTTTGGCTTTATTTATCGGATTAAGATATACCAGAGCTGAACGTAAAAACGGCTTTATTTCGTTTATTTCACTCATTTCAATGATAGGATTGACCTTGGGTGTGGCGGTGCTTATTACGGTGCTATCTGTGATGAATGGCTTTGATCGGGAGATTAAGAACCGAATACTTGGTATGATTCCACAAGCTTCTGTCATGTCTTATGAGATCATTCCAGACTGGCAGCAGCTGTCCACGCAGATCACAGAAAATGATAAGAACGTAAAGGCAACCGCGCCATTTATTCAGCTGCAAGGGATGCTTGCGGCGAATGGACAGGTGTCAGGTGTGATGGTATCGGGCATCGAGCCAAGCCTTGAAAAGGACGTCTCAATCGTTGACGATTATATCACCCAAGGCAGCCTTGATAACCTTAAAGCTGGTGAGTTTGGTATTGTGCTTGGTGAGAGCATGACGCAGGCGATGGGCGTGGGTCTGGGTGATAAGGTGACTTTGGTATTGCCAGAAGCATCGCCATCAGCGGCGGGGGTGATTCCTAGATTTAAACGTTTTACGGTCGTGGGCACTTTTAGCATCAGTAAAGAAGTGGATGGGCTGATGGGCTTTGTGGCGATGCGTGACGCTGGCGTTATGCTAAGGTTGCCAGAGGGTGCGCAGGGCATTCGCATGCTGATGAATGATATTTTTAAAGCGCCGCAAGCCGCCAATCAAGCCGCCAGCCTCGACAGTGATAGGTTGTTCGCCAATGACTGGACGACCACGCATGGCAATCTGTTTGATGCGATTAAGATGGAGAAGTCTATCATTGGGCTGTTGTTGTTCTTGATCGTGATCGTGGCGGCGTTTAACATCGTCTCAAGTCTCATCATGCTGGTGACTGATAAGAAATCGGACATCGCGATTCTAAAGACTTTTGGGGCATCGCCGAAGCTGATCATGCAGGTGTTCATCGTTCAAGGGATGATAATTGGTGTAACTGGTACGGTGCTTGGTACGATTCTAGGCGTGACGCTGGCTCTGACGGTAAATGACATTGTGGTGTACATCAGCGAGCTGTTTGGTGTGTCGTTGATGACTTCAGGTGCTTATCCTGTGGATTTCTTGCCATCTTATATTAAAGTGTCAGATGTGGTTATTATTGTGGTTGCATCTTTCTTGCTTAGCTTTGCGATGACGATTTATCCTGCATTACGAGCTGCGCGCATTCAGCCTGCTCAGACATTGCGCTATGAATAAGGACGATGAGATGAGTGTAATTTTAGAAGCTAAAAACATCAGCAAGGTCTATGATGAGGGTAAAATCACAACGTCCGTACTGACCGGTCTAGACTTGACGATCAATGCTGGTGAGCGTGTTGCCATCGTGGGTAGTAGTGGTTCGGGCAAAAGTACGCTGCTACACTTGCTTGGCGGGCTTGACATGCCGAACACAGGCGAGGTATGGATTAAAGGGCATTGCTTAAGCAAGCTCAATGAGACTGAGCGTGGTAACTTGCGTAATGAGTATCTTGGTTTTATTTATCAATTCCATCATCTGCTTGCTGAATTTACCGCTACTGAGAATGTCGCAATGCCGCTTCTGATGCGCAAAGACGTCCCCATCAGCGAGGCGAGAGATAAGGCAAACGCTTTGCTTGATAAAGTTGGTCTGTCACATCGAACACATCATCGACCAAGCGAGCTGTCGGGTGGTGAGCGTCAACGTGTGGCGATTGCTCGTGCGCTCGTGACGAATCCTGCACTGATCTTGGCAGATGAACCTACGGGTAATCTGGATGATGATAATGCCCGTGCGGTGTTTGACTTGTTGTCTGAGCTTCAGCACAGCTTTGGAACAGCGCTTCTTATGGTGACTCATGACAGAAGCCTGGCAGCCATGGCGGACAGACAGCTTGAGATGCGAAGCGGTCAATGGGTTTAATTATTACCTGTAATGAAATAAAAAAACGCCGATTAAGGCGTTTTTTATTGAGTCAATCAAATGGAGAAATCTTCTGGATCATTGTCTTTGGCGTCACGTAGTTTATGACCTTTTTGGGTCTCAAAACGCGGTGCGCTAGCATTATAGCCAGGCCGTTTTTGCCAGCTGGCGACGATGCGATATTGTAATACAAAGTTAAATAACAGCCCCATCACGATGCTCGTGACAACGCCACAGACGATAAGCCCTGTGATGAAAGCCTTTAGAGAAAAAAGATGATTGGAGAAAGGGTTAACCCCATGTCCCGTCATCCACAATGAGAAATCTGTAACGATCACGCCAACTGTGCGAATGCCAATCATCGGCTCGCCAATCAAGAATGCACCCACAGAATAAGCCAGCCAAAACACAGGAATGGTGGTTAAGGGATTGGTAATCCAAGTCAGTGCCACAGCCATAGGGATATTTGCACGCAGCAGTAGGGCGCCAGCAATGGCAAGCGGCATCTGACCAGGCAGTGGAAAAAATGCGCATAGCACGCCAATACAAACCGCACGCGTGAGCGCACCGCGATTCATCTGCCAAAGGCGAGGGTCTGCCAAAAACGGCGCAAACCATCCGATAACTCGGCTTTCACGGAGCTTCTCGGGGGTTGGTAGCCATTTTTTTAGTTTCTGCTTGGGCATGTCTGTCCATGGAATGAAAAAAAAGAAATTATATCAAAAAAGCACACCATCATGAAGTGGCTTTTTATGTATATGGTGGCAAATCCCAAAACCGCAATGATTATTTGGCAAAAATATCCATTCTAACTGCAAAGCCTGCCTAAGGTATGATAAAATGCGCTGCATCATTTCACAAAATATCACAAAGAGTCAAAAATGAACGATAAAGTACACATCAAGCATCCCAAGCCCTCCAAAAAACCCACCAAAAAAGCCCTGATTTGGATTGATCTTGAGATGACAGGCTTGGATACTTTGAACGATGAGATCATCGAAATCGCCACCATCGTGACAGATGACAATCTGAACATCTTGGCAGAAGGACCCGTGGTTGCCATTAAGGTGTCCGATGTTGTTCTAAATGGCATGGATGACTGGAATAAGAAGCAACACGGTCAGTCAGGACTGATCGATCGCGTGCGTCGCAGCACGATGACCTTAGAGGATGCCGAGAATGTTACGCTGGAATTCTTGGCGAAGTGGTGTGATGAAGGAGTGTCACCGATGTGTGGTAATTCCATCTGTCAAGACCGTCGTTTCTTGGCGCGTCAGATGCCACGACTTGAGCGTTATTTCCATTATCGCAATCTGGATGTATCGAGTATCAAAGAGCTGTGCTATCGCTGGCGTCCCGATGTAGCAAGTGGCTACCAAAAAGGCGGTGCGCACTTGGCGCTGGATGATATTCGTGATTCGATCCGTGAATTGCGCCATTACCGTGAACACTTTTTTAAATTGCTTGATTAAGCCATATAATTAAAAAACCGCTAATTGACAGCGGTTTTTGTTTTTATTACTTACCAATGTTGGTATATTTATCAAAGTTTTTGATGTAATCATCAAGGTTGTCCGAGAGCATTTGTTCATACTGGGCGGTGTAGAATTTGATGATGTCATCTTTTTCTTTTTCAAAGTCTGCGCCCTTGGTAAAGCCAATCGATGCCACAGAGGCGCTGTAACGGGCTGCAGCATATAGCAAAGATGATCCAACTTGTCCTGCGTGCGACTGTGGCGACAGTTGGCTGTTAGCTAGGTTGATAAAGGCGTCAGCACGTTCATAGAATGCGGTCATTTGTGCGTTGAATTCTTCTGGGCTGATGCTTGGTTTGTTGTCTTGGGTTTGTTCAGTCATGTGAATGTCCAAATATCGTCAAATTTAAATAAAAAAGGGTGTCAAACACCCTTTATATTGCGATGGTGTATAAAATTACAACCCTGCGTCAGCACGCAGTGCATCAGCGCGATCGGTTTTTTCCCAGGTGAACGCATGGTCTGAGCCAGTACGACCAAAATGCCCATAGCTTGCGGTGACTTCATACATAGGCTGTAGCAGATCCAGCATGCGAGTGATGCCATAAGGGCGCAAATCAAAATGCGCACGGATTAAGCGTTTGATCTCGTTATCGCTAATTTTACCTGTGTTAAAGGTGTTCACAGAGATTGAGGTTGGCTCAGCGACACCGATGGCATAAGATACCTGAACCTCACAGCGATCTGCCAAACCTGCCGCGACGATGTTCTTAGCAACATAGCGACCTGCATAGGCGGCGCTGCGATCGACCTTACTTGGGTCTTTACCACTAAAAGCACCGCCGCCATGGCGTGCCATGCCGCCATAAGTATCAACGATGATTTTGCGACCTGTCAGACCAGCATCGCCAACAGGGCCGCCGATGACGAATTTGCCGGTTGGGTTGATGTGATAAAGCGTGTCTTTGTGCAGCAGTTCGCTTGGAATGACAGGCTTGATGATCTCTTCCATGACGGCTTCTTTGAGTGCATCATAGCTGATGTCTGGGTGATGCTGTGTTGATAATACCAATGCATCGACAGCCAGTGGCTTATGATTGGAGTCATAACGTAGGGTAATCTGAGCCTTAGCATCAGGGCGTAGCCAGTCTAATGTACCATCTTTGCGAAGCTGCGCTTGGCGCTCCATCAAGCGATGACTTAGCTGGATTGGCGCTGGCATCAGCACGTCTGTCTCATTGGTGGCATAGCCGAACATCAGACCCTGATCGCCTGCACCTTGGTCTTCTGGGCGTTGTCTGTCCACGCCTTGAGCGATCTCAGGGGATTGCTTGCCAATCATGTTAATAACCGCGCAGCTATTACCATCAAAGCCTAGATCGCTGTGATTGTAGCCAATCTTATTTACGGTGGCGCGTACGATGCTTTCAATGTCGATGTTCGCGTGAGTACTGATCTCACCAGCTAACACCACGGCGCCAGTCTTGGTGAGGGTCTCACAAGCGACACGTGCGTCTTTGTCCTCGGTTAAGATGGCGTCAAGCAATGCGTCGGAGATTTGGTCTGCCATCTTATCAGGATGGCCTTCTGAGACAGATTCGGAGGTAAATACTGAATAATTCATAAAAATAAACTTATAAAGATAAAATTCATGCGAATTCTGGTGGCTTTTCTAGGCTTGACAGAATGGTCGTAATATAGCTTGACTGAACGCATAAAGGATGAGGTGAGTAGGAGGTAGGTAAGCCATGGGACTGATTAAATGCTCAAGAAAGCGAGCTTTATAAATCGCAGGCTGCTACAGATATTTGGCGGAAAATTATACGCTATTTTGGGATGAATTTCCAATGAATATTTTTCATGCTTAGTTGAAAAATATTGATTGTTAGGCTACTCGACTGTTGGCGGATTTTTTCATGAATAATACGACCATCAGTGCAAAGATTTGAACAACAACGATCATTGCCACCGTAAGCCCCCAAGCGCCTTTGGCATAAGCAATCGCACACGCCCATGCGCCGATACTGCCACCGCCGTAGTAGCCCATATAATATAGTCCTGAGGCGAGCGAGCGACCTTCGGTAACATGACTGCCGATGTAGCTGATGGTGGCTGCTTGTGTGATGAACACCCCTGACGACATGATGGTCAGCCCGACAATGATCGGCCATAACGGCGAGCTTAATGTGATAAACAGACCAATCATGGAGCAGATCACCGCGCCGATGATGACATTGGTCATGCCGAACTTGGCGATGAATTTGCCTGACAAAGGAGTGATGATCATGCCGATTAAGTATAAAGAGAAGATATTAGCAAGGTGAGAGGCGTTTAGATGATATGGCTCATCCGCCAAGTGTAGGTTAATAAACGTAAAGCAGCCCACGAGCGAGAACAGGACGCAGCCGCCCAATAGGCAGGCACTCATGACCTGTAGGTTCTTGGTGTGTGATAATAATAAAGCAAGCGAGTGTTTAAAGTTATCGCTTTTGATGAAGTTTTTTGATGATGGTAGGGCTTTGAATGCCCACAACGCCCCGATGAGTGTGCAGACCGCCATGGCGCCATAGCCATAGCGCCAACCAATCAGTTCGTGCAGATGCCCTGCAAAGAACCGCCCGCTAAATCCGCCAAGTACCGTCCCTGCCACATATAGACTCATCATCTGCGCCACATGACTGCTGTACTCTTCACTAACATAGGCGATCAGCACCACCGTAATACCTGGTACAGCCAGCCCCTGCAAGAATCGCCATATTGACAGCTCATCCACCGTACCGCTCAGCCCAATCATGCCGGTCGGTACGGCGAGTAATAACAGCGAACCGACGATGAATATCTTTCGTCCAAAGGCATCGGACAGCATGCCCATGAATGGCGACATCAGCGCGATGGCCATCACTGTCGCCCCAACCGCCACACCAATAGCTACCTCGGATGCGACAAAATCCGCCATCAGTACAGGTAAAATCGCCTGCACCGAATACACCTGCAAAAATGCAAAAAACCCAATCATTGCAACGGTGAATTTCTCAATGAAAGTGGGCTGTCGAGGGGTGGTGGGCTGAGTATTCATCGTGTTCTGGGGTTAAAAGTGGATATTGTAGCATGATTTTTAGGGCTTGCCATGTGCTTTTGGTGTTGACTTGCATCAAATTATTTCCCACCATCAAAAGCTGATTGATGGATTTTAAAATAATCCTTTTGGTGCATCGACTTTAGGATGGACTGTGATAAAATTTAGGCAGTTTCTTTGAGGATGTATAGCAATGAGTGAAACCAATCAAACTTATGATGCCATGAGTAATAATAACTACGTCAATAACCATGTGCTAATCATTGGTGGCGGTCAAGTTGGGCTGTCTTTTGCGCTACTGTTGGCGCATCATGGTATTTATAGTACGCTCATCGAGCAGTTTAAATACCCGACCATCAGCCCGGATGATGATGTTGCTCGTTCTGAATATCTAGACAGTCGCAATACTGCGCTATCAAGACGTACAGTGCAGATTTATACTGAGATAGGGTTGTGGGAGAGCTTGCAGAGCCATGCCTGCCGAATCGATGGCGTGGAGATCAGTGAGCTTGGCAGTTTTGGGCGGGCAAAACTTGATAAGACTGCTGAAGGTGTGGAGAGCTTTGGGCAAGTGATGGAGAATGCTTGGCTGGGTCGTCAGCTGCTGCTGGCGGTGCAGGCGAGCGAATTCATCACGCTCATCGATGGCGCGAGCGTCACTGACATTCGACAAGATGATAAGCTTGCGATGGTTGTGTTTAACCAAGATGGCAAAACCAAAGCGCTTTCTGCGCCCTTGGTCGTGGCGTGCGATGGGCGAGATTCTATCAGTCGTCAGATCCTCAAGGTTGGCGCAGATACACACGACTATGGTCAGGTAGGTATCGTTGGTGTGGTTCAGACTGATAAGCCACATGGTCACATCGGTATTGAGAAATTCTCCGCTGTCGGACCGTTGGCGATACTGCCGCTAACAGATGGACATGGCGATGGCATGGATGGTACAACACAAGGCTATCGCCGTTCGGTTGTCTTCATCTGCAAGGCAGGTGAAGAAGAGCGCTATCTTAACGACGATGCATATTTTATGAATACTTTGCAAGAAGTATTTGGCAGTGACGCGGGTCGCTTCGTGGCAGTGGGGCACCGTGGCGCTTATCCGCTGAGCCGAGTATTGGCGCACAGACAGGTGGTCGGGCGCTGCGTCATCATGGGAAATGCAGCACACACCCTGCATCCTGTAGCAGGTCAAGGCTTTAATCTGTGCCTAAGAGATGTACACGCCTTGGCAAATATGCTTGCGCATGAGAAAAATCGCCATGCGGATTATGATTTTGGTAATTATGCCAATCTTCGTGCTTATGAGCAGGCGCGCCAAAAAGACCAAAAGCGTGTCATCAAGTTCTGTGATATGGTCGTTGATAGCTTTACCCATCCTAATCCTGTGATGAAGCTCATGCGCAATGTGGGTTTGATCGCCTTTGATAAAGTGCCAGGAATCAAGCCTTTGGTGGCGACTTATGCCATGGGATTGAAATCTTAACGGATGCCATAAATTTTTTGTAAAAACTTAAAAAACGCTTGCAATCTTATAAAAAACCGCTATAATACACGCCTACGGAAGCTTGGCAGAGCGGTTGAATGCACCGGTCTTGAAAACCGGCGTGGGTTTGTAGCCCACCGAGAGTTCGAATCTCTCAGCTTCCGCCATTATTCTTGATTTTATCCCTTTATGGGAAATACCGCTTAGGAAGCTTGGCAGAGCGGTTGAATGCACCGGTCTTGAAAACCGGCGTGGGTTTGTAGCCCACCGAGAGTTCGAATCTCTCAGCTTCCGCCATCACATGAAAACCATCTATCTTTTAGATGGTTTTTTTATTGCTTTAAATTGCCATAAAAAATTGTTCAAATGATAAATTTACGTTAGAATGAAAGAATTTATAAGCAAATAAGTCATTTATGTCCTTAATACGCCGCCGTAAACTCACCAAAAATCAAACCCGCCAAATCCAAAAAAACCAAGACACGCTCATCGATGATGGGACTCTCGTGTCGGGAGTGATTGTATCGCATTTTGGTAAGCAGCTTGATGTGCAGATTACTGATCTTCCTGATATTTTACCTGATTTTCCCCAAGATGCTACGCCGAATGCCTTGGAGATTGGCGATGTTTGGCGCTGTCATACGCGCACCAATTTACCGATGATGGCAGCAGGCGACCGTGTGAAATTCAGCGTGGATACGACCGCAGGCATGGGGCGAATCGAGGTGCTGTCTGAACGATGTACGCTCATCACCCGCCCTGATCGATATAATAAAGTTAAGCCCGTGGCAGCTAATGTTGAGACGCTTGCCATTGTATTTGCACCATTGCCTAGGCCTGCGACCAATCTAATCGATCGGTATCTGTTGGTGGCAAGACTAAGCGGTGTCAGACCGCTATTAGTGCTGAATAAGGCAGATCTCATGGATGACTTTGAGGAGATTAGGCAGATTTATCAAGAATATCAAGCGATCGGTGAGCAGTACGACTTTGACGTGGTTCAGACGTCAAGTGTAAGTCATGACGGTCTGGATGAATTAAAGGCTCAGCTGGCAGACAAGCTAACCATCTTCGCAGGACAGTCCGGCGTGGGTAAATCCAGCCTGATCAATCAAATCCTACCCGATGCCAATCAATCCACCAATATCATCTCCATCGGCTCGCAGTTAGGTCAGCACACCACGACGACCAGCCGCCTGCTGCCATTTGATGATGGCGACCTGGAGAAAGGCGGTATCATTGACACGCCCGGCATTCGTGAATATGGCATCTGGCATCTGTCGGCGGATGATATCATGGCAGGCTTTGATGAATTGATCGCTTTAAATGGTTCATGCCAGTTCCGCGACTGTAATCACGTGCCAAATGCCAAAGGCTGTGCGCTCTGGCAGGCGGTGGCTGATGGTGAGATTCTTGGGCGGCGCGTTGAGAGTTTTAATGAGTTGGTGGCAGAAGCCAAAATAGGGGCGTTGTCCGCCAGAAATATGGCAAAATAAGTGCAATTTTATGTACTTATCGGTATAATAGAACTTTTGAGTTTTTAAAATTGGAGCGGACGTGGAACGTTGGTTTACATTCATGGGTAATCACCCGATTTTATTTGGTATTTTGGCGGTACTGATCATCGCGTTTTTTATGGTGGAGGGTAAGCGTAACGGCAGAAAAGTTCCGCCGAGCGAGCTGGGTCTGCTGGTGAATAACCATCGTGCACGCGTGATCGACATTCGTCCTGCCAATAAATTCGCAGCATCACACATCTCAGGTAGCCGAAACATTCCTTTTAATGAATTAAAAAACCACCTAGATGAGCTGCGCGCCATCGAAGAGCCTGTGATTTTTGTGTGCGATATTGGTATGCAATCGGGCGCTGCGGTAAGCCTAGTGGGTAAGCCAAACTTCATGCGACTGTCAGGCGGTATCCAAGGCTATCAGGCGGCAGGGCTTCCATTGGCTGTGGCAAAGGTAAAAAAATAACACTTTGGGCTTGAAAATGTATTTTTTAGCCCAATTGATAAAAATAAGAATTGGTTGTTTTGACCATTTTATCATCCATAACTGTTAATAAGTGAGTCCAATGACACAAGCAATCTTATACATCAAAGAAGAATGCCCATACTGCCGCGCTGCGCTAAAGCTACTTGACGATAAAGGCGTGGATTACGTCTCTACAAGTGTGTACGACATGAGTAGTCAAGAGCGTGCAGAAGTGGCAGCCAAGACGAATAACTATCGCACCGTGCCGCAGATTTTTATCGGCGAGACATTCATCGGTGGCTTTGATCAGCTTAATAAGCTTAATCAAAGCGGTGAACTTGATGCGATGCTAAACAGCTAAGCTTTTTTTATTACTTTAACTAGACAATCATAGGAATTTAACATGACAGAACAAGCACAACCACAGCTAGGTCTTGAGCGTATCTACGTTAAGGACATCTCTTTTGAAGTGCCGACTGCAGACGTATTCACCAAAGAATGGCAGCCAGAGATGGACATCAGCCTAGCAACTGCATCGAACGATCTTGATGAAGATCACAAAGAAATCGTTCTGACAGTTAGTGTTACCGTGAAAAACGGTGGCAGCACAGCATACATCGCAGAAGTGCAGCAGGCGGGTATTTTCTTGCTACGCAACATTCCTGAGGAGGATTTGGCTCACTTGCAGCAAGCCTATTGCCCGAATATCCTATTCCCATATGCCCGTGAAGTGATCGGTGATCTGGTATCTCGTGGCAGCTTCCCTCAGCTACTGCTAGCACCTGTGAACTTCGATCAAGCTTATCTACAAGCTCAAGCAGAAGCAGAAGGTAACACCTAAGCCTCCGCTAGGATGAAAAATAAGCAGTCTTTTGGCTGCTTATTTTTTTGGAAATTAGTTATGTGAGAAGATTGTGGGTTTTCTTCTGGGTGTGCCGATCTCTTCTAGGGTGATCTGATCAGCGGTTCGACAGTTCTCTTGTGGGTGAAAGATATCGCGCGCCAGAGCGGCAATCTCATAAATAGCGCGGCGCGAATGGATGAGATTATTCTTAGGGTCTCGCCATCGTAGCGGCATGAATAGCGGGGCGGGGTGTGGGGTGGTATCGACACCTGCGCGAGCGAATTGGCGTCTGGCACGCGCCATGTGATAGCGGTCAGTGACCAGATAGATGCTTTTTGGAAGCTCGTGATGATCAAGCAGCTTGGCGGTGAAGATGGCATTTTCGCAAGTGTTCATGCTGGCATTATCGCTGGCGATGACGGACTTTCTTAGACTGCTAAGATAGTCGTCAAACCAAGGCGACTCCACGCCACTTGTGATGATGGGCAGCCCTATGTCTTTGTGCAGCTGATAGGTGCTGTTAATGCGAGATTGGCTATAGTGATTTAAAATAATGCGTCCATTGTCTCGCGTCAGACCGCCACCCAGCACTGTGATGGCGATTGGCTCTTTTGGGCTGCTTAGTGTTACCCTACTAAAGGCATCTAAAAAAAATACACTAACATTGGCAAAAATTGGTGTAAATGGCAATGCAGCGACAATCAGTGCTGTCATTATCAAGTACAACACCATTCGCCATAGCTGGGTGAGAAATCTTCGCCAAGATTGCATGATAGCCTACTTTACCCACACAGGTTCGCGAACCAAAGTAACACCAAATTTGTCCTGCACGGTGCGCACGATAAAATCCTGAGTGGTGCGGATGTCATCCTGTGTGGCAGTATAAGGCGCATGATTGGTTAGTACGAGAGCTTGTTTTTGGTGTGTTAGGATGGGGGCGATGCCTTTGCCTTTTAATCCAGCTTTATCAATCAGCCAGCCTGCTGGCACTTTGATGACTTGATCGTCAATCGGATAGCTTGGTAGGTCGAGAAATTCAGCTTTTAGGACATTGAATTGCGCTATCGGGATGATAGGGTTTTGAAAGAATGAGCCGCAATTTGCGAGAACAGCAGGGCTGGGCAGTTTACTCTCTCGGATGGCAACCACTGCATGAAAGACATCGATAGGATGCGGTAGGTCTCGACCGTTTTTAGTGGCGAAATACTGCGCCATGACGGACAGATCACCATAGTTGGTTAGAGTTTTGCACTCGTCTTTATGAAGCTTAAATATCACATGACTGATAAGATAACGACCTTCGTTGTCCTTAAAAAAACTGTGTCGATAATCAAACTGACAAGCATCCGCCTCAAACTCATGTCTTTGACCATCAGTCAAATCATAAGCGATGACTTTAGTAATAAAATCACAGACTTGCACGCCATAAGCGCCGATATTCTGCACAGGACAAGCACCCACCAGCCCTGGGATGAGTGCCAGATTCTCAAGTCCGTAATAGCCTTTATCTAAGCAGACTTGTATGAATTCGTGCCAATTCTCACCACAGGCGACCTCTAATGTGACGCTATCGGCGTTATCATCAAGGACTTTAATGTCTTTTATTCTAGGTAGCAGTACGAGCGCATTTAGCTCATTTGGCAAGATGACATTACTGCCAAATGACAGCACAAATAAGGGTAGGCTGTACTGCGCCGCAAAATCAATGGCATGACGTATGTCGTCAGCCAGTGTGTCACTACTATCTAGAATCATCGCATGGCGCGCGGTACAAGACAGCGCCATGGTGTTGTTGTGCGATAGGTCGTAATGATTGAGAATGTCAGCCATGATGATCGCCATCTCTCCATGTATCAATCCAGCGTCTGCTTGCCTGCTCAATATGCTCAAACATCGCATCAAAATCGCTCACGTCGCCATAATAAGGATCAGCGACTGCCTTATCATCTAACATCATGACTTTGGCGGTGGCATCGCTGGGTGCGATTTTAAGGAGATTGGTCAGATTACTCTCATCCATCGTAAAGATTACATCAAAATCATAAAAATCCTGCGCTGTAACTTGGCGGGCGCGCAGCATGGATAGATCGTAGTTTAAATTTTTACCCACTTGGATGGCCCTGGGATCAGGAGGATGACCAATGTGGTAGCTTGCTGTGCCTGCAGAATCAAAGCGAATGTCTAGCCTAGCATCGCGTGCAATGTGTGTCATCACCGCTTCAGCAGAAGGGCTTCGGCAGATGTTGCCAAGGCAGACAAAAAGGATGGAGGTTGGCTGCATAATTATTCGAATTCTTCGGTGTTAAATTGACCCATTTTAACATAAATTGCACTGAGAATGAGTGTGATTATCTGGACTATTTTTGGTGATGTCGTAAGATTTTAGCAATAATCTTCACCAAATGTACGACAAATAATCCCATAAAATATACTTAAGATGACTGTTAAGACAACTAATTTTCTTGGAATTTCATCAAAATTAGCCAAAGAGTGCATTTGTATTTCTTTTGAATTTAACTACCTAAAGGTAGCAACAACAAGGCAGATGATACCAAGCATTAAGAGAGAATCTTATGAATCGTAAATCATTAACAACTGCTGCATTGAGTGCAACTGTACTATTAACTGCTTGCGCAAGCGGTCCTTATGCCAACGACCCACAAGCACGCAACTCTGTTGTTGCCAGCACAATGGCAGGCGCAGCTATCAGCGCATTAAGCCTGAGCGATGGCGATCGTAAAGACATCGGTAAAGGTGCTGTGGTTGGCGCAGTGGTTGGCGCTGGTACAGGGTACGTTCTGGCTAAATAATCTAAAAGCTAGAAACAAAAAACACCCTATTTATGCACGGTGTTCTTTGTTTTGGTATATTCAAATATGTTTAAATTACCAATTATTTTTAAATTTCTCAATGTCCCGACGTTGTTTTTTGTCGGGTTTGGTAGATGGTCTGGCAAGGTTTTGTAATTTGCGTTGCTCGGCAAAAAACTCTCGGGTAGCAATGCTCTCATCTGTCTCATCATACAGCGTTTGGGCGATGGTGGCACTGCCCCGATTGTCGGATAAGGCTTTGATAATGATGGTTTTTTGTTCTTGGACGCTGGCATGACCTTGGCGAATGGTTAGGGTGTCACCCACTTGTAGCTCTTTGCTTGTTTTGATTTTTAGACCATTCATGTGGACTTTTCCGCCTTCTATCGCTTCTTTGGCAAGGGTGCGAGTGCGAAAAAATCGTGCTGCCCACAGCCATTTGTCGGCACGGACTTTATTTAGGGTTTGGGGTTCTTTGTTGGTTTGGTTTTTCATGGGGTGTCCAGTATTTTTATAACATCAAAGGTTTCAAACAACAACCACATTTTATCATCAAATATCCCAAACCGCTCAAAAAATTCTTGATGAGCCGTTCGCCAAAAATCAAGCGACAAATCGCCTTCGCCTTCTTGACGTGCCAACTTTTCATCAACATCACAAAAGCGAATGATGAACTGGGCGGTGTTTTGGATAACACAGCGTGGGCGGTTTTGTCCGTCTGCGATGACTTGTAGGCTACCAACGGGA
Source organism: Moraxella bovoculi 237 (assembly GCF_000696305.2). Lineage (GTDB taxonomy): Bacteria > Pseudomonadota > Gammaproteobacteria > Pseudomonadales > Moraxellaceae > Moraxella > Moraxella bovoculi. The sequence continues at coordinate 149,848 of NZ_AOMT01000022.1, forward strand.
TAAGCTGGCTTGTCCAAATGCCAATGTAGGGCGGTGCAAGTGGCTCGCTTTTTGCCGTCTATGACAAGCCCTACAAGTTCGTCTGCCATTTGGGGGCTGTCGCCAAATGACCAATGGGGCAGGGTGGTAATGTTTAAATTGTCGGTGCTCATATTGCCAAATTTGTCAAACATAAGTATTTCCAATTTAAAAAATTGCCATTAGGACAACCCAATGGCAATCTTGAATTTGTCAATTACATCTTCTCAACCGTCTTAATACCGAGTAAATCCAACCCCGTTTTTAAGGTCTTAGCGGTCAAATCTGCCAATTGCAGACGGCTGTTTTTGGTGTCGTCATCTGCCGACAATATTGGGCAGGCTTCATAAAACGATGAAAAAATCCCAGCCAATTCATACAAATAGCCACACAACACATGGGGCGTACCGTCTTTGGCGACTTGGCGTAGGGCTTCTTCAAATTGTAGCAATTTGACCGCCAATGCTCGCTCTTTGTCGTCCGTGATGACAATCTCGCCTGTTAGCGTGTCAGAATTTACCCCTGCTTTGGCAAAAATAGAACGCACACGAGTATAGGCGTACTGCATATAAGGGGCGGTGTTGCCTTCAAAGTTTAACATACTGTCCCAGTCAAACACATAATCGGTCGTGCGGTGCTTGGATAGGTCGGCATATTTGACCGCCCCAATGGCAACCGCATCAATGAGTGCCGTCCGCTCACCGGCCGTTACGTCTGGGTTTTTGCTTTCTATCAAGACGGTGGCACGGGCAACCGCTTCATCAAGCAGGTCAGCAAGTTTGACTGTACCGCCTGTGCGAGTTTTGAAAGGTTTGCCGTCTTTGCCAAGCATCATGCCAAAATTGTGATGTTCTAATTTAAAGTTATCAGGCACAAATCCGCCAAGCCTTGCAATCGCCCACGCCTGTGCCATGTGTTGGGCTTGACGAGTGTCAGAATAGACAATGGCACGGTCAGCGTGCAAGGTGTGATAGCGATAGCTTGCGGCGGCGATGTCGGTGGTGGTGTACAAAAATCCGCCGTCTTTTTTCTGAATGATGATACCAAGTGGCTCGCCTTCTTTGTTTTTAAATTCAGGCAGATATACCACAGTCGCCCCGTCATCTTCTACCGCTATGCCTTTGTCTTTTAGGGTTTTGACGATGTCAGGGAGCATGGGGTTGTATAGACTCTCGCCCATGATGTCTTTATCGGTTAGGGTTACGTTTAGGCGTTCGTAACTGGCTTGGTTTTGGCTCATGGTGATGGCAACGAGTTTTTGCCACATGGCAAGGCAATATTCATCGCCACTTTGGAGTTTGACCACATAGCCACGAGCTTTTTCGGCAAAGGCTTCATCGTTATCATAAGTTGCTTTGGCATCACGGTAAAAGGCTTCTAGGTCGGATAATTCCATATCGGACGCATTTTCATTTTGCATTTTTTCAAGGTAGGCGATGAGCATACCAAACTGCGTCCCCCAGTCGCCCACATGGTTGGCACGAATGACGGTGTCGCCCAAAAATTCAAGCACACGCACCGAGCTGTCGCCAATAATGGTAGAACGCAAATGTCCAACGTGCATTTCTTTGGCAACGTTTGGCGATGAGTAGTCAATGACAACCGTCTCAGTGTGGTCGGACGTAATGCCCAAGCGGTCGGACGTGCGAGCGGTGTGGGCGGACTTGGCAAGAAATTCTTTGTCAAGAAAGATGTTGATAAAGCCCGGCCCTGCGATTTCTAATTTGTCGGCAATGCCGTCCAAGGCTTGGCTATTTGCCAGTTCATCAAGCACTTTTTGGGCAAATTCTCGTGGGTTTGTGCCAAGCTTTTTGGCGACGCTCATCACGCCATTGGCTTGGTAATCGCCAAACTGGGGCTTGCCTGATTGCTTGATGACAGGGTCGGTGTCTTTGTCCGCCCCTGCGTTTATCATGGCGGTTTGTAGGTGGGTGTGAAGTAGGGATTGGATAGTCATGAGGGCTCTTACGAATGAATAAAATTAAACCGATTATTATACTAAAAATTTAGCGATTTGGGGGAAATCATCGATGAAAACAATCACAGGGTTTTTACCATGATGGTAAAAGTAAGATAAATTGGCTTGGTCGAAGAAGATAGGGAATTTTTCGGGTATTTGAACCGAATTTACCAAAAAACAACATTGTCATACAAAAACTAAAAAATAAATTACTTGTCATATAACTGTCATTTTTGGTTGTTAAACTTAGCACCAGTAAGTTAGTGGCATCTCCTTTACACCCATGACGGGACAACTTTTCACAAGGTAATAATATGAAAGCAAACAAGTTCATCATCTCAGCACTATGCCTATCACTAGGCGCGATGACTCTAGCAGGTTGCCAAGATAAAGCAGCACCAGCAAAAGAAGGCGCAGAGCAAGCACCAGCGGCCGCAGCACCACAAGAAAACGCTACCGCTCCTGCAGCTGCAATTGATAAAGTTGCAATGAACGTAACAGGTGCAGGCGCATCATTCCCACAACCTATCTATGTACAATGGGCGCAAGGCTTCCTAGAAAAAGCAGGCGGTCAGGTTAACTATCAATCAATCGGTTCATCTGGCGGCGTGAAGCAGATCGTGGCTAAGACGGTTGATTTTGGTGCGACCGACTCGCCAATGAGCTCAGAAGAGCTTGATAAAGAAGGCTTGGTGCAGTTTCCAACTGTGATCGGTGGTGTTGTGCCAATCGTGAACATCGAAGGCATTGAAGCTGGCGCATTAAAGCTAACTGGCGACGTTCTGGCTCAAATCTATCTAGGCGACATCACTAAGTGGAACGACCCAAAAATCGCTGAGCTAAACCCAGACCTAACCCTACCTGATGAGAACATCGTGACCGTATTCCGTTCTGACGGTTCGGGCACAAGCTTCATCTTCACCAACTACCTAAGCCAAGTATCTACCAAGTGGAAAGACACTGTAGGCGCAGACAAGACAGTTAAGTGGCCAACCGCTCAAACTGGCACAGCAGGTAAAGGCAACGAAGGCGTGGCAACGTATGTAGGTCGTGTGAAGAACTCGATCGGCTATGTTGAATATGCATACGCAAAACAAAACAACATGGCGCATACCCAGCTTCAAAACGCAGCGGGTCAATTCGTTCAGCCATCACAAGAGACATTCGCGGCAGCAGCAGATGTTGATTGGTCAAACACCAAGGGCTTTAACCTAGTTCTAACCAACCAACCAAGCGACAACGCATGGCCACTGGCGTCAGCAACTTTCATCCTAGTTCACAAGAACCCAGCTAACCTAGACAACACCAAAGCCGCTCTGACTTTCTTTGATTGGGCATTTAAAGAAGGTGACGACATGGCAAAAGGTCTTGACTATGTGCCACTACCAGCGAACGTAAAAGATCTAGTTCGTAAAGAGTGGGAGCAAGTGGTTGGTCAAGATGGTAAACCACTATACGTAGTCAACTAAGCCTAAACAAGAAAAAACCATCGCTATGGTGGTTTTTTCTTTTATTTATGATTTTTCATTGAATATTGTGATGTACCTAAGCGTGATTGGAGACGCTTTTCATGGATAATGTCCTTGCCAAAAAATTAAAACGCGAGCAGCTGTACGATAAGGTATTTGTCGGCACGACTCGACTTTTCGCCACATTGGTTCTGCTTATTTTGGGTGGTATTTTGGTATCGCTCATCTACGGTGCTTGGCCCAGCATCCAAAAGTTCGGCTTTGACTTCTTAACGTCGAGCAACTGGGATGTTGTCGCTGGTGAATATGGCGCATTGGCACCGATTTATGGCACGATCTTGACATCCATCATCGCGCTGGGTATCGCCACACCTGTAAGCTTCGGTATTGCCATTTTCTTAACCGAGCTTTGCCCAAAATTCCTAAAAAAACCCCTAGGCATCTGTATTGAGCTACTGGCAGGTATTCCTTCGATTATTTATGGTATGTGGGGTCTATTCGTGTTCGCGCCGATCTTTGCAGACTATGTGCAGCCTGCACTTGCCAAGACCATCGGTCAGATTCCTGTACTTGATAAGTTCTTCTTGGGCGTACCGATGGGTATTGGTATCTTGGCAGCAGGTTTGATTTTGGCAATCATGATTATTCCATTCATCGCATCTGTCATGCGAGATGTCTTTGAGGTGACACCGCCCATGCTAAAAGAGTCTGCCTATGGATTGGGTGCAACCCGCTGGGAAGTGATCCGCAGTGTGGTACTGCCTTATACCAAGTCAGGTGTTGTCGGCGGCATCATTCTGGGTCTTGGACGTGCGCTGGGCGAGACGATGGCGGTGACATTCATCATCGGTAACACCTTCAACCTAAGCCTGGATTTGTTCGGCTCTGGCGTATCGATTACCTCAGCACTTGCCAACGAATTCGCCGAAGCGATCGACCCAATGCACGTATCATCGCTGCTGTTCTTAGGCTTGATCCTGTTCATCATTACATTCATCGTGCTGTGTATCTCAAAGCTTATGCTCATGAGAATGACCAAGAACGAAGGCCGATAAGCCAATCAAACCGTCAAATTGTAAATAAAAGGAAAAACCCATGCAAATCGAAGTCGCCAATAAACCAAAAGTTAACGTACCACGTCTAGATACACCACTGTTTCCTTCGGTGAATAAGACATCGGACAATGCCATCTACACACGCCGCCGCCTGATCAATAAAGGCTCGCTCTTATTCGCTTATGTGGCGATGGCGTTTGGCTTGTTCTGGCTTGGTTGGATTTTTTATACGCTATTTTATGAGGGTATCGCCGGGCTTGGTGCGCATGTATTTAGCCTAGATACACCACCACCGGGCATGCAGGGCGGTCTGCGTAACGCCATCATCGGTAGTCTTATGATTACTGCCAGCGGTCTGCTTATCGGTACGCCGATTGGGATTTTGTGTGGTATTTATTTGGCAGAATTTGGACGTAATAGCAAGCTGGCTGCTGCCACACGCTTTATGAATGACGTGCTACTGTCCGCACCATCCATCGTGATCGGTCTATTTATCTATGGCCTCATCGTCGTGCCACAGGGTCGGTTCTCAGGTTTTGCAGGTTCTTTGGCATTATCACTGCTGGTGATTCCTGTTGTGGTGCGTACCACAGAGAACATGCTACGCCTTGTCCCGAATGCGCTTCGTGAAGCTGCCTTTGCACTAGGCACACCTAAATATAAGCTGGTCAGCATGGTTACTCTAAAAGCCGCCAAAGCAGGTGTGATGACCGGTGTGCTGCTTAGCCTTGCGCGTATCTCAGGTGAGACTGCACCGCTACTGTTCACAGCCTTGAATAACCAATTCTTCAGCACTGATATGTCATCACCGATGGCGAATTTGCCGAACGTGATTTATCAATTCGCCATGAGTCCTTATGCTGACTGGCACGCTCTGGCATGGACAGCGGCACTACTGATCGCATTGTCTGTATTGACGACGAACATCATCGCACGTGTCATGCAGTCTAAGTCACACTAATTTAAACCATTGTATTGAATTTTGAGAATAATCATGAACCTACCAACTTCTAATATCATCGCGCCATCAGTCCAAGCACCAAAGATCAGCGTGAAGGATTTTAACTTCTACTATGGCAAATTCCACGCGCTAAAGAACATCAACCTAGACATCCCTGCACATCAAGTAACAGCATTCATCGGTCCATCAGGCTGTGGTAAATCAACACTACTTCGTAGCTTCAACCGCATGTACGACCTGTATAATGAAAGCCACACCACAGGTAAGATTCTGCTTGATGGCAATGACATTTTGGGTGCTGATGTGGATGTGAACCTGCTGCGCGCCAAGGTAGGCATGGTGTTCCAAAAACCCACGCCATTCCCGATGTCAATCTATGACAATGTTGCTTTTGGGGTGAAATTATACGAAAAGCTAAGCAAAGCCGACATGGATGAGCGTGTTGAATGGGCGCTAAAAAAAGCCGCGCTATGGGCAGAAGTTAAGGACAAGCTAAAGCAGTCTGGCAACTCTCTGTCAGGTGGTCAGCAGCAGCGTCTATGCATCGCGCGTGCAGCAGCCTGCCGCCCTGAGGTGCTACTGCTTGATGAGCCAACATCTGCACTAGACCCGATCTCGACAGGATTCATCGAAGAGCTGATCGGCGAGCTAAAGCATGACTATACCATCGCCATCGTCACCCATAACATGCAACAGGCGGCTCGTGTGTCTGATCAGACTGCATACATGTATCTGGGCGAGTTGATCGAGATCGGTGAGACGAACATGATGTTCACTCAGCCAAAAGTGCAGGCGACCCATGATTACATCACGGGTAAATTCGGCTAATACGCTCAAATTTTTTTGTTTCACATTTTGAGAAATTAATGGTACATTTGAGCTATTGAATGTACCATTTTTTCCAGAATTTTTTAGCATTGATATCAAGAAAAAAGGATATGTCATGCCAAGCATACTTGTCGTAGAAGATGAACTGTCTATCCAAAGACTGATTGAATTTGGTTTACAGCAGGCGGGATTTGAGGTGAATTTGGTCGAAAGTGCCGAAGATGCTAAGGCGGTCATTGATGATCGGCTTCCTGATGTGGTTCTGCTTGATTGGATGCTGCCGAAGATGTCTGGCGTGGACTTCGCCAAAGAGCTACGCATGAACGAGCGCACCAAGGATCTGCCCATCATCATGCTGACCGCGCGCGGCGAAGAGGCTGATAAGGAGCTTGGGCTTAATTTGGGTGCAGATGACTATGTTACTAAGCCATTTAGCCCACGAGAGCTGGTGGCGCGCATCAAGGCGCTACTGCGTCGCCGTGCACCGCAAAAGACAGACGACATCGTACAGGTTGGCAGATTGACCCTAAGCCCGCAGGAGCATCAAGTGAAAGTCGATGGCAAGGCGATTCATTTTGGTCCGACTGAGTTTAAACTCTTGCATTTCTTCATGACCCACACAGATCGCATCTATAGCCGCGGTGAGTTATTGGACTTGGTATGGGGCGATCATGTATTCATCGAAGAGCGTACGGTGGATGTGCACATTCGCAGGCTAAGACGCGAGCTTGAAGAGGTGGGGGTGGCACATTATATCCAAACGGTACGTGGCGTGGGTTATAGCTTTAATGACAAAGGTCAGGCCTGATGGTGCAGATGTTGGCGGTATTGGCACTTGCGCTGTTGTGCGGTGTGTTTGGCTTTTATGTGGTTGGTAATTATGCTGGGTTTATCTTTGCGATCATAGTGCTGGCAGCATGGGGCGTGTACCACAGCATTCATCTGCATCGATTGACTAAATGGCTCGACAACAGACGTCAAGCGATGCCAGAGGCGATCGGGTCGGGAGGCGGGCAGGGTGGTGTCTGGCAGGGCGTTTTTGACAAATTGTCCATCGAAGAGCGCAGCCGAACCAAGCGCAAACAACGACTAACAGATGCCATCCACCGCCTAAATCGTATGATGGCAGCCATTCCAAGCGCCGTACTCATCGTCAACGAGAAAGGCGGCATCGAATGGAAAAACGCCCGCGCTGATGAATATCTAGGGCTAAAGCCATCCAAGCTTTCATTAAAAGAACAGATTGATCATGAAGAATTTTCGTTATTTTTGGACAAAGCGATCGCACAAGGGGGGAGTGTGGACGACAAACTGACTTTGAATCAAAAAACCCTACTGATGAATTTGATTCCCATCGAGGCGAACGCCAACATGCTCATCGCGCATGATATCAGTGCCAGCGAGCAGCTCAATATCTCAAAAAATACTTTCATCGCTAACGTCTCACACGAGCTTAGAACGCCATTGACCGTCATTCAAGGCTTTCTTGAGACCTTGGCGGATAACGACCTTGATAAGCCGTTGCAGCGTGAGTTTATTGGACTGATGCAAAAAGAAAGCTCAAGAATGCTTGATTTGATCGAAGGTTTGCTTACTTTATCCCGCCTAGAGAACGACCAAAAAAGCCTAGAGCACGCCGAACCCATCAATCTATCCGAGCTGATCGAAGGCATCTGCCAAGACGCCAAAGCACTCAGCAGCAGCCATCACATCACCAGCGATATCGCGCCTGACGTGTGGGTATCAGGGGTGTACAAAGAGCTGTATAGTGTGTTTAGTAACCTTGTGTTCAATGCCATTCGCCACACTGACAACGGCACTGATGTCCATGTTCATTTGTCCGTGGGCGATGAGATTGAGTTTTTTGTGCAGGATAATGGCGAAGGGATTGATGCTGAGCATTTGGGACACTTAACCGAGCGATTCTATCGCGTGGATAAGGGCAGAAGTCGCAAGACGGGCGGTAGTGGGCTTGGGCTTGCCATTGCCAAACACGCCCTAGCACGTCATCAGGCGAGCCTAACCATTCAAAGCGAAGTGGGCGTGGGGAGCGTGTTTGGGGTAAAAATGCCAAAATCCGAGTCAGTCTAGGCGTTTGCCTGTTTCGTCTATATAAAATTCTTCGCCGTTTAGTTGCACTTTGGCTTTACCATTTTCAAAATACCCAGCATCATTATATTGAACAGGGATAACTACTTTACCTGTTTTATCAATAAAGCCCCATTTGCCGTTTTGTTTTACTTGTGCCAAGCCTTCTGAAAAATACCCAACATGGCCATATTGAACAGGGATAACCACTTTACCTGTTTTGTCAATATATCCCCACTTGCCGTTTTGGTTGACTTGTGCCAAGCCCTCTAAAAAAAACCAAGTTTCATCATATTGAACAGGGATAACCACTTTACCTGTTTTATCAATAAAGCCCCATTTGCCGTTTTGTTTTACTTGTGCCAAGCCTTCTGAAAAATACCCAACATAATCATATTGAAAAGGGATAACCACTTTACCTGTTTTGTCAATATATCCCCACTTGCCGTTTTGGTTGACTGTTGCCAAGCCTTCTAAAAAGCTCCCAACACCATCATATTGAACAGGGATAACTACTTTGCCTGTTTTATCAATAAGCCCCCATTTGCCGTTTTGTTCTACTTTTGCCAAGCCCTCTGAAAAGTCATAAGCATAATCATATTGAACAGGGATAACCACTTTACCTGTGTTATCAATAAAACCGTATTTGTCGTTTTGTTTGACTTTTGCCAAGCCTTCTAAAAAGCTCCAAGCATCATCATATTGAACAGGAACAACCACTTTACCTGTTTTATCAATAAAACCATATTTGCCGTTTCGTTTTACGGGTGCTAAGTCTTCTTTAAGGCAGTAAACTTCATCATATCCCGTTACCTGCGGTTTTTCACACGCTAAGGCAGATACTGATGATAAGGCTAGGGCGATGATAAGGGGTTTGGATAATGATTTCATAAATTTTCCCTTGGGTTGGGTGTTTGGTTTATTTTACAAAAATTCTTTGTAAGAATAAACTTTTTGACTGTTATGGATAATAAGAAACACGGCAACTAATTACCGTGTTACCGTGTTTTTTTGGGTTTATTTTAAAAACACCCCATAGCCAACATTATCCGTCAAATCTTCGCATTCATAGCCAATCTCGGTAAGTGCGTCCACGATTTGCCGACCGCTTGTGGGCGTGGCTTGTAGCCCCACCAAAATCCGCCCTTCCGCCGCTCCGTGATTGCGATAGTGGAATAAGGTTACGTTAAAATCCTGCCCCAATTTTTCAAGGAAATTTAACAACGCCCCTGGACGCTCGGGGAACATGACACGAAACAGACGTTCATCGGTCAGTCGCCCATGCCCGCCAATCAAATAGCGGATATGCGTTTTGGCAACTTCATCATCGGTTAGGTCATGAGCTTCGTATCCGCCCATATCTAGCATATCGACAATCGTGGCGCGCTCTTTTTGACCGTCTTTTAAGCCAATGCCGACAAACACCTGGGCGACATTGGGGCTGGTGGCATCTAGGCGATAGTTAAATTCGGTGATGTTTCGCCCCTGCAAACAGCGACAAAAATCCAAAAACGCCCCTGCCTGTTCGGGCAATTTTACCGTAAAAATCGCTTCTTTGTTCTCGCCAATCTCGGTGCGTTCGGCAATATAACGCAAGCGGTCAAAGTTCATATTCGCCCCTGAGACGATTGCCACGCAGTTCTTGCCAGTCAAGTCATGCTCTTTGATGTATTTTTTTAGCCCTGCCAACGCCAAAGCCCCAGACGGCTCAACGATGTGGCGGTTTTCTTCAAAGATGTCTTTCACGCTGGCACAAATTTCATCGTTATTGCACGTTATCACGTCATCGATGACCTTGCCTTGACCGTTTGATTTGGTTAGATTGGCGATGTCAAAAGGAATTTGTCCGATTTGAGCGACCGCCACCCCGTCTGCAAATAGGCTTACCTGTGGTAAGCGAGTGCGTTTGCCGTCCGCTAAGGCGACTTTTAGGCACGCCGCCCCTTCGGATTCCACCGCAATGATCTTGACGTGCGGGGCAGCTTCGCCTAAAAATGCCGACACGCCTGCCACCAAGCCACCACCGCCCACAGGCACAAAGACGTATTCCATGTCTCGCCAGTCTTGCGACAGCTCTAACGCCACCGTGCCTTGCCCTGCAATCACCAGCTCATCATCATAAGGGGCAATGTAGGTCATGCCGTCTGTCGTTGCCTTGTCTATGGCGAAGCGGTTGGCTTCATCAAAGCTGTCGCCATGCAAATGCACCGTGCCACCAAAGGCTTTAACGGCTTGCACCTTGATGTCGGGCGTGGTTTTTGGCATGACGATTAGGTTATTAAGTTTTAGGCGGTTTGCCGAGTAGGCAACCCCTTGGGCGTGGTTGCCAGCGGACGCACAGATGATGCCCTTGGCTTTTTGTTCGTCTGATAATTGGCTGATTTTATTGTATGCCCCACGCAGTTTAAAGCTAAACACAGGCTGTAAGTCTTCGCGTTTTAGGCGAATGTCGTTGTCAAAGCGTGCGGATAATTTGTCCGCCTGTTCAAGCGGGGTGCGAATGGCAACGTCATAGACGGTGGCGGTGATGATAGAACGGACGTAGTTAGATAGGGTGGTCATGAGTTTTCCTTGTCATAACGAATTTTTATAAAAATCATCAATGTAAAATCGCCCAAATCTGCATAAGCGGACTTGGGCGATGTTTTATGGGCAAGAATTTTCGTGATTAAGCATCAAGCTGTGCCATGACGTCATCGCTAAAATTGACGTTGGTATAGACTTCTTGCACATCGTCTAAATCTTCTAGCATATCGATCATTTTTAGCACTTTTTGAGCGTCGTCGATGTTGTCGATATCAGCGGTGGTGCTTGGTGACATGGTAACTTCCATACTGTCAGCTTTTAGATCGGCTGCCAGTAAGGCATCCACCACAGCGCCGAAGTCATTAGGCTCTGTGATGACAAGCAGGCTTTCACCGTCATTCTCGATGTCGCTTGCGCCTGCTTCTAGGGCGACCTCCATGACCTTATCTTCTAATGATACATCACCAAAGACAATCTCGCCACGCTTAGAGAAAAGATACGCCACTGAGCCTGATGTGCCTAGGTTGCCACCGTGTTTGCTAAACGCATGGCGAACTTCGCCCACCGTACGGTTTACGTTGTCGGTCATGGTCTCAACGATGACTGCCACACCGCCCACGCCATAGCCCTCATAGGTAATCTCTTGGACGTTGTCGCCTTCTCCGCCGCCTTGACCGCGCTCAATCGCACGCTTAATCACGTCTTTGGTCATGTTGGCGGCGTTGGCTTTTTCTAGCACGGCACGCAGGCGTGGGTTGTTGGCAGGGTCTGGGTCGCCACCTTTACTGGCAGATACGATTTCACGAATGATTTTGGTAAAGATTTTGCCTTTTGCGGCGTCTTGTTTAGCTTTACGATGTTTGATGTTTGCCCATTTACTATGACCTGCCATAGAATGCACCTTTTAAATGAAAATAATAAAATAGGTTATTATACAAGGTTTGGGCGAATTTGCCAATATTTGCTAGGGGCAATGTGTGCGATGATGCGTTTCTTGATATTCTGGCGAACTCATGTCAGGATAGCCTTGTGGTGTGCGTAGGGCCAGGATATGGCGTTGGCAATTTGGGTCGTAAGTCGGGTAGGTTTGGGGTGTTTGACGCTCATTTTCAGAAAAATCTGTCATGTTCATGCAAGCGGTCAGGACAAGGGGTAGCATTAAGATGATGATTCTCATGATGAATCAAATGTAAAAAGCCTAAAACGTATCAATCATAACAAGAATTTTGTAAAAATACTATCCCAAGCCCTAACTTTATTATAAAATACACCCATCTTTCTCTCATTCTATCTTGCATGAAAGCCCCTGTTTACAAAAAAAGCCTGCCCTTAAAAGAGAAAATCCACATCGTCATCGAAGGCACAGACACCCGAACAGGTAAGTTCTTTGATGTGGTACTGCTGATTGCTATTGCATTGTCGGTGGCGGTGGTCATGCTCGATAGTGTGTTGATTTTGCGACTGCAGTACGGTCAGCTGTTTTTTTATGCTGAATGGCTGTTTACTATTCTTTTCACCATTGAATACGCGATGCGATTGTATTCTGCGCCGAATCGCAAGCGTTATGCATTTAGCTTCTTTGGGATTATTGATTTGCTGGCATTATTACCAAGCTATCTAAGCTTGTTCTTCATGGGTACGCAGTATCTGCTTGTGGTGCGTATTCTGCGTATTTTGCGAATCTTTAGGGTGTTTAAATTACGATCATACATGCAGCAGGCGGGATTTTTGGCGGCGGCGTTTAAGACCAGTCAGCATAAGATCATCGTGTTTTTCTTGTCGTTGTTGTTGCTTGTGACGATTTTTGGTTCGGTCATGTATGTGGTTGAAGGTCCTGAGAATGGCTACACCAGTATTCCGTTGTCGATTTATTGGGCGGTTGTGAGTTTGACGACGGTGGGTTATGGTGACATCTCACCAAAAACCCCAGTCGGTCAGGCGATCGCATCGATGGTCATGATTACAGGTTATGCGATCATTGCCGTGCCGACGGGGATTTTTACCGCTGAGCTTACCCGAACCATGCGCCCACAGCTGCATCCCATCAGTTGCCCAAAATGCGGTAAATTCGGCCATGCATCCAACGCCAAGTTCTGCGACCGATGCGGGCATGATTTGCACGTCTAAATAGAGTTAACAAAATAAAAGCCAATCGCGATGGATTGGCTTTTTTATTGAGAAATGATTAGAATTCATAAGTGAGCGATAAGGCGTAGTTACGACCTGGCGAGGTGTATCTTTGCATACCATCGCCACTCACCATAGCATTGATATTTTTGGCACCCATAAAAGTTCTTAATGTTTCCCAACTATGGTATTTCTCATTGAAGATGTTATAAGCACCTGCCGAAACATTAAATCCATTGTTGAAGCGTTTGGTGCCATATAGATCAAATAGGGTATAGGATTTGCTGTATGGTAGGTAGTCGGAGACTGTAATAGTATTGTTTGGACCGTCAATTTTGGCATCATTTGCTTTCTTTGAACCAACATAACGTAAACGCCCATGAATATCATAGCCGTCGTCAGCAGCATGATAGTCAAAGCCGACGACACCATTTGCTGGCATATTAGCGATAAGATTTGTACCTCGACTGGTACTATCTTTGCTAATGGCATACTCGCCCATTAGTTGCAATGTGCCATTTAGTTTGGATATTTCAGAAATATCCCATGTGCCACCAATACGTCCGCCATAAGTCTTGGCAGAGTCTACATTATAATAATTAATGGTATCATAGCCAACGCCACCAAAATCTCTATTCTCAATTTTGATGTTAATAAAATCATTGTAATCTACATAGTATCCGCCTAGCTTAACGCCAAATGTATCAAACTCGCCTTTGAATTCTAATTCATGGTTTTTTGAAGTTTCGGGTTTAAGACCATGTATAAAGCCAGTCTCTTCACGTACACCCATCCCACTAAATGCACTATAAAGCTGAGTAACGGTTGGCATTAGAAATCCGGTGGAGTATTTGTAACTGGCTTTCCAATTATCATTAAACTGATACCCTAAGCCGATTTTATAAGTAACAGCATCTTCTTTGTAGGGGTGATTGTTTGTAAATGCTTGTTGGAATTTTTCTCGATAGGACTGAAAATCAGCTACTTGCGCATAACACGCAGCTAATTTAGCTGGATCGTAAAGCCATGAGCTAAAACCATAGGATTGATTACAGGTATCATTATTGCGTCCAGTATTGTTCTGTAACAATCCATAACCTGCATCTGGAAATCTGCTAAATAATGATTTTTGATAATCTGTAAATTCTGGCTTGTATTTATAATTATCATATCTTACACCAAGTTGTGCATCTAATTTGTCATTTAGTCGAACATCATCAGAGACTACAAATGAAAAAATATTACGCTCTATGTTAGGTGTATAGACAAATGTGTCATTGGCAAGACTATCAGAGCCATTGCACATCCATTTGCTACTACCTGGACAAGCGTTTTTATTTTGGGGTGTTGCCGAATGGTCCTTGTTAGTATACTGAAAGACAGTGCTAAATTTATGTGAGCCAAATTCATCAAAGTCGATTGGGAGAAAATCGGTGCTCAAACGAAACTGTTTGGTAGTGTCAGATGTTGGGCGGTGTTCTGAGGTGTAGGCATCATTTGAGTCAACCAAACCAGTAAGCCAACTTGTAAAGCGCACATCAGTATGAGCAATTCCTTTTACTTTTTGGTGAGCAAATTCAATGTTTGTTTCATCTATCAATTGGCTATATTTGGGTAGATAGCGATAATTAATACCATAACTTTCCATATTTGCTTTGTCATGAGACATGCGACGTTGGCTTTTTAATGTGCCTTTGGTGATGGCATAACTGTGGTCTTTTCGACTAAGATAATTGCCAAATATACCAAAGCGATGTTCGTCATTCACATGATAGTATATTTTAGCCAAAAGATTGTCGCTTTTATAATCGCTCGGGTCGGGTAATATCCCACTTGTTCCTACTTCATTACTAGGAAAATTGTAATCAATAGCCAATTTGTCAGAATTATGTTCTTCCATGCGATGATTTTTGAGTTCATGACCTTCACGGCGAACATAATTAACCAGTCCTTCTAGGTGTTTGGTACTGGCTGCCAGACCAACAGCTGCCATATTTTCTTCATTTTTACTGGCATAGCCAATTTTGGCATACCCACCAAAATTATTGCCATTTCTAATAAGATCGGAGGGCTCTTTTGAGGTGTAAGTAACGGCACCTCCTAGCGAGCCATTACCTGAGGTAAGAGAGTCTGCCCCTGTCTGAATGCTAATGTTTCTCATAATTTCAGGATCAATTGCAAGGCGACCGCTATACATATAACCGTAAGGCATATATATCTGATTGACTTCTAATTCAGGTAAAGCCATGCCATCTACGCTCATGGATACTCGGTTTTCATCCACGCCACGAATAGCAAAACCCTTGCTACCAAAACGACCTGTTTCAGCAACTGCCACTTCGGGGTTGTAGCGTACTAAATCACGATTATCTTGCACCATCTGCTCATCAAGCTCACGGCGTGTGACGATCTTCTCGCCAATTTTTTCTCTGGGTTTGGCATTTACGGTGACATTTAGAGCATCTAGCGTGACTTTAGGTTCGTTAGTATCTTGAGCGGTCGATTGGGTGCTATAAGCCATCATTGCAGGAATGATGAGCGCCAGCAGCACTTTATTGGTTTTTGGAAAGGGTGCGTGTTGTGCCATGCGGTTTTCCTTGGTTGAATATAAATAAAGTTGAACAAAGACTGTCCAAAGCGTAGCAATGTTAACAATTTATTACAATAATGTAATTTATGGGGAATTATATCCGAGTTATTTTATTAGGTAAATAATAATCTATTTTATTTGGCTATAATTTTCAATTAAATAATAATATCATTAATAAATAATAGGTTGAAAAAGGGTATAATGCTGATTCTTGAATTGGTATTGATGTGATTTATGAACTTTCAGAATTTATTAATAAAAGCACCCGTCACCTTGTTGTTGATTGTGATTTTTGTGGGGTTTGCCTTATACCAGCTCACCCAAGGTGTTAGCATGGATAATCCTAGCACGAGTGATTTGTTGCGCTTTGGGGCGAATTTTTTGCCGTTGTCGCTCACGCATGAGCCTTGGCGTATGATTTCTAGTGTCTTTTTACATATTGGCATCATTCATTTGCTTTTTAATAGTTTTGCGGTTTACTATTTTGGACAAGTTACAGAACAGATCATTGGTAAGTGGCAGTTTTTGATGTTGTTCTTGTTGTCAGCGTTGGGTGGTAATTTGCTAAATCTATTCATCACTTGGCAGGATGTACAAGCAGGTGGATCGGTGGGGCTGTCAGCAGGCGCGTCGGGCGGCATCATGGGACTTGGTGCATTCTTATTGGTACTAGCGGTGATGCGTGCACCGACGATGTTCGTCTTGAACACCAAAAACCTATTCGTCGTGATGGTGATTAACCTTCTGATGGGGTTTGCACTGCCGGGCATTGACAATGCAGCGCATATTGGTGGCGCATTAGTTGGGGCGTTGTTTGGGATGGTGGTGTCATTGGCGTTGAAATCTAAGCTGTCGCGCGCATGGTTTTGGAAGATGTCAATGGTTGTAGCGGTAGTCTTTGGCGTGGTTTGGTGGCAGCTACATACTCAGGTTTTGGCGCTAATAGCCTAAGATAAGACCATTAGATTGCTCTTTTGAAATGTAAATACCAAGTGGTTTTGACATCAGACAGGATGGCAAAATTCCCATAAGCCCATCTCACCATCATCAAGCACTGCCCCGATAACTGCCGTCACTTGATTGCTATTAAGTCGCCAGTCACCAAGAACGACTCTTTTTTTACCATCAATGTCATGCACGGCTGGCCGATGTGTGTGTCCATGCATCAGAATGTCGCATGTAGCTAGGGCGTTGTGGGTTGCATTGTCATTCACGTCCATGATGACGGCAGTTTTTTGGGATTTGTCGTTTTGAGATTTTTTTTTGATGCTTTGAGCGAGTTGTCTGCGTTTGACCAGTGGCTGCTTTAGGATTAGCCAAGAAACGATGGGGTTTTGGATGATTTTGCGGTAGCGTTGATAGGCTTTGTCATCGGTACACATGCGATCACCATGTTCTAGGCGCAATCTTGATGCGTTGGATAAAGTTAAAAAATAAGGTTCTTTAATCAGTGTGCCACCTAGGACATCGCACAGACCTTGGCGTATCATAAAGTCGCGATTGCCGTGCATGACGTAAATGGCGGTCTTGTGGGATAGCTTCTTTAACTGATTTAAAATGAACGTAAGCCAATGCTCAGACTTCTGGGCATCAGATAAGCTTAAATAATCATCATCACCGATCCAGCTATCCAGCCAATCCCCTAGGATGTAGAGTGTCTGCAGATTTGGCAGGGCCATCAAATCCTGTAATAGTGCCAAAAACGCCTGATTCAGCATTGCGGTGTCGGCAGATAAATGCAAGTCGCTCACAAATACCACGTGGATGTCATGAGACTTGGTGGTTAGAAGATGGTTGAAATCTTGCATGGCGAATCAGCGTTTGAATTTATGAGTGATGAAAATCACAAAAAGGGCGAAAACTATTCCGCCCCTTGTGGTGTTTGCTTTGGGTTATTTTGAGATAACTTTGGCAGAGTTGATGACGATTGGCGTGCTAGGTACGTCTGAATGGTAGCCATAGCGACCTGTTGCCACACCTTTAATTTGATTAACCACATCCATGCCGTCGGTTACTTTACCGAATACTGCATAACCCCAGCCTTGTGGTGTTGGGCTTGAGTAGTTTAGGAAGTCGTTGTTTTTAACGTTAATAAAGAACTGAGCGGTTGCAGAATGTGGGTCTTGGGTACGAGCCATGGCGATGGTGCCGATGTCGTTTTTTAGACCGTTATCAGCTTCGTTCTTGATCGGTGTGCCGGTGCGTTTTTCGTTCATGTCCGCATCCATGCCGCCGCCTTGAATCATAAAGCCATCAATCACACGGTGGAAAATTGTACCGTCGTAATGACCGCTTTCAACGTAGTCGATGAAGTTGGCAACGGTGACAGGGGCTTTTTCGGCGTTTAGTTCGATGACGATGGCGCCGTGAGTGGTGTCAAATTGTACAACAGGCATATCCATGATTATTCCTTACAATAAAATAAAAAGTTAAGTATCAAAAATGGTGGCTAAATTATAGCATACCCTTAATCAAATCCCAATCAAAAGCCAAAAAAATTACATAACCCACCCGCGCTATTAAGCTGTCATTAATCTGCGTAAAACTTATGCAAAAAATAGGGATACGGCTTGCCAAGTGTGAAATTGAACCTAAAGTCACACCTATGCTACAATGCCCTAAAATCATAAATCACCCATAAGAATAATGCCAAATCTAAAAAGCTGCTCAAGCTTCATGTTACCTACATTATTACTGGCCGGCTGCGTAAGTATCGATTCATCAGACCGACAAGTTCGGCGTGCACAATTGTGGCAGTCGCCATCAGTCAGCTTTCCTAATCATACCAGTAAAGCTGAGCGAATTCGCGCCATCGCCATCAGAGAGCATCAAGCATGGGGTGAGCCTTTTATTACCGCTCAGGGACACATCGCCAAGTATAACCATTATGAATCACAGAATGCTCGATTGACAGATGGGGTTTATGCGTGGGAGCGGGTGACAGCGTATTGGCGCGACAGCGGTGTTCTGCCGCGGTTAGACAGGTCTTTTAATTATCAAAACTGTAATAAGTTGGATACGAGTCACAATTCAAACACGAATATCTGCCGAGCCTTTGCCAGTGATGTGGCATGGTCGGCAGCGTTCATCTCCTATGTGATGGCGCAGGCGGGCATTGAAGATTTTTATGTGTCGCCGCGCCATTATGATTATATGTATCGTGCGTGGCAACAAAAGGGCAGTTATCACTCTAAGAATCCTAAGCAGACAGTGCCCAAGGTCGGGGACATGCTGTGCTATGTGCGTGGCGGTTCATCGCTGTCTAGCCATGAGGCACTGACCGACCATATGGCCAATCAATCTGGAGGATTGCCTGCGCACTGCGACATCGTCACGCAGATTGATCAGTCTAAGGCAGAAGCATGGCTGATCGGTGGCAATGTGCTGCACGCTGTCATGCTAAGAAAGCTGCCCATCGATGACGATGGTCGTTTTGCCTTGCCTAAATACCAAGGGGAATGCAATCCACAAAGTGAGCAAAAGTGTAATCTCAATCAACAAAATTGGCTGATGTTATTACAGCTGCAGCCTTAAATCTGAAGCATGCCTTGAAGTGCTTATAAAAATTCTACAATTTGTTTTTGTGGAATTTTTTATTGTCATAAACTGTGTTAAAATAGCATGATTTATGCTAATTTTGGGCGACGAATTGCCCTTAAAAATAACTGAAAAAAGGTAATCCATGACCGACATCACCACTGAGAAGAATGATTTTATTCGTCAGATTATTCGTGACGACTTGGCGAGCGGCAAGCACGACAGCATCGTTACTCGCTTTCCACCAGAGCCGAATGGTTATCTGCACATCGGACACGTCAAATCCATCTGCCTAAACTTTGGCGTGGCAAAAGAGTTTGACGGCTTGTGCAATCTTCGCTTTGATGACACCAACCCAACCGCTGAGAAGCAGGATTATGTGGACAGCATCAAGGCGGACGTTGAGTGGCTTGGCTTTAAATGGGCGGGCGATGTGCGCTATGCGTCTCATTATTTTGACCAGCTGCATGCATGGGCGATTCAGCTCATCAAGCAAGGCGATGCTTATGTAGATTTTCAGACGCCTGATGAGATTCGTGAGCATCGCGGTGGCTTTGGCAAGCCGTCTGTCGAATCGCCACAGCGAAATGCGACCATCGAAGAGAACTTGGTGCACTTTGATGACATGAAAAATGGCAAATACAAAGAAGGTCAAGCCGTACTTCGCGCCAAGATTGACATGAATCATGCCAACATGAACATGAGAGATCCTGTCATCTATCGTGTCATGCACGCTCACCATCATCAGGCGGGCGACAAGTGGTGCATCTACCCGATGTACGATTATGCTCATCCGCTGTCAGATGCGATCGAGAACATCACGCATTCGCTGTGCACGCTTGAGTTTGAAGATCATCGCCCGTTTTATGATTGGGTGGTTGAGAAAGTTGGCTTTGAAGTGCCACCACGCCAATATGAATTTAGCCGTCTAAACCTAGATCACACCTTAACTTCTAAGCGTAAACTTAAACGCTTAGTGGACATGGGTGTCGTCTCGGGCTGGGATGATCCGCGCATGCCAACCGTGGCTGGTATGAGACGTCGCGGTTATCCTGCTGAGGGTTTGCGTGATTTTTGTGAGCGCATTGGCGTATCTAAAGCAGATGGCGTGGTTGATTTTCGTCAGTTGGAATTTAGTGTGCGTAGCGCGCTCGAGAATACCACCGCGCGTGGCATGGCGGTGCTAAGACCATTAAAAGTCACCATTGCTAATTTTGATGAGGCGGTGGCAGACTTTGAAACCCTTAAAAAAGATACTGTTAAGGCGCGTCTGGACGATGACGTCCTGTGGCTAACTCAGCCTAAGCATCCAAATGTTGATATGGGCAATCGTGAAATTCCATTCACCAAGACCATTTACATTGATCAGACCGATTTTGAAGTGAATCCACCGGCAGGCTACAAGCGACTGTCGCCAGAGAACCGTGAAATCCGCCTACGTAACAGCTACATCCTAAAAGTAGAGGAGCACATCACCGATGATAATGGTGACGTGGTCGAGTTGATCGCCACCATCGATCCTAAGACGCTGGGTAATAATCCTGAGGGACGCAAGGTCAAAGGTGTGATTCACTGGGTGTCAGCAAGTCACGGTGTGGATGCGGTGGTGCGCCTGTATGAGCATCTATTATTAGAAGATGATGAGATCAATCAAGATGCCACCTTGCACGAAAAAGACATGCTTGATGCGGATACAGATGCTGATACACTATGGATTAAGCAGCACCTAAATCCTAATTCGATCACGACCTATCAAGCGGTGGTTGAGCCATCTTTGGCAGAAGTGTCAGGCGGTGAGAGATTCCAGTTTGAACGTGAAAGCTACTTTGTGGCGGACATTGTCGAGACAACCAAAGAGCTGCCTGTATTTAACCAGATCGTTGGCTTAAAAGACAGCTTTTGATATTAGCCAACCAACCAAACCGCATGTTTATCGTGCGGTTTTTTTTATTTGTATTTGAAAATAAAATCCCCAACCATCAATCAATTAATGCGTAAAATCCCCAAATATGATAAAGTAGTCAGTTAAAATAAACAAAAATAACAGAGTGATTATATGAAGATCTTATTAGCCAATCCACGCGGTTTTTGTGCCGGCGTGGATAGAGCCATCGCCATTGTTAATGAGGCATTGCGCCGCTTTAATCCGCCCATTTATGTGCGTCATGAAGTGGTTCATAATAAATTCGTGGTTGAAGATCTTGCCAACCGCGGGGCGATATTCGTTGAAGAGCTTGATGAAGTGCCTGATGGCGCGATTGTGATTTTTTCGGCGCATGGCGTATCTAAGGCAGTTGAGGACGAGGCAGCTCGACGTAATTTGACTGTATTTGATGCCACTTGCCCCTTGGTGACCAAAGTTCATATCGAGGTGGGTAAATTTGCCAAAGAAGGCATGGATGCGATTTTGATCGGGCATGGAGGACATCCTGAAGTTGAAGGGACGATGGGGCGATTTGATACGACCTTTGGCGGGCGCATTCATCTGGTTGAGGATGCTGATGATGTTGCGAATTTAGATTTTGAAGAAGACAAGAAGCTTGCTTTCGTTACTCAGACCACGCTGTCGATGGATGATACGGCTGTGGTGATTGATGCATTAAAGGATAAATTCCCACAAATCAACGCCCCGCGTAAGGACGACATCTGCTACGCCACCCAGAACCGTCAGGATGCGGTAAAGTCGTTGGCGGCAAACTGTGACATCGTTCTGGTGGTCGGGTCGCCAAATTCTTCTAATTCTAACCGCCTAAGAGAGCTTGCTGAGCGACTGGGTGCTAAGGCTTATCTTATTGATAACGCCAGCCAAATGGATCGTTCATGGTTTGATGGTGTGGCATGTGTGGGTGTAACGGCAGGCGCATCAGCCCCTGAAGTGCTTATCCAAGAAGTGCTAGACACCCTGCAATCATGGGGCGCCCAAAGCCCAGAAGAGATCAGTGGCATCGAAGAGAATGTTACATTTAGCCTGCCAAAATCCTTGCGTGCGTGATTGGTCTGGATTTAAGAATCAAAACAAAGAAGAATTACAATGACAAAGCTTAATTTATCACTGCGCTACACAGGTAAGATTGATGATGAACTGGTTCAGGCGTTCGGTTCTGTGACTTTGGCGCGTGTGCTGCTCGCTCGTGGCATTCACGATGAGGCACAGCTAGATACTTCGGTAGGACAGCTGTTGCCTGCATCTGACTTAACAGGACTTGATGAGGCAGCGACCTTAATCAGTCAAGCGATCGATGAGCAAAAGCGTATTTTGATCGTAGGTGACTTTGATTGTGATGGTGCAACTTCAACAGCACTCATGGTTCGCTGCCTAAAAGAGATGGGTGCTGATGTGAATTTCTTGGTGCCTGATCGATTTAAATTTGGTTATGGATTGACACCAGAGATTGTCAGCTATGGCGCAGAGGAATTTAACCCAGAGGTTATCATCACTGTGGATAATGGCATCTCAAGCCATGACGGTGTCATGCGCGCCGATGAGCTTGGCATCCAAGTCATCATCACAGATCACCATCTGACCACCAAGCCATCTCCGAGTGCCGCCGCTGTCGTGAATCCTAACCAACAAGGCTGTAATTTTGGCAGTAAATCCCTGGTCGGCGTGGGTGTGGCATTCTATGTCATGGGTCGTGTGGCGCGCATCCGCCGTGAAGCAGGGCTATCAACGACAAGTGTCGCCAAGTATCTAGACCTTGTGGCGCTGGGTACGGTGGCGGATGTTGGAACATTGGATCAGAACAACCGCATCTTAGTGACGCATGGGGTAAATGCCATCCGTAGTGGACGAGCTTGTCATGGGGTGCTTGCGATATTAGAGCAGTCGGGTCGCGACCATGAGAAAATCAGTAGCGATGACTTGGGTTTTGCCATTGCTCCCCGCATTAATGCTGCAGGGCGTATGGATAACATGCGCACAGGCGTCGAATGCTTGTTGGCGGATGATTGGAGCCGAGCGCATACGCTGGCGTTGGAGCTGAATAAATTGAATCACTCGCGCCGCGCCATCGAGACGCAAATGCGAGATGAGGCGAATGACATCATTCATGAGTTGCACCTTGGCTCTGCAGAAGAGATCAGCCTGCCGCGCGCCATCATTCTATACCAAGACAACTGGCATCAGGGGGTTATTGGCATCGTCGCAGGCAGAATTAAGGAGTGCCTGTATCGTCCGACCATCGTATTCGCTCCAGCAGATGCCCAAAAAACTGACGACGATGATTACATCAAAGGTTCAGCCAGATCCATCGCTGGCGTGCACATTCGTGATGCCATTGAGGCGGTGGCGATCGCACATCCGCACTTGATCACGCATTTTGGTGGGCATGCCATGGCGGCAGGACTTACGATTAAAAAGCGGCATTTTGATGAATTCATGCAGGAGTTCTTGATGGTGATGGATGAATTTGATGAGTTGATATTTAACGAAGAGCATTTCACAGATGGCGAACTGCTGCCCGAGGACTTTAGCCTAAGATTTGTATCAGAATTAAAGAGCGTCAGCGTTTGGGGTAACGGCTTTGCACCGCCTAGCTTTGATGGTGAATTTGAGGTGCTAAACTTCCGTGTGATGAAGGATAAGCACCTAAAACTAACCCTTCGCCTACGTCAGGTTCAGTATCCGATTGATGCCATTTGGTTTAATTACGATGCAGACAAATGGGATTATCGCGCCAGTCATGTGCACATCTTATTCGCCTTGGAGATTAACGAATGGCAGGGCAATCAAAGCCTACAACTGGTCATCAAAGATTTGGCAGTAAGCCAAATTGCACCGATGATGTCGCCGTATTAAGAATAAAAAGCGCGTTCAAATGAATGCGCTTTTTTATTTGGTTAATAGTTGAACCGAAATTTATTCATTATGAATATCAGTAACTAAGGTCGGTGACTTGACAATTACAACGAATGATTTAATAGATATAAAAAGAAAGCCCTTCTCGATATGAGAAGGACTTCTTGGAATATGGCTCCCCAACCTGGGCTCGAACCAGGGACACACGGATTAACAGTCCGATGCTCTACCAACTGAGCTATTGGGGAATGGTGGGTCGTGCAGGATTCGAACCTGCGACCAATTGATTAAAAGTCAACTGCTCTACCAACTGAGCTAACGACCCGATTTGTGTTGCGTATTATACTAGATAATTTCAACTTTGCAAGTATTTTTTTTAAATATTTTTAAAATTAACTTGCTATTAGGATAATGGTGGGTCGTGCAGGATTCGAACCTGCGACCAATTGATTAAAAGTCAACTGCTCTACCAACTGAGCTAACGACCCTTATCGCTAATGTGGTGCGTATTATACAGTATATTTGGATGTTTGCAAGTGGTTTTTTATATTTTTTATAAAAAATCGCAAACCTTTAAGTTTGCGATTTTATTGGGTGATTAATTATGTGCCAACACATCCACAGGGTTGAGCCTTGACGCGTTACGGGCGGGCAAAAAGCCAAACACAATGCCGATAAGCGTTGAGCAGACAAAGGCAACCACGATAGATAGGGGCGAGTAAATCACACCTACGCTGTCGCCCCCTAAATTTATTGACAAGACTGCCCACACCAAAGGCAAGTAAAATCCCTAAGACACCGCCCAAGATACACACCAATACCGCTTCTATCAAAAACTACCCCATGATGTCCAACTGTCTTGCCCCGACCGCCATACGCATACCAATCTTGCTAGTGCGTTCGGCGACGGACACGAGCATGATGTTCATCACACCAATACCGCGCACGATGAGCGAGATGACGGTGATGGACGAGATGAGTAGGGCCATGGTGGCGGTGTTTTTTTGTTCTACTCGGTTAATTTGGGCGATCAGGTCGCCTTTTTTGACTTCATCGCCCACGTTCACGTACAGCTTGACAATACTCCCTGATACCTGAGCCCCCACGTCCACGCTTTGAATGGGCTTGACCTTACCTGACGCCATGACCGTGTTTTCAATGTCGCCCACCACCGCATCGGCAGTCAGATAGGACGCGGTGGGGCTTCTTTGGGTTTAAAGAAATAATAAAGCGCAAGAGCGATCAAGGCAAGCAAGATAACGATGATTGATAACTTGGCGTACTTGGTAAATTTGGGTTTGGCAGCTGTGTTCATCATCACCTGCGGACAATGATTAAAGGGCAAATAGGGTTAAAATATCGATGAAATATAAAAATCTTTTGGCAAAAATTTAAAAATGATAAAAGCGACTTATGATATCAATGTCATCTGTGCACAGTATGGGTCAAACCAGTATCTTTGTGCGTATTTTTTTTAATTTTGTGTTACGGCGTTGTAAGCTGGTTAGACCGCATTGGTGTACCGCACAGTGACAAAACCAACTGCTGCAACAGGTGCCATACATTAGCATCATTAACACCTTTGATGGTCGTATCTATGTCATAAATGGCGCTTAGCCAAGATTGACTTGTTAAGGTTGGTGAGCGTCTGGCAGCGTTCGTGTAGCTTGATATTTTATTGCGCCAGATTCCTAGGTTGCTTGGGTTTTTGCCTGCTTGGATTTGTAGGATGAGGCGCGCATCTTTGGCGAGTGCCCATAGGATAATGCTTGGCGCAATGTCGGTATTTTTTAGATGATTGAGAATTTGTAGGGCTTTTGTGGTGTTGCCTGCCAGTACGGTGTCGGATAAGTCAAAGACGCTAAATTCCGCACCGTCCACAAGGCAGGTTGTGAGCATGTCGATGTCAATGATAGCATTCGGGCATAGTAATGACAATCGCCAAAGATTTTGATGGGCGGTAAGTAGGTTGTGCTCGGTATGCATCATGAGCATCTGCCAAGCATCGGCATTTAGGGTAACGCCAATATGACGCGCTTGCATCCTAAGCAGCTCGCCGCGCATCCTTTCATCGTAAATGTTGCCATCAATGATGAGTCCAAGTTGGTCGAACAGCTTGATGGCTTTGGTGCTAAGTGATTTTTTGTCTTGTTTTGGGGTTTGCCACAGTAGATGATGCAGTGTGTCTGGTGCAATGCGAGCCAGAGCATCAAGAGTGTCTTTGTCGGGCTTATGGTTGCCAGAGACGATGATTGCGCTGGCATCGCCGAACAGGCTTAGGCTGTCAAGTTCAGCGATGACATTTGTCCAAGATTTGGCTGAGGTCAGCTCGATGCGTTTGATGGTCTGTTCGTGTGCTTGCCAGATGGGGCGACAAGCATCAATGATCCACTGACTAATCAGCGGCTCATCTGAATGAATGAGCCAAAAGCCTTGAATGGGCTGACTGCTTGCAGGGTCCGCACCCCGAAGCTGCTCATACAGAGGTATAAAACGCTGCTGCATTATCAGAGTTTGGCTTTGGCGTAATACTGTTCAGCGATACGCTGAGCCAAGTGATCGTAGAGCCGCGTTTTGGTTTTCTCACCTTGTTGATCGACGGTAACGACACTGGCCTCATTGTATTGATAGCTTTGCTCAACTTGAACAGGCGCGCGATGAGTCTGACCGCCGATGGTGTAACTAACATCTGCCATCATCACCAAGCGAACCTCGGTTAAGGTACCGACCAATTCGTAACGACGCAGACGAAGATTGTCTACTTTGACGGTGTTGGCGGCAGTGGCTTGCTCTGATACACCTAATAGCTGTAAGCGCTTAACTAAAGGACGCTTTAACCCTAGTGCAAATTGGTTATCTTCTAAGATTAGCTGAGTGCTAAGGTTGGTAGGGGCAATCACAGCAGCTGTACGATCGCTGCCGCGTAGGGCAAAGCCACAAGCACTTAGGCTTGTCGCTGTTGCTACCACAAATGCTAGTACAAGGGCTTTTTTCATGTTGATTCCTATTTATCAATCAGCTTGCAACCACGAAGCTGACCAGTTTATTTGGTACAACGATGGCTTTTTTGATCTCGCCCGTCAAGAATTTATCGACGCCATCGACAGCTTTGGCAAGGCCGATAAGTGTGTCATTATCCAAGCCTGTCGCTACATCCATCTTGCCGCGAACTTTGCCATTTACCTGAACGACCATGGTAATGGTGTCATTGGCAAGGGCTTCTTTGTCAAGGCTGGGGAAGCTGATGGCACGACTATCAAAGCCGAACTGTTCTAGCAGATACTCACCAGCATGAGGCGCATACAGAGCCAGCATCGACAGTAGGGTAACGATGGATTCGTGACGTGCTGCCAAGTCGTTGGTGTCATTCACATCGAAGCTGCCAATCTCATTAGCAAGCTCCATGAGAGATGAGACAGGCGTGTTTAGCGCCAGATGCTCGCCCAGACTGACATCGATCTTGGCGATGGTCTCGTGCGTCTTACGGCGTAGGTCTTTAGCAGCTTTGGTTAGTGTATTCTTATCGATTGCAAGGTTGTTATTACCATCGATGGCGGCTAGGTGCTCATTGGTGATGCGCCATACTTTTTTGACGAAGTTGTGCGGGCCTTTTAGTGCTGAATCTGACCACTCTAGTGTCTGATCGGCAGGTGCGGTAAATAGCGTGTATAGACGGACGGTGTCAGCCCCATATTGCTCGATGATCTCTTGTGGGTCAACGCCGTTGTTCTTCGATTTTGACATCTTCTCGATCTTACCAATCACGACAGGCTGACCGTCGGCGATTAGGGTCGCTTCACCATTCTCGACATTAACCTCGTGTGGGAAATAGTAAGTCGTCGAACCGTCCGCATTCTCACGATAGAAAGTTCCTGCCAGAACCATACCCTGAGCCAGTAGGTTGGCAAATGGCTCGTCGCCACCGACCAGACCCTCGTCACGCATGACCTTATGGAAGAAGCGAGCGTATAATAAGTGTAGCACTGCATGCTCAACACCGCCCACATACTGATCTACGGCAAGCCATTTGTCTGCGCCTGCACGACCCACCATCTGCGTGTCGTCATGTGGTGTGGTGAAGCGCTGAGCATACCAGCTACTCTCTACAAAGGTATCAAAGGTATCTGTCTCGCGCTCGGCAGGCTGTCCGCATTTTGGGCAGGTGCAGTCGATGAATTCTGGCATGGATTTAAGTGGGTTGCCACGTCCGTCAGGCACGACATCAGTCGGTAATACGACAGGCAGATCGGCTTCATCGACAGGAACAGTGCCGCAGTATTCGCAGTTGATCATCGGAATTGGGCAGCCCCAATAACGCTGACGAGACACACCCCAGTCACGCAGACGATACTGAGTGGTGATTTTGCCTTTGTCGCCTAGAATCTGTGCGATCTTAGCGGTGGCGTCATCTTTATTAAGACCATCTAGCTCGCCTGAATTAATGCACACACCGCCTTTGTCGCCATACCATTCTTGCCAGTTCTTATTATCATAAGCCTGTCCGCCCACGTCGATCACTTGGCGGATGGGTAGGTTGTATTTATTGGCAAATTCAAAGTCACGTTCATCGTGGGCGGGTACTGCCATGACTGCGCCCGAACCATAGCTCATCAGTACGTAGTTGGCAACCCAGACAGGCACACTTTGACCTGTAATGGGGTGGATTGCAACCAAGCCTGTATCCATGCCGACTTTCTCGGCTTTGGCAAGGTCTGCTTCTGCGACTGAGCCTTGTTTGCATTCTGCGCAGAACTGGGCGACCGCTTCGTTGTGACGGGCGGCATATTGAGCCAATGGGTGCTCGGCTGCAACTGCAAGGTAAGTCACGCCCATGATGGTGTCAGGGCGGGTGGTGAACACGGTGAGCTTGTCGGCTTGACCATCGATCTCATAAGCGAATTCCAGCTCCATGCCGTGGCTTTTGCCGATCCAGTTTTGTTGCATGGACAGGACTTGCCTTGGCCATTTGTTTTCTAACAGTTTTAAATCGTCAAGCAGTTCGTCAGCATAATCGGTGATTTTGAAGTAGTACATTGGGATGTCGCGTTTTTCAACGATTGCGCCAGAGCGCCATCCACGACCGTCTACGACTTGCTCATTGGCAAGGACGGTGTTGTCCACAGGATCCCAGTTTACGGTAGATAACTTCTTATAAACCAAGCCTTTTTTGTAAAGCTGTAAAAATAACCATTGTTCCCACTTGTAATATTCTGGGTTGCAGGTGGCGAATTCACGAGACCAATCAATAGACAGACCCAAGGCGTTTAATTGGGTGCGCATGTGATTGATGTTGGATATCGTCCATGCATAAGGAGCGACACCGTTGTCGATGGCCGCGTTCTCGGCAGGTAAACCAAACGCATCCCAGCCCATCGGCTGCATGACGTCATAGCCCTTTTGGCGGTAGTAGCGAGACAATACGTCTGTGATGGCGTAGTTACGCACGTGCCCCATGTGTAGCTTACCACTTGGGTAGGGGAACATGGATAGCATATAGCGGGTGGGTTTGCCGTTGTCGTTATTATCCGTGTGATAGCGGTTTTCGGCTTGCCATTTGGCTTGTTGGGTGCTTTCTAAGGTATGAAAATCGTAGTCTTTTAAGGGCTGATTGGTTGTCATAATTGGCTCATGAAATAAAGATGAACATAGAAAATTTAACATACTATTATAGCTGATTTTTGCTATAATTTGCCAATATTTTGTAAAGCCAGACACCCCCATGACGACGATTTACGGCATAAAAAACTGTAACACCATGAAAAAATCCTTTGATTTTTTGAATCAAAACAGCATAGCGCATGAATTTTTTGATTATAAAAAGTCGGTACTAAGCCAAGATGACTTCACCAAATTTGTGGCAACCTTTGGCGAGAAAGTCATCAACAAACAAGGCACAACTTACCGCAAGCTAGATGATACCACCAAAACGGTACTAACCAGTGGCGATGTGTCCGCCATGTATGAGATAGTCAAGGACAACCTTAGTGTGTTAAAACGCCCAATAGTGGTGGGCGATGACGTGGCACTTATCGGCTTTGATGAGAGCGAGTGGAGCGGGGTGTTTTGGGTGTGATGTTTATTTATATTAGATAAACTTTGTTCTAAATAAAAGCTTGGCTATTGGACGAATAAACCCCTTATCATCCGATGTAAAACTGCATAAATTTTATGAGATTCTGAATTTTAATAAAATTCGGGCAATTTAACATCATTATCGCCCAACCTTATCACTTGCTTGCACTTTCTTTATTTCCCATCTCCTTTGGCTTTACCGTCTCACCAGTTATCTTTTTTCTAAATGGTATGTTATAAAACGGCTTAAACACTTTTTTATAAAATAGAGCGGCGACAATTAGCCCCAAAGCCAGCGCCCACAAACTTGCCAACCACAAGATAAATTCTAAGAAATACAGCCAGCCTGTGCCGATACTCTGGACAAAGCGATGACCAAAATTCGCCCGCTCGTCTTTGGCGACATATGCCTGTGTGTCGGGCATGACCGATTCAAAAATTTGTGGATTTTGATAAAAAGCAAGTGTTATCGTGCTAAATGCCACTTGCTCGGCAAGAGCCTTACGGTCAAGTTCGGCAAGGGTTTGGCGGTATTTTGAATCC
This sequence comes from Moraxella bovoculi 237, assembly GCF_000696305.2. Classification (GTDB taxonomy): domain Bacteria; phylum Pseudomonadota; class Gammaproteobacteria; order Pseudomonadales; family Moraxellaceae; genus Moraxella; species Moraxella bovoculi. The sequence continues at coordinate 180,420 of NZ_AOMT01000022.1, forward strand.
GTCATCTCGCCCACATGGGTGGACTTGTCCGCCAAATCGTCCGTTTTGGTGGCGTCAAGCTCACCCAGTTCGGCTTGGCGTTCGGCTTCTATCTGGGCGTGTAGGGCGTTACGTTGTAAGTCTGGGGCGACATCGGTGGCGTTAAATTCTTGACCGTCCAAAAACACTACTTGTCCTTGCACCCCTTTAAAAACTCGCCTACATTTACCTTGGGGATGCGCACAGCCATCATGCCATGACGCACAAAATGGGTCAGTACCTTTAACTGCTCGCCCCCAATCGGGTAGCGGTGCGTGTCGGTGGTGTTGTTATAAATCTTGGACGTTTGGATATATCCGCCCGTTTGTAGGGTTAGGCTCTCAAGCTGTTCTTTGGTGGCAGCCACATCTTTGACGGCAAAATTTACGTCCGCCTTGATGATAAAGGCTTTGTCTGCCAAATGAGCCTGCTCGCCTTGGGTGGTGGCTTGGCTGTCAAGGGTAGGATTGTCGGGGTTTGTAGTTGTCAGATTTACCACTTGCGTCCATACTGGCAACGTCTGCCTTATCCACACTTGCCACATCAGAGCTTGCTGACTGATGAGACATCTCGCCGTTATGGGGCCCAGAGCAGGCGGACAATAAAGCGATAAAGACGATAAGGTCAAGGGATTTTTGCATGGGGACTTCCAAACGGTTTTGGAGTAATTAAAAGATTATATTGTTAGAATCAATAAAAAAGACGGTGCTAGACCGCCTTTAAAATTTTAACCATTGGTTTCTCTTAAAATCTGCGTACCCACACCTTCTTCGGTAAAGATTTCAAGCAAACAAGCGTGTGGCACTCGCCCGTCCACGATGGTCGCACTTCTAAGCCCTGCTTTGACCGCATCCAATGCCCCTGCGATTTTGGGTATCATGCCCCCGCTGATGGTGCCGTCAGCGATGAGATTATCCACGTCTGTGGGCGATAGACTGGTCAGGATATTGCCACTTTTATCTAGCACGCCTTTGATGTTGGTTAGCAGAAGTAGGCGTTCGGCATTTAAAAACTGGGCCACACGGCTTGCCACTAGGTCGGCATTGATATTATAAGTCTCGCCTTGTTCGTCCACACCTAAGGGGGCGATGACAGGGATAAAGTCGCTATGGATTAGCATATTGATGACATCTGTATTGACGTGGGCGACTTCACCGACAAAGCCCAAATCAATGGGGTTGCCATCTTTATCCGTCATGGCGAGTTTGGCGGCAGTGATGAGATTGGCATCTTTACCTGTCAGACCAATTGCTTTGCCACCATGTTTGTTAATGAGATTGACAATAGATTTGTTTACGCTACCGCCCAGCACCATCTCTACCACGTTCATCGTGTTTTTGTCGGTCACTCGCATGCCGTCTATGCGATCAGACTCACGTCCAAGCTCATTCATGAGATTATCCACCTGCGGGCCTCCGCCATGCACGACCACAGGATGAATGCCGACCGTTTTTAGTAGGACGATATCTCGGGCAAAAGAGCTTTCTAACACAGGGTCGGTCATGGCATTACCGCCGTATTTGACCACGATGAGTTTGTCTTTATAACGCTGGATATAAGGCAGGGCGGTCGTGATGACCTCGCTTGTGTGTTTGGCCTCGTCTAGGGTTAGGGATTTGTGGTTTGAGGCTTTGTATTGCATGGCATTTTCCTTTCAAATAGTTGTAAAAATTTGTCAATTACCAATAAAATCAATCACTTAATCCCAGAGCTACCAAACCCACTTGTCCCACGCTCGCTGTCATCGCTAAATTCATCGACAACCTCAAAACTTGGACGTACCACAGGCACCACCATATATTGAGCCATGCGTTCGGCAGGATTTAGGATAAAATCGCTATCGCTTCTGTTCCACACCGACACCATCAGCTCGCCTTGATAGTCAGCATCAATCAGACCAACAAGATTACCAAGCACAATGCCATGCTTATGCCCAAGTCCTGAACGTGGCAAAATAATCCCTGCAAAATTGGGGTCTTTGATATAAATTGCCATGCCTGTACCGATGAGTTTGGTCTCGCCCGCTTTGATAACCACAGGTTCATCAATGCACGCTCTTAGGTCTATGCCTGCCGATCCGTCTGTGGCACGAGTGGGCAGGGGGAAATTAGGGTCAGAGCCGATTTTGGGGTTTAGGAGTTTGACTTGTACAGATTGCATGGCATGTCCTTTAGATAAATTATTGGTAAGTCATAAACCAAGGATTATAACCGATTTTACAGATTTTCAAAAATAAATCCTGCGATGTGCAGGATTTAAATTCATTCACTCCAATGATATTCAAAAGTCTCGCCAGCCATCCGATCAAGGTGGTCGGTGATGACGAAGCGAAGTCGTTCTTCATCATAAGGGCGTTCTGGGCTGTCGGTGCTTTCGTTGCGCACATATTCAATATGAAGTTCGTTGTCGGTTGGTGTAAAGGTAACGTCTGCGCCAGCCATGTTCACAAAATAGCCCATGTCGGTCTTAGTGACAGTAACTTTGTGCTTAAAATGATTGGTAAGGCGCTTGGCAATGCGGGCGGCTTGGTTGGTTTGAATGGTGGTTTTTGGCATATGATGTTCCTTGTAAATTATCAGTGATGATAATAAGTCTTATTCTGCGCCTAGGCAAGCATAAATTTGGCACATAATTGTAAAAAATCCTTACGCATCATTTGGCGATTTGGCGTCTTTGCGTTACAATTGGTATTATTTTGGCTGAGGCTTGCTGTGTTATTGCGTCCGATTTTGATTGTGTTTTTGTGTTTGTTTCTGGGTCAAGTAATCGTTGAGGGACTGGGCTTGCCACTGCCTGCCAGCATCATTGGACTTTTATTGCTGTTCATGGCATTACAATCAAGGATTGTTAAGCTAGATGCGATGCAAAAGCTTGCCAAGATTATGCTTGATCATCTTGTGCTGCTTGTGATTCCTGCGTGTATTTCTATCATGCAGTACTTGGATGTCATTGCTGATGATTTGTGGATTTTATTGACTGCGACCATCGTAAGCACGCTGCTCGTATTAATCAGTACCGCCAAGAGTTACGAGTGGCTAAGAAGACGACAAAAGCATTCTTTAAAAGGATCTAAGTGATGTCAGTATCCATCATTGAGCAGCTATCCTTGTTAAAGAGCAGCCCGTTTTTGTTGCTATTTGTGCTGATTGGTGCGTTTGAGCTTAGCCTGTGGTTGCGCCAAACTTTAAAACAACCCTTGATTAATCCTACCTTATTAACTACGGTGGCGGTGATTTTGTTTTTAAAATTATCCGATGTGTCGTGGGAGGTTTTTAATCAGGCAAGTGGTTATTTGAGTTTTTGGTTGCAGCCTGTGGTGGTGTGCATGGCGGTGCCGCTTTATGTGCAGTGGCAAAAAATACGTGCTCAATGGCTGCCCATCATGGTATCTCAGCTTATCGGTTCTGTGGTGGGTATTGTCTCGGGGGTTGGGCTGGTGCGACTGCTGGGAGGTGCTGAAGATAGCATGATTGCCATTGCAGCCAAGTCTGTCACCATGCCGATCGCCATCGAAGTGACGGATTTGCTTGGTGGTGTGGTGGGCATCAGTGCGGCGACGGTATTGGTTGCAGGCGTGACAGGGCAAGTGATGGGTGTGTATGTCCTGCATCAAATGCGTGCTCGCCGATCTATGGCTCAAGGTCTATCGCTGGGCACAGCATCCCATGCGCTAGGTACAGCCAGAGCAATGCAAATGGGATCGCGTCATGTGGCCTATGCGACCGTTGGGCTGATATTAAATGGCATTTTAACTGCATTCTTGGCGCCTGTGATTGTCCCATTTTTGTTACCCTAAATTAATACACAAAAAAGCACCGCCATATGACGGTGCTTTTTGGCCGATCGAATTTATGTTGATTGGATCAGTTAGGTAGCTTTTGTAGCGACGCGATACGATCATCTAAGGTTGGGTGGCTGCGGAACAGATTGGCAATGCTAAAGCCAGTTGATTGCCCGCTTGAGATGGCGAATGCTTTCATCGATTCAGGCATCTGATCGGGACGAGCTTCAGCAGGGCGAAGGGCGTTCAGCGCAGCGATCATGTTGTCACGACCCGCTAGGCGTGCACCCATCTCATCAGCGCGGTATTCACGTAGGCGAGAGAACCACATCACAATGGTGCTAGCCAAGATGCCAAGCAGGATATCCATCACCATACTCGTCACAAAATACGCAATACCAGGGCTGTCGCTTTCATTTTTAAAGATTGCTCTGTCCACAAAATTACCGATAATACGTGCAAAGAACATCACAAAGGCGTTCACCACACCTTGAATCAGGGCAAGTGTTACCATGTCGCCATTAGCAACATGACCGATCTCGTGAGCCAGTACCGCTTCGACTTCTTCGGCGGTCATGGTGTGTAGCAGACCTGTAGAGACAGCGACCAGTGCGCTGTTCTTGTTCCAGCCGGTAGCAAAGGCGTTCGGCTGCGCATTATCAAAAATACCCACTTCAGGCATGCCAATACCGACCGCTTTAGCTTGTTTGGCGACGGTATCGACAAGCCATTGCTCTGTACCGTTGCGTGGCGTCTCAATGACGACGGTTCCGGTAGATTTCTTTGCCATCCATTTTGACAAAAATAGCGAAATGATTGAGCCTACCATGCCATAGACTAGACACATCACGGCCAAACTTGCATAGTTAAGACCGTTCGAGCCATGCACACCGCCCAAGCCAAATACGCTGGACAAAATACCAAAAACGATGCTAAATACGACCAAAACCGCTATGTTGGTTAATAAAAATAAACCAATTCGCATCATGGGCTAGTTTTCCTTTTAAAAATAAATCTTCTGATAAGTTAAATACGTTAATCCAAAATCAGATTTTCATTAAAAAATCTGATTGATGGTATTATAAGGGTAAATTAGGAAAATTAAAGAGATTTTGAGCCCGATGCACAAAAAATAACAAAATCATCATATCTGCATCAGGTATGTTATTAGATTAGTTGCTATTAACCGTGGTGTAAGTCTTATTCATGTAGACGCGACCTGCCACCTGAGAGAGTGTTGGTGTCTGCGGCGTGCTATCACTATCGGCATGAATGGCAGCTGGCGTCGGTGAGGTGTTCGTCTGAGGCGCTGTATTCATCGCAAGCTGATAACTGCTGCCACGCATGAGGTTGGTGTCATTAACATATAATGTCTGATAGCGACTATTGACCTTGCGCACGTAATTTCTGGTCTCTTTAAATGGAGGAGTGCCACCATAACGTCTGACGTTGGCATGACCTGCGTTATATGCTGCGATGATGTGATCTCGGTTTGAGAATCGTTGCGACAGCCAGGCGATGTACTTGACCCCACCCTCGATATTCTGAGCAGGATCCCAGACATTCATCACGCCCATGTCTCTGGCGGTGCCAGGCATGAGCTGCATCAGACCTTGTGCGCCTGCTGGAGAGCGGGCATAAGGATTGAATGATGATTCGGTGTGTATAATGGCTTTGACCAGCGCAGGATCAACGCCGTGACGCTCAGCAGAAGCGCGAATCATTGAGTCATAGCTGCCGCTGTTACTGATGCCAGAGCTTGCATAAGTGCTTGAGTTGGTGCCACCAAAAGCACTGCTGCTGTAGTTTACGCTGCTGACCTGAGTGAATTTATTCACGCCGCTTGAGTTTGGCTTGATGATAGTGAGAAGTTCATTATCCACATCAGCTGCCATGGAAGATGAGGCTGATAATAATACGCCTACTAAAGTCAAAGGTAATAAGCTAATTTTCTTCATAAAGTTTAAGAATCGCAAAAATTGCGCGCATTATAGCACATACCGAATAAAGACACGATTCGTTATTTTGTTGGCGCTTGGTAAAGAATTGGGCGAATTATTGCTTAAAGATTGATAATATTACTAGTCATCATGCACAAAAAATAAGGGCGCTATTGCCCTTATTTTGATTGAAAGATGGTTAAGGTCTTGGGAATTATGCGCCATATGAGACGAAACGGTCTTCAATCGGTGCATATTCTTTCTCACCAGCAGGTGCGCCGATGCCGCCAAATACGAGCTGTGCGCGAAGCTTCCAGTTGCTTGGGATGTTCCAAGTTTTAGCGACAGCATCGTCAATCACAGGGTTGTAATGTTGAAGGTTGGCGCCCACTTGTAGGGTGGCTAATGTGGTCCATAGCGCATACTGGATCATGGCGTTGGCGTGATCTGCCCAGATTGGGAAGTTCTCGGCGTAAGCAGGGAACTGCGCTTGTAAGCCTTCAATGACACTCATGTCTTCAAACAGCAGTACCGTACCAGCAGCAGCCTTGAACATGTTTAACTTGCTCTTAGTGGGTGCAAAGTTATCAGCAGGCACGATGGTGCTTAACGCCTCGATGGTTAGATCCCATAGCTTGTCGTGTTCTTGTCCATGCAAGACGACCAGACGACTCGACTGTGAATTAAATGATGATGGCGTGTGCAGTACCGCATGCTTTACAACGTCATCGATCTGTTGTGTGCTGACAGGTAGGTCTTTATTTAGTACATAAATAGAACGACGGAGTTCAGCGGCTTGTTGTAGAGTCTTGTAAGTCATGTGGTAATCCTGTGATTAAATTGATTTGGTGGTGTCATTATAATCGATAGCCATGAGAAAACAATGGTGATTTTGTTGATGGATTATTTCTTAATAAGAAATAATCTAAAAGCATGTTATAATTTAAGAAATTATTAATCTTTTAAATTTATGGATACCTTAACCAGCATTCGCGTGTTTCATCAAGTGGTGCAAAATGGCAGCTTCACTAAAGCAGCCGATGCGCTTGATATTTCGGTGGCGATGGCAAGTAAGCACATTGCACATCTAGAGCGTACACTTGGCGCAAAACTCCTACATCGCAATAGTCGCAACATCCACCTTACTGAGGCGGGCGAGCATTATCATCAAGAATCTTTGCATGCTATGGAGGTGCTCGATGACGCAAAGCAGGTCGCCACAGGGGCATCCACGCATCCGCAAGGTGAGCTAAAAATCACCATGCCTAGATGGTTTGCCAACCCTAAGGTGGCTGGATTCTTGGCAGAATTTCAACAACGATACCCAGATATTGTGCTTAATCTGTCGCTGTCGAATCAGCTGGTGGATCTGGTGGCAGAAGGGTTTGATTTGGCGCTGCGCTTAACTCATGAACCTAAGCCATCTTTGATCACAAGACCATTGACGATGATGGATTTTTATTTGGTGGCAAGCCCTGATTATCTGTCTAGGCACGGCACGCCCACGACGCCCGATGAGCTCAACGAGCATCAGGCAATCTTGCCAACTTATGTCAAAATGGACAGCCTGACCATCACTCATAAGTTAAATAAAACCAAGCACACCATCGAGCCTACTGCAATCATAGTCAGTAACGACACTCCGATGAATACAGAGCTTGCCCTTGAAGGCGTAGGGATAGGCTATGCGCCTGATTGGCTTGTGGAGCGTGACTTAGCGGAAAGTAGATTGGTGCGATTATTGCCTGATTATGATGTGCTGTCGGTGACCTTGTACGCGGTGTATATGGATCGAGCTTTTTTGAGTGCAAAGGTACGTGCTTTTATTGATTTTTGGGTGGAGAAGTGCCAAAAGGAGTCTTGATTCAGCATCAAAAAAGACGCCAATCACGGCGTCTTTTTGGTTTTTTGAAGTATTTAAATTATTCAAAAATTTCAATGTGAGCAGCGGCGCGCATTTCTTGAATCCAATCTTCTTCGGCTTGAGGTGCGATACGGCTAAAAATCATCTCGCGGGCAGCATTTTTGCGATATTGATCAGTCACGTCACGCGTGCGCTCATTATCAACTTTTAGGATATGCCAACCGAATTGAGAGCGGAACGGTGTTGAGTAGTCGCCTTTTTCGGTGTTTTTCATGACGTTTTCAAATTCAGGCACCATCTGATCTTCGCCGACCCAGCCTAGGCTGCCACGTTGCTGCGCTGACCCTGAATCATCTGAATAAGTGGCAGCCAGGTTGGCAAAATCAGCGCCTTTTTGAAGTTCGTTGTACAGGGCGTTGATTTTTTGTTCTGCCATGGCGGCATTTTGGGTGTCGTCCACACGCGCTAGGATGTGGCTTGTTTGCCATTCTGGAATCAGCACGCGAGCATTGTCATTTTTGGCGACCAGTTTTACCACATCGATACCAGCCTCGGTTACGATGGGCTGTGTGACGCTGCCAGCTGATAGATTGGTGATTTGGGCGGCGATGTGGGCAGGTAGGGCGCTTTGATTAATCATGCCAGTGTCTGCACCTTGCGGCTGTGGCTCATAGTCCTTAACTTTATCAAGCGCGGCATTTAGTGAGTCGCCATTTTGTAGATTGGTGGTGATTTGTTCAGCGACAGATTGCGCACGAGCTTTGTCTTTGGTGCTAGCGTCCGCCTTATAAGGCACGCGAATGTGAATCAGGTGGTATTGCGTCTGTGAGATGCTAGCTGCATCGGGCGAGTTCAAGAAAGCTTCAACTTCTTGATCAGTGATGTTAACACGTGTCAATACTTGGTGCTGCCACAACGCGCCAATCGCAGCATCCTCAATGAGCTGCTTACGCAGAGCAGCATAGCTACCAGCTTGCTTGCTGTCTAGCGAGGACTGTAGCGCCGCTAGAGAGTCTAGACCTTGCGAGCGAGCGATTTGTAGCATTTGGCGGTTAATGACAGCTTCGTTAGTGGTAACGCCAGCGCGTTTAATGATACCAAGCTGGATCTTACGTGTGATTAAGCTGTCTAGTGCGGCGCGCTGGATCTGTGCAGGCGTGGCATTGATGTTGTTGGCTTGGTATTCGGCAGCCAGTGCAGCACTTGCAGCGATGAGTTCGCTTTTTAGGATGATTTCATCATTGACGGCGGCGATGATGCCATCTGTGCTCTGCGAAATACTAATATTAGCGCTAGCAATAACGGATGAGCCTAGAGCGCTTACGGCAAGTAGACCCATGAATAATGGGCGAATTAAAAATTTGCCTTGCATATCAATTCCTTGGGAAATTTGTTTTGTTAATAAAAAATCTCATTAAGTGTAGCATTTGCCACACACATCGTCAAATGTGAGTGCATAAATGTTAAGCGCTGTGCAAAATTTTACCAAACCGACAGCTAACACAAAATAGTGTAACGATTTGGCAATACTATCAATAGGCGCGTTGCCATGCGTTTTGGATGTTTTCATAACCTAATACTTTATCGTTCATGAGGTCATTTAGGCGTCCGCCGCTGGTAATGCCATTTAGGCGAATCTCTGCCATGATGGCGTTGTTGGCATCATCATCAGGTTTTAGGCTATTGCGATAACGGCGCGCATAGACAGATAACCCATAGCAGCAGTCTTCATAATTAATGCCTACCAGCGCATCTAGTAAGCGGTCGTTACGATGGTCGTATTGTGCTTGACCAAGCAGACGCCAGCGGTTATTAATCGGGAAAATGGCAGCTGCGGTATAGGCTTGCAGCGGAAGTTGAACAAGTGCTTTGTTTTCTTTGCGGTTGATCACGCCAAAGCTATACAGGCTTTGCTCATTTGGCTGATAACGAATTTGGGCGGTGACGTGATTGAGGTCATAGTCATGAGAGAATGAACCATCTGCATTGACCCATAGGCTGTTCAGTGGCTGCGTGCTTGCTTTCCAAGCCAGACCCGAGCTGTTTTCGCTATAGGCTTGACTGTTATCGATGCCGACATTCAGATCATCTAAATAAAACTGCTGCGATAATCCGCCATCAAAACGTGTCAAGCCATCTTTGTCGATATAACGATAGCTCAGCGCAGGTGTAATCGCGTGCAAATCTTGAATGCGGTCGTAGCCCAAAAACCATGAATCAGACAGCAGCTGATCGTAGCTCATGGCTGAGAATGCAGTTTCAAAGTTTGGAATATTGCTCTGATCTTTATGGGGGGTGTAGTTGTATTTTAGGCGTGGTGATAATACCTGATAGCCGCCTAATGACTCATCAAACCACCCAAATGGCGAGCCTGATTTTTCAAAGAATGCTGCAGTATCTAGCCCGATCTGTGGCGCAAATACTGAATATGAGCCTTCTTTTTCGCTAAGATTCTGAACCGCCAGACTGTCTTCGTCATAAGAGGCGTATAGGTGATTTAGGCTGACCTTTGGCGTGAAATAACCCCATGAGCGCAGCATCGGATAGCTTGCTGAGATTTGGTTGTACATGCGCACACCGCTTTTTTCGGTTTCAGAATTATCCTTGATGGATTTTTTGAAATAGGCAGTGTTGTGAATGCCAGTCACATCCACGCGGTCTAATGAGCTTGGAATATTGAATCGCTCACCAAGCGCATCGGTTGATTTGGGTAGAGAGTAGCTCACAGCAAGCTGCGGCAGGCGAGAATATGGCTTATCCTTGTCTTGAATTGGCGTGCCATCGTTATTGGTGCCATCAAGCGTCTGGAAGGTCTCAGCTTTTAGGTCGGCAGTCAAATGCTCGTTATAGTAATTAACACCGATGCGTCGTGATAGATTCAAAGGATTGTTTTTTAGACCCAGCGTGTCAAAATCGTTGGGGTATTTGCTGTCCGATACATGGCGATAGGTCGCATAAGCCGATAAGTTTTTGAGGGCTTTTGAGTGCCATTCATGGTCATAAAATAGATGATAACGATCTTCATCGTTGTATTTACGATCGCTTGGTAGGTAGCCACCATCAATGATGCCTGAGCCGTACTTTTCGGTCAAGTAGCGAAACTCCGCTTCAAGCATCGGGTTTTTATTCGTGAATACCGTCGGGCTTAAGGTTAAATCATAATTCGGCGCAAGATTCATGTAGTAAGGCGTCGTCACCTCAAAGCCATCAGAGGAGCCAAAGCCTGCGCGCGGCAACAAGAAGCCGCTACTGCGACGATCATCGATAGGGAAATTAAAATAAGGCAAATAAAAAACAGGCACGTCTTTAATTTTTAATGTGCTGTTCTTCGCGATGCCGCGCCCTGTATCGCTGTTGATCTCAATGCTGTCAGCATCCAGATGCCATTTGCGCTCGGTGGGTGGGCATGTGGTGAACATCACATCATTCATGTGGTATTCACTGTCGCTGACTTTTTTCATTTCTTTGGCGTGCCCGTGCGCACCGATGGTCGTGCTGGCAAAGGCGACGTCCTGCGCATTAGCGGTTTGGGTTTGGGCGTTATAGTCCAATTCGCCAGCCACGCCAATGATGCCTACGCCCGCACCTTTATTTTGTTTGTCGGTATTTGACTCTTGGGCGTTTAGGATGTTGGCAGGATTATCCCCAAAAACGACTTGACCGATGGCTTTCGATTCACCAGTTTTTGGGTTAAAGGTAATCTTATCGGCAAGTACTTGCTGACCATTTTGCTCTAGGATGACGTTACCTGACAGTTCAGCGTATTCATCGTTATCATAATAACCATAATCCGCCTGAGCGTAGTAAGTGCCATCGTTGTTCTTGGTTTGGTCTGCTTGGGCTTGGAGTGAACTTGCTGATGATTGCGCTTCTACGTCGTCAAAAGGCATTGCATCAGATGCCGCTACATCATCCAAAAAGTCCACAGTGTCATCATAATGATTGTCCGATTCTGTGTCTGCACCCAGCTGTTCAGCGAGCGTTTGGCTTTGGCGGTTTTGACTTGGGTGTATCCACACGCCCTGACAGCGCGCATTTTCGCTAGGTTTGGCGTGATAATAGCTTGCCAATCTCTCTAAGCTTTTGCTCGGTTGGCTGGCGGTTTCTTGGCTGTTTTGGGTGGATTGGGCGGCTTCAATGTTTTGTGCGAGCGTGCCCACGGGTAATAAACTTGCCCCAAATAACGCCATACGAACGCTCATCATCAGACGTGCTTTTGCGTGGGTGGAGTGCGCAGGGATGAGTTTGATTGATTTCACAGCCAATAACCTTGTTTGATCTTTTTGGTAAATGTTTGCTATTTTACACTATTTTTTAATAAAGATTGCAAGATTTTATAATCATGTTGGATTCTGTCTGATGATTTTATTTGTCATCAAATTACGTATGATCCTGCGAAACGTGATAAAATTTGCGATAATTTTCTTTTTGATATTTTAAGGAATCAACATGACAGCACGCCATGATGAGATGATGGCTTTTTTGAATGCTAACCTAAGCATGGGTTTTCGTGTGGAGAGCTTGGCGGGCGATGCCAGCTTCCGCCGTTATCATCGTATCTATATGAACGCCGGTGAGGGTGTGTACACCACTTATCTACTCATGGATGCACCACCTGATAAAGAAAGCGTGGTCGAATTCGTGAATGTCGCTGAGATCATGACCAGTGCTGTCAATGTGCCTGATATTATTGCACGTGACATTGAGCGAGGGTTTTTGCTGTTACAAGATTTTGGTACGGTGGAATTTGCCCATCTCATTCGTGACGATGCGGACAATTTTAATGCATATTATACCAAGGCATTGCAAACTTTAGCGGACTTGCAGACTTTACCTACCGATGTTAATTTACCTGCTTACAGTGACGAGAAACTGTGTGCTGAGATGGATTTATTCACCGAGTGGTTCCTGCCTTATGTGGGTGTGTCTTTGACAGAAGATGCAAAGAGCATGTGGCAGACATTTAAAGATGATCTTATTGAGCAAATCAAGCTGCAGCCAAAAGTCGTTGTCCACCGTGACTATCACAGTCGCAATCTCATGGCGGACAAAGGCAGTGATGCGCTTGGCGTGATTGACTTTCAAGATGCGGTCATCGGTGCGTACAGTTATGATTTGGTGAGTCTGGTGCGCGATGCTTATGTTAATTTTCATGAGACTTGGGTTAATGCTAGGATTGGAGAATTTCACGCCATCAAAGCGCTAAATATTAATTTGGATGACTTTGCCAGAGATGTGAACATCATGGGCGTACAACGCCATCTAAAAGTGCTTGGCATTTTTATTCGCCTCTTAGAACGCGATGGTAAACATCGATATCTAGAGAATATCCCAAAAGTGATGAAAGACTTGAATGCTGAGCTAGAATGGCTACAATCCCATGGTGAGCAGAGCATCGAGCCATTTTATGCGTGGCTAAAAGCGCATGTCTTGCCATCTTATCATGCTAATTTTAACTAAAAATACAAACACTAAAGGCGATATTTCACCTTTTTTCAAGCTCATCTATATTAAGAAGAAGTACCCATGATCACTCAAGCAATGATTCTAGCAGCGGGCAAGGGCACACGCATGCGTCCCTTAACGCTAACCACGCCTAAGCCACTTGTGCCTGTTGCGGGCAAGCCTTTGATTGTTTGGCATATTGAGCGTCTGCGCGCATCAGGCATTACTGACATCGCGATTAACGTGGGCTATTTGGGCGAGATCATCATTGATGCATTGAGTCAGATGAGTCTTGGGGTGAATCTACACATCTCCAACGAGAGTGTGCTAACCGAGCCGCTAGAGACCGCAGGGGGCATCAAACACGCCTTGGCGAATGGTTATCTGCGCGATGAGCCCTTCATTCTGGTGAATGGTGATGTTTGGAGTGAGTATGATTTTAAGCGTTTGACAGATGTCGCACTTGGCGATCGCTTAGGGCATTTGGTATTAACGGTGAATCCCGATCACAACCCAGAGGGCGATTTTGCATTAGATGGCGACAAAGCGACCCTAAAGAGCGAATCTCTGCCCAATCACACTTTTGCAGGGTTGAGTGTGTTATCACCTAAACTCGTTGAATCTGTAACCGCAGGCGAGATAGCGCCACTTGCACCATTTCTAAAAAATGCCATGCTAGAAGGGTGCATCACTGGCGAGTTGATGCAGGATAAGTGGGTTGATGTGGGCACGATGGAGCGACTCGCTCAAGTCAACGAATATGTCCATCAAAACTATTCACTGTAAAATAATCAATAAAATCATAAATTTATAAATTATTTTACATTTTTATGAAAAAAGTGTTTGACACTACGCCAGAAATCTATATAATACGCACCACAACGAACGAACACGGTAACGTAAAAACAGCTAAGCCTGTTAAGTTCTACTAAGTTCAGCAGTTCCTAGAACATGGGCGGTTAGCTCAGTTGGTAGAGCGTCTGCCTTACAAGCAGAGGGTCAGCGGTTCGAATCCGTTACCGCCCACCATGTTCGCAGCGGTAGTTCAGTTGGTTAGAATACCGGCCTGTCACGCCGGGGGTCGCGGGTTCGAGTCCCGTCCGCTGCGCCATTTTTATAGTGTAACTCTTGTAGTTATCACTTTTTCCCCAAGTCCCCCCTGTCTTGGGGTTTTTTTGTCCAAAATTTCTATTAAACTATTTCCTTTTATTTAAATGGTGGCAAGCCATGGATCAAAAGGCAGCAACTTTAATCGGCATGACATCCATCGTCTTATGGACGTCGATGGTGGGCTTGATCAAGCAGGTATCGTCATTGCTGGGTGTGTCGCTCGGTGTTGCACTCGTCTATACTGTTAGCGCATTACTGCTATTGCTTATTTTTAAGATTCTCAAGATTCATCAAGCATCAAAGATTTTCTTATGGGTATCCGCCGCACTGTTCGTATCATATGAGCTTTGCTTTTCGTTTGTTGTAGCATATGCTCGCACAGAGACGTAGGCGATCGAGGTTAGCATCTTAAACTATCGGCCGTGCTTGATGATTATCGTGCTGTATCTCGTCTTGACAGCGCTGATGATGTGGCTGAAATACATACTGTTTGATCGTAGTGTGCCAGGTGGGATAGCTCCGATGTCTATCCTGTATGTGCTGGCGGCAGGTGCTGCGATTGGTCTTGGCTATGGCGCTTGGAATTTTGGTATCTTAAAAGCAAATGCAACGGCGATGGTGGTTGCATCGTATTTTACGCCTGTACTGTCTTCTGTGATCGCGGCGATATTGCTGGGTGTGTCGCTCTCGTCGTCGTTTTGGCTGGGTGTGGCATTGGTGTCAGGCGGCTCGTTGGTCTGCTATTTGACGATCAGCAACTTAATAAGGCTCAAAAAATAATCACTCGCGCAATAAAATAAGGGGTCATAGCCCCTTATTTTTTATGCTTATTAGGCTAGCGTCGCCCCTGCTGCCATGCTATCAGGCAGTATTACAACGGTCAACTGTCCGTCTTTTTCAGCTGATAAAATCATGCCCTCACTGATACCAAATTTCATTTTACGGGGGGAAAGGTTGGTTACACAAATCACCGTTTTACCTTGTAACTCTTCTGGTTTGTAGAACTTAGCAATGCCGCTAAACACATTACGAGTTTGCTTTTCGCCTTGTTCATCAGTATCGCCTACATCAAGGGTAAATTGCAATAGTTTATCCGCCCCTTCAACGGCATTGCATTTAAGCACTTTGGCAACTTTCATTTCAACTTTGGCAAAATCATCAATGCCGATAAAGGTGTTTTGGTCGATATTTTCCACAGGCTTACTCTCTTTTTTAGATTTTTGGGCTTTTTTGGTGTCGGTGGGTTGTAGGTTTTCTTTTGAATCATCAACCATGGCTTGCACCTTTTTGGGGTCAATGCGTTGCAAAAGGGGCTTAAACTCATTGATAGAATGCGTTAGGACATGAAAGCGTTCATCAAAATTCATGCTCTCCACGTTCAAAAATTCTTTGGACTGCTCTGTCAGCGTTGGTAACACAGGCGACAGATAGACCATGATTTTGTGAAATAGGTTTAGCCCAACAGAGCAGATGTCTTGGACGTCCTTACTGTTCGGGTTTTCTTTGGCAACCGCCCACGGTTTTTTGTCGTCAATGTACTGATTGGCAAGGTCGGCAAGTGCCATAATCTCACGAATGGCGGTGCTAAATTCACGGCTTTCGTAGTGCTTGATGATACTATCGCCAGCCTGGATAAATTTGTTTACCAATTCAGGCTCGGCGCAGGTAACGGACAATTTATTATCAAATTGGGTGTTGATAAATTTAGCACAGCGACTGGCGATGTTCACGACTTTACCGACAAGGTCGGAGTTGACTTTGGTGATAAAATCATCAAGATTTAAATCACTGTCTTCTACTTTATCAGACAATTTGGACGCAAAATAATAACGCAAATATTCAGGATTTAGGTGGTTTAGGTATGTTTCGGCTTTGATGAATGTGCCACGAGATTTGCTCATTTTTTCGCCATTGACGGTCAAAAAGCCATTGACAAATAGGCTCGTGGGCGTGCGATAATTCGCCCCTGTGAGCATGGCAGGCCAAAATAAGGCGTGGAAATAGACGATGTCTTTGCCAATAAAATGATACACTTCGGCGGTGCTGTCGGGACTCCAATAATCATCAAATGACACATCAGGGCGGTGAGCGGTCAAGTAGTTTTCAAAACTTGCCATATAGCCAATCGGAGCGTCCACCCACACATAAAAATATTTGTCGTCCGTGTCAGGGATTTTAAAGCCAAAATACGGAGCGTCTCGGCTGATGTCCCAGTCGACAAGCCCAGCCTCAAACCATTCGTCCAATTTGTTGGCGATAGAAACAGGCAGTCGTCCGTCATCTCGTGTCCATTTTTGCAAAAATTCGGTGAAGTTTGGCAATTTAAAAAAGTAATGGTCGGACGTTTTTTCCACAGGCGTTGCACCGCTTAGGGTGGAGCGCGGATTGATAAGTTCGGTGGCGTTGTAGGTTGTGCCACACACTTCGCATGAGTCGCCATATTGGTCGTCCGCTTTGCATTTGGGGCAGGTGCCTTTGATAAAGCGGTCGGATAGGAACATTTGTTTTTCAGGGTCGAATAGCTGAGTTACGGGCTTGATGGCAATGTTGCCTGCCTTATGATTGGCAAGGTAAATCGCTTCGCTGTGCTTGCGGTTGGTCTTGCTATGCGTGCTGTCGTAGTGGTCAAAAGACACGCCAAAGCCAGCGAAATCTCGTTCGTGCTCTACTTGCACGCCTTTGATTTGCTCTTCGGGCGTGATACCGTTTGCTTCGGCACGGAGCATAATCGCCGTTCCGTGAGCGTCATCGGCACAGACATAAATCACGTCATGCCCCATAGACCGCATGGCACGCACCCAAATATCGGCTTGGATATAGCCCAAAAGGTGCCCCATGTGGATAGAGCCGTTGGCGTAGGGTAGGGCGTTGGTAACAAGAATTTGGCGTTTGGCTGTCATGATGTACCTTATAAAGTTATATAATAAAATGGTTAATTCTACCGTAAATTGCCCACAAAATCACGTAAAAAAATCAAGCCAAGGAGTGCTTGGCTTGATCTAAAGGAGATTGAGTTTAATCAACGAATTTTAGACCTGAATGCGTCGGTGGCTCTGGGTCTGGTGTTGTGATGTTGGCATATTCGCTAGGGTCAAAGAAGAATCCTTCGCTGGGGTCTTCCTTGGCATAGATGCCAAGCACGGCCGCCATCGGGATCCAAACATCTTGGGATACCCCACCAAAACGCGCTGCAAAAGAAATGGACTCATTATCGATGTGTAGGTCTTTGGTTGCTTGATAAGATGCTGCCAACACCAGACGACCTTCTTGGGCATAATCAAGTGGTGCAACCACGTCGCCATGCGTGGCATCAATCATGAGATAAGCGGTCAATTCGTTATCCTCAAGCCATTCGTGCATCGCTCGAATCAGGTAAGGGCGTTTTGGTGTGAAAGTCATGATGGCTCCGTCAGTTGATTTAAAGAGGTGATGTTAAATGAGTTGGTCTGATTTATCCAGAAAGTTTGGACGGCTCTTTAGGCTGTTTTTAAAACTTGGGCGTGAAAACAACCGATCTTGGTAGGCTAACAGCGGCTTGCACAGCGTGCTTGGCAGCTCAATACCCATGCTCGGTAATCGCCAAAGTAAGGGGGCTAAGATGACATCGCACCACCCAAAGCTTTCGGACAAAAAATACTCATGCTTGACAAAAATGGGCGATAGGGTAGTCAAAGAGTCTGACAGCGATTTTTTGGCGATGAGGGCGGTTTGTGGGTTGAAGCTGTCTGGGTGAGTCAATAGCGTTCTACCCAGCGTCAGCCAGTCGGTCTGTAATCGCCATGCTAACTGCCTAACCATCGCCCGCTCTTTGGGCGTGTCGGGTAATAGTTTGCCTGCGCCGTGTCGCTCTTCTAGGTATTCAAAGATGGTATTGAGTTCATAAAGCGTGAGGTCTCGTCCCACCAAGATGGGAAGGGTGGCGTAAGGATTAAGCTCGACAAGCTCGTCTGGGCGCTCGTCCTTGACCAAGGCAAGCTCGTAGGACAGTTGTTTTTCTTCCAGTAGTAATCGTATCACATGGCTGTCATAGCCATCATCGCCATACAGGATGAATTGTGTCGGTAGAAGGTGAGAAAAGTCCGCCATACCATCAGGTAATATTATTAAATGAGTCTTAGTTTAGCAAATTTTTCTGCTAGTGTGTGGATTTTTCTGTAATTTTCTCAGTGAATGCCAAAAATCATTTATAAAAAATACCGACCAGTTGGTATGTTTTTTTGAGTATGGTGATTCGATGTTCTGCTGATGTATTCAAAAAAATAAAGACTGGACTGCATGATGGAGTCCAGTCTTTTTAAGTTGTGTTTAGTACTAATTCTGGCAGGATTTCTGACAGCACTTAGCACAGGGTGAATGGTGTGAGGTTGAATTAAAACTTCATCTCAAAGCCCAGTGCAGCGCCTTGATTGTCGTAATTATCACGCCATTGACCTTGATAATTGAGTGATAGCGTGCTGTTGGCGGTTGGCTTATAAGATATGCCAACACCTGCCGTGCTGATAACCTTGCCAACTTCATGACCCAACACACCAAAGCGATGACCGTCAAAGCCTAATAAGCTCGCCTGTGTATTGCTTCTGACATCGCCATTATCCACGCCAACAGAAGCGGTGGCATTTAGGCTAAGGCGTGGCGTGATGGCAGCATGACCACGCACCCCAAGCGTGCTGATAAAGTTCTGATAAGTCGCCTTATACACCGCCAGATTATAAGCGTCCGCCCCTGTTTCGGTATAGCCATCGGATTTGACTTGGGTGAAGTTTACTTTGGCAAATGGGGCGATGTGGCGTGCATCGGTACCAATCTGATGCGATACGCTAAGGCTTGCTTGTATGATGTTGGCATCATGGTCGGATTTGGCGATTTTGCCTGTATGGGCGATATGACGCTCGCCATCAATGCTGGCTACCCCTGCACCGATGTGGGCGTGGGCAGTGGTATTGCCCATTTTTTGATTGCCATAGACAAAGCCCATGATGGTATCGCTGTCGGCATGATGTCTAACAAAGCCTTTGCTGTCAATATCATGCTGACTGTATGCGACCGCCAAGCCCAGACTGCCTTGACCGATATGGGTATCCGCTCCGATAATCACGCCCATCTCACGCCCATCAAAGCCAGTAAGACCGCCTTCATGCTTATCAAGATTGCTTTCATTGCCGATGAGTTTTGCCCAGACGGTCTTTTTGGGGTCGAACTCTCGCTCAAACACAGCACGACCAAAGTTTGACGCACCATCTGCCACAATACGGTTAACTGAACCTGATAGCAGGGGCTGTAAATTGGTCGCAAAGTTGGCAAGGTCGGCTTGGTTGTGATTGATGGTGTCACCAATCAATGCATTAGCCAAGGCGTTATTATTGCCTGCGACTTTGTCCGCCACCGATTTATCCAAAATTTGTGCTAAATCTTGCATCAAATGGCGATTTTGGCTATTGACAGCATTTTCAAAAGTGCCGATAATCCGC
>NZ_AOMT01000023.1 GCF_000696305.2 Moraxella bovoculi 237
ATCCTAACCCCTGACTGAAAAGTTGGGGGTTTTAGGTATGGCGATATTATGATAAAAGCAGAATCTGGATTTACGTTCATTCAATTAATCGTTGTCCTATTGATTGTTTCTGTGTTACTATTTTTTGCTTACCCTATGATTCCCGCTCTGTTTGAGCGTATGGAATCACATACAACAAGGAAACACCTTCATGAAGCAATTCGCTTGGCAAAGATAGAGAGTTATTCAAGAGGTAAGGATGTTATCATTTGTGCTATGAATAGCGAGAATGAATGCAGTAGGAGTGCTCAAGAAAGATTTGTTGTCTTCGTAGATAATGATAGAGACAATAGATTAGGCGCCAAAGATTATATAATTAGCAGCGAATCTTTGTATTTAAAACATGGTATAATTAAAATGAATGCCTCATTATCACGCAATTATATGAAATTCATGGGTGATACGGGTAAGCCGCGTGGGAATTATGGCAATATCAAATATTGTACCTTATCCAAGAATAACAACAATAATTTTCAAATTGTCAT
Source organism: Moraxella bovoculi 237 (assembly GCF_000696305.2). GTDB lineage: Bacteria > Pseudomonadota > Gammaproteobacteria > Pseudomonadales > Moraxellaceae > Moraxella > Moraxella bovoculi. The sequence continues at coordinate 525 of NZ_AOMT01000023.1, forward strand.
CAATACACATGGTGTTGTGACTGAGAGACAAGGTCACTTATATCGTATAGAATGTTAGAAAGGGGATGGTATGGCGGTAGATTTTTCTCAGACTTTAATTGTGGCGATTTCGGCGACAGCCTTATTTGATTTGTCCGAAGCGGAAGCCAAACTGATTGAATTAACAAAAAAGGACGAAGAGACGGCTGCCAAGAAATTCCGTGAATATATGCATTTGCGCGAGAATGAATCTTTAAATCAAGGAACAGGCTATCCGCTTATTAAGGCGCTTTTGAATTTAAATCGGTATCAGGACGATAAGGAATATCATGATGAATCACCCTTTGTTGAGGTGGTGATCGTTTCCAAATCTACGCCAGACATGGGTATACAGGTGCTTAATGCCATTCGCACACATGAGCTAGGCATCACTCGATCTGCTTTTATCTCTGGCGCTTCGGTGGCGGATTATATTAAGGATTTTGATGTTGACTTATTCTTAACGACCAATCGCGAAGACGCCCAGAAAGTGGCGGATGCGAACATTTGCGCTTGTGCGATTCTTGATGCGACTCCGATCGATACGTCAGAGCTTGACACTGAGCAGCTTCGCATCGCCTTTGATGGGGATGCTGTGTTATTTGATGAGGCGGGTGAGCTGGTATTTAAGCAGCAAGGATTGCAGGCATTTCACCATCATGAGGATGAGATGGCTGACTTGCCGATGGAGAAAGGCCCTTATGCGGATTTTCTTATTAAGCTCTCTAAGCTACAAAATAAATTACCCAATGAGACCGAAGATGCGGTGCATAATCCGATCCGTATTGCCTTGGTTACTGCCAGAAATGCACCTGCTGACATGCGAGCGATTAAGACGCTGCGTGAATGGGGTGTGAGTGTTGACGTGGCTTTTTTCTTGGGTGGTCTAAATAAGACGAAGGTACTGCAAACCTTTGCACCGCATATCTTCTTTGATGACTCAATTAAGCACATCGACGCTGCGCGTAATGTTGTGCCGTCCGCACTGGTGCCATATCATTCGACTTCATTGTTGAATGATATGCCGCAGCATTTGGATGAGCAGGTATTTAAGCCCATTAAAAAACGCAAGAAACCATGAAGAAATCAACATTGTTCAAACTGGCTCTCGCTGCAGCTTTATTGATACTGCCGAGACGCAGCAGCTCAAAAAAGCCGCAACATGACGATTAGACTTATTGATACGCATACGCATTTTGACGTGCCTGAGTATGATGAACATCGCAGGTTGATGACTGAACGTGCTCATGAACAGGGCATTAGGCATCTGGTGTTGATTGGTTTTTTGGCGAAATATTTTCATCAGATGGTAAAAGTCAAATCCCAAATGGCGGATTTTGCCAAGAGCAGCCATCAAGGCATTCAGGCTCATTTGGCGTTCGGACTTCATCCTTTGTACATCATGGAGCAGTCGGATTCTGACCTGATGTTGCTTGATGATTTTATTAGGAAGTACAGCAGTATCGCCATTGCTGAGATTGGTCTAGATACTTATCCAAAAACCTTGGCGCAGTCAGATATTTTTGAAAAGCAAAAGCGGTTTTTTATTGAGCAAATTCATCTTGCCAAACACCATGATTTGCCGATTTTATTACATATTCGCAAAGCGCACGCTCAAGTCCTGCAGATTTTAAAAGATCATAAATACCGCGCCAGCGTTCAGGGTGGTATCGCTCATAGTTTTAGTGGCGGCGAACAAGAGGCTTTAGCTTTTGTGAAGATGGGATTTAAGCTTGGTATTACGGGGCAAATCACCAACCCCAATGCTAAGAAATTACGCAATTCTGTGATGAATGTGTTTAAGCGATATGGCGCTGAGGCATTCGTGATTGAGACGGACTGCCCCGACATGATGCCGGTGCCTTGCCAGCACTTGGGCACGTTCAATGAACCTGCTAATTTGGTGTATGTGCTTGATGAGTTGGCGACGATGTTTGATATGGATAAAGAGAATTTGGCTAGGCAGCTATGGCAGAACAGCAATGAGGCGCTGCACCAAAATTGGGTATATGAATGATGAATGACATGTTAACCGCTCGACGATTCACTGGTACGCGAACGCTTTATGGCGATGGATTTGAGAAATTTATCAATGCTCACGTTTATGTGATTGGTGTTGGTGGCGTGGGCTCTTGGGCAGCAGAAGGTCTGGCAAGAACAGGGGTGGGGCAGATTACGTTGGTCGATCTGGATGTATTGGTTGAGAGTAACATCAACCGCCAGCTGCCTGCCTTAGATGGTACGCTTGGAGAGTCGAAGATTGAGGTAATGGCGGCACGACTTAGGCAAATCAATCCTAATCTTGAGCTGAATCTGGTTGATGATTTTTTGACCGTAGATAACGTTCAGCAGATTCTACCCAATAAAGAAGAGGCAGTAGCCCTGGCTGCTCAAGGTAAAAATGTAATCGTGTTAGACTGTGTCGATGACATGAATGCCAAGCTTGCTTTGGCGCTGCATTGCCGATTTAATAAAATTAAGCTCATCGTCTCTGGTGGGGCGGGTGGTAAAATTAACCCAACGCAAATCAAAGTTGACGATCTCACAGACGTAACCCAAGATCCATTATTGGCAAAATTAAGAAACAAACTCAAAGAAAAAAATATTAGCCAATCAAAAGGCAAATTCGGTATCAAATGCGTCTATTTAGCCGAACAATTAAAAATGGCAACAGCGTGTGAAAGCGGTCTGAATTGTGGTGGTTACGGCTCAGCAGTCGCAGTTACGTCTGTGGTGGGCATGGTGATGGTGTCAGAATGCCTAAGATTGATTGCTAAGCAATAGCACTAAGCAAAAAAAATCCCCAATGAAGTATTGGGGATTTTTTATGGGTGTGCATCATATATTACACGCGTGATAGGTATTCGCCAGTACGAGTATCGACTTTTACGATTTCGTCTTGTTGTACGAATAGTGGTACACGCACCACCGCGCCAGTCTCTAGACGTGCAGGTTTGCCGCCGCCACCAGAGGTGTCGCCACGCAGACCTGGATCGGTTTCTACGATTTGTAGCTCAACGAAGTTTGGTGGGGTAACGCTTAGCGGTGCGCCATTGAATAGAGTGATGGTGCAAAGTGCGTTTGAGTTCTCTTTTAGCCATTGTGCTGCATCGCCCATGGCGTTCTTGTCAGCTTGCATTTGCTCGAAAGTCTCAGGGTGCATGAAGTGCCAGAACTCACCATCGTTGTATAGATAGTTCATTTCGGTATCTAGTACGTCAGCACCTTCTAGGCTGTCGCCAGATTTGAAGGTCTGTTCTAAAACTTTACCTGTCTTTAGGTTGCGAAGTTTAACACGGTTAAAGGCCTGACCTTTACCAGGTTTAACGTATTCGTTCTCGATGATTGAGCATGGGTTGCCGTCAAGCATGACTTTTAGGCCAGCTTTAAAATCATTGGTAGAATAACTTGCCATGATGATTACCTTTAAAAAAGAAAAATAAATTTTGGCGAAAGTGCGATATAATACCCAGCATTTCGCAAATGTCGCTAAACAGCACATTATATATAGTTTTGTTGAATATTGTCAAAAGATAATGAATGATTTTTCAAAAATATTGACCATTGATGTTGATTCTGCTTACGGTGATTGGCAAAGTGAATTGGCTGACGGTGTTTCGGATGTGGCTGAATTGTGTGATTTGCTTGAGATAGAGTGTCCAGATGCGCCTTATCAGCCTAAGGGTTTTGGGCTAAGAGTGCCGCGAGCCTTTATTCAAAAGATGACAAAAGGTGATCCAAGTGATCCGCTGCTACTGCAGGTTCTGCCAGACATCAAAGAAACTGTGGTAAGCGCTGGCTATACTGCCGATCCCTTACAAGAGAATGAGCAAAATCCAATTAAGGGTCTGCTGCATAAATACAAAAACCGTGTGCTGATTACCACAACGGGGGCGTGTGCGGTGCATTGTCGTTATTGTTTCCGTCAGCATTTTGACTATCATGCGAACATGCCAAGCATTCAAGAGATCGCTCGTATTGCCGACTATGTGGCAAGCTGCCCAGATGTTGATGAGATGATCTTTAGTGGTGGCGATCCGCTGAATTTAAATCATAGACGCCTAACAGCTTGGTTCGATGCCATAAACGCCATCCCAAACGTCAAGACCATCCGCATTCATACACGTCTGCCTGTGGTGCTACCCAATCGTGTGGATGATGAACTGCTAAGCCTGCTAAAAGCTTCACCAAAAAGCATCGTCATGGTGTTGCATATTAATCATGCCAACGAGATTGATGGATCTCTTAAGCAAAAATGCCGCGCACTCAGAGAATCCGGCGTTGTCTTATTAAATCAGACGGTTCTGCTAAAGGGTGTGAATGATCACGCTCAGACGTTGATTGAGCTTAGTCATGCGTTATTTGATGCAGGGATTTTACCTTATTATTTGCACGTGTTGGATAAAGTTCAGGGGGCGGCGCATTTTGATTTGCTGATTGAGCGTGCGATTGAGATTTATTGGCAGATGCTCGAGAGTCTGTCGGGTTATCTGGTGCCCAAACTGGTGCAAGAGCTGCCCAATAGACCGTATAAGACACCGATTAATATACATGCTTTGGATTGAACTTAAAAAAATACTTGCAAAATTTCAAAACTTTGTTAAAATAGCAACACTTTAGGCGTATAGCTCAGTTGGTTAGAGCACCACCTTGACATGGTGGGGGTCGATGGTTCGAGTCCGTTTACGCCTACCAAACAACAATCCAGGGCTATCCACAATCGTGCGATAGCCCTTTATTTTTCAAGGTTTAAAGCCTTTTTGTTGTCTTTTGTAGTCTATGGCTATCTATTGAAATCTATGTTTTTTGTTGGTATATTTGTTGGTATAAAAATCCTTATACCAACAAACAAGGCAAATCATGCTAACAGATACCGCCATAAAACGGTTAAAGCCGTCCACTGATTGCACCCCAAATAAGCCTGATAAGTATTCAGACGGCAACGGCTTACAATTAATAGTAAGACCAACAGGGACAAAAGTTTGGTTGGTTGCCTATCGCTATCATGGCAGACAAACTAATATCACATTGGGGCGTTATCCTACAATTAGCCTACAACAAGCACGCCTACAAGCCTTGGAGATAAAACAGAAGCTAGCACAAGGTATAGACCCTAAGACCGCTAAGCCTAATACGGTGCTATTTGGCGATATAGCGAACGAATACCACACCCAAAGAGACCGTAACAACCCAATCAATAAGGGCAAATACACCGTATCAAAAGTTACGCACAAAAAGGATTTGAGCCAATATAATAATGACATTGCCCCACATATCGCCCATTTGGACATAAACGCTGTTACGCCTGTAATGATACTAGATATTGCCAAACGCATTGAAAAGCGTGGAGCATATGACATGGCAAAACGAGCCATTAGGCAAATAGGGGCAATATTCCGCCATGCTAGGGATAAGGGGCTATATGACCGCCTACCGCCAACAGACGGGCTGGAAAAACGCCTAACCAAACGAAAACAAGAACACTTTGCGCGCCTAGAATTTCACGAATTACCCCAATTCTTTTCCCATGTTCATCATTCCACTTGTGAACCGCTTACAAAACTTGCCTTTAAATTTATTTGCCTGACCTTTGTGCGCACCATAGAAATGCGCTTTATGCAATGGGCGGAAATTGATTGGGATAACTACCTTTGGCGAATACCGCCCGAGCGCATGAAAATGGATAAGCCCCATATCGTACCACTTGCCCCACAAGCCATAGAGATTTTACACCAAATTAAGGCAATGGGGCTAAGTGATGAATTTGTGTTTTATAACCCCAAAACCAAAAAGCCCGTTAGTGAAAATTTTCTAACACAGGCGTTAAAGCGTTTGGGCTATCAAGGACGAATGACAGGACACGGGTTTAGGGGCATTGCCAGCACCAAATTACATGAATTGCAATACAATCATGAGTGTATAGAATTACAATTAGCCCATGCCAAAGCGGATAAAGTCAGCATGGCATACAATGGGGCGGAACACTTGCCCTACCGCGTGCAGATGATGAAAGAATGGGCAAAGCTGATAGAACACGCTTGTCAATGAGCCACTAAAACAAAAAGCCCCAGTTTGGAGCTTTTTTTATATTTGAATTATTGCAATTTAGATGGTTTTAGATTGCTAAAAACTAATTAGTTTGCTATCATCTAAGACAATCTAAGACTACCTAAGCCCCCCCATGAAAGACATTTGGCATTACCCACGCACCGCCCTAGCCGAGCAGGTTTTAAGCCTTTTTAATAGCGGTTTATCCCATGCCCTAACCTTTTTTGCCCCAAGACGAAAGGGCAAGACCGAATTTTTGTTAAAAGACATTACGCCCCTTGCCAAAGAGTATGATTACAAGGTGTTTTATTTTAGCTTTTTGGATAATGGCGAGAATGTAGAAAAACGCTTTATTTATGAGCTTAACGCCTTTTGCCAAGGCAAGATAGCCAAAAGCCTAAGCCACCTATCAAGCGTGGAGATACAAGGCTTTAAAGCCGAATTACAGGCATTGGGCAATGATGACCTACTACACAGCCTAAACGCCCTAGCAGGGCAGGGCAAGCCCATATTACTGCTACTAGACGAGATACAGGCATTAGCAGGGGCGAGCCATTACCCCATCATAGCCAGTTTGCGCACCGCCTTAGACACCAATAAGGATAAAATTAAAGTCATCTTTACAGGTTCAAGCCGTGAGCAGTTACGGCTTATGTTTTCATCAAGCACCGCCCCATTTTTTTATTATGGGCAAAATTTAACTTTTCCTGATTTGGATAAGGCATTTACCGACCATTTGGCGGGCGTGTTTTATCACACCACTAAAAGGGATTTGGATAATAATGGGCTATGGAGTGCGTTTGTTGCTATGAACAAAAGCCCACAAATGGCTAGGGCATTGATTGAACGCATGGCACTAAATCCCATGCTAGACATTACAACCGCCAAAGATGAGCTGTTGGACGAGATACAGGCAAGCCAAGATTATTCGGTTATCTATCACGATTTGACCGCCATACAACAGCACCTATTAACCCACATTGCCACAGGGCAAGGCGAGCTATACAGCCAAACCACCAAAGACAAATTAACTGAGCATTTGGGCGTGGATATTGGCAATCAGCACATACAATCCGCCATACGTTCGCTATCCAAAAAAGGCTTGTTATTCAAGGTTAGTAATGGTGTGTATGAGATTGACGATATATTTTTTAAAGAGTGGTTATTAAATCACGGCTAATCAGTTTTGCAAGGCTAGGAGTAGCTACCGAAAGGCGGTTATTTTTCATACCTTAGACCGCCACGCCTTGCACTTTTATTTGTTAAGGTATGGTAAGGTGTGAAATGAAAATTTATGATTTTAAAGAGTTTTTAAATATTGATGATATAGCAGAGTATTTGACAGATAAGGGCGTAAGTAAGTTTTACCCCTTAATAACACATAGCGAGAAAAGACTTAACGGGTTATTATCCGAATGGATAAAATTAGGGAAATTACGCCCACTATATCCATTTAATAGGTTTGTTATGCAGTATAAAATGGATTATGGTTTTGAGATAAATGAAAGTAATGTGTTGGAATTTGCAGAAAATATTCTTGATGATTTTGAGAGAATGCAAAATGGCGAACCAAAAAAAAAACATAACCACAAAGCAAAGAGAATAGATATTGGTAAAAAATATATCAATGATTATTTAATTTTTAGTGATGAAATATGGAATAGCTTGTGCTTTTCTGATAATACGCCTTTAACTTCTTTAGATTGGTATAGATTTTATAATGATGAAAACAATAAATACCAATTTGATATAATATATTGTGATGATATTCCGCCAGAACACAGAGAATTTACCATTTTTAGAAATAAGGTTGTATTTTTAAAATCTGAATTAGACACTATTTTTAATCAGCCATCAAGAGCTGACCTAGAAAATAAAATTTCTATGCTTGAGCAACAGGCAAAGATGACAAACGATAATTATAAATCAATTGAATTTAGAACGGGTGGTGTAGATACTTGTATTTATATTGATGATTTGCATGACAAGATAACCGCCAAAGATGACATCATAGCAGAACAAACCAAACAGATTGCAGAGTTACAAAAACAGCTTGAACAAATGCCACAAGGTGCTAGTGTGGATAGTGACTTAAAAGGTATCGAAAAATATAACCACGACAAACAAAAAACCAAAGATTTTGCGCGTGCGATTGCTAATAGCGTCTGGCAAATGGACGTAAACCAACAAATCAGAACAAATGACATGGTGCAACATATCAAATCTATATTACTTGAAGCTAGACCTGGCGATTTACCAGAGCGTGATGAAAGTTTGGCGAATTGGTTGCAAGACATCAAGCCACCACACGCCACAAAGAGCGGGCGAACACCCAAAAACGCACCAACAGAAATACCCCTAACCTTTAAAAAATAAATACCCCCAAACGTATAAAATACCCGTTTATCCCCTTATCCTTAGTGGTTCGGGGATTTTTCTATTTTTATCCACCACCTACAATACGTCCTAAATCCACCACAGTTTAGGAGCGTATCACATGAACCAAAGCAATTCACAAACCAGCCTACCCAAAGACGGCATGAGCCGATTAGCCCAGCTATTGCCATTCTTGCCAATCGGTAAAAGCACTGTTTGGGCATGGGTAAAGGCTGGCAAATTCCCCCAGCCAATCAAACTAAGCCCGACCGTGACCGTATGGCGTAACAGCGATATTCATACATGGTTAAACAACCAACAGGGGGAAGCATGAGCCAGCGCAAAGCCATTTTTGATTATCTGATGACGGGGCAGACCCTAGACAATCAAAAAGCCTACAAGCTTTTTAATATGTTTTGCCTACCCCAGCGCGTTAGTGATTTACGGTTAATCTATGGAATACCCGTTCAAAGTTGCTTGATTAATCTACCAAATGGTAAGCGGTTTTCATCATATTGGCTAGAACGTGATTATATTGCCAAAGTTAAGGCGGGCGAGATTGAAAGCGTTTGGGGCGCAAACCTTGCCACGCCTTAAAATCCAAGCAAGGCATTTAACTGGCGCAATGAGAAACCACCCCATGACGGTAATTTTGCGAGCAGTATCGGGGGAGAGTTTACCAAGTGCTAAAAACAACCCAACCACCAATAAACAGGAGAATAAACCATGTTATCAGACTATCTAAATAAACTATCTGATGATTTAACCACCAGTCAAACCGTGCTTAAACAAATCAGCCAAGCCAGCAATAACAGCCGTGTATCAAATGCGCTGGATAAAATCGCCAGTAGGCTAGAAGTTCACGCCAGCCAAATTCAAAAGCTGGCAGACCACGCCAGCACCCAAAAAAAGTAGGCATAAAAAAACGCCCCTAACCATTCACTAGGAGCGATAAAAACCAACGTTTTTTAATTCGATATTGCAGGTAAATTATATCATGAAATTAAATAATGAAATACTGGCAAACCGTGAATTTATTTCACTTGCCAAAGTAGCGGGCGTGATTGATAATACCGCTACTACTAAACACATATCGGTACAGCCAAACCGCCATACATTGGCTATTTTTACGCCTAGACATTCCACAGGTGTAAATAAACCGTCATTACAAGATATTTGCACAGTATCATCAGTTTATGGCGGGTTGATAGGGGTAAATACAAAACCGAAAGGAAATAGCCCCAGCCGTATATGTGCGGTAGTTGAGACCCGCCACCCTATTAATGGGGTGGTATCACTAACTAAACACATAGGAGCGTCAATCATGACCGCACAAAACAGCACACAAGCCCCACAGAGCCACGCCAAAACTAACCTAACCCCTTTTGACCTGCTAAACACCAAAGACGTGCTACAAGGCATGATAACCGCCTTTGATGACGTTCAAGACCTAATGCACCTAATCCAGTATGGAAACCTTAGCCCGCGAATGATAAAAAGCATCGCCCGAGCCGCCCAAAGTCATGTTAATGCATGGGCTGAAGTTGGCAATGATGAACTAGAGACATTAAAAGGTATGACGGCAAGGGGTGTAAGATGATTAGCAATGTTATCTATTTGGTGCAATGCAAAGAACTAGGCATTTTTAAAGAATTTACAGACTTTGACACTGCCCACACGTTCGCTACCCAGCTTAAACAAGATTATCCAGAAGTTAGCATTGGGCGATTTAAATACACAATGTTTACTGATGAATGGGACACCAGCACAAGCCCAATAATGCACGGTTACGCTTTGGGCGTGATAGATGGGGGGCGAGAATGAGCAATCATAATCCATTAATTTATGAGACTTTGCCAGCACCCAAAGGCGATGAGAGCCTTACCCATGACGATTTACTTCATTTGCCATTTGAGCAGGTAAGGCGTTATGACCATGATGGCGGTTTTGATTTGGTATTCCCTATGATTAACCCAGCGGGGGAAATAGATAACCTTATTTGCTATCCAAGCACCGAACAACGCCCACACATGGCAAGAGACTACCAAAATCATGCTTGCTTAATGCCCGCTAATCAAAAATCGCTTGACGGGGGAAGTTGTCTTGGCGGTTATTGGGATAGATAACGCTTATAAATTATCATTGCAAATGCTTGGCGGTAAGTCGGTTAAAGTCTTAACCTTGCCCAGCTTTGCAGGTGGTTGTTTTGCCCAAATGGTAAAAGCCCACCGCCCACAATACGCCTTGACCACCCACGACCAATCAGACTTGATAGATAGATTGGCAAGCATTGTAGGCGTGGAAGTCATCAGCACCATTGCAGACGTTAGCACAGCACTAGAAAGCCAATCACTTGATGAACTGCTATCAGATGAAACCAACACCCAACGCCATACACAAGCATGGGGCGAAGTAAAACCGCTTAGCGTGGGTGTTGAGCGGTGCAACCCTTACCCAGTGCAAGCCTTTGGGAATTTACAAAGCGTAGTTGAGAAAATCGCTTGGTATAGCCAAACACCGCACAGCATGGCAGGGCAAAGCGTATTAGGGGCGTTATCCACCATTGGGCAAATTTTTGTTAATGCCCCTATGGGTTATGAGCATAAGCCCGCAAGCTTATTTTTGCTTACCCAAGCCCCATCAGGTGCAGGTAAAACACAAGTTAACCGCTTAGCCTACAAAGCCATTTATGAGCATAGCCAGCGCATTTATGAGCAGTTTATCCAAGACGTGCAAGAATGGCAAAATGCCAAAGAAAACCTAAAGGGCAGGGAAAAAGCGGATTATCTAAATTTTCATCATGAACCAGTTAATAATTCCCCTATCATCAAAGACGCTACAACAGAGATTATCTTGGATAGGTTTATTAGTGGTACGGTAAAGAATCAATCATGGGCAACCAGTGAAGCGGGGCAATTCTTTGGGGGTTATAGCCTAAAAGCTGATACAGTGGGTAACTCATTATCAAGTTTTACCACGCTTTGGAGTGAAGGGGAAGCCAGTCGCATGAGAAAGACCAACGCCAAGAACGGCAATTATAAAACCAGTGCGTATGATTGTCGTTTAACGCTTGATTTGAGCGGACAACAAATTATTATTGCCAGCGCAATGAATGACCCATTATTAAATGAGCAAGGCATTTTAGCACGCTGTTTATTGTCTTGTGAGCCGTCATTTATCGGTAGTCGTGATTGGTGTAGTGAACAGCGAATGAACGCCAATCCTTATAATGATGAAGCAATTACATGGGCGATAGATGACAAAATTGCGACTCAGTGGTACACTATTTGCAATATAATTTGTAACATTTGGAATAAACATGGTATATGAGCGCACCCTTGCGAACGAGATAACAGCAACCGGCATCGGACTGCACAGCGGTAAACAAGTCAGTTTGACGCTTGCGCCTGCTGACGTTGGCACGGGCATCGTCTTTGAGCGTACGGATTTGGGCGGCGCGCGCATTCCCATGAGTGCCAATTTGGTGCAGGATACGATGATGTCATCGAATCTGGTGCAAGGCGATGCACGTGTTGGCACGGTAGAGCATCTGCTATCAGCGTTGGCGGCCTGTGGTCTAGATAATCTAATCATCAAGGTCGATGCGCCTGAGATTCCCATCATGGATGGCTCGGCAGCGCCTTTTTTATATCTCATCCATGAAGCAGGCATCAAAGAGCAAAATAAAGCCAAGCAATTCATCAAAATCCTAAAACCTATACGCGTTGAAGATGGTGACAAATGGGCGCAGTTTACACCTTATGATGATGGGTTTTTGATGGATTTTGAAATTGACTTTAATCACGAAGCGATCAGATCCACCGACCAAAAAACCACACTTGACTTTAATACAGCGAATTTTGCTCGTGAAGTTGGGCAGGCGCGCACCTTTGGATTCCTAAAAGATCTTGAGTATCTACGTGAGCGTAATTTGGCATTGGGTGGCAGCCTTGATAATGCTGTGGTGCTCGATGACACGTCCGTGATGAACGAAGGCGGTCTAAGATACCCTAATGAATTTGTCCGTCACAAGATGCTTGATGCGGTGGGTGATTTATTTGTGATCGGACATCCGATTTTGGCGCACTTTTCGGCGTATAAATCAGGCCATGCGGTCAATAATATGCTCATTCGTGCGGTGTTGGCTGACGAAAGTAGCTATGAAATTGTAAATTTTTGTAACAGAAAGGACGCGCCAATCGAGTATTTAGAGCCGATTATTTCTGTTTGATTTAAGCAATAAATAGCTTCTAGTACTTCACCAAGTAAGGCGCTGGCAAATCTTAAGCAAGGTTTGGCGAAGTTTTCATAAATGAGTCACTAACAATTGTTAAAATCAAAAACCCATCTGATGTTCTGAACAGATGGGTTTTATTTTCGGTGGTCAATCTTTGAGATTATCAAGCGTTACGCAGGGGTGTTAATTTTTATCAGCCGATAGGGCGGGGCGGAAGACTTAACTTGCAAATAACATTTTTTCTTATTTAACTACAAAAAATCTGCCAAAAGTTTACAAAACTTTACAATGAAATAACTATTGCGGCAATATTTGACCTACATACTACAATGAACGTATGTTTACTCAATTATCTTTGGTTAGGCGCAGCAGGGCTTGTTTTAATTGATCATCATGGATGACAGTCGAAGCAGTTTGGGTTATAATACGCTTCGTGTTTTCGCTTAAGGTTTTTTTTGAACTGGTTTGGCGAGAGTCTGATTGGATGGGTTTTGGTGTGACAATCACCCGAAACTCCTCTAAATAACAAAATTGCTCATCATAGGCGCGTAAAGCCTGAACAAAATTTGCAGTAAGATAGCGCAGATGATTAGCAGCCGTAGATGATGACAGAGCCACCGTAAGGCGATGTCGATCAGCATGAGCAACGGTACAGTCTTGTAGCATTTCTTGGGGTAGCAGTGGTTTTAGCGCTTGCTGTACTAAAGCGGTGCAAGATTGTAAATGCTCTAAATGATTCACCAGATGGGCAGGAAGTTTCATTCCAGCCGCCGCTTGTTTCTCAAGTTGGCTTGCCAGATGGTTAGGTTGGTTGTTCTTTAAGAATAAATCATCTACATGATCGAAATTTTTTAAATCAGACATATCTCACCTTAACAACGAAAAAGCCATGGACATGGTGTCCAGCAGGGCAAGTGTATCATGCCTTATGATCAGATTACCAACCAAATCATATGATTTTTAGGCGATGTGAAAGCTTTTGTTGTTGTGTGTATTGTTCGTGTTGTGTGATTTCAAGGTAATTTACTGGCGCACTAGGATGTACGTTGCTGATCACAAGCTTTTAATCAAAACCCATACAGACGCAACCAAGATAAGACAAAGGGGCAATGCCAATTTACATCTTGGAAGCGCGAGGAAAGTTTATGAAAAGAGTATTTTGGCTGATGTCCGCTGTTGGGCTGACCTTTGGACAAACAAGTGCCGCTCAATCAAACGGCATTCAAATCGCCCAAGGCAACATTGTGAATGTTGGTAGCACGCCCAATACCACAACGAATATTGATGATGTAATCAATAAGCTAATCGCATTGAACCACGCTTCTGTATCACGCATTCAACAACCTGTAAATACTGTTTCTAATACTGTATCAACCTCAAGCCCGCTTTCTAACGCGACAAATTTTAGTTCATCCCATCAAGCACCTTCTATCACCGCCCAGCTTACCAGCAGTAGCGCACCAAGCGTCGCAGCACGAGCTGCCTCACGTGCGGCACACGGTAGAAGTGTCGGCCGCTGCGCTTTATACGTTCGTAAAGCGCTACAATCAGCAGGCTACGAATTCACACCAAAGCCATCCGCGTATCAGTACGCACACGGTACTCTGGCTAGTGCTGGCTTCACCAAGATTAACAGTGACAATTACGAGCCACAAGTTGGTGATGTGGTGGTATTTAACCGTACTTCTCGCAACCCTCACGGCCACATTCAGATTTATGATGGCAGCCAATGGGTGTCTGACTACCGCCAAACTAAGTTCAGCCCATACAGCCAGCACAACGGCTATACCGTATGGCGTGATACGCGTTACACTGACGCAAGTGCCAATACTGGTACTATGCTTGCCCTTAATGGTCAGTAATTGTGTGATATCAAAAAGCCGACAATCAGTCGGCTTTTACTTTTTGTGCATTATAAATGGCATTGACAAGGCTAAATATTCTGCCAAAAAGCCTTGTCATGAAAATCAGGCGGATTGGCATGCTGTACAGCATAAAAAATCGGCGTGTCATCACGATACAAGATGGCGGTAGGATTGATTTTGCCAATCGTCATGTTGGCGATATCGTCTAGTGTAACGCTCATATGATAATATTTGACCATCTCGGTGTCGTCTAAATCTGACTGTACCACCACAAGCTTGCCATCTGCCCATACGGGCGGTAGGTGACTGGGCGTGCGATAATCGTCAAACTGATAGAGATTATAAAACTCTCCCATCGAATAATTCAGCTCAAAATAGCGTTTATCATTACCTTGTAATTCAAAAAAACACTCCAGACAATGACCCTCCCACAAGAAATCTTTGCGAGTGGGGTTGGCGCATTCGCTATTAGGTGTATTAAACCAATCACAAGAATGCACTCGATAGCTAAGCTGTAGGGCATTGCCTTTTGTGTTTACCGCCACGCAGATATTCGGGACGTTGGCGGCCGTGGGGATAAGCTCAAACAGATGTATATTAGAAGGATTGGCATTTTCCCAAAATGTTTTTTGATGATTTAGGATGATCATGAACTATGCTCATAAAAAACAAAAACCGCTCATAAGCGAACGGTTTTGGTGTTAGGATGATTTTAGCATCCAAAACGTGCCAAATTCGACAGCTTGGGATTAGGCTCTGGGTTCTTGCGTAGTAGCAGTACCATTCGTCCGATGTGATGAATCACCTCGCTATCAGTGGCCTCAGCCAATGCGTTGGCGCATTCTTTGCGCTCATCGCTTGAACCTGCTGGGATTTTGATTTTGATTAATTCGTGATCATCAAGGGCGCGCGCCACTTCCTCGATGACGGTTGGTGTTAGACCGCTGCCGCCAACGATGACGACAGGATTTAGACGATGACCGATGCCGCGCAGCTCTTTTAGGTCTTGCATCTTGGATTTTTTTGAACTCATAAATATTTCCAAAATAAAAAATTTGCTAAATTAATGACATTATAGCAGAAATTATCCCAAATTATCGCATAAAAATGGTAAACTAGGCCGTTATCCGTTTAACTTTTCAAAATAGACCAGAATTAACATCAGTTATGGCAACTCGCATCACCAATAAGAAATTTTCCAAATCAAGCCGTGCTTGGATGAAAGAGCACATCGATGATTATTATGTGCAAAAAGCCCAAAAAGACGGCTACAGAGCTCGCGCTGCTTACAAGTTATTAGAAATTAACGAAAAAACAGGACTTATCAAAAAAGGCATGACCGTCGTGGACTTAGGTTCAGCGCCGGGCAGTTGGTCTCAGGTGGCAGGTCAGCTTGTCGGTGATGATGGGATTTTAATTGCGTCGGATATTTTGCCAATGGATACACTTGAGAATGTGACTTTCATTCAGGGTGATTTTCGCGAACAAGAGGTTTTTGATCAGATCATGGTGGAAGTGAATGGCCGACGTGTTGATGTGGTGCTGTCCGATATGGCGCCCAATACCTCTGGGATGTCTGCTGTGGACATGCCGCGCATGATGTATCTGTGTGAGCTTGCGGTGGATTTTGCGCTGAAGGTGCTGCCTGAGGGCGGTGCGCTGATCATGAAAGTATTCCAAGGCGAGGGCTCAGCTGAACTGCGTGCTGACATGCAAAAAAAATTCAGCAAAATCAAAAGCATCAAGCCTGCGGCAAGTCGCCCACGATCAAAAGAGATGTTCTGGGTGGCGATTAAATAGCTGCTGCTTGGCTTGAATTTAAAGCAAGCATCCACATATAAAACAGGTAAATTAAACAATAAGGCGTTGCCCAATAGGCTTGGCGCTTGAGATAGGAAAAATTAGTGAGCGATATGGTAAAAAGCACCTTATTATGGTTGGTGATTATCGGCGTGGTGGTTGCGATTTTTAGCAATCTTGACCGCACCAATGCCGATGCTGATCAACTGAATTATTCGTCATTCGTCACCGCGGTATCCAAAGGTGAGATCAAGGAAGTGAAGATCGATGGCGAAGAGATCTCGGGTACGAAAGTAAACGGCTCAGAGTTTGAGACTGTGCGTCCTGCCATCAGCGATGATGAGTTGATGCCGTTATTGCGTGAGCATAATGTAGAGGTGCAGGGCACCATGCCTGAACGTCAAGGCCTGGGTTCTCAGCTACTCATCGCGGCTTTCCCGATTTTGCTTATTATCGGTCTGTTCTGGCTAATCATGCGTGGCATGAGTGGTGGTAATTCTGGCGGTGGCATGGGCGGTCGTAACCCGATGAGCTTTGGCAAGTCTAAAGCCAAAATGCTCTCAGAAGATCAGATAAAGGTTACCTTCGAGGATGTGGCAGGCTGTGAAGAATCTAAGCAGGAAGTTGTCGAGATTGTTGATTTTCTAAGAGATCCTGCCAAATTTACCAATCTTGGTGCGACCATCCCGCGTGGCGTATTGATGGTTGGCCCTCCTGGTACTGGTAAGACATTGCTTGCTAAGGCGATTGCAGGCGAGGCGAAGGTGCCATTTTTCTCGATCTCAGGTTCTGACTTCGTTGAGATGTTCGTGGGTGTTGGTGCCAGCCGTGTTCGTGACATGTTCGAACAAGCCAAAAAGAACGCACCTTGCATCATCTTTATTGATGAGATTGATGCGGTCGGTCGTCATCGTGGGTCAGGCATGGGCGGTGGTCATGATGAGCGTGAACAGACATTAAACCAGCTGTTGGTCGAGATGGATGGCTTTGAAGGCAACGACGGTGTCATTGTCATCGCTGCGACGAACCGTGTGGATGTATTGGATAAGGCGCTACTTCGCCCTGGTCGCTTTGACCGTCAGGTGTCGGTAGGACTGCCCGACATCAAAGGTCGTGAACAGATCCTTAATGTACACCTTAAGAAGCTACCACAGACCATCGGCGTTGATGTGAATGCACTGGCTCGCGGTACACCTGGTTTTAGCGGTGCTCAGCTTGCCAACCTAGTGAATGAAGCAGCGCTATTCGCAGCACGTCGCAATAAGTCACATGTGGACATGAATGACTTTGAAGATGCCAAAGACAAGCTGTATATGGGTCCTGAACGCAAATCAATGGTGCTGCGTGAAGAGGAGCGCCGTGCGACTGCTTATCATGAAGCAGGCCATGCGCTCGTGGCTCAGCTGTTGCCGAACACCGACCCTGTACACAAGGTGACAATCATGCCACGTGGTTGGGCGCTGGGTGTGACATGGCAGCTGCCTGAACAGGATGCGGTAAGCAACTATAAGGATAAGATGCTAAATGAGCTGTCTATCCTATTCGGTGGGCGTATCGCTGAAGAGATCTTTGTGAATCGTCAATCAACCGGAGCATCGAACGACTTTGAGCGGGCAACCAAAATGGCGCGTGCCATGGTCGCGAAATACGGCATGAGCGATAATCTGGGCATCATGGTCTATGAGGCAGAAGAGCATGGCGGCTATATCGGTGGCTCTACTCGCACCATCTCAGAAGCTACCCAACAAAAAGTTGATGATGAGATTCGTCGCATCTTAGAGCAGCAATATGACGTGGCGTACAAGCTGATTGATGAGAATCATGACAAGATGCATGCGATGGTTGATGCATTGATGAAATGGGAAACCATCGACCGTGAGCAGTTCTTACAAATCATGAATGGCGAGGAGCCGCGTGAGCCCAAGGATTATCAGCATGGTGTATCATCCATTGCTGCTGCCGCACCAGTAGCGTCACCAGTGGATGAGCTCCCACCACCGTTACCAACTTCGTAATTATGATAAAACATCGTCTAAGGGCGGTGTTTTTTTATTTTTAATAATAATTTGTGAATATTTGTTTACTAAATACTTGCAATTTGGCTAAAAGTTTTATAGCATGGTCAGTTTTAGAATACCCTAAAAACGGTAGAACAGATTATGGCAGGTTTTATTAAGACTCAACTAAATCGCGGTAAAAAAATCATCGGCATGGGTGTAACTTTGGCAGGAGGCTATCGTACCGCCAAGCGCATTGGGGCGTTCGATGCGCCGCCTAGAGATATTTTGCCAAAATACATCCAAACCTTTTGCCGTAAGATGGTAAACTCATTCGGCGTTCAGGTCGTTCAGGTTGAGCCTGTGCCACAGACGCATGGTCTGTGGGTGTCTAACCATGTGTCGTGGCTAGACATTCCTGTCGTAGGCTCGGTCGCGCCGGTGTTCTTCTTGTCTAAGGCTGAGATTGGCGAATGGTTCATCTTTGGTAAGCTTGCCAAAGCGGGTGGGACGTTATTCATCAAGCGCGGCTCAGGCGATGTCGGCGGTGTAAGCGATCAGATTTCTGATTTCTTGCGTGGCGGGTCTTCGGTTGTGTTCTTCCCTGAGGCGACCACCACAGATGGTAAACAAATCAAAAAAATCTACGGCAAGCTGCTACAATCAGCATTAGATACGGGGCTGCCGATCTGTCCTGTTGTGGTTGCTTATGTCGATAAGGACGGTAGCCTTTCAGACGATGCAGCCTATTATGGTAAGCGGACGATGGCGGACAGTCTACGCCGCGTCGCCGATAGTAAGGGCATCACAGCCTATGTGCTGCCACTTAAACCCATTCATCCAAATGATAAGACGCGCAGTGAGCTGACCGCTGAGCTTCAAAAAGCAATGGAAGATGGCTTGGCAGATCTACACAAACGAGTGCTTAAGGCATAATAAAAATCGGACAGCGCTGCGTTGTCCGATTTTGTTTGTATTTATAATCGCCACCTAAACGAACTTTAGTCCGCTCTCGCCTTTTGGCGTGACTTTGAAGATTTTTACCTTAAACAAGACATCTTGTCCTGCCAATGGATGATTAAAATCCACTTTAACCTCGTCTTCGGTCACTTCACTGATGACGCCGGCTAGGGTGTTTTGTCCTTTGTCGGCAAATTCCATCATCATGCCCACCACGGGATTTGGCTCGGATAGGCTGAATTTGGCACGCGGAAAACTTTGTACGTTCTCACCATTCCATTCGCCAAAAGCCTGATCGGGTGGTAGATGAGCGGTGCGAGTGTCACCTGCTTTTAGGTTGATGAGTACCTGCTCGAATCCTGCCAATAGGCTTTCATCGCCAATGGTTAATGTCACAGGCTCATCTCGTCCAAAAGTGGAATCGATGATGGTGCCGTTGGGCAGACTAACCTCAAAATGCAGGCTGACGGTACTGCCATCTGTGATGCGAATCTCTTCATTGGGTAAAATGTTCATGTAATTTTCCAAATACAAATAAGCGCAAAGTTTACCACAGCTGGCGACTATAGTAAAATGCGTACCGGGTTTTGGTGAAAAATAGCGCTGTCAGACGGATGTATTTAAAAAACCAAACAAGGGCGGGTAAGTGCCCTTTGTCATGATGGCAGGCTAAAATTTACGATTGATTGATAAAAAAAGCTGTGTATTTTTTGTGTCGTGGGCAAAGTGATTGCTGTCAATGCGCTCAAATCGTAAATGCAGGCTTGGATAATAACCTTTATAAGCCAGTTTTTGATGCCAAATGCGGTGTTCGGTTTGGTAGCGCAAATCATCTCTTTTGATGCCAAAGAAATCTATGTCTTGATAACTGCGTCTACCCACGCTGATTTGATGACCTGTGCCAAGACTTCCCCATAATTTATCCAGACCTGCAAATATCGTGCCTTGTTGGTGGCTTTCGCTCATGTCATTGACATCGTCTTTGATGAAATGAATGCCAAGATAATAATAAGGACTGCTGCGGTGATTGAGGCTTAGAGTTGCCATGTGGCTTGTGCCGTCTAAAAATGTTCTTGTTTTGTGTTTTTTATTGGCGATGTCGATTTCAATACCGCCTCGATGGCTAGACCCAATGAGTTTATGGGCGGATAACCTTAGCCCTTGGGTTGTTGAATAAGGGTTGTTACCAAAGTGGCGCACCTGCTGATAAATGCCAAGACCAAATTGTTCGTCAAAACTTTGATAAGATAAGCTTGGTGAAATCTCGGCAGTGACATCGTTATATGCTTTATTATCCCAATAATATTTACCATGAACAGATGCGCCCACTTCTAAGGACAGATGGTCTTTTAGGTAATGATTCTTTGAGATATTGGCGCTATAGCCTATGCCGTGGGCGGATTCTGCTTTGGGCAGTTGCCAGTCTTGGTATTGGCTGGTGCTTGGGGCGTTATTGACATTGTCATCATCCAAATAACGCATGGCAAAACGCGTCTTGGTTTGGTTTAGCTCTTTGAATTGTTGAGTTAAGCTGTTCAATACATTGCTAGGTAGGTTGTCATCTTGTTTAGCAATGCTAAATTCATCTTGGGCAAGACGAATCTGGTGGTTGGCAAGGTATGCCAAAATAAGCCGTACCCGTATGGGGGTGAGCTCTGGGTTTTGGTGTAGAATCTGTTGATAATGATGAATTGCTTGCCTGATGTCTTGTTGTTCTTGTATGACCGCTTGGGCGTATAGATACAAAATTTCATCTTTGTCGCTCACGGTTGCATAAACAGGCAGCAGAATCTGTAAGCCATTCACATCATTTCTGTCGACGGCTTGGCTAATGACTTCATTAAATAGCGTGATGTCCGCCAAAAGCTCTTTTTCGGTCAGCTGTAGCATGTCAACGGTGGCAGGTTCGTTGGCGCTGGCGCTGTGTATCAATGAGCGATGGGTAAAGGACGGTTCATCTTTTGGTGTATTGGCAAGCACAAAGCTTGGTAATAAACATACTACCAAGCTTGTGATAAATAATGGGCGATTCATGCCTTATTCAGACTTATTTTTTTGCACCGTACGCACCTGCGATGCTGCCATCAGCATTACGATAGGTGCCACCAAGCTCAGCTGCATTCGCGCCATAGAATTGACCTTTGGTGCTGATGCCTTTATTTGTGCCTGAGAAGGTGTTACCAGTAATGGCACCAGTTAGGGCGGTATCGCCGACTGTGCCAGTCAGCTTCTTATTGCCGTAGTCAACATTGAAATTGGCTCTGACATTGTTGGCGTTGCCATTGGCAAAATGAACGCCGTTACCCTTATAGGTGGCGGTGCCTGTGTTTGGCATGTTGGTGGTTGGTGTGCCTTGTGCAAATAGGAAGACTTCACCCTTGGTGTTTTCACGGACATAGCCGTAGCGAGTATAAGCAAGGTTTGAGCTACCGCCAACGCGAGCCATGTTGTTTGCATTTATATTAAGTGTGCCCACCTGAAAGCCGCGTGGGATAAAGTCTACCGCCTGACCGTTAACCACCACCTGATTCACGCTGGGGCTATTGCTAAGAGCGGTGCTGGCACCCGCCTTGTTATTGGCGATGTTCATTTTTGTGCCTTGAATGCCTGATGTACTTGGCTGTGTGGGTTTGGTTGGGGTGCTTGGCTGAGTATTTGGGATGCCGCTGGGTGCAGCTGGGGTAGATGAGCCACCATTGCTGCTGCTACAAGCAGTTAAGCCAACGGCAATTAACCCGATTAGAGGTAATAGGGGGGTACGCACACAATGCTCCTTTTGGGTGGGAATCTCGTTTGATGAGATTGGTTGACTTGCTCGTTGTGGTGGAACATTGTCGTTTTATTGACAATTTTTCGCCATTTTATTGATAATCTTACTAAAGTTGACAGATTTGTTTCGATGCTTAGATGGATTATAGCCAAACAGCAAAGACAAAAGCAAGTAATTTTTAAAGCATTGATTGTGATTATTTAAGGATGTTAATGATTTTTTTGTCGTTTTTTCTCCAAAAACAGCATATCAATAACTACCAATGCCATACCGACACAGATACCGATATCAGCAATGTTAAAGATGGGATAATGCCACACATTGGCATAATGTACATGAATAAAATCAATCACATAACCATGTAAGAAGCGATCAATCACATTGCCAATCGCGCCACCAAGTACCAAAGCCAGGCCCCATGATAGGATTTTGGCAGTTTTTGGAATTTGGCGCAGATAGCTTATGATGAATATCGACACGGCCAAACCTAGAATGGCAAAGAAATATTTCTGCCAACCGCCGGCATTCGCCAAGAAGCTAAATGCTGCGCCATAATTATAAGCAAGCGTCCAATTGAGCACAGGCGGTATTACATCCACCGTCTCGTGTAACTCAAATGTGCTGTTGAAATAATATTTGGTCAGCTGGTCGAGAATGAGCATAGCAAGCGCAATCAAGTAAAATTTCATTGCGCCTTTGCCATTGGCTTGATTAGGCATATTGACGATTCTCCCCGGCGCCATCTACGTTAGTAATGCAGCGGCCGCACAGCTCTGGATGGTCGGCATGAGTACCTACATCGTTGCGGATGTGCCAGCATCGGGTGCATTTTTGACCATCGGCAGGCGCAATCACAACGCCAAAGCCTTCGTCTTGGGTAATGGCGGCATCACTGGTGATGAATACGAAACGAGCTTCATCGCCTAGCTTGGCAAGGGCATTATAGGTTGCATCATTTGCAGTGATTGCTGCTTTGGCCGTTAGGTTGGAGCTGATGATTTTGTCGCCGCGAGCTTCTTCGATGGCTTTATTCACCAAATCTTTGGCATCTAAAATCGCCTTCCAGTCATCGGCAGTGATGTCAGTCATGGCAGGTGTTGGTAGTTCATACCATTCATCAGCAAAGACGTATTTGTGCGTGTCATCGCTGCGGATAAAGCCCCATGCTTCTTGGGCGGTAAATGGCAGAATCGGAGCGATCCAACGCACCACCGCTTGAGCGATGTGGTATAGGGCGGTCTGAGCGGAGCGTCTTGGCTTTCCGTCTGCCTTGGTGGTGTAGGTTCTGTCTTTGATGATGTCAAGGTAGAATCCGCCAAGGCTCTGCGAGCAGAACATCGATACCGCTTGGACGACTTGGTGGAAATCCATGTCGTTATAAGACTTAACGATGGTGTCTTGGGTGTCCTTGGCTAGGTGTAAGATAAATTTATCAAGGCTGACCAATTCATCTAATGTAATGCTGTCAGTCGCAGGGTTAAAATCGCTGGTGTTGGCAAGTAAGAAGCGAAGTGTGTTACGAATACGGCGATAATTATCAACCGCGCCCGCGAATACCTTCTGACCTGCGCTCATCTCATAGCGATAGTCGGCAGAAGCGATCCATAGGCGAAGCATGTCCGCACCTGTCTTGTCGATCTGTTTTTGTGGTTCGATGATGTTACCAAGAGATTTACTCATCTTGTGACCTTTTTCGTCCACGACGAAACCGTGTGTCAGCACCTGCTTAAATGGTGCGCGACCGTAGATTGCTTCACTGGTCAGTAGCGATGTCTGGAACCAGCCACGATGCTGATCTGAGCCTTCTAGGTACATATCAGCAGGGTTGGTTAGGCTGCCGTCTTGGTCAAGCACCGCAAAATGTGTCGTCCCTGAGTCGAACCAGACATCAAGTGTGTCCGTGACTTTGTTATAATCTTTGGCATCATCGCCCAGAAAGTCGCTGGCATTTGCATCAAACCATGCTTCAATGCCGTCTTGCTCGATGACTTTGGCGACTTTCTCGATTAATTCTGACGTCTGTGGATGCAGTTCGTCGGTTTCTTTATGGGTGAAGAATGCAATCGGCACACCCCAAGTGCGTTGACGGCTGATACACCAGTCAGGACGACCTTCAACCATGGCTTCGATGCGGTTTTGGCCCCATGATGGTGTCCAAGTGACGTTCTTGATGTCGTCTAGGGCTTTTTGGCGCAGTCCGCCTTTTTCCATGCTGATGAACCATTGCGGGGTCGCACGGAAGATGATTGGCGTTTTGTGTCGCCAGCAATGTGGATAGCTGTGGCGGGTTTTGCTATGCTTGAGCAGATTGCCGGTGCTTTCTAGGGTTTCGATGATTTTTGGCTGAGCTTTATAAATATGCTCGCCAACGAATACTTTGGCGTTGTCCAGATATACGCCGGTATCGCCGACGGGATTTTCAACTGGTAAGTTGTATTTGCTACCGACGACATAGTCATCCACACCGTGGGCGGGGGCAGTATGCACAAGACCTGTACCGCTGTCGGTGGTGACGTGTTCGCCTAGGATGAGCGGCACTTGACGATTGCTGATGAGCGGGTGCTGAGCAAGGCTGTGCTCCAGCGCATCGCCTTGAACGGTGGCAATCTCGCCTAGGTTATCAAGCTCAAGTTCTGTTAGTACATTCTCCACAAGTTCACTGGCTAGTAGTAGAACGCCCTTAGCGGTCTTGATGAAGCTATAATTCTCGTGCGGACTGATGGAGATGGCTTGGTTGGCAGGCAGTGTCCAAGGCGTGGTGGTCCAGATAACAGCAAATGCCGGCTCATTAAGGGCAATACCTTTGATGTCGGTCAATTCAAAACCCACAAAAATCGCATCAGACGTCTTGTCTTGATATTCTACCTCGGCTTCAGCCAGTGCAGAACCACAGTCTAGGCACCAGTTTACAGGCTTCATGCCACGCACAATGTGACCGTTATCGTAGATCTTGCCCAAAGCTCGTACGATGTTGGCTTCTTGCTTGAAATTCATGGTGAGATAAGGTTTATCCCAGTCGCCAAGCACACCTAAGCGTTTAAAATCTGCTTTTTGAAGTTCGATTTGGCTGGTGGCATATTCTCGGCACAGCTTACGAAATTCAGTGGCGTTTACCTTTTGACCGACTTTACCGACTTGTTGTTCTACTTTTTGTTCGATTGGCAGACCGTGGCAATCCCAGCCAGGTACATACACGGCATCATAGCCAGATAGGTTTTTTGATTTGGTGATGATGTCTTTTAGGACCTTATTGACCGCATGCCCTAGGTGAATCTGACCGTTGGCGTATGGAGGGCCATCATGTAGGATGTATTTGGGCAGGCCTTGCTTAGCTTGGCGAACTTGTTTATATAGTTCGTCATTTTCCCATTCGTCCAGCCATTTCGGTTCGCGTTTGGCGAGATCGGCGCGCATGGGAAAAGGGGTGTCAGCAAGGTTTAGGGTGTTTTTGTAGTCTTTTTGGTCGGTCATGGCGGTGGCTCTTGTGTCAATAAATCAAATAACAAGGTATTATAAGACAAAAGGGCAGATTTGGCAAAAGTTCACTAAAAAATGCTGGTAATTTTAATCGCTGTGGATATAATACACAAAATTACAATTCGGAAAATTTAGAAAAGGTTTTAACATGAGCTGGTTTCCAAAATGGCAGCCTTATCAAGGCGATATCAACACACAGCCTGTGGCGACAAATGAGTATTTGCCCACTTCCCAGAGCATCATGCTGGGCATTCAGCATGTGCTGGCGATGTTCGGGGCAACGGTGTTGGCGCCTTTATTGATGGGCTTTGATGCCAATCTTGCCATCATGATGAGTGGTATTTGTACGATTTTATTCTTTGTCATGACAGGCGGGCGAGTGCCTAGCTATCTGGGTTCTTCTTTTGCCTTTATCGGCGTGGTAGCGGCTGCGACGGCGCACGCGACGGGCTCTGGGGCGAACCCAAATCTTGGCGTGGCATTAGGCGGTATCATCGCCTGTGGTGTGCTGTATGCTATGATCGGGTTCATCGTGATGGGTACGGGTACTAAGTGGATTGAGAAGCTCATGCCCCCTGTGGTGACGGGTGCGGTGGTGATGATCATCGGTCTAAACCTTGCGCCTGTGACGGTGTCAAATGTCGCAGGCAAGCCGTTCGAGCTGTGGATGACGTTGGTGACCTTGCTGTGCATGGGGATGATTGCGGTGTTTAGCCGTGGCTTTATGCAGCGCCTGTTGCTGCTGCTTGGCTTGGTGCTTGCTTATATTATCTATGCCATCGTGGCGAATGGTTTTGGGCTGGGTGCGCCGATTGATTTTGGTGTGATTGGTAATGCAGCGTGGTTTGGTGTGCCGAATTTCTCTGCGCCTGTGTTTGATGTTAATGCCATGCTCATCATTGCGCCTGTGGCGTTTATCCTGGTTGCTGAGAACTTGGGTCACATTAAGGCAGTTGGTGCGATGACTGGCGAGAATCTAACACCATATCTAGGACGTGCGTTCGTGGCGGATGGCGTGGCGACAGCATTATCAGCAGGTGTGGGCGGTACTGGCATGACGACCTATGGCGAGAACATCGGGGTGATGGCGGTGACTCGTGTTTACTCTACGATCATCTTTGTGATCGCGGGTGTGTTTGCGGTATTTTTGGGGCTGTCTCCTAAATTTGGTGCGCTCATTCAGACCATCCCAAGCCCCGTTTTGACGGGTGCATCCATTGTGGTGTTTGGCTTAATTACCATTGCCGGGGCGAAGATTTGGATTGATAGCCGTGTTAATTTTGCCAACAATAAAAACCTGATGGTAGCGGCAGTGACCATCATCTTGGGCACGGGCGATTTTGGCTTGATGATTGGCAGCTTTAATCTAGGCGGTATCGGTACGGCGACGTTCGCGGCGATCTTGTTGCATTGGTTCTTAAGCTTAAAGGAGCCAAAAGATACGGTCTAACTGTATTGCTGGCATATTAAAAAATTTGCAAGCCGATTACAAAGTGTTTATAATAAATTCATACCCATTGCTAATAGATCAAGCGATTTGATGGCGACAGGCGACAATCTTTTGGATTTGTCGCCTTTTTGATGGGACTGACGATACGCAATTAAGCGTTGGAGTTTATGGAGTGAAATTATGTATGACAATCCATTTTCGTGCACGGCGCAGCCAACCTTTGTGGATGGGCTGCATTGTGCGGTAAATGTGTTTAGCGCGCCTTTGTGGGATGTGCTTTTGTGGATGCTCATTGCGGCAGGTTTGTTCTTTACTGTGGTGTCGGGATTTGCGCAGTTTAGATTGTTCGGTAAGAGCGTCAAAACCATGCTCGGCAGCCGTAAAGGTCATGATGAAAATCAAGGCATCTCGGCATTTCAGGCGTTCGTTACAGGCTTGGCAAGTCGTGTGGGCGTGGGTAACATCGCAGGCGTGGCGCTTGCCATCGGCATCGGCGGTGCGGGCGCGGTATTTTGGATGTGGCTGATCGCTTTGATTGGTATGTGCTCGGCATTGGCGGAATCTAGCTTGGCTCAGTTATTCAAAATCAAAGATGAGACAACAGGGCGTTTCCGTGGCGGTCCTGCCTACTACATCGAGCAAGGTCTTGGACAAAAATGGCTTGGATTTGTGTTCGCTCTGGCGCTGATCGTCTGCTTTGGCTTTGTGTATCAATCCATCCAATCAAATACCATCACGCTGTCGATTCAGTCAGCAATGGGCTGTGTGGGCGAGACGGATGCTTGCCAAAGTGATTGGCAGCTTTATAAGCATGGCATTGGCGCGCTTCTTGTGGTGTTGGCAGCACCGATCATCTTTGGTGGTATTAAGCGTGTTTCGATGATCGCTGAGATTATTGTACCGATCATGGCGGCGATTTATCTGCTGGTTGCGCTTTATATCATTGTGATTAATATCACCGAGATTCCAGGCATTATCGGATTGATCTTCACCAAGGCGTTCACCTTTGAGGCAGCGGGCGGCGGTCTGTTCGGTTCGATGGTGTCTATCGCCATGATGCAAGGCATCAAGCGCGGTCTGTATTCTAATGAAGCAGGTCAAGGTTCTGCACCGAATGCAGCAGCAGCAGCGAGTGTTAAGCATCCTGTCGAGCAGGGCACAATCCAGATGTTTGGTGTGTTCGTAGATACACTCATCGTGTGTTCGTGCACAGCGTTCGTGATTTTGCTTGCGACCATGCCGCAGAATGTTGCCGACCTATCAGGTGTGCAGCTTACCCAAGCCGCGCTTGAGGCGCACGTGGGTAGTTGGGGTCAGTACTTCTTGGCGATTATTTTGTTCATGTTTGCATTCTCAACCATCATCGGTAACTATGCCTATGCAGAATCGAACATGCAGTTCCTTAAAAACAACACTGTGGTATTGACCCTATTCCGTATCATTGTGCTTGGCTTTGTGTACTTTGGTGCGGTGACGAAGGTCGCTGTTGTGTGGGACATGGGCGACTTGACGATGGGCGTCATGGCTTTCATTAACTTAATTGCCATCGTTCTGCTGTCAAAATATGTCTTTATCCTGGTCAAAGATTACACCAAACAAGTTAAGGCAGGTGTCGCTGAGCCTGAGTTTAAGCTTGATGATTATCCAGAATTGAAGGCGAAAATTAAGTCTGATATCTGGTAATGATTAAGAATGACAAGGACTGATTAATAAAACACCCCAAGAGCATTTGGCTTTTGGGGTGTTTTGTTTGGTGTGGTGGCGGCTTAGCTTAGCATGCCTTCTAAGCGACTAGAACCTGACGCAGGGTAGATGGCATGGTCAAAGTAGTCATCAGACGCAGGGCGAATCTTACTTACCTGCTCTGCTAAGCATTCTACCAACAGTCCTAGTTCAAGCTGTGCTAATGGCTTACCAGGGCAGACATGGATGCCATGTCCATAGACCAGATTATTAGCTTGGCTTCGGTGTAGCTCAAAAACTGTCCGCTTGATAAAAGGCTTCGGGGGTTACGGTTGGCAGACTGCCAGTTAATCGTGATTTTGGCATCTTTGGGAATGTATATGCCATGTAGCGTGACAGGGCAGGTGGTGCGTCGTCTGTTGGTGATGAGTAGGTCGTGTAAACGCAGTATTTCTAGGACGGCATTATCAATGTCTTGGGGATTGGCTTTTAGATGAATCAAGACATCAGGATAATATGTAAAACAAACTAGCGTTATTTACAGTATTATAAGATAATACTGCCATGAACATACATAAAAATACTCGATTATTGCCATTTCAAAGACAAGCCATTTGCGATGCTTATACCAAAGATAAGCGAACCATTGTTTCTTTGGCAGAAGAGTACAAAGTTTCAAGACCTATGATTTACAAAGTCTTAAAACTGGCTCGTCATCGTCTGCTAAAACCACAATCTAGCACCAACAATCGCTTTAAACAAGCCAGATTTGGTGTTAAAAGGCTTGCCAAAGTTGAAAGATCAATACAAGACAAGCTTAAAAAGCAAGCAAAGCGTTATAACAAATCTTACCCAGGCGAGATGATGTACTTTGATACCAAGCGATTGCCTTTACTTAAAGGACAAACTACAAATGGCCTAAGAGAATATTTATTTGTTGCCATTGATGATTATTCTCGTGAGCTGTATGCAGCCATCATGCCTGATAAGACAGCATTTAGTGCTGCTAAGTTCTTAACCGAGCATGTGGTCGGACCTTGTCCTTATGTGATTGATGTGGCGTATTCAGACAATGGCACAGAGTATAAAGGCACAAAGGGTCATGAATTTGTCAAAGCCTGTTACCAAAACAACATCAATCAAAAGTTCACCAAAGTTGGTAGACCACAAACCAACGGCAAAGCTGAGCGAGTGATTAGAACCTTAATGCAAATGTGGCATGATAAAACAGAATTTAACGACAGTAATCACACAAAAACAAGAACTTGACAGATTCTTAAACTTCTACAATACTATCAAACCACACAGTGCTTTAGTCAAAAAAGATGAACAAGGTAAAACACAAACCCTTACACCCTATGAATGGCTGAAGCTTTATTTTAATCAGAGTGTAAATAACGCTTGAGGTTTTTGCAGATTATCAAATGAATCATAAGAATTTATATCTTGCTCCTGCATGTCCTTAAAAGATAATATTAAGTTTCTATCTTTTGCATTAAATTTGTCAATTTTAGCAAGATATACTTTTGAGTCATTGCTTTCATAAGTATATATGCAAGGCAATTTATAATTTCTTTATAGTTGCCATTAAATAACTCTTTAATTTCATCGGTAGTATACTCCAAGAATCTTGATATCCATAATGATATTTCATTATTTTCAATCACAAAATTCTCATTAGAACCTATAACAATAAAATTGAAATACTCATTTTCTTCATTATTCATAAACTTATGTATCTCCGTAAAATCAATAGTGGATTATAAATATATTCGTATTTAATAAGATAAAAATCAACGCTCATTTGGCTTTAAAAAATAAAGCGCCACCACCGTAAGCAAAATAAACCCACTTGCCCCCAGATACAAATCATCTTTGCCAATGCCCATATCCAAGAGCTTGCCTGCCAAAATGGGCGAGACGATAGAGCCAATCCGTCCCACGCCGATTGCCGTGCCGACCCCTGTACTTCTAACTTCAGGGGCGTACAGCGTGGGGTTAATGGTATATAGCCCCG
Organism: Moraxella bovoculi 237; assembly: GCF_000696305.2. Taxonomy (GTDB): domain Bacteria; phylum Pseudomonadota; class Gammaproteobacteria; order Pseudomonadales; family Moraxellaceae; genus Moraxella; species Moraxella bovoculi. The sequence goes on from NZ_AOMT01000023.1 coordinate 31,223, forward strand.
TGATACAGCCATTGACAAGGCTACCGACCAAAATGGCAAAGACAAGGGCGAGCATCAAAGTGGGACTAAACACAAAGCCGATAATGGCAAGGGACGATAGCACGACAAACGCCATGAGCGTGGATTTTGGGGCAAATTTACTCACCAAAAAGCCAAAGATGAGCGAGCCTATCGTACCGCCAATGCTGATTGTCATGCCGACCTTTTGGCTTTGTTCTTTGGCAAGTCCTGATGATTCTAAGAGGGCAGGCGTTCACGAGCTGATAAAATAAAATGCCAACAAAAAAGCCCGCAGAAGCGAGCTTGATTGTGAATATGATCAGAATTAGCGTTCTAGGTATTGAACCTTACCTGGCACACCGTCCCATTTTTCGTGTTCTGGCAATGGGTCTTTTTTCTCGGTAATGTTCGCCCATACTTGAGACAACTCTTCGTTGATGGCGAGGTATTCTTCTTGACCAGCGGGAATCTCATCTTCGGAGAAAATAGCGTTGGCAGGGCATTCTGGCTCACAAAGCGCGCAGTCGATGCACTCATCAGGATTGATGACTAGAAAATTTGGACCTTCGTAGAAGCAGTCAACAGGGCAGACTTCCACGCAGTCTGTGTATTTGCATAGGACGCAGTTATCGGTTACAACAAAAGTCATGGGATTACCTTGGCTAAAAATGGCTAGTAGGTGGGCAAGAATCATGCACTTGCAAATTAGTGGCATATATTTTAGCCTGTTTGGCTGATTTTCTCAAATAAAACATCATATTTTATTATGCCAACATCGAAAAACTACCATTAAAATCCGCAAAAGACACTTGCAGATGATAAGGGTTATTATTCATTACAATATAACCGAAAATCATTCTAAAAATTATAGAATTTCATGCTGATTTTAGCTTAAAGGAGTTGCACCATGCGCAAAAAGACCGTGCAGATGACGGTCTTTTTTCAGTGTGTTAACTTTTTTCAGTGTGTTAATTAGACTTGATGGCCTTTTAACTGAGCTTCTTTGGCCACTTGGTAGCATTGCTCGATATGATCGAAGGCGATTTTTTTGAAAATCATGTAACCGATGGTGGCAGCGACCATCTGACCGCCCAGTGGTATATATTTGGCCACTTGTTTACCGATGATGCGACCGCCGAAGCCTTGAATGGTCTTATTAACCACGCCACGAGTCGCCACCAGTCCGCCGATGGCTAGGATGCGATCTTGGATGGTCTGTCTGCGCGCTGCCTCACTGGCGGTGCTGTGCGGGTCGGTTGGCTCTTCTAGGCCGAATTTTTTGGTAATCTCTGGTAGTAGCTTTGATAGCATGCCCACATCAATCGCCACGTCTAAGAAAGGCAGAGGAATAATCGCCACGCCGGCTGAGATTTTGGCGCGAGATTTGGCAAGTTCTTGGCATTCAGCGCGAACCTTTTCTAGGTTGATGGTTGGGTCGAAGTCTTTGGCGGTAGGCTGACTGATAGGTTTGGTTAGGCTCATAATAGTATCCTTGTTGTTGGGTTTTACTAGATTTAAAAATGTCTTTTAAATCTAGTATGACTTTAATTATAACAAGTTATCTGCCAAGGTATGTAACGAAGTTGTAAACAATTTAGACATTTTGTACAAAAATCAATCAGTATCTAGCCGTGTTTTAGCTGTCTTGGGCGAAATCCTGTACCAAGCAGTACCGCGCCATAGACTGCCGCGCCAAGTGCGCAGATGCCAAGTAATACCAGCACACGCAGCCACTGCGCACCGTCGGATGGATAGTAGGGCAGGATGAGATATAGAGCGATCGCCATGACAAGGCTAGATATGCCAAACTGTGCACCCATCTTGCGCCAATGACTGCCAAAGCGCCAGATGCCGCGCTTATGCAAAAAGTAATACAAAAGTCCAGCGTTAACGAAGCTCGCTGCTGTTGTGGCAAGTGCAAGACCGCCGTGTAAGGGCAATTTGAATAGATAAAACAGCCCGATGAATATCACGCTAAAGATCATGTTGGCAAAGACAGCTACGATACCGATCTTGACCGGAGTCTTGGTATCTTGACCAGCAAAGAAAGCAGGCGCAAAGATCTTGATTAGCATGAATCCTAAGATACCCCCTGCCATGCTTTTTAGGGCGATGCCACTCATCAAGGCGTCGTGCTGGCTAAATTCACCGCGTACGAACAGCGCATTCATCAGCACATCAGACAACATGAACATCGCTACGGATGCGGGCAGTCCGACCAGGATGATAAGACGCGCCGCCCAGTCGAGGGTTTTTTTGAAGGTGGCGTCATCCGCCTTGGCACGGCTTGATGAGAGACTTGGCAGAATCACGGTTCCAATCGCCACACCGATCAATCCAAGAGGTAGCTCACTCAATCGCTCAGCGGCATACAGCCAAGAGACCGAACCGCCAATCATCAGCGAGGCGAACACGGTGTTCAGCAGTAGGTTAATCTGAGTGACGGACACACCAAAGATGGCAGGTAACATGAGATTTAAGATGCGTTTTACGCCTTCGTGCTTAAAATCAACTTTGGGCGCAGGCAGTAGTTTTTGACGATAAAGCTCGGGCAGTTGAATGACAAGCTGCAAGATGCCACTGATGGCAACCGCATAGCCTAATGCCATGATGGGCTTATCGAACATCGGTGCGAATAATAATGCCCCTATAATCATGCTTACATTCAACAGCACAGGCGCAAAAGCAGGTGCGGCGAATCGTCCGTAGCTTTGTAAGATGCTACCAAAAAACGCCGTCATTGAGATGAACAGCAGATAAGGAAAGGTTAAGCGAAGTAAGTCAGTCGCCGCATCAAACTTGGTGGGATCATTCATAAAACCAGGGGCAAAAATCTGCACCACAAAAGGCGCAAGCGCAATCACCGCTACCGTCAGAACCAATAAGATTAAGCTTAATACGCCAGAGACCCGGCTGATGAGAATCTGTACTTCATTTAGAGTGCGTTTTTCTTTGTATTCAGATAAGACGGGAACAAAGGCCTGAGAGAATGCACCTTCGGCGAACAGACGACGTAAGAAATTAGGAATCTTGAACGCTACCAAGAACGCATCCATTAATCCGCCTGCGCCAAACACCCCCATCAATACCATGTCGCGCACCAATCCTAAGATGCGCGACAGCATGGTCATGGAGCTGACGATAAAAGTAGAGCGGAACAGACGAGATTTTGCCATGATGATTCACAGAATAAAAAATGCGTATTATAAAGAATTTAAGTGTGCTTAGTGTGGAAAATCTGTGAAGATATTGGCTATTCATCAATCATCTTTCTAAGCCGTGACCATTCAAAAAACTCACCTGGGTCGGTCTTACGAACGGGTGCAATATCACTGTGTCCCATGAGGTGTCTGCAAGTAGCAGGGTAAGCTACATGAATCGCTGCGATGATCTTGGCAAGCACTTCGTATTGAATATCGGTAAAAGGTGAAAAATCATCGCCTTCTAATTCGATGCCGATGGTAAAGTCGTTACAGTTGTCTCGTCCAAGGTAGCTTGATTGCCCTGCATGCCATGCCCGATCATTGAAATTCACGAATTGCGTCACCGCACCATCGCGCTCGATGAACAGATGTGCTGAGACTTGTAGAGTGTGAATACTCTTAAAATAGTCGTGATCATCGGGGTTTAGCTGATTTTGAAAAAAAGCTTTGACAAAATGCATGCCATTCTTGTCAGTTTTGCCAAATTCACTAGGTGGTAGGCTGATGTTATGAATGACGATGCCGCTAACTTCAGGCTGGTCGTTCTTAATGGGGCGTGCGTTAAAATTGGGCGAGCTGATAAATTCTGCACCGCTTAATATGCCGTTTTTTATGGTGAAATTATTCATGATGATGATATACTAAAACAAATTGGTTTATTCTAACAAAATTATCATGAATGCAAAACGATTTACTCATCATTTATTAACCATCGCTGTGGCAACGCTTGGCGCGACCGCCGTGCATGCCAAAGCTGATCCTATCGCTGAGACGATGGAAGTCAATAAACACGCCTTGCCCTATGGATTGAGTGATGAGCAAGTAGTGCAGTTATCAGAGCATGTGCTGTGGCGCAGACTGCTCATGTTCTCCGATGCACCAAAAAACCCCAAAAAAGACAGCAGTCTCATCACGGACGATGAGTTTTTCTTATCCAAGTCAGGAAAATCAAGCCCAAAAGATGAACTCGTCGCGATGCTGTCTGCCATGGCACGCGGTGATGATGAGGCGATGTGCCACTTCCCTGCGCGCACGCGCTGGCTGGGCGATGAGCTTGATGCGCTTGGTGCTAATGTGTCGGTGTCAGATGTTAAATGTGCTGATTTTCACGCGTGGGTGGATGACATTAATGCGATGGCGTTATCTTTAGTGTTCGCCGAAGAGCATGGCAATAATATCGCTTCGGCATTTGCTCATGCTTTCATGCGCATCGATGGTCGCGCTGATGATGAGGCGGGCGTGCACGCCACAGCAATGAATTACACGGTGGCAAGTGACAGTTCAGATGGTGTATTAGCAGCAGCGATCAAGCCAATCATCGGTAAATATCAAGGCGTGATGGAGATCCTTCCGTATCAAGTCAAAGCCTATGATTATCTGGTTAAAGACGAACGCGACCTGTGGGAATACCGCCTGAATTTAAGCGATCTTGAAGTTGATCAAATCATGCGCCACATCTGGGAGGTGAGAGATTTAAAGCGTCCGTATTATCTGATGCATGATAACTGTGCTACCGAAATCGCGCGCCTTATTGATGTGGTACGCGCTGATGAGGCGCTGTTTGGTAAGCTTGGCGTGGTGACGACGCCTGCTAAGGTGGCGCAGCTACTCAGCGAGGAGGGTTTGGTTGGGCGTGTGCGTTACCAAGCATCAAATTCCACCAAGCGACAAGCCATCATCAATAATGGCGATGATTTTGATCTGGGCAATATACAGCCTAACAACAACAATCCCACCAAGGCAAGCCCAAGTCATCGCATTGGTGCAGCAGTCTCTTATGATGAATTTCGAGATGATGAAATGGCTTATCACATTAGCTTGCGCACCGCCTACCAAGATGCGCTGGACAATCCGGCTGGCGTGCGTAAATTCCATCAGCTGACATTACCGTCTATCGATGTGAGTTATCAAGACGATAAAATCAAACTGCATGAGCTTACCATCTTTGAGATGACAAGTCTTAATCCTGCCAATACCGCTAAAGCTTATCCCGATGGTAACACCGACAAGAAAGCCCTGGCAAGTCAAATATATCTAGGACTGCACCGTATCACAGATGCTTCTAGTGCGAATAGCAGCACTCATCTGGTGCTAGATGCGCACACCCAAAAAGGCAAGGCATGGACGATCGGTCGCGGGGCAGTTGGCACGGGCGACATGGCGGATACGGTGTGCTATCTTCTGGGCGGTGGTGGCGCGCAGCTTGGTCATATCAATCAAGGCTATCGCGTTGGCGTACGTGCAACAGCAGGTTGTATCCATCACGCGGCGGATAATCTTAGGGTGATGGGCGAGCTGAGTGTGCCATATTGGTATCATAAAGACAGCGCAGCAAGATCGGGATATGTGCAGCCCGAGATTAGCCTAGGCGCGCAATATGACTTTGATCGTCATCATGCATTAAGACTAAAAGCAGCCGCCCAAAAAAATCACAGCCAAACCGATCATTCGGCTTACCTTGAGTTTTTCCGCTATTTTTAGGATGAAGGTATGGCGAATCAATTCCTAATCATCGGTCAGGGCGCCATTGGTTATGCGCTAGCGAACCAGCTTGCCAGACAGGGTGAGTCAGTCATCACCATGTCGCGTACTGCCAAGTCTTATCCGTGTGATAATGTCAGGCATCTACAGATGGATGCGCGTAGGATTGATCGGGTGATTGATGACCTTAATCAGGTGACGCACGTTGCCATTATCATCGCACCTGATCGAGAGATATCCGACAGGCTAAAGGCGTATCGTGAGAGTTATCTTCAGATTTGTCAGGCGCTTGCTAATATCGCCGATAGACTGCCCAGCATTCAACAGGTGCTATTCGTGTCATCCACGTCTGTCTATGGTGAGAACGCAGGAGAGTGGATCGATGAGTACTCACCAGCCAAGCCGGCTTCGTCCACCGCGCAGGTGTTATATGATGCTGAGCGAGTAATAAAGAACGCCTATGTTGATAAATCAGTCATCGTACGCCCCAGTGGCATCTATGGCAAATCAAGGCGGCGCATGATTGAGCTTGCCAAAAAGGCTCACGTTAATGGTGCGCCAAGCGAGCATTACACAAATCGAATCATGGATATCGATCTGATGGCGATACTGGCGCGCATCATGACATGTGACGCACCGAAGAGCATGTATCTTGTGACAGACCTTTTGCCTGTGAGTAGCTTGTGTGTGATGACGTTTATTTGCCAAGCGCTTGATATTGCTCCGCCAGCCGTCATCGACGCTCCAACAACGGGCAAACGCATCTTATCCAATGTGCCTAGAGATTGGCTGACGTTTCCTGATTACAAAGCAGGCTATGCTTGGATACTAGAAGATTAGTATATTAAAAACAAAAAGAGATGAAGTGATTCATCTCTTTTTTATTGGGTTAATTAGCGGCAGGTTTTTGGGTTTGGTTGTCATCGGTGATGCTGATGACTTACCGCTTTAATTTGACAGCTTTGGAGCGGTCTTCATCAGATACCCATCTTACAGGTGTGTCACGCAGCTGATGACGGCTGAAATCCACCCAAATCGGCAACGCAGCCACGCCACCGTATTCTTTGGCACCCAGCGGTGCAGGGTTATCAAAGCCCACCCAAACAATGGTCGCACTGGTAGGATGCACGCCTGCAAACCAAGCATCTTTGGCTTGGTTGGTCGTACCCGTCTTACCGCCTACATCCGAACGATCAAGTGCCAATGCCTTACGAGCTGTACCGCTTGTGATGACTTCACGTAGCATGCCTGCCATCGCATGAGAGGTCTTTTGGCTGATGACACGCGGTGCCTGTGCGGCGCTGACATAGCTGGCAGGCGCAGCAGGTTTTAGGCGGTCATGCTCTGCGGTCGCATTTAGAGTGCTGTCAGCTGGAGTGTCTTGCTCAGCGTTTGATTTTGATCCATCAGTTTTGGTGTCTGTTTGTTCAGCGTATGATTTGGCAAGATTTTCGTTTAATTTGCTCAGATCTTCATTAAAACAAGGCGCGCACGCCTGTACAGGATTGGCTTGGAAAATTGCCTGATTATTAAAGTCATAAATACGTTCAATAAAATAAGGCTGAACGCGGTGGCCGCCGTTAATCAAGGCAGCAAAGCCTATCGCCATCTGTAGTGGTGTGGCATCAGCAGCGCCCAGAGCGAGTGCAAGTGTTGCAGGTAGGCGTTCTTTCTCTAGTCCAAACATATCTAGAGTTTGGCGCGCATTGTCAATGCCTGTTGAGCGTAGTAGGCGAATTGAAGGTGTGTTACGTGACAGTGCCAGAGCACGGCGGACAGTCATGTCGCCTGTGTATCTGCCGTCAGCGTTCTTCGGCTGCCATTCTCCCACACGAATCGCGGCATCAGAGACGAGGCTGTTCGGGGTGTATTTGCCCGACTCCAGTGCAGCCGCATAGATGAGTGGCTTGATGATGGAGCCTGGCTGACGATAGCCTTGAGTGGCGCGGTTGAATTTACTTTGGTTAAAGTTAAAACCACCCACAAGCGCGCGAATCGCACCATTGTCAGGATGAACCGACACCAACGCACCTTGAACAGAGGGTACTTGCACCATGCGCCAAGCGGTTTTTTGTTCGTTGAGTGGTGAGACGCGAACGATGTTGCCAACTTTTACTATCTGATGAGCGTTACTAAACCCGCCACCCACGCGGTCTTCGCTGTAATAGCGACGCGCCCAGCTCATGCCTGACCAAGGAATGGTGATGGTGTCGCCTGATTGTAATTTTGCTTCAAAGCTACTGGTATTAACCTTGGTAACTTCGGCAGGATACATGTTATCGTAGTTCTTGAGGTTGCTTAGGTCGCCAGATTCGGCTTCCACGCCGCGCCAGCCGTGGCGCGCGGTATAGCTTTTTAGACCTGATATTAGGGCATTCTCAGCAGCGATCTGCTCTCTACTATGGACGGTTAATTGTACGCGCCAACCGCTGTCAATGACTTGCTCGCCGTATTTATCAACCAAGGTGCTTCGTACCATCTCTGCCAGATATGGCATGTTCATGTCGAGTTTTTCTTGATAGATATTAAGCCCGATCGGTGCATTGATCGCTTCGTCATGCTCAGCTTGACTGATGTGACCTTCTTTTAGTAGGCGACCGATGATCCAGTTACGTCGGGTTAGGGCGCGCTCAGGATTTACGACAGGGTTGTAGGCAGAAGGGGCTTTTGGTAGACCTGCGATCATCGCCATCTCAGCCACGGTGAGCTTATCTAGCGTCTTACTAAAATAACGACGTGCCGCCGCCGCGATACCATACGCACCTTCGCCCAGATAAATCTTGTTCACGTACAGTGTTAAGATTTCATCCTTGGTCATTTCGTTTTCGATTTTGCGGGCGACGAACAGCTCGGTAAGCTTACGATCAAGTGTTCGCTCAGAGCTCAAAAAGTAGTTCTTGGCGACCTGCATGGTAATGGTTGAACCACCAGTTTGGGTGTCGTCATTGGTTACGACCTCGGTCATGGCGCGACCGATGCCTTTAACGCTGATGCCACTATGCTCAAAAAAACTAGAATCTTCTGCTGATAAGAATGCGCCGATCATTTTTTTGGGAATCTGATCATAAGTTACGGGAATGGCAAGGCGGTTGCCGTACTGACCGATGAGCTTATTGTCTGCGGTATAAATCTGCAGCGGCATCTCAAATTTGTTATTATCGATGTTCTTGACGTCAGGTAGGGTCGGCTCAAGATACATCGCCATGCCATAAAATCCAATCGGAAAGGCGAGCACCAAAATCAATAATAAGGCAATAATGGCAACCAAACAGCGCAGGATCACAGATAGTATCGAGGCGCTTACGGTCTTGTTTTGGGTGGTTTGGGTCATAGCATTCTTTATATGGTTTGGGTGCGACAGCTTGTCCTAACTGATAGGCACGCTTTTTATGTAACTTACCATTTTACCACGTTATCACAAAAATGCCAGTATTGTGTTCGTATGTTACCAAAATTATACTAAGTAAAGTTTAATATAAATAACTGATTTTTATATAATTATTTAAAATATCTTGGGCGAACCATGAATCTAAAATGCCACTAGGAAGGTAAATAAATCAGCTGGCTGTATCGGGATTCTTCATAATAATTAAAATCTTATCTTTAATCAATTTCACCGTGAGCAGAATCGCAAGAACAATCAGTGGCGTTTGTCTGCGATGAATGCAATACAAAGGACTGAGCCTTTACAATTGATTTTGATAATAGTTATTATTTGATATATAATCTTAACCAATTGTCACATCCGTGACTTAATCTAACCATGTACCATGACAGGGCGTTATAGAACCAGCACTCGACATAAGGACGAATCCATGGAAAACTCTATGAAGTTAGCTGGTTTGGCGGCAGCGATGACTGAATCATTAGTGATGACAGGCTGTAATAATGTAAAAGCAGCAGACATCACAGCCATCAAGCCTGTTACCGCCGTTCACAGCGGCATTGACAGCACACATTCAAAGTATGCCAACGAGCGCGAGATGCAGATTGACGATGTCATCTATCCGATCCGCGAGACATCAGCGCGCCCGCTTGTGAATGCGAAGGGTGATGCACCTGAATTGGTGGCGGATTTTTTTGATGGTAAGGCAGATAAGGCAGTTGCTGGTTATAAGATCATGGTTATGAATCGCACTACATCCATCGCCGCCGAAGCGCGCACCCTACAAGATGGCAGAATCATCGATAACAACATGGTGCATCGCGGCAGCAAGGCTTTGATTGGCATTCCTGTTGTAAATGGCAAAGCGGCGTTAGATGCTGCTGTATTGTTGGGTCTGGATATTATTTATGATGATTTTAATGCGCCATTGACAGAAGGTAAGACTTTCAAAGATCGTGGTCAGAAGCTTACCAAGCCAGACGTGACAGTCAATGATAAAAAAGTCACCATTCGCTCTCTGACGCTACCAAACTTCGCATCAGGAGAGAATGCTGGTGGTGGTATTGACTTTGTGGCGACAGCGACCATCGACGGCAAAAAAGTCACAACAGGTGCGAACAGCGCGTTCCAGATTTTCTACACCGCAACACCTGATAAAGCGCGCGGATTTTAATTAAGCATAAACAAACCCCTGTATCATGCAGGGGTTTGTTTATGATATGAAAGAGTAGGGCGTTAAAAACTATCCTCAGGCACAAACACTTGCCCCACCATTAGTCGTCTTGCACTGCGACTCATGGATGCTTTACGGGCGACCCATTTGCCACCCGCACATTCAGACTGTCCACCCACCGTGAGCGTGCCTGACGGGTGTCCAAAACACACTTCGGTAAGCTCTTGACCGCCTGCCACCTCATTGACAATCGTGCCGACTATCGTGCCTGCCGTGCCAATCGCCACGCTTGCCGTTCCCATCATAGCGTGGTGTAGTTGTCCCATACTCATCGCCCGCACAAGTAGGTCAGTGTCATCGGCTTTGACCGTTTTGCTGCTAGATGCGACATAATCGGTAGGCGGTGCAACCCAAGCGATTTTGGGCGTGTGCTGACGGCTTTGGGCTTGCTCCACATCGTCAATCAAACCCATTTTGACCGCACCGTAAGCACGGATTTTTTCTAATTTGGCTAGGATTTCACTGTTTGAATTGATGTCCGCTTGCTTTTCTGTGCCTGTAAAGCCCAAATCGCTTGCGTGCAAAAATATCGTGGGAATGCCTGCGTTAATCATTGTAACTTCAAATTCGCCCACGTAAGGGACGACTAGCCTGTCCTTTAAATTGCCCGTAGGGAACATCTCGCCCGTGTCGTCCACAGGGTCTATAAATTCAATTTTAATTTCGCTCGCTGGAAAAGCGACGCCGTCCAATTCAAAATCGCCTGTTTCCACCACTTGTCCGTCTTTGATTGGCACATAGGCGATGATGGTTTTGCCGATATTTTGTTGGTAAATTTTGACGGTGCAAATGCCGTTTTCGGGAATTTTATCCTTAGAAATCAAGCCATTAAAAATCGCAAAACTGCCTACCGCCCCTGTCAGATTGCCACAGTTGCCCGACCATTCAATCATCGCCTTGTCAATCGCCACCTGCCCAAACAGATAATTGACATCGTGCGTGCCGTCCGTTGCTGGCGAGATGATGACGACTTTGGAAGTGCTTGATGAACCATTGCCCAGTCCGTCAATCTGCTTACCGTAAGGGTCTGGACTGCCCACAACACGGAGCAAAAATGCGTCTCGTGTAGCTCCCGCCACCTGGCAAGGCTTTGGCAAATCCGCCAAATTAAAAAATATGCCTTTTGATGTGCCACCACGCATATAAGTGGCTGGGATTGGGGTTTGCATTTTAAGTTCCTTTTTGCTTTTGGTGTGGGGCGTAAGGTGTGTATCACGCACCGTTTATGGTAGGGATTTTAAAATTACTATCATTTCATCAATAGATTGCTTTAATTCATCATAGGTGTAGAAATCATTTTGCATTGTCCTATTTTCTGGGTGATGAATATGATTTCTGATAAAAGTTTGCAATGTAACAGAGTAAGGGGATTGGGGTTGTCCATTATTTTCCCTAGTCCAGTTTTTTGACATAGATAGGTTGCCAAAACTTGGATTTACAAGCCATTGTTCAAATTGTTTTTCTTGAAATTTACCAGACTTCTCTTGTAAAGTTCCATATAATTCATTGTGTAATTCTATCGTTGGGATATTGTATGCTCTATAATTAATTTCTCCCCAGCTTGGGCTATAAGGAAATAGATAGTTACTATTACTCATTCTTTCAGCTGAATTTGAATGATTGGTATTTTTGAAAACAAATAACCCTGCATTTTTTAAATGTGGTGAAATTAAAAAATATGGAGAATGGGTGGTAATAAAAACTTGCTTATCTTTTGATATTTCTAATAAAGCTTCTAGTAATTTTTTTTGCCCTATTGGATGCAAACATATTTCTGGTTCATCAATAAATATAAAAAATGGCTTGGTAGCATTCTTTTCTTTATCGTGTGCGATGGTTTCAGCATAGACTTGTAGCAAGGCTAACGCAATCGCTCTTTGCATTCCCTGTCCTTTTTCGGTCATTGCTGTTTCAATACCATCATTTATCATTAATTCGGCATTTTTAAAGTAAGAAGTAATATCTAAGTTGTCAAAATGAAATCTAATATCTGCATTACCAAATTGGTTAGAAAACACAGTTTTAATTTTATTTTCTACTTCTTGAATGGTTTGTCTAAGTGTAGATAAAGGATTGTTAAAAATATTATTAAACTGTTGGGTAAAATTTTGATATTCAGTAGTTGTGGTGTGAGATAGAGCAATTTCTTTAAGCAAAGTGCCACACATAGTGCTAGCCCCAAAACTAGCTTCTGTACTCGGATTGGTATCAGCCCATATAAAATTATTATCAAATAATTTTTTAAAAGGTGCACCAATCCCGCTAGGATTATCATATTTATTTTCTGATTCATTCCAAAATCTGATAATGGTTGGATTTTCCGTATTCCTAACAGACTTTAACTTATCTGTTTCAAAAATAAATTTTTTGAAAGATGACTTTTTATTGTCAGGTGCAAAGTTTTCAATAACTTGTTCAATATCTCCACAAAAAACAACTTCAACGGAACTATGGTTTGGTTGAGTCCCATCTAATAATTTATTTTTGATGGCATTGGTATCTTTTGTTTCATCTCTTAAAAAATGAAGTGCTTCAAATATCGTTGATTTTCCTGTATTATTTTCCCCAAGAAAAATATTTAATCCACTACCTTTGGTTACTCCATCAGGAATATTGAATTCCAAGATGTTATTTGGTGTAGAAAAGCCTTTGAAATAAGAAATAGATAAAGATTTAATAAACATAAAATTCTCCAATTTTTGTTGAGAAACAAGACAATCCTACCACAAAACTGCCTTGTCCTTGCACGATTTACAAATTTTTAGTTACCTAAAAACTTACTCGCAAACTCCCTAAGCACACCCCCCGCCTTATAAGTTCTAACATCACTGTCACTATCAAGGCGGCATAACACAGGCACGGTTTGGGTTTCGCCATTTTTGCGTTCAATGACAAGCTCCAATTCGCAGCGAGCCGAGATTTCCCCTTGTACTGCATAAATTTCCGTACCGTCCAATTTAAGCGTATGGCGATTTTGACCGTTTATAAATTGCAGTGGCAACACGCCCATTCCCACAAGGTTGGTGCGATGAATGCGTTCAAAGCTTTCTGCGACAATCACTTCCACGCCAGCCAGTCGCACGCCTTTTGCCGCCCAGTCCCTACTTGACCCTTGCCCATAATCCGCCCCTGCGATGATGATAAGTGGCTGACCACGCTCCATATAAGTCTCAATCGCCTCCCACATTCGCACAACCGTGCCGTCTGGTTCAATCCTAGCGAGCGAGCCTTGACGGATTGTGCCGTCAGCGTTTTTGACCATTTCATTAAAGAGTTTCGGATTTGCCAAAGTCGCCCGTTGTGCGGTCAAATGGTCGCCTCGGTGGGTGGCATAGCTATTAAAATCTTCTTCTGGCACGCCCATTTTGGCAAGATATTCACCCGCCGCCGAATCTTTGACAATGGCGTTGGACGGCGACAAATGGTCGGTCGTGATATTATCAGGCAATATCGCCAAAGGTCGCAAGCCTGTCAGCGTCCGCTCCCCTGCTAATGCTCCTTCCCAATAGGGCGGACGGCGGATATAAGTGGATTTTTCACGCCAATCATAAAGCGGACTGTTTGCTTTTTGCGATTTATCCAAATCAAACATTGGGATATAAATTTCACGAAACTGCTCGGGTTTGACGCATTTTGCCACGATGTCATCAATTTCATCATCACTTGGATAAATGTCTTTTAGATAAATCGGCTCGCCATTATAGAAGCCCAATGGGTCATTTTCAATGTCAAGACGTATCGTCCCTGCTATGGCATACGCCACCACTAACGGCGGACTTGCCAAAAAGGCTTGCTTGGCATAAGGGTGAATGCGTCCGTCAAAGTTGCGATTGCCAGACAGGACGGCTGTGACATATAGGTCTCGTTCAATGATTTCTTGCTGAATCTCAGGTCGCAATGCTCCGCTCATGCCATTACAAGTGGTGCAGGCAAAGCCAACAATGCCAAAGCCCAATTTTTCAAGTTCGGGTAATAATCCTGCCTCGATTAAATAAAGGCGAGCAACCTTAGACCCCGGGGCAAAGGACGACTTCACCCACGGTTTACGAGTTAGCCCCAGTGCGTTGGCTTTTTTGGCAAGCAGTCCTGCCGCCACGGTGTTTCTTGGGTTTGACGTGTTGGTACAGCTTGTAATCGCTGCGATAATCACCGCCCCGTCAGGCATTAGTCCATCGTTAAGATTTTCTACCACCCCTGCAATGCCTTTTATCTTTAAATCCGCCGTTGCCACCCTTGCGTGTGGGTTAGATGGACCTGCGATGTTACGAGTTACGCTTGATAAATCAAATTCTAACACTTGTGGATATTGGGCATTCGTCATTTTATCCGCCCATAGCCCAACGGTTTTGGCATAATTTTCCACCAATTTTACCTGCTCGCTCTCTCGCCCTGTCAAGGTCAGATAGTCCAGCGTGTTTTGGTCAATATAAAACAGCCCTGCGGTTGCCCCATATTCTGGGGTCATGTTGGCAATGGTCGCTCTGTCGCCCACCGACAAACTGCTCGCCCCTTCCCCAAAAAACTCCAAATACGCCCCCACCACCCGCTTGCCTCGCAAAAACTCGGTCAAAGCAAGCACAATGTCAGTCGCACTAATCCCTGCCTGTCTTTTGCCTGTCAAATGCACGCCCACAATGTCAGGCGTACGCATCATTGACGGCTGTCCAAGCATCACGCATTCGGCTTCAAGTCCCCCCACGCCCACCGAAATCACGCCCAACGCATCGGTATGCGGTGTGTGGCTGTCCGTGCCAACGCAGGTGTCGGGGAATGCCACACTGTCTTTAACTTGCACCACAGGCGACATTTTCTCTAAGTTGATTTGGTGCATAATGCCGTTGCCAGCAGGGATAACATCGACATTAAGAAAGGCGGTTTTTGTCCAATTGATAAAGTCAAAGCGGTCATCGTTTCGGCGGTCTTCAATGGCACGGTTTTTGGCAAAAGCGTCAGGGTCATCGCCTCCGTGTTCCACCGCAAGCGAATGGTCTACGATGAGTTGCGTTTGTACCACAGGATTGACTTTGGACGGGTCGCCCCCTTGCATAGCGATGGCATCACGAAGTCCCGCCAAATCCACAAGGGCGGTCTGTCCCAAAATGTCGTGGCACACCACCCGTGCAGGATACCACGCAAAGTCTAATTCTTGTTTGTTATCAATAAGCTGTGCTAAATACTCGGAGAGTTTTGGGTCATCATTGCAATTTCGCACCAGCTGTTCGGCAAGCACTTTGGCGGTGTAGGGGAGTGTTTTGTAGCTGTCCGCCTTGACATCGTTAATCGCCTGTTCTACATCAAAATAATGTAGCTCGGTGTTTGGTAGGGGTTTACGGTAGTTTTTCATTGCTAAGTTTCCTTTTCTTTGGCTGTGAAAAATTAAGTAATAAACGCTATTTTGGGTTTTGGGTGGGGGCGAATTGCAATTCGCCCTAAAAAATTAAATGACGGATTTTAAATGTTGGGTTACGCTATTGCTAACTCAACCTACGACGATTTGCCATAATTGCAAACAAAATTAAAGCGTGCATTGATGGCGGGTTCTTTGCCAATGTCTTGCCATACTGCTTTTTTGGTTTGATGTCGGTAAATGACTAAATTATTTTTATCGTAGAAGTTTACTTGCAAAACGGCAATTTTTTTAGTTTTGCAATTTACTTTAATGGTTAAAATTTGAGAATGGTATTGCTGATGTTCGTCAAATTGTTGTGGGCTATTGTATTTCCTTTTTAAATTATAAATTACTTGATTTGGATTGCTCTTTTTAATATTGTCTGTATCAATATAAATTGCTTTTTCATCTGGATATTCTGCTGGTAATTGCATCCAATTTTGAGAAAAGGCAAAATTAGGGAATAAGAATAAAATTACAACAATTGCTTTATGAAAGTTCATAAAAATACCCTATTAAAAAATTTTTAAAAAACAAGGGCACATTTTACCTATAAAATATGCCCTTGTCTTATTTTAATTACCGCTCATTCATCGGCACAAATTTTAAATTTTCAGGGCCAGTATAATTGGCACTTGGGCGGATAATTTTACCGTCCGCTCTCTGTTCCAAAATATGAGCCGCCCAACCTGCACATCGAGCCATTACAAAAAGCGGGGTAA
This sequence comes from Moraxella bovoculi 237, assembly GCF_000696305.2. Lineage (GTDB taxonomy): Bacteria > Pseudomonadota > Gammaproteobacteria > Pseudomonadales > Moraxellaceae > Moraxella > Moraxella bovoculi. The sequence goes on from NZ_AOMT01000023.1 coordinate 47,637, forward strand.
ACATTGCCGTTGGCACACCCATTTTTTGATAAGACACGGCAGAGAACCAATCCAAATTCGGGAACATTTTTTTCTCGTCCCACATTACCGTCTCTAATCGCTCGGCAATATCAAAGAGTCGCATATCGCCTGTTTCTTCACTTAAATCTTTGGCGACTTGTTTAATCACCACATTACGGGGGTCAGAGATGGTATAAACAGGGTGTCCAAAGCCGATGATAATCTCTTTTTTGGCGATACGCTCACGAATATCCGCTTCGGCATCATCAGCATTGCGATAGCGTTTTTGGATGTCATAAGCTACTTCGTTAGCACCGCCGTGCTTAGGACCTTTTAATGCTCCGATAGAGCCTGTGATGCACGAATAGATGTCCGAGCCCGTACCAGCAATGACACGGCTGGTAAAGGTGGATGCATTAAACTCATGCTCGGCATACAGGATTAGGCTGATGTGCATCGCTTTGATGTGGCTGTCGGAGGGACGCTTGCCGTGCAGTAGGTGCAAGAAATGCCCACCGATGGAGCCTTCTTCGCTCTCTACTAAGATGCGTTTACCGTTGTGGCTGTATTGATACCAATAGAGCAGGATAGAGCCCAAGCTTGCGATGAGCTTATCAGCGATGTCACGCGCTTCTGATGCAGGCTGGCTTTCTCGTTCTGGATGCACACAGCCAAGCATTGATACGCCTGTACGCATCACATCCATTGGGTGCGTGTGGGCGGGCAGACTTTCTAGGACTTCAATCACACGAATTGGCAAACCACGCATTGATTTTAATTTTTGCTTATAGGCAATTAACTCATAGCGGTTTGGCAAATGTCCGTGAATTAAAAGATGAGCGATTTCTTCATATTCGCAGTTATTCGCCAAATCCAAAATATCATAACCACGATAATGCAAATCATTGCCCGATTTACCAACCGTACAAAGGGCGGTATTGCCTGCAATTTGTCCGCTTAGGGCGACTGATTTTTTGGGCTTAAAGTTGGGGGTTTGTGGTAGGGTTTGAGCGTCTGTCATGATAAACTCCTTTTGTTTGACAGTGGTTTTTTGATTGTGCTGGCATTGGCAAATTAGGCTGATGCTGGCGTGTGATTCTTTGGACTGAGCCGATGATTATTTGCCTTTTTTAAACAATTCATCTAGCTTTTGTTCAAAAGCGTGATAATTGAGAAAATCGTACAATTCCATACGCGTTTGCATCGTATCCAATACAGCTGTTTGTACGCCATCATCTTTTAGCGTTTGATACACATTGAGTGCAGCTTTATTCATTGCACGGAATGCCGAGAGCGGATAAAGCACCATATCGACACCGACATTAAATAACTGCTCGGTGGTGTATAAGTCAGTTTGTCCAAACTCTGTCATATTTGCCAAAACAGGAATGTCTAATACATCGGTAAATTTACGATACTGCTCAATATCGGTAAGCGCTTCGGCAAAAATCATATCAGCACCTGCTTCGGCAAAGGCGACCGCCCGCTCGACAGCAGCGTCTAAGCCCTCTACCGCTAAGGCATCAGTGCGAGCCATCACCACAAAATCAGGGTCAGTCTTGGCATCTAGGGCGGCTTTGATTCTATCCACCATTTCAGCAGTGCTAACAATTTCCTTATTTGGTCTATGCCCACAACGCTTTTGAGCGACTTGATCTTCAATATGCACGGCAGCAACCCCTGCTTTTTGCATTTGTTTAATGGTTTGAGCGATGTTGAATGCACCTCCCCAACCTGTGTCAATATCCACCAAAAGTGGCGTGTCCACAGCATTGGTAATGCGTGTAGCGTCAGTCAAAACATCATTTAGACTGGTCATACCTAAATCAGGCAAACCAAAAGACGCATTGGCAACACCGCCACCAGATAAATAAATGGCTTTGTGTCCTACCTCTGTTGCCATCATGGCAGTATAGGCATTGATTGTGCCGACGATTTGAAGGGGGCGACCGTTTGCTTTTTCGCTATTGATGGCATCACGAAAACGGCGACCTGCTGAAATACTCATTGCTATTATCCTTAAGTTGGCTGTGAGTGAATGAAGGTAAACTGATTGATTAATTTTTAGTATAACGGCAATTTTAACTAAACGCCATAGTCAAATCTTTGTATAAAATCGTCAAACCATTGCCAAAAAGATAAGTATTCAAAAAGTGAATACTTATCGTCAATTTTTGGATAATTTCGCCAAAATATATGCAAAATATCAATGATGGGCGATATTTTTGAAATATTTAGTTACAAATTGGCGGAGTATGGCTGATGTTCAATGTTTTTGGCTTGATACACCGCATAAGTGGCATCAAGCAAGGCGTGAATGTTGGGGTTGAGCTGTTCTGTATTGTTAAGCGTATTTAGATAAATCGGAAAAGTCGCATCAGGCGATTCTAGCGGCACATAGGCGATCTGCTCACGACGCACGCCTTTTAGGCTCATCGGCACAAGCGTAATGCCCTCGCCTGCTGATACTAAGCCTAAGGCAATCTGAATGTCGCTGGCTTTTTGGGTGTGTGTCGGATAAAGATGGCGTTCGTGAAATAGACGAAGTAGGGGATCTAGCGTCTTTCCTTCGCCAAGAATCAAGGGTGTGCGATGATACAAAATCAGCATTTCATCAGCCAATACCGAAAAAGACAACGACTTTTTGGTCGCAAGTTTATGCTGGCAAGGCAAAGCGACCATCAGCTTTTCGTGCCTTAAAAAAGTCTGGCGAATGAATGCATCAGACGACATAAGTCGCCCAAAGCCCACATCAATCTGTCCTGCTTTAAGAGCGGTGGGCTGTTCATTTGAGCCAACTTCCAAAAGTTTGATGGTAAGATTTGGCAATTTGCTTTTTAATTCGCCAATCACATCAGGCAAAAGCCCATACAAGATAGATGCCACAAACCCAATCGTGAGCGTATCTGTGGGCGATTTGCCAAAGTTTTGGGTAAGGGTGATGAGTTCGTTTAATTCATTGACGCTTTTTTGGGCGTGCTGATAAAAGAAAGTCCCTGCTGGCGTGAGCGTCATTGGACGGTGCGTGCGATGAATGAGCGTCTGCCCCAATGCCTGCTCAAGCTGGGCAATGTGCCGAGAAAGGGTCGGCTGCGACATATTTAGGGCTTTGGCAGATTGGCTAAAATTGCCCGTCTGGGCAATGTGCATAAAGGCGCTTAGCTGATGCAAATCCATTTAAAAACTCCATGATGAGTGTGTAGAGTAGCATAAAAGCGGTGGAGTGGAAAGGTCTTTTGACAAGTGGTTTAAGTTTGCAATTTAGGTTGCTATATTGTTGCAAATAAGTTAAAAAAAATTCTAAAATTTTTGCAAAAGTACTTGAAAAGCTAAAAAATTATGCTATTATGCGATTCACTGGCTGATTTGTATGAGTAAATCTCTTGCGTATCGGCTGGATGTTATGGAATTTTAATAACTAGGTCTGCTTTCTTAATAAGATTTTGAGTGGTAGATTTTTAGGACATTAAAGTCTTAAAAGGATTTTATTAGGGAAGTGTATTTTAAATTGCTTATGCAATTTACAAGGAGGTCGCCATGTCACATGGTACAGATAAAGACGTCTCTGGCTACTGGAAAGCCAACGTTCGTATTATTATTGGTTGTTTGATTGTGTGGGCAGTCTGCTCGCTGGGTTTCGCCGTTCTTCTTCGCCCTGCATTAATGGGCATCACTTTCATGGGTACAGACCTTGGACTATTTTTTGGTCAGCAAGGCGCTATTCTTACCTTTGTCGCACTCATTTTCTTCTATGCTTGGCGCATGAATCGCCTTGATAAAGAATACGGCGTAGAGGAGGAGTAAGCCATGAGTCAATTTGCAATTAACCTAATTTTCGTTGGCGCATCGTTCCTGCTGTACTTCGGTATCGCGATTTGGGCGCGTGCAGGCTCGACCAAAGAATTCTACGTTGCAGGCGGCGGTGTTCACCCTGTCGTCAACGGCATGGCTACAGGCGCTGACTGGATGAGCGCGGCGTCATTCATCTCGATGGCGGGTATGATCGCCATGGGTGGCTATGCTGCTTCTGCTTATCTAATGGGCTGGACAGGTGGTTTCGTACTACTGGCGTTATTGCTAGCTCCTTATCTGCGTAAGTTCGGTAAGTTCACCGTGCCTGACTTCATCGGCGATCGCTTCTACTCTAAGAGTGCACGTCTGATCGCTGTTGTGTGCTTGATTTTGGCATGTACCACTTATGTTATCGGACAGATGACAGGGGCAGGCGTGGCTTTCTCTCGCTTTTTGGAAGTTGATAAGAATACAGGTCTGATCATCGCAGCAGTCGTAGTACTGTTCTATGCGGTACTAGGCGGCATGAAGGGCATTACCTATACTCAGGTAGCTCAGTATGTGGTATTGATGATTGCGTATATCATTCCTGCAATCTTCATCTCAATGAACATCACTGGCAACCCAATCCCGCAGTTAGGCCTGTTCGGTACTGATCTAGAAAGTGGCGCAACCATGCTATCTAAGCTTGATAGCTTGATTACTGATTTGGGGTTTGCAGCTTATACTGCTGATGTTCCTGATAAGCTAAACATGTTCTTATTAACCTTGTCGCTAATGATTGGTACTGCAGGTCTGCCTCACGTTATCATCCGCTTCTTCACGGTTAATAAGGTATCTGATGCGCGTTCATCAGCAGGTTGGACACTGGTATTCATCGCATTGCTATACACTGCAGCACCTGCAGTAGGTACGATGTCTCGCATGAACCTGGTTGATACTGTGTATCCAAATGGCACAACTTCTGCACCGATTGATTATGAAGCACGTCCAGAATGGATGAAGAACTGGGAACAAACTGGCCTTCTAAAATTCGAAGACAAAAACGGTGATGGTAAGATCAACTACTACAATGACAAGTCAAAAGACGAAGCGTTCAACGCTGCCGCCGCTCAGCAAGGTTTACAAGGCAACGAACTGGATGTAAACAATGACATCATGGTCTTAGCTAACCCTGAGATTGCCAACCTGCCACCTTGGGTTATTGGTCTGATCGCTGCAGGCGGTATCGCGGCAGCACTATCTACCGCTGCAGGCTTGCTACTGGCCATCTCATCAGCCATCTCGCATGACTTGATCAAGAAAATCTTGAAACCTGAGATTTCTGATAAAGGTGAATTGACAGCGGCTCGTGTTTCGATGATTGTTGCGATCGCCATTGCAACTTGGCTTGGCATGAACCCTCCTGGTTTCGCTGCACAGACAGTCGCCTTGGCATTCGGTATCGCAGGTTCGTCTCTGTTCCCTGCCTTGATGATGGGTATCTTCTCAAAACGCATCAACAACAAAGGCGCGGTAGCTGGTATGCTTGCAGGCTTGATCGTAACTTGTGTGTACATCTTCTTGTTCAAAGGCTGGTTCTTCATCCCAGGTACGAATATGCTTGTTGATGACTCATCAGGCTGGATCATGGGTATTAGCCCACTAGGCTTCGGTCCGATCGGTGCTCTGATCAACTTCGTGGTAGCATTTGCAGTATCCTACATGACTGCGCCACCACCACAAGAGATCCAAGATCTGGTTGAAAGCGTACGCTATCCAAAGGGCGCAGGCGCAGCAATCGATCACTAATCGTCAATCTAACAAAAATGCAGACCTAGTGTCTGCATTTTTTATTTTTAAGTAATTGATAATAAAAGAAATTTATATGAATAAAATGCGAAATTTAACTATAAAATGCGATGCCTTTATGATATAGTTAGCCTGATTTTGTTTAATGATTATAACAAAAGGATTGTTGAATGTTTTGGGAATTGATTGCGACCATTTTGGCAGGATTTATGGCGGCAGGGATTGCGCTGTCTTTTAGGCTGCTATTTAAAAAGCTACCACGTTGGATTGTACCTGCTGCGGCTGGACTTGGAATGCTTGGTTTTCAGATTTATAGCGAATATACTTGGTTCGATCATACCAGGAGCCGTCTGCCTGATGGTGTGAGTGTGGTGGCAACCCATGCCGATCCTGCATTTTACAAGCCGTGGTCATATTTTCGCGCGCCAATCTTGCACTTCGTTGCAGTCGAGCCTAGCGAGAACGCCGAAGCTGGCAATGTTAAGCGTGCGAACCTGTATTTTTTTGAACGGCGAATGGCGGCACATCATGCACCGATCTTGGTAGATTGTCAAAGTAAATTACAATCGGATTTTAGTCAATCACCGAATTGGGGTCAGACGCCGATGACAGAAGACATCGTTCGCGCTGTTTGCCAATAGTTATTTCTTGATAAATAAGCCGCCTTTTGGGTGGTTTTGTTTATTTCGCTGTTATCAAAAATCATCCAGAAAAATGCTATAATAATCAAAATTGTAAAACAAAGAGACTTATGAAAGTATTAGGCTTAGAGACTTCCTGTGATGAGACAGGGCTTGCCATCTATGACAGTCAGATGAATGACGGTCGTGGCGGGGTGCTTGCACAGGTGCTATACAGTCAAATCGAGCTGCACGCCACTTATGGTGGGGTTGTGCCCGAGCTTGCCAGCCGCGATCATATCCGTAAGCTGGTTCCGTTGTTGAATGAGTTGCTTCATGAGGCAGGCGTTGAGAAATCTGACATCGATGCGGTGGCTTATACCAAAGGGCCGGGGCTGATCGGTGCGCTGATGACGGGCGCGCTGTTTGGTCGTACTTTGGCTTATGGGCTTGGCGTGCCTGCCATCGGTGTGCATCACATGGAAGGGCATCTGCTTGCGCCTTTATTGGGCGAGGATGTGGCATTTCCTTTCGTGTGTTTGCTTGTGTCGGGCGGGCATACGATGCTGGTGCGTGCCGATGCTGTTGGACAATACGAAATATTAGGCGAATCCATCGATGATGCGGCGGGTGAGTGCTTTGATAAAGCGGCCAAGATGCTAAATCTGCCTTATCCGGGCGGGCCGAACGTTGCACGTTTGGCTGAGGGTGGCGATAAGAACGCCTATCAACTGCCGCGCCCAATGCTGCACAAAGGGCTTGATTTTTCTTTTAGTGGCATGAAGACGGCCGTGCATAATCTTATCAAAGATACGCCGAACTCTGATTTAGATCCTGTGGTGCGTGCCAACATCGCAGCGAGTTTCCAGCATGCGGTTGTGGATACTTTGGTCAAAAAATGCGTTCGCGCGCTCAAGCAAACAGGCCTAAAGCGACTCGTCATTGCCGGCGGTGTCTCTGCCAATACTGAACTTAAAGAGAGTTTGGGACGTGAACTTGCCAAGCTAAACGCCAAAGTACACTACGCCCCAAAAGAGCTGTGCACGGATAATGGTGCGATGATCGCTTATGCGGGATTTTGTCGATTGCAGGCGGGTCAGAGCGATGATTTGTCTGTAACGTGTGTACCAAGATGGGACATGCAGACCTTAAACTTCACCAGTGCGTGACGGCTAATATAATTCCATCTATATCATCGTAATCGACATATTGAGCTTATGCACCCAATATGTCGATTAAATGCTTTACTTCCCCATCACAGATTTTATATTGATATTGATGAGTGCCGATGTGAATTAAAGGCTGATAAATTTATCTTGCGCGATGGGTGCTATTTTGAGAAAATAACTGTTCACAACATAACAACAAAAAGAGCTCACTTTGCCATTATCATCCCTAAAGATCGAATCCTTACCCAGATTCTCTGCCAATTTCATTGCAAACATCAAAGCTGCCCTACAAATGCTGGGCGGTAATGCTCGCGCTTTTACATCCGTTAAGCCGACCTTTGGGCAGTTTGCGGTTTTTTTATTAGCGGCGCTTGGTGCGAATATTTTGTTTGCTTATTTGTCAGCGCAGGGCGGCAGCTATTTTAATGAGCAGGGGCTGATCAGTTATTTGATATGGCCGGTGATTATTTTGGTGGCGGGCATCATCTTGGCGAAGCGTACGATGAATTATTCGCTGCTCTTTGTGCCGGTGATTTTATGGCTTGCTGCTGATACCATGTTGGTGCTTATCCAAAGCGGCATTCAGTATCTGGACATTAAGGGGTGGCTACCGTCGTTTTTGTATGGCATCTTGCCCGGTCTTTTCACGTTTTTATTTGTGTGGCAGACGGCATCTTTGTTGTGGATTTTCGCCAAGAAGCTGCATTGGCCGTGGTGGGAGCGTCTTTTGATGATTGGCGGTGCGGTGTTGCTGCTTGTCGTGTGGCAAAGAAACGTCGCTGACCAGCCGATTTTTAAGGTAAATAATGTCGCGCCAACGCTATCTGAGCGTCAGTTTTATAAACAATCAGCGTTACTGGGACAAAGCTTGGATGGTGTTGCTAAGAGCGTCAAAGGCAAACATGAATGGTATTTTGTCGGTGTGGCAGGCTATGCTGAGCAAAATGTATTCGCCAGTGAAATCGAGCAAGCGGCGCAGCTGTTCGATGCCAGATTCGGTGCAAAAGATCGCTCCGTATCACTCATTAATAACGCACATACTTGGGATGAATATCCGATCGCCAGTCGTACGAGTCTGGCTGAGACGCTAAAGGCGGTTGGCAATCGCATGGATGTGGACGAAGATGCGCTGTTCTTAACGCTCAGCTCTCACGGCGCGGTGGATGAGTCGGGCAGTATCTTGGGCGATCTGGTCATGACCAATCCGCCATTGACGCTCGATCCGATCGACCCCGTGTGGCTGCGCGGGGCGTTGGATGCATCAGGCATTCGTTGGCGAGTCATTGTGGTATCGTCTTGCTATTCAGGCGCATTCATTCAGGCTTTATCAAGTCCGACCACAGCCATCATCACCGCAAGCCGTGCCGATAGAGCGTCTTTTGGCTGTAGTAATGATGCTGACATGACTTATTTTGGGCGTGCGTTCTTTTCTGAGAGCATGCGCGAACAGACCACGCTAACAGGCGCGTTTAACCAAGCGCGCCGCCGTGTTGGTGAGCGTGAGGCATTGATGGGGTTTGAGCCATCAGAGCCGCAGATGGTGGTGGGTGCGATGATGCAAAGCGCCTTACCCGAGTTAGAGAAGGCTCTATTCCATCACGCAACCAATCCCATAATTGATATGCCGACATTTAGCCATGTTGAAAGTGCATCTCCGTGATAGAGTATTTATTGAATATTTATGTAAACACCCCTGACGATCAGGGGTGTTTTTTTGTGTGAAGGTTGTCATCTGATTGAAATCATAAAAGGATATATTTGTTAAAACTGATTGATAGGGTGTTATATATCATAATTTATAATATATGAATAAAAAATATTGAATAATGTTTGCAATTTTGACCATTTTTTATTATATTGTATTTGCTTATGAATATATCACCTGATATGATTAATTTCATCGATTGATACCATTCGCTTTTAACCCACCTAACTTAAGGAATCTGCCATGACCATCCAGTCTGCCATCGAAAAAGTAGAAAAAAACTACGCTCACCAACCAGAATTCATTCAAGCGGTAAAAGAAGTTGCGCTGACCATTGATAAGGTGTATGCCAACAATCCTAAGTTTGAAGAGTATCGCGTGTTTGAGCGTCTGTGCGAGCCTGATCGCATCATCGGTTTCCGTGTAAACTGGGAAAATGACAAAGGTGAAGTAGAGGTTAACCGCGGCTGGCGTGTTCAATTCAGCAACGCCATCGGCCCATACAAAGGCGGCATCCGCTTCCACCCAACTGTCACTGAAGGCACCCTAAAATTCCTAGGTTTCGAACAAATTTTCAAAAACGCACTAACTGGCCTACCTATGGGCGGTGCTAAAGGTGGTTCGGACTTCGATCCTAAAGGCAAATCAGAAGCTGAAATCCGCCGTTTCTGCTACGCATTCATGCGCGAGCTACACAAAAACATCGGCAAAGACATGGATGTACCAGCAGGTGACATCGGTGTTGGCGGTCGTGAAGTGAATTACATGTTCGCCATGTACAAGAACTTAACTCGTGAGTTTGAAGGTGTATTGACTGGTAAAGGCGTTGGTCACGGTGGTTCATTGATCCGTACCGAAGCGACTGGCTATGGCTTGGTTTACTTCCTTGACAACATGCTAAAAGTGAACAACGACAACCTAGTTGGCAAGACTGTTCTAGTATCAGGTGCAGGTAACGTGGCTCAATACGCTGCCGAAAAAGTACTACACCTAGGCGGTAAAGTAATCACTTTCTCTGACTCTAAAGGTACTTTGGTTGATCACGACGGTTTCACCCAAGAAAAAATCAACTGGGTAAAAGATCACAAAGCCAAAGGCAAAGCATTGGCAGACTACGTGAAAGAATTTGGCGGCGAGTGGCTTGAAGGTCAAAAGCCATGGCAGTTCGATGCAGAAGTAGCTCTACCTTGCGCTACCCAAAACGAAGTTGATGCTGAAAACGCTAAAGCTTTGGTTAAGCATGGCGTAAAATACGTCGCAGAAGGCGCGAACATGCCATTGACTGCTGAAGCGATCGATGTGGTACGCGACAATGGCGTAGCATACGCACCTGGTAAAGCTGCGAACGCTGGTGGTGTTGCGGTATCTGGCCTAGAAATGAGCCAAAACTCAGTACGCCAATACAAGACTTTTGCAGAGCTTGATGAAAAACTACAAAACATCATGAAAAACATCCACGACAATTCAAAAGCAGCTGCTGAGAAATACGGCACTACCAAAGACGCCGTGGACTACATGACTGGTGCTAACGTAGCAGGTTTCGTTCAAGTAGCGAACGCATTGGTGGCTTACGGTATCCTATAACATCTATAAACCCTAAAAAATCCGCTCAACGATGAGCGGATTTTTTTATTGTTAAATTTAATGATGGTTATGTTCTTGATGATCGTGATGTTGATGAGTGCTGTGGTCATGGTTGTGATTGCTATGGTCATGCTGCATGTGCGAATGATCATGAGAATCTTCATGATGTATGTGACCATGTGCATGATGACCGTGAGAATCATGAGAGCCGTGTCCGTGCATCATGTGCATGACGGTGGGGGATAATGCAACAGCCAGACCAGAGATGAGCATCAGCGCGCCGCTAAACTTACGTAAGTTGAACTTACTAACCGTCTTTTGAAGCCATACGATCATGGTGTCAGTAGCGATGAGCATGGGCAGCGTACCAAGACCAAAAAACAGCATGAAGGCAGACCCTGACAGTGGGCTAATCTGTGCTGCTGACACGCTAACAGCCATCACCAATGCACCATAGACCAATCCGCATGGCAGAAGCCCCCATAATATACCCGCGCCAAGCGCCTTAGGAATGCTATCAATTGGTAGAACTTTCTGGCGGACGGGCGCAAGCTTATTCCAAAGACCCAAGCCCAATTTCTCAAGACGAGTCAGAAATGGCACGCCAAGCATCAGCAGCGCTGCAAAAATCAGCGCTCCACCCAAAAGAATGCGCGGCAAAGCGTTATTGGTTAGAAATGGCGCAATCACCGTGCTGCCAACAATCGTAGCCAGTACGCCAAGAGCCATGTAGCTTAGCAGCCTGCCAAGGTGATAAGTGGCGATGAGCGTTTTTCGTTTGGCAGGCGTAAGATTCTTCATTGAGATGCCAAAGGCAGCAACGATGCCACCACACATTCCTAGGCAGTGCGGCGAGCCGAAAAAACCCATGGCAAGCGCTGCGATTAATAAAGAAGCTGTCATAATTACCTCCATACTGGCAAAAGCTGGTATGTTATTTTTGTGAATCTTTTTTTAGGATTTTGCGACGCTCTTGTCTGTCGTCTAGGATGATCTGCTCTGGTGCATTGTCCAGATCTTCAAATTGATTGGATTTGACGGCATACCAAATCGCCCAAATCGCCACCACGAACAACATGAGACTCAAAGGAATGAGTAGATAGATGCTAAGCATGTGTATTCCTTAGAATGATTGTCAATCCTGCTTATCTTGGCTGATGTATAAGCCATAAGAAAGATCGATACAGGAAAATCCGAAACGAACCATTATAACATGATGGATGTTAAAGGGTGAATGAAAAGAATGTTCAAGTGATTTGCTTATTATACTATAATTCGCCAGCCAATACCCAAACTACAAAAATACAACCAAATTACCTGCTTTTTGCATTGTGTTTAATCTCAAAATACGCAATACTAAACTTATAAAAGTGATTAATAAGCAAAGTATAAGCCCAGCCGGATGTAAAATTACATGATGCTTTATGCGATTTAAATATAATACCGATTTACTAGCTACTCAGAGATTAAATAAAAGCGCCGTGCTTTTGGTATCGGTGCTATTTTTCGTTGGGTGCAGCGAGCAGCCGCCCAAAGGTAGCGACGAATCGAAAATAAGCAACAAGCCCATTTCTGCATCGCCCAGCTCAGCCATCGCCATCGGCAAGACAAGAGCCACAGAACAGTTCATCGCAAAAAAATGGCAGGTCATCAGCATCAATGATCGGCCTGTGACAAGTAAATTGGTTTTGGATTTGCACGATTTTAATCGTGGTCAGGGCGAATTTTATGATGACTGCGAGCGTATCTTGGTGGATTTAAATATACATGACGTCTCTAATGAGCGCCTATCGATAGATAACTCTACCAGACAGGGCGGTGATTGCAGCAGCGAGCTCATTGATACCATCATGTGGATCTTAATCGATGTCTATGCCTTTGAACGTAGTGGCGATGAGCTGCACATCATCGCAGTTCAAGACACCATTCGCCTTGTGCCGTCAGACTAGCACGATATTGCTATCTTCATTCTTTTCATTCTACCTATTCTAAGACATGCAGCTAATTGGCGTCATGGCACGTCTGTCGGTGGGTGCGATGTCCTCATTCGTGGCGATAGACTGTAATTTAAATGGATTTGCCAGCAAATCAAATAATCTGGATACTTCTGTAAAATCATCCTCTAGGGCGCCTTGAATGGCGTATTCTGCCATGGTGTTACGCAGGATGTAGATTGGATTGGTTCTTTTCATGAGATCGATGGATTGCTGAGCATTCGTTATGGTGGTGATATAGCGCGCTTGCCAATTTTGCCATCTCTCGATTCCGCCTTGTGCGCTGATCTCTTGGGTTAATTGATGAAATAAACCCTGCTCATACCGATGCTCATCATCTGATAGTACGCCAATCAAAGCGCGAAAACTGTTGGTATAGTCCAGCTCATAAGTCTTTAACAAGCCAACAAATTCATATGCCAAGTCTGCCGCGCCAGCATGTGATGAATCCAGACCAATTTTTTGGCAGATGCCTTTATCATAATGCTGATGGAGGGTTACCTCATAGTCTTCTAGACATGCCAACATCACATCGTGCTGCACGGATAGTAAGCTAAAACAAGACAACCACTTTTGTAGATTCCAATGCCCGATGGTGGGCTGATTCTGATAAGTGTAACGCCCGTGATGATCAGAATGGTTGTTAATCCACGTCGGATTGAATCTCTCCATCATGCCAAATGGTCCAAAGTCCAATGTTGAGCCTGTAATATTTAGATTGTCCGTATTCATGACGCCATGGCTAAACCCGATCAACTGCCAGCTTGCGATGAGTTTTGCGGTGTTTTGACAGACTGCATGCAAGAATTTATTGATGTCATTACCCACTTCTGGATAATAAATATCCATCATCTGATAAGTAAATTCGCCCAAAAGCTCGGGCGCATACACAGCAATCCATTCAAAATGACCAAGTCGCACATGACAATCGCTGGTGCGCAGTAGGGCAGCAGCACGCTCCATTTGATTGCGAGCGATTAGGGTGTCTGACACCACGAAGCCAAGCGCATTGGAGCTGGCAATGCCTAGACTGGACAAGGCATGACCGCATAGATATTCACGAACCGTACTGGCAATCATCGCACGACCATCTCCGAATCGGGAGAAGGGTGTCTTGCCTGCGCCTTTTAAATGCAAATCGGTTAATTTGCCTTGTTTGTCGATGATCTGGGTGAGCAATAAACCACGACCATCTCCAAGCTGGCCTGCCCATTGCCCGAACTGATGTCCTGCATAGACCATGGCAAGCGGTTCAAATCCTTCAGGAAAGGCATCGTTATCTGCGCCAATGATTCTTTGCCAATCCAGCGCATCAAAGGGAAGGCCGCTCATGCTCTGGTGTAGCGCATGATTGAAATGCGCAAGCTTTGGGTTGTCCAATGGGAGTGCGCTTTGTTTATGATAAAGTCTGGGATTGACGGTAAGATAACTGTGCTGATGATTCATGAGTTTCTTCTTTGGGGTTTGATGAGATTGTAGCATAAAAAAACCCTCCGCAACATGGCGAAGGGTGTGGAGAAAAGTGCTTAACTTATTATGTCTTAGCCTTGGGTTGATTTGCCTTTTAGCTGTAGGTAAGCATTTTTGATGCGTTCACCGTGCGCTAGAATCTTAGCCTCGACTTGGGCGAATTGTTCTTTTAGCTTCTCATCAGCTTCGTGTAGGCGATTGGCGAACTCGGTACGCTTTAATTCGACTGATTTAGCCTTTAGGGCGTGCCATTCTTCCACCGTCTGAGTGAATGCTTCGTATTCTGCGCTGATGCGGTCTTTGAATGCCATGAAACGCTCATCTAAAGTCATCTCTTCGCCTTTGGCAATGCGCTCTTGCGCACGTTTAAACTGCATGGTAACTTCAGCGTGCTTGATGGTAACATCATCAACGCGTTTTAGTTCTCTGGCAAGACCGACTTTATGTAGTAAGCCGATGAACCATTTGGTTGGGTCATACTGCCACCATTTAACGCCATTGCGATAGTCGTATTGAAAATAGTGATGGTAGTTGTGATAGCCTTCGCCCCAAGTAAAGATCGCAAGGATTGGGTTGTCGCGTGCGGTGTTCTCGTCAGTATATGGGCGAGTGCCGAACATGTGGCACAGTGAGTTGATAAAGAACGTGAAATGATGCGTTAGTACCATGCGCAGCAGACCTGCAATTAGGAACGTACCCAGCATATCACCCGTCAAAAGACCCGCTAAACCAACAACCACGACGTTGGTCACAATGACCCAAATGCCATAGTATTTATGCTGTAGTTGTAGCACTTTGTCTTTTTTTAGATCCGGGATGTTCTTGTAGTCGTATTGACCGCTTGGATATTTGTGTAGCATCCAGTCCATGTGACTAAACCAAAAACCACGCTTGGCAGAGTACGGGTCATCATATTCGTCATCGACATGACGGTGATGCGTACGGTGTCCAGAGCACCAATCAAATGCTGAGCTCTGCACGGCCAACGTTGCGCCGAGCAGCAAGAAGTATTTGATGATCGGATGAGCTTCGTAGGACTTATGCGCCCATAGACGGTGATAGCCTGCCGTGATAGATAGGCCTGTCCACGCCATAAAAAACGCAAAGGCAGTCCAGACAGCAGGGTTAACGCCATGCGTCCACAGATACCAAGGTACAAGTACGATGGCAAGTAATGGCGTAGAAAGTAGCACGATGGCAGGCACCCAGTTGATGGGCACATTTTCAAAGGCTTGAGGGTTTCTTTCGACACTCATGTCAGTTTCCTGTTGGTCAAAAATAAGTCAATGAACTAGATGAGTCTAGGCGTTCTTATTTAAATAATAAAGTAGTTAAAACGTTGATATTCTTATGAAGCCTATTGTAGCTTAAAAAAATTCAAAAGTGAACATTTATTCACGCAAATTCATTAAAACTTTGTAACTATTTTTATCCCCTGTTTGTCTGTGCAGATTTTGAGTTGATTGCAGTAAATTTTGGGTTGTTTTCCGACAAATTTTACTAGTTTGACAAGAAAAAATGCTGTTTTCAGTGGGGTTGTTTGTTATACTTTTCTTAATTTTTGCATGAAGATTTGCACAGTTTGCCTGAATTTGAGATTTTTGGCAAGTGCTAAAAGGCTCTAAGGATAACTATGTCAAGCCGTAAAGAACTATTTGAAATAAGAGAATCTAAGATTTTACAGACCGCTGAACAGCTGATTTTGGAGTCAGGAGAGGGCGATTTGACGTTAGACAGTCTTGCGCAGCATCTTGATTTGGCGAAAGGGACGCTTTATAAGCACTTCGCCAGTAAGGATGAGCTTTTGCTTAGAATCTTAATTCATCATGAGCATAAATTATTTATGATGAACAAGACCGCCGATGGTGCGGGTGCGGGTGTTGCGCGGATGGTCCTTCAGCAATTAAGGCTGCCGCAGCGTGCAATGCTGTTTAATCACATCGAGGAGCGACTTGCCAGCACATCATCCGGGCTGAATAAGATTTTTGCAGAATTGTACCAAATCCGACGCGAGCGAATGAAATGTATGCTTGAGATTGCAGAGACTTATCTGAATGAACAGCAGAGTGCCATGACCGTACGAGATTATATGGCGAGCATTTGGGCGATCGGACAGGGTGGGGCGGGACTGCTTAATTCTAGCTTCTATCAAAGATACCTTGGTAGTCGTGAGACTTTAAAATATGCGTTCGTCAAGCAGCTGCTTGATTTGCCAAAGTTGTACCCGCTAAGTGACGAACTTGATAGAGATGATGGTGCGGCAGATGGCTATACTAAGGGGAATTTGATACAGGGAAAAGATCAGTCAATCGCCAGTGAAATGCAAGACCAAAGCGCAGTAGGGTTTTAAATTTAGAATAAACAAAAGACGCAATGATTTTGCGTCTTTTGTTTATTTGGGGATTGATGCCAATTAAGATGCTTTATCGGCAGGTTGAACTGTCTGTTTGGGCACGTCTTTTTTAGGATGTTTGCCATGTGGCGGTGGCGGAAGCTCTGTTTTTTCACAGTTTAGAGAATGAATTTTATCATTGATGGTAATAGATAGAACGCCCATGTCGCCTTTTTGGTGCCATTCGTATTTTGAAGTAGGATTGGTTTCGTTCACGAAACGCTCGCCTGAACCTGTGGTTGCTGCCATCATCTCAAGACGAGTGTCGTTTAGATTCCAAGAGGGTGTATTAACTTTTAGCAATGCTTTATCTTGTCTAGGCAGCTGATGCACCATAACGGCTGCGTCTGACTCACATTGATAGGCTTGCAAATTACCTTTGCGCTTGCCATCTTTATGCTTGTGGTGCTTGTCACCATGCTTGTGATGGTCTTTCATGCCTTTATGAGCGTCATGTATTTCTCTGTGTGGATGGCCATCGACGGCTTAAGTGTTGTTGGTTGCACAACCTGTCATAACCATGGTAGAGACGATACCGCTTGCGATCAGTAGTTTATTCATGATAGTTTCCTTAAATGATAAGAAGTAAAATATATTTTGCTTTTAGGTCTAAATACTAATTCTAAATATTAATTCTAAATACTAATTCTAAATACTAATGAAGTCTTAAGACCTTAATTTATTCTATCCAAAAAATTCAGACATGATGTAATGCGTACAGGGAAAATTGTATGAGTGATGTGAAAAATTTTACCCATAAAATTGTAATTAAAGAAAGATGTTAGAATTGGGCAAAGTAGGAAATATCTTATGAAAAGGTGAGCGAGGTTCTCAGGTCGTGTCTTTAGTTTATCATGCGCATGATGATATTTGATGGTATAAAAAAGCGAGCCTTTTGGCTCGCTTTTTTAATGGTTGTATTGTTTACTTTGGTTCGCCTGTGCCTAGGTACATGCCGTCATCTTTAACCAGCGTTGGATGATCGGCGTCTTTAATGTTGGCACGCAGGATGAGATAGCCCACGACGCCAGAGATAAGTGATCCTAGGATGATACCCAGACGTGGGTCGTAATCGTCTGGAATGCCACCGAATGCTAGACCCGAGATGAATAACGACATGGTAAAACCAATGCCGCACAGCATAGATACGCCATAGATTTGTTTAATGTTCGTGCCGCTAGGCAGTGCCGCCAGCCCCAGCTTAAGCACAATAAACACAGGAAGCATGACGCCGATTTGTTTACCAATAAATAAGCCCAATGCAATCCCTAGAGGTACGCCGTGCATCAGTTCGCCCATGTTCGTACCAGCTAACGAGATACCAGCGTTGGCAAAGGCGAATAGTGGCAAAATACCAAAAGCAACCGTGTTATGTAAGTCGTGCTCTAGCTCCTCTAACGGTGAATGCTCAGGGTCTTTATTGTTGCGAAGTGGGATAAAGAACGCCAATAACACACCTGCCAATGTGGCATGAACTCCTGATTTTAACATCGCTACCCATAGGATAACGCCGATGAGAATGTAAGGGGTTAAGCGGACGACATTTAGACGGTTTAATAAGAATAAGAATGGCAAACAAACCGCGGCGACCGCTAGAGAGAAGAGTGATAATTCAGAAGTATAAAATAGTGCAATAATGATGATCGCGCCCAAGTCGTCAAAAATCGCAATGGAAACCAAGAATACCTTAAGCGCATTGGGTACTTTATTACCCAATAAGCTAAGCACACCAATGGCAAAGGCGATGTCGGTGGCGGTAGGGACTGCCCAGCCTTTCATGGCTTCTGCATCGCCATGATTAAGCCCAAAATATACCAAGGCAGGCGCCACCATGCCGCCCACCGCGCACAAGGCGGGGAGTATAATTTGTTTGATGTCCGACAGCTCGCCGATGAGCGCTTCACGTTTTAACTCAAGACCAACTAAAAAGAAAAATACTGCCATTAAGCCGTCATTAATCCAGTGGTGAGCGTCTTTGGCGATTTCAAAATCACCAATCTGAATGACAACCGGCGCATGAATAAATGCATTATATAGTTCAGATAAAGGTGAGTTGGCGACGAGCATTGCAAGTAAAGCAGCAAAGGCAAGCACAATACCGCCCGCAGCTTCCAACTCAAAAAAAGATTTTACTCGACTTATCGGCATGGTTATTGTCTCTTTTTTGGCTGTGAGTTTTGATTGATAAAATTAAAGCAATCTAGGAAATATATCATAAATACTAATGGGGTTAAAGGTTTTTTATTATTTTTGTGTTAAATCTTTGTAAGGAGTTGAGTGTCGGCTGTTTGAATTATTAATCTAGTATCAAGAAGTGTTTTAAAATAATTAATGGAGGTGCTGGGCTAATTACTTTATTTAAAGTAATTTTTATAAATTGTATTTTGATTTTTGTGTCCTGATTAATTTAATTGTATTAATAATCTTTAACTATTGGCAATACTTCTACTCATTTTCTGAAAAATCTAGAATAAATGTGCAATTTTTTAATAGGAAAATTCTCTCTTATTTTTTGATAACATTTCTACATTAACTCTATTGTTAATATTTATTTAACAATGAACATTTGCGCATTAAAAAAATAACAATATGAATCAAAGGTCTGCAATATTATTTCTAAAATATAATAAATTATGTCTATTTTAAACTAGACATTAATTCTTGTCTTTAATTAGAATTATCTTAGCTTACTAAGTAAGTTATCCTAATGGTATTATTTAATTAATGTTATCTTATTAGGAGGTGATGTCTTTGGGACTTCATTTGAACAACAGGTAATCGCTGATTGTCTGTTGCGGGCGCATCATTAAGAATCTACACTCTAAGCAATAAGTGTGTAAATTTTTAGTGGGAATAATAGACTTAGTGACAATGATAAACACAAAAAGGTGTAATATGTCATTACAAACTCAACCTGCCAAGAAAGGGTTCTATGTTAAGTCTTTAGGTATGGCTTGCATGCTGGTAATTAGTGCTAGTAGTACGGTAAGTTATGCCAACTCAGCTCCAATGATTGTTGATTCACAGTACAATAGTTCTAAATACTCTTTCTACGATTACTATTTATATTTCCTTAAACGTTTTAGACCAATTCCAACTCCAGTGCCAAGCCCTGTGAGACCGGCTCCTGAACTTGTTCGTCCGACCCCAGCCCCGATTCCGGCTCCAACGCCTGTGCCAACACCGGCACCAATTAGTGGCGGTATATCAGGTAGCTATATTGCTCCAGTATCGCCAGCAGAGGTGAGACAGCCTGATTACACAAGACGCGTTCAAGACAATCTAAAACTCAACCAACCTGCACCAAGTGCTGGCACACGTACAGGTTATAGTGTCATGGATACGTCAAATAATTCTAATTTGACATCTAAACTTTATGGCACAACCGAAGATGGTTATGCTAAGCGTCTTGACAACCTAAAGAACACCATTGATACACGTCAAGCCAAAGTTGGTGTGATTGACACAGGCATCAATCGATTCAATAAAGACATGATTGGTGCTAATGTCAATGATACACAGATCAAGTGTGTGTCTTGGGGACTTGCAACCTGTTTCACACCAGAGAACGACTCAGGCATCATTGAAGCGGCAACCACTTCTGCCAGCGGCGACCATGGCAACCAAATGGCGGCTGTGATTGCGGGTAACAATGGCATGACCAATGCTAAGATCTATGGTAGTGATAGTGTTGACCACGCGTCTAATGGCGGTAATCAGTTCTTGATGATGCGTAAGCTAAATCAAGACCATGGTGTCAAGATTTTTAACAACTCTTGGGGTTATGACAACACTGACGAATGGTATTACGATGCTCAGCGCCTCAATTACAATCCTGCTACAGGACAGATTGATCCAGATCCTTACAGAACCAGTATTACCAATGCTGAAGTGAATTTGCCTGTCATTCATGATCTTATCATGAATCGTGATGCGCTTATCGTAAAAGCAACAGGTAACGAAGGCTTGAACGATGCTCATGATGAAAACCTAGCACCGCTCATGAACAGTAATTTCAAAAAAGGCTTCATTACTGTATCGTCACCGCGTGAGGACTTTAACCAAGCTAATGACTGTGGTCGTACGGCTGAATGGTGCGTATCAGCAACATCATCTACCGAAAACTATGCCAACAATGGCAGATTGAGCAGCTATAAAGGCACATCGCCTGCAACTGCACGTGTGGCAGGTACGGCTGTATTGGTTCAATCCGCTTACCCATGGATGAAAAATGAAAACATCTCTCAGACCATCTTAGGTACTGCCAAAGACTTTGCAGAAATCGCTGCTAATTCACCGAATGGCTATCAGGGCCTAAGAAAAGTAAGCAGACTACCATCTGGCTACTACGGCGAATATTATGACGATGGTTATAACTACTACATTCCGGGCGATGTTGGTTGGGAAAACCGCCGTGTCATCAAAAACCACAATGGTAAGAACATCACTTGGCAAGATGGTTGGGGTCTGTTAGATCCAGAGGCAGCTACCAAGGGTTATGGTGGTTTCTATTGGGATAATGTAGAGCTTGACACCAAAGGCACACCGCTGTCAGTATTCTACAACGATCTAAAAGGTGATAAAGGTTTCACCAAAAAAGGCGGGGGTAAACTTGTCTTTATAGGTAACAACAGCCATAAAGGCGACTCTATCATCGAAGGCGGTTCGCTAGAAATCAACGGCAACAATGTTAATTCTACCATGGTCGTTAAAGGTGGCGAGCTAACAGGTTATGGTAATGTAGCCAACGTTCGTCAAACAGGCGGCTGGGTGAATAACGAAGGCAACCTAAACATCAAAGGCGACTACGAAGTTAACACTCAGCGTGGCGTGGATGCAGGCTTTAAAGCTCAGTTTGGTAACATGGTTACTGTAGATGGTAAAGCCAAACTTGGCGGTACGCTAAATCTTACTGGCGAGACCGAAGATGGCATCATCAGCAAATCAGGCAGCCGTAGCACTGTACTTCGTGCTAAGCGTGGCCTTGAAAGTCAATTTGACAATTATCGTTCAAGCAACCCATTATTTGAAGTAACAAATGTTGAATATACGCCAGAAGTAGACAGAAATGGCAGAGTGGTAGGTGACTTACGCACGAACAATGACGTGCAAGTAACTGCCAAACGTCTAAGTGCAGGCAATGTTGCTCGTAGCGTTAGCTTGACAGACAGCGGTAGCCGTGTGGCGGACAATCTTGATAAGGTGCTTATCGACCTGGATGCTAGACAAGAAACACAAGGTTCACTGACCAGTGATGAGAAGCAATTTGCTAACCGTGTATTCACTGGTTTTGAAAACATGAATTCTGGTGCAGAATCTAAACTTTCTACAGTAAGCACCAACCGTGAACTATACAAGCTTGACCCAACTTTCTATGCTGACAGTGCATTAAACGCAGTAGAAGACAGTGCTAACCATGCAACCGAATTTGGTAAGCGTGTCAGCAAGCCAAGAGGTGTTTGGGGCAATATCAGTCACCATGATTATGATGTAGAACTAGAGCATGCCACAAGTGCACGTAAAGGCAACAACATTAGTGTTGGTGCAAGCACTCAAACTGCAGCCGACATTAGTGTTGGTGCACAGCTTGATGTGGGCAATCTTGATTTGTCAGAATCTGTTTATGGTATTGGCAACAGCACTAAGACTGACAGCATCGGTCTGACCGTTGGTGCTTCTAAGAAGTTGGGTGATGCCTATCTATCAGGTTGGGTAAAAGGTGCCAAAGTTGATACAGAAGCCAGCCGTGGTGAAAACTCTAACAAAGTTGAGTACAATGGTAAGCTATATGGTGCTGGCATCCAAGCAGGTACAAACATTGGTACTGCATCGGGCGTGAGTGTACAACCTTATGCCTTTGTTAACCATCAGCAGTACAAAAACGATGGTAGCTTCAATGACGGTCTTAACATTGTTAACGACATCAAAGCAAAACAAACCCAAGTAGGCGTGGGTGCTGATATGGTGTTCCAAGCAACACCTGCTCTACAGCTTACTGGTGGTGTGCAAGTTGCTCACGCTGTTAGCCGTGACACCAACCTAGACACTCGCTATGTTGGTACAGCGACAGATGTACAGTATGGCACTTGGGATACTGACAAAACCAAATGGTCAGCCAAGGTTGGTGCTAACTATAATGTGGCACCAAACAGCCAAGTGGGTCTAAACTACAGCTACACAGGTAGTGGCGATTCAGATGCTTCTCAGGTAGGTCTAAGCTTCACCAGCAAGTTCTAATTCATTAATCAGGCAACAAAAAAACAGCACAATTTCGGTTGTGCTGTTTTTTGTTTTTCAAATATCAACAATCAAGAATCCCACGCTGCTTTATCCAACGTATTTTCTTGTTTGGCAACAGTTACCACCCCTGCGATATCGCCCCCAACGTTTAGGGCGGTGCGTCCCATATCAAGCAAGGCATCAATGCCCAAAATCATGCCATAGGCAATCGCCACCGCCGAGCCAGCTTCCACAGGCAAGCCAATGGACTCTAGCACCATAAGTAGCATAATTGCCCCTGCCCCTGGCACACCTGCTGTCCCAATCGCCCCAAGCACGGCAGTCATCGTGATGGTCAGCATTTGCGAGCCGTCAAGCGGTACACCCACCGCATTGGCGATAAAAATCGCACACACGCCAAGATATACAGTCGTGCCGTCCATGTTCATCGTCGAACCGACAGGCAAGCCAAAGCTATAAATGTTCTTAGGTACGCCCATGTTTTGCGATGACTGGATAGACACAGGCAAGGTTGCCCCTGATGAACGGGTTACAAAGCCTGTGATAAGGGCAGGGCGAGCTTTTTTCAAAAAGACAAGTGGGGAGAGCTTCATCAACGCACAAATCACGCAGTAGACCAGTAGGATTTGCATGATAAAGCCGACATAAACGGTTGCTGTAACGCTTGCCAAAGAGCCAAAAGCGGTTGCCCCATTTTTTGAAAAAACAATAAAAATCAACGCAAACACGCCAATCGGAGCGTACTGCATGACCCAGCCGACAATCTTAAACATCGCTTGGCTAACCCCGTCCACAAAATAAAACACGGTGTCCGAGCTTTTTTTGACATTCTCATCATCGCTATCACGCCCAAAGGCAAGGGCGATGCCAAATATCAAACAAAAGAAAATCATGGGCAAAACTTGACCGCTACTAATCACACCGATTGGGTTCGTGGGGACGATTTCAAGCAGGATTTGAAGCATGCTTGGGGCTTCGGCGGTTTTGCCTTCGCTTGCGGTGTCGGCGATGAGTTCTAGCCCCAAACCAGGGCTAAAGAGCTTGCCCACGCCAAGCCCGATAATAATGGCAAAAATGGACGTAATGGTATAATAAATGAGTGTTTTTATGCCGATACGCCCAAGCTGGGCAGGCGTGATTGAGCTTGCCCCCACGATGAGCGTGGACGCAATGACAGGAATGACAATCATCTTTAACAGACGAATGAACAGCTCGCCAATGGGCGATAAAATGCTAATGGCGGTTTGGGCATTTTGAAAAATGATACCGCAAATTGAGCCTAGGATTAAGCCGATTAGGATTCTTAATAATAAGTTTGGCTTAAAATACCATGAAAAAAGTTTTGACATTGAAATGCCCTATGTGAATGATAACTAAAAATAACAAAAATTTGCGTATTTTAACATAAAAATTATTTTTTGTAATAAATTATGATAAAATAAGTTTTTGTGATAAAACTTAAAATAAAGGCAATTTATGGAGCTCACCACTCAGCTTATTTCCATACTCTTTTTTGTGGCGCTCATGGCGGGATTTATTGATGCCATGGCAGGCGGGGGTGGACTTTTGACCATTCCTGCCTTGCTTTTGACGGGCATGAACCCTGTGGCGGTGCTTGCCACCAACAAATTACAAGCCTGTGCAGGGTCATTCTCGGCAAGTGTTACCATGATAAAAAAGGGGCTTATTCATCCTAAGATGATGAAAATTGCCTTACTCTTTGCCTTTGTCGGCTCAGGCATAGGGACAATTTTAGTACAGCTCTCGCCACCTGAATTTTTACAAAAGGCATTGCCCTTTGTCATCGGGACGGTGGGGATTTATACGCTGTTTAGCCCCAATTTAGGTAAGTTAGAGACCACGCCCAAAATGAGTCAAAAGTCATATGAACGTACTATCGCTCCACTCATCGGGCTGTATGACGGCTATTTTGGACCGGGGACGGGGACGTTTTTTAGTCTGTCGCAGGTTGTGCTTCGTGGACGTGATTTGGTGCAAGCCACCGCTCGAGCCAAGCTGTTAAATTTTGCCACCAACATTGCGTCTTTGATTTTCTTTATTCTAGGTGGTCAAGTGGTGTGGGTTGTGGGGCTTGTCATGATGGCAGGGCAGCTAGTCGGAGCGTATCTGGGCTCGCACATGGTCGTTAAGGGCGGGGCAAAATTTATCCGCCCTGTGATTGTGGTGATGTGCTTTTGCATGGTGGCAAAATTGGTTTGGGGGTAAATCAATTAAGCAAACACCAATCCCACTTCCATGCCCAAATTGGCATTGATATTAACCAGCGCATCAAGGCTAAATTTGCTGATTTTGCCTTATAATAAATCATTTAGGCGTGGTTGTGTCAATCCACAAACAAGAGTCAGCTCGGCTTGCGTGCCGTCCATATCGGCTAGGGTGTCTTGGATATGAGCAAGCAGTTCGGCTCTTAGTTTTAGGTTGGCACTTTGGGCGGGGGTGTCGGCTATGGCATTAAATACAGAATGAAATTTCATTAGAATTCCTTGTTTGAATTATCAGTTTTTTTGTATACACACAAAGAAGTAAATTCATTTATTTGATTTTTAGGTATTTTTATAAGAATATCCCTTGCTCCCAATGCTTCCAAAGCTCTTAATCTGTGATTGCCGTCAATCGGCACAATGGCTATGTCTGAATATTCAATAACTTGTTTTTTGGTAATATTTAAACCAAAATATTGAGTATTTTTCAAAATTTCAATCTTAAAGTTGCCATGACAAATAGAAAAAATTGGCAGCTTTAAACAAGGTTCCTTATACGAATCATTGCAAGTTAAAGATTCTTTATAAATTTTTTCGTATGTCTTGGAAAATTGTTTAGGTATAGTATTAAAAAAGTCTGTTTCTTGATATTTGGTTTCTATTGGAATTTCTTGCCAATGATTATAGATGCCAAAATACTCCATTAAATCATAAACAATATTTTGCAAAGCATTGTAGTTCATGGTTTCTCTTTTTGGATTATAGGCGGAAATAGGTTTGTACTTGTCTTTGATGATAAATGAAGGTATGGCATTGGGTGCAAATTTATAATAGGATAAAATTTTTTTGATGTCTGCATGAAATATGCAGTAATCATCATCTTCATTATATGTATAATCAAAAAATCTTGCTGGAACCAATTTTCCCTGTCCATTTTTTATATCAAGAGTGTGTAAGTAATATGGCTTTAAATTCATGGTTTTATTTGATAAAAATAAGATGCATTGATTTGCTTGGTCAGAATGTTAAGATTTTAGATGATTGATGTTATAATAGCAACATTTTTAATTAAAGACAATGCCATGACCCACCCCAAAATCCTACTTGCCATAACAGGCGGTATCTCCGCCTATAAATCCGCCATCCTTGCTCGCTTACTTATGAAAGCAGGTTGCAGTGTGCGTGTGATGATGACGGATGGGGCGTGCGAGTTTATCACGCCTTTGACCTTGCAAGCCTTGACAGGCAACGAAGTCCACACCAAACTGCTGGATGATGAAGCCGAACGTGGTATGGGGCATATTGAGCTTGCCAAATGGGCGGACATGGTTGTCATCGCCCCTGCCAGTGCCAACACGATTGGCAAGCTCGCTCACGGACTTGCTGACAACCTTGTAACTACCGTTGCCCTTGCCACCACCGCCCCCATTGTCATCGTCCCTGCCATGAATCAGGCGATGTACGCCCACGCCATTGTCCAAGATAATCTTGCCAAACTTACCCGTTTTGGCTACACCGTGCTGACCCCCGATAGCGGTGAGCAGGCGTGTGGTGATGTGGGGTTAGGGCGATTGCCTGAGCCTGATGATTTGTGCGAGCGGATTTTGACGCTCCTTGCCAAACGCCAAACGCCCCAAGCCTTACACGGCAAAAAAGTCGTCATCACCGCAGGGGCGACCATTGAAGCCATCGACCCCGTGCGATTTTTATCCAACCATTCCACTGGCAAAATGGGCTTTGCCATTGCTCGGGCGTGTGTGAACGCAGGGGCGGACGTTACCCTGATAGCAGGGCGGGCAGTGCATTTGCCAACCCCTTTTGGGGCAAAACGGCTGACGGTTGGCAATGCCAATGATATGCTCACCGCCTGCCAGTCGGTGATGACGAACGACAGCGACACCATTTTCATCGCCACCGCTGCCGTGGCGGATTATAAGGTCAAGAGCATTGCCACCCAAAAAATCAAAAAAACGTCCGACCAAGACGGCTTGACCTTAGAGCTTATCAAAAACCCCGACATTTTGGCAACGATGAGCCACACCTTTCCAAGCGCTATCATGGTAGGCTTTGCCGCCGAGACCCAAGACACCGAAAATTACGCTCGCACCAAACTTACCGCCAAAAATTTGGACATGATAGCGGTCAATGACGTATCGGACAAAAGTATCGGCTTTGGTTCGGACAATAACGCCATGACGGTGTTTTTTGCCGAGCGGTATGGCAGGGACAAGCTGGTCTTGGATAAAGACAGTAAAGACAATATCGCAGCACGCATCGTTGATGCCATTGGTGGCGTGTTGGGTCGTTAGACGATGAGAGCGCTAAGCCTTGAGATCTGGATTTTTGCGCTATTTTTGGTGGCGAGTATTCTGCATGGCATTGCAGGCATGGGCTTTCCGCTTGTCACGATCGGCGCGCTTAGCTCGCCATTTGGTCTGACCGATGCGATCATCATCGTGTTGGTGCCAACCGCGGTGCTCAATCTCATCGCTTGGATCAGTGGTCAAGGCAGCGCTTGGTATAACTTCACACATTATCTCAAGAAATACTGGGCGCTCATCGTCGTGTCTGTCATCGGCAGTGCGCTTGGAGCTTATCTGCTGTTGGTAATGAATTCTGCCTATCTGATGCTGGCATTATCGGTGGCGGTGCTTTGGTATGCCATCACAAGCCTGATGGGTAAAAAAATTGTCCTGCCTGATACTTTAGGCTCGCTCATCACTATTGGCTTTATCGCGGGGGTGATCGGCGGTGCAACGAATGCGATGTCGTCCGTGCTCTTGATGTACCTACTTTCAATGACCGATGATAAGGACACGATTATCAAGGTCGGTAATTTGTGTTATTTTGTCAATAAGCTCGTGCAGTTCGTCGTGCTAAAAGACATTATTTTCACCGTTCCTGCGCAGACGTGGGGTGTGATTGGTGTATTGACGGCGCTGTCTGTGATTGGCATCATCATCGGCGGACGACTGGGTGGGTATCTGCCTAAGGATAAATTCCGTTTGATGATTTTGGTGATTTTGCTATTATTGGGTATTAAAGTTGGCTGGCAGGGTGCTAGCATGCTTATGACGGGCCAATATTAGATGTGAATTGTGATTATTGAGTCATTTATAGATTAAAATGAAAAGAGAGTTGTTATGAATAATAAATTCACCACGCCATCAGATCGTGCTTGGCAGGCAACGTACCATGAGCATGGGCTAAATATTGATTTTTCATTGCCTGACGGCGTGCAGAGTCTGCCTGATTTTTTTGAGCGTAATTTTAGTCGTCATGCCAAGCAGCCTGTTCTGACCTTCATGGGTAAGACCATCAGCTATCACGACCTGGATATGTATAGCCGTCAGATGGCGGCCTATTTGCAGTCGTTAGGACTGGAGAGGGGTGATAAAGTTGCTGTCATGATGCCAAACGTACCGCAGTATTTGGTTACGATGATGGCGATCGTGCGAGCAGGCTTTGTGTTGGTGAATGTCAATCCGCTGTACACCGCGCACGAGCTTGAACATCAGCTAAAAGACGCTGAAGTTAAGGTTTTGTTTATTATTGAGAATTTTGCTAAGACATTTGAGAAGGTAAAAGACAAAGGGCAGATTCGCCATGTTATCACCACAGGTGTGGGCGACATGTTGGGTCTAAAAGGCATCATGGTCAATGCCGTCGTGCGCCATGTCAAAAAAATGGTACCAAGCTATCATATCGAAGGTGCGGTCAGATTTAACGATGCGTTAAATCAAGTCTCAGCATCTCGCTATGTTCGACCCAGCTTGTCCCTTGATGATGTGGCTATTTTGCAGTACACCGGTGGCACGACAGGCGTGGCAAAGGGCGCGATGCTTACTCATGGTAATGTCATCTCGAACGTCGAGCAGTGCATGACCTATGTGGAGAAAGGATTTGAAAAGCCTTATCAGCATGGCGATTATATGGCGGTGGCATTGCCGCTTTATCATATTTTTTCGTTCATGGTAACCTTGCTTGGCATGAATATGGGCATGGCGATGCTGCTGATCCCTAATGCGCGTGATTTGGACGATTTGACTAAGCAATTTGCCAAATACAAGCCCGTATTCTTCCCTGCGGTGAATACGCTGTTTAATGCACTTGCCAACCATAAGGGCTTTCAAAAACTTGACCATTCTCGTCTCAAGGTCTCATTGGGTGGTGGCATGTCAGTACTGCCTAGCACAGCTGAGGCGTGGGAGCGCATGACGGGCAATTACATCATTGAAGGTTATGGGCTGTCTGAGACGTCGCCTGTATTGACCTTTAATCCGCTTGGGCAATATACGGGCAAAATCGGCATTCCTTTTCCTGCAACCGACATCATTCTGCTGGACGATGACGGCAATGAAGTGGCGCTTGGCGAGGCGGGTGAGATTTGTGCCAAAGGCCCGCAGGTCATGAAAGGCTACTGGAAGCGCGATGACGAGACTGAGAAAGTCATGACGAAAGATGGCTATTTTCGCACAGGCGACATCGGTGTCATGGATGAACGCGGTTATTTTAAAATCGTCGATCGCAAAAAAGACATGATTTTGGTATCAGGCTTTAATGTCTATCCTAATGAAGTCGAAGAAGTGATCGCTGCTCACCCTAAAGTGCTGGAGTGTGGCGTCATCGGCGTTGAAGATGAGCACAGTGGTGAGGTGGTTAAAGTCTTTGTGGTAAAAAAAGACGACACGCTTAGCGAAAAAGACATCAAAGCGTGGGCGAAGCAGCAGCTGACAGGTTATAAACGTCCAAAACAAGTGAAATTCGTCACTGAGTTACCAAAATCTAACGTGGGTAAAATCCTACGCAAAGAGCTAAGATTGCTCGATCAATCGTAACAAAAGTAGATTTTGATTTTAAAAGCATGACCGACAGGGCTGTACTTTTATTTTTTTGAATTGATTTTGCATAAAATATCAAAAAATTGATTGGAAAAGTGGTAAAAATGTTGTATGTTATAAAACATCTGTTAACGGATAAATCAGCGCGCTGATGAGTAAATACATAAATAGTTAAAAGGAAATTAATGCCATGACAGCAACGAATTTTAGCATTCCTTCAGATCGCCCTTGGATCCAGACTTATGCAGAAGAAGGGCTTGAGCTGCATTTGGATTTGACAAGTCACATTCATTCGCTCGTTGATGCGTTTGAGGAGAGCTTTGCCAAGCATGGCAATAAGATTGCCTATACGTGCATGGGTGCATCCATCACCTATAAAGAGCTTGATGATTACAGTCGTCAGATGGCGGCATATTTACAGTCGCTAGGGCTTGCCAAGGGCAATAAAGTTGCAGTCATGATGCCAAACATTCTGCAATACCCGATTGCGATGATTGGTGTTATCCGAGCGGGTCTGACCCTAGTGAATGTCAATCCGCTGTACACCGCGCATGAGCTTGAGCATCAGCTTAAGGACAGCGAGGCAGATGCATTGGTCATCGTGGAGAATTTTGCGCATACCTTTGAGAAAGTCAGAGATAAAGGCAGAGTTAAGCACGTCATCGTTGCGACGCTTGGCGACATGTTAGGATTTAAAGGCTTTATCGTCAATGCGGTGGTGCGCCACATCAAAAAAATGGTACCCGCTTGGAACATTCCAAACCACACCACCTTCAAAGACGCGTTAAACAGTGTATCGGCCAGCCGCTATGAGCGACCGACACTCACGTTAGACGACATCGCGGTGTTGCAGTACACGGGCGGTACGACAGGCGTGGCCAAGGGGGCGATGCTTACCCATGCCAATTTGATCGCGAACGTCAAGCAGTGCCTGACCTTTGTGAATAAGATTTTCCCAGATTCTGAGGATTTGACTGGCAAATACATCGCTGTCGCCTTGCCACTTTATCATATTTTCTCATTTACGGCGTGTGGCCTTTTGGGTATGAAGATGGGCTTTAGTCAGCTTTTGATCACCAACCCTAGAGATTTTGCGGCTGTGACTAAGGACTTTGCTAAATATAAGCCTGTATTCTTCCCTGCGGTAAATACGCTGTTCAATGCGTTGGCGCATCATGAGGGATTCCGCGCGCTTGATCACACGAACCTACGATTGTCACTTGGTGGCGGTATGTCGGTGCTGCCTAGCACGGCGGCTGAGTGGGAGAAGCTTACGGGGAATTATATCGCCGAGGGCTATGGTCTGTCTGAGACATCGCCTGTGCTAACATTGAATCCACCAGGTGGCTATACGGGTAAGATCGGTCTGCCATTCCCAGATACTGACATTATTCTGCTTGGTGATGATGATAATGAAGTGGCGCTTGGCGAGGCGGGTGAGATTTGTGCCAAAGGTCCGCAGGTCATGAAAGGCTACTGGAAGCGCGATGACGAGACTGAGAAAGTCATGACGAAAGATGGCTATTTTCGCACAGGCGATATCGGCGTCATGGACGAAAAAGGCTTCATCAAAATCGTCGATCGTAAAAAAGACATGATCTTGGTATCAGGCTTTAATGTCTATCCTAATGAAGTCGAAGAAGTGATCGCTGCTCACCCTAAAGTGCTGGAGTGTGGCGTCATCGGCGTGTCTGATGAGCACAGTGGTGAGACGGTCAAGGTATTCATCGTCAAAAAAGACGAAACTCTAACCGACAAAGAAGTCAAAGCATGGGCCAAAGAGCACTTAACTGGCTATAAGCGCCCCAAACTCATCGAATTTATTGATGAGCTGCCTAAGTCGAATGTCGGTAAGATTCTGCGTAAAGATTTGCGCGCTCTTGAGAAAGAAAATATCACCTAGTACAGAAACCATCAACAAAAGACTTGCCCAGCAGGTCTTTTTGTTTTGTGTTATTGATGATAACTTGTTAAAATGGCACTAATTTTAATCATTCATCAATCTAGGAATTTATATGCGTAATGATGGCCGTCAATTAAACGAACTTCGTCCAGTGTCGTTCGTCCGTAATTATACCAAGCATGCTGAAGGTTCGGTTTTGGTAAGCTTTGGTGATACCAAGGTACTGTGCACGGCAAGTGTTGAGGCAGGCGTGCCGCGCTGGCTAAAAGGTCAGGGTCAGGGCTGGCTCACGGCTGAATACGGCATGCTGCCACGCGCCACCGGCACGCGCACGCAGCGTGAAGCCGCTCGTGGCAAGCAATCAGGACGAACCCAAGAGATTCAGCGACTTATCGGGCGTTCTCTGCGCGCGATGCTGGATCTAAAAAAGCTTGGTGAGAACACCATCTACATTGATTGCGATGTGATTCAGGCTGATGGCGGTACGCGTACAGCCAGTATCACAGGCGCAGCAATCGCGCTTATCGATGCGCTAGAGAGCTTGCAGCGCAATAAGAAACTAACCCAAGATCCATTGCTTGGGCTTGTGGCGGCAGTATCGGTTGGCATCAAGGATGGCAAGGCTTATCTAGACCTTGATTATTCAGAGGATTCTACCTGCGATACGGATTTGAATGTGGTCATGACACAGGCGGGCGGATTTATTGAAATCCAAGGAACGGCAGAGGATAAGCCGTTCACTCGTGATGAGGCGGATGCGATGTTGGCACTTGCTGATGCAGGCATTCGCTCACTGATCGACGCTCAACAAAAGGCGCTGGGCTGGTGATGCAAGTTCTAGATGACGGTGTATCGATTACATTGACGGGCAAGGACAGCGATCCGTTATTCTTGTGGGCGAGTGGCATGCTTGTCTTTGCGCTCATCGTGGCGGTCATTTGTTTTACCATGCCTGTGCCTTATGCCATCGGTTCGGTGGCGATTTGGGCGGTTTTGATGTATTTTTTTAATCAAAGAAAACACGCCACCAAAACCCAAAAGCGATACGCCAGAGGTGTTCTTATTGCCAAAAATCGCCATCTGACCATCAACGGCATGGGAATGTTGTTAAGCGATGATGTTCGAATTGATGTCAATGGCGACAGCCTTGTGGTATCTGACAGGGGAGTGACCCATAGATTCTTGGGGTTTGAAGATGAGCGCGAGATCGCCATCGCTAAGGCGGTGTTAATGGGTCAGAAAGTGGCTAGGCGCAATGCCAACATTACCCTGAATGAAGGTGGCGAATAAATTAAAAAGCGATGTTATCACCATAGAGTATTGTAAAACCTTTAATCTGATCGCTTGTTTATACATAAACGCGGTGTCGGTATTGTTATGAGACGACCCCGACACCGCGTTTAGGTTTGTGCTTTTCTAGGGTAATTCTAGAGTGAGCGCAGGCTCTACTAACTGTGATCTTGGATGCCAAGGTCTTTGCTGGCGACAAGCAGTCAGTGATAACATGCTTTTTATATTCGCATCTAGAATATTAAAAAGGCTTTACCACAACCAAAATCACCACCGCAATCAGGATAAATACAGGAATCTCGTTAAACCATCGCCAATAGACGTGGGTTTTTAGTTTGGGATTATCAGCGAGACGAAGACGAAAGCGACCGCATATCAGGTGGTAGATGGTGAGCAGGATGACGAATGTAATCTTGGCATGTAGCCAGCCTTGGGTCTTATAGATTTGCCAATTCATGATGACCATAGACAGCCCAAGGATCCATGTCGCCATCATGGATGGATTCATGATGCCGCGATATAGTTTGCGCTCCATGATGGTGAAGCGTTCTTGGCTGATCTTGTCATCGCTCATGGCATGATAGACGAACAGTCGCGGCAAATAAAAAATCCCCGCAAACCAGCAAACCATCGCAATGATGTGAAATGCTTTTATGTATTCGAACATGGCGCTATCCCACCCAATAAAAAAGTGGCATTATACCACTTTTTTATTTTTATCGCCTGATTGAAAATTAAAACTTCATCTGCATGCCAATCAGACCGCCAACATCCGTATCGCCATCAATGCGATCTGCGGCGATGCTTGCGTTTAGATTGGCATTGCCAAACTTATACTTGGCGCCCAGATGAGCGTGAGCATAGGTATCTTTTTCGCCCTTAATGATGGTGTTAAATCCGCGAGTATATTCTCGAATAGAGGGTAGAGATGCGGTAACGATGCGCTCGTCATCGTTAAACTCTCGGCTGACACTTACACCGCCATACAGATCGGCTTTGTCATTTAGTGAATATTGCAGATCAAGCCCCAGCTCGCCTTGTAGGGATTTTTGGGTTTGTTTGTTAAAGCGCATCGCGGTCGATAGATTTGGGTTGTTCTCGGTGATGTCACCGACACGCAATTTTTGGGCATTCACACCAATATAGGGGCGATAAGTAACCGAATTGCCCAGCTGATAACCAATTTGTAATCCTGCATGAGTACGTCTGCCGTTTGTCTCGCTCGTATGAGCTCGGGGCGCGCCATCCCAGACGATATGACGATTGGTATCAATGCTAAGGCGATCAATGCCAACGTTGGCTTTAAGTTGCACATTGCCAAATTTCTGACGATGATACAGCCCTGCGCCGACGGCTTTTGTGGTTGCGCTCATGGTGCTGCCCAGATGGTCATCTTGCTCCTGATGGCTGAGATAAAAGCCTGTATTTCTATGCTGGCCAGCATTGTCGAAGCCGAGCGTTACGATGGGATCAGCATCTTGACTGCCTGACACATCTGCCCATAGTGAATGTGTATGAGAGTCCAAAGTATCCATACGGCGATTAAGCTGTCGATCCTTGGCGCTGCCTGTACGGATCAGCTGGGCAGGTAGGGAGGTAATCTGTGCCGGCGCATCAATAATGTTCTGATAGTACTGGGCCAAAATGCGATGCGTGCGTCCTGATGGGTGAATGTCATCGGCAAAGGCATAGGTTTCGTTGGCAGTAGGCTCTGTGATTTGCCAATTGCCTTCAAGGCACCCTAATGATGAAATTAAGTTATTTAAATTTTGGCATGCGAAGCCGCTCACGTTGGTAAAGCCGAATTTCTCCTTGTTAGCAACCGCTTCTTGTAGAAGGGCAAAGGTGTTGGCAGGGATAACATTAGCTTCTAGGGTATTGAGCTGTGAAAAAAGAGTGCTATTATAAACGGTCGCAGCAAGTGTGGCTGGCTGTGCGATACTAGGATCCGCGACAGCTCGAGGTGTGATGCCGACGTCAGGCAGATTCGGTACTAGAATTTGTGTTGCGCCTGCTTCATGCAAGCGATTAATAGAATTAGCTTGGCTTAAGGATGTGGCTTGAATTTCTGCCAATGCTTCTGTGGTGGGTTTTGAGCTTGCTGCCAGTAGGTCATTAGCGCCGATCCAAACCGCATAAAGTGCACTAGGATCAGCCTTTTGATTATTAGCAAAGTAATTATCCATCTGCTGGCGAACCGAGGGAATGGCAATCATATTAAATGCCGTGGTTTCATCCTTGTCAGCTTTAGCTCCGCCTACGGCATAATTCGTGCCCGCTAAAGTTTTGTTATCATTTGGGTCGGCAGTTAGTCCGTAGGATTTTGCCAAGGTGCCAGCCCAAGTTGTATCGGGATTGGTGGTAAATGAGCTGCCTGGCGTTCCTGTAAAAGATGAGAGTATAGGATTGGTGTTAATTTGGCTGGCAAGATTTCCCGTATCCGATAAGCTGTCCCCAAAAATAACCAACTGACTGTAGTTGGCGTATGAGGTTGGTGCGTATAACGAAAATGCTAATGCAGCGGCAATGGCAGAGCGCTTGATTAAAGCATGTTTTGGCATGATTGATTCCTTGTGTTAATCCTTTAAAAATACCTGCAAAGTCTAATTTGATTCATCCAGTGCAGGTGCTTTATTAATTATCAACAAATAGAATTATGCTGATAATGGGCAGTCTTGCGGTAGGTCGTCTAATTCACTTTTGCCTGTCATGGCGTCGATGACTTTCAATCGTGGTGCGGCTTTTTCAGGGTGTAGTCCAAGCTGTGCCATCAAGCGATCGTCATTGGCTTGAGATTGGTTGCCTGTAGTGAGTAGCTTATCCCCATAAAAGAACGAGTTAGCGCCCGCCATGAATGCCAATGCTTGCTCACCATCTGTCAGGCTCTCACGACCTGCTGAC
Organism: Moraxella bovoculi 237; assembly: GCF_000696305.2. GTDB lineage: Bacteria > Pseudomonadota > Gammaproteobacteria > Pseudomonadales > Moraxellaceae > Moraxella > Moraxella bovoculi. The sequence continues at coordinate 83,551 of NZ_AOMT01000023.1, forward strand.
AGACGCACATAACTGGTCGGGCAGCAGATGCGTGTCACTGCAATCGTGCGAATCCATTCAATCACGGATAATTTGCCTTCAGCCAGAACCTTGTCACCAAGGGGCGTGCCTTCAATGGGTACCAGTAGGTTAACAGGAATGGATTGTGGTGGGATAGGCATTTGGGTGAGTTCATGCACCCAGTCAATGCGATCTTCACGGCTCTCGCCCATGCCGACGATCGAGCCGCTACATACATTGATGCCTGCATTTCTGACGTGCTCTAGCGTCTCTAGCCGATCATCATAAGAGCGCGTGGAGGTGACTTTACTGTAGTAATTACGCGAAGTGTCTAAGTTGTGATTATAATAATCCAGTCCTGCATCTGCCAAAATCTTGGCTTGTTCGGGCTTTAGCATGCCTAGTGTCATACATGTCTCAAGCCCTAGGTTTTTAACTTCGCTGATTAATTCAACCAGATATGGCATGTCTTTTGCGCTGGGATGTTTCCATGCTGCGCCCATACAGAAACGAGATGAGCCTGATGCTCTGGCGCGTTTGGCGGCGTTGATGACTTTTTGGATTTCGAGGCGTTTTTCAGCTTCTAGACCTGTCTTGTCGCGATGATGCCCCGACTGTGAGCAGTAGCCACAGTCTTCAGGGCAGTTGCCGGTCTTAATGGATAATAGGGTGCTGATTTGAACTTCGTTGGCATTGAAATGCTGGCGATGGACGTTTTGTGCCTGCATCAGCAAATCCATCAAAGGCAAATCAAACAAGCGGGCGATTTCTTCCTTGCTCTTGTAGGTCGGGCTGTGTATATTTATCATGATGTTCCTATCAAAAAACAGATAAGCAAGCTTATCAGTAAACAAATGTTCCTTATTTTAACAAATTCTACACCAATATCAAGCCTTAGCCATTGCTCATTATTTGCCCAGCTTGGACTTAATGGCGCTAATGGCTTGCTCAGCATAAGGCTTGACCTGCGCGATGTATGGCTTAGCTTGATCGATATAGCCTTTATACTCTTCAGGGATTTTGACAGCATGCTTGGCAACACCTGCAAACCACAGTACAAGTTTATAATCGCCTGTGATCTTAACTTCACCATCTTGAATGGCGGTCATGAAGGCGGCGATGTCACCTTTGGTCAGTAGCTTAACACCTGTGGTGGAGTCTTGAAATTCAATGGTTAGATCGGGGTCTTGCGTCTTACCGAGCGTGTGCGCAAAACCGCCTTGACGAAATTCATAATAACGTTCCGCGGTCGGGCTGATGAACTGAATGCACACGTCTTTGTCTTTGACAAGCGCGGTCAGCGATTCGTTGGCGTTATTCTCAATCAATGACGACAGGCGAAAGCCAAGTGCGGCAAGTAGGGCGTCTAGCGCATCCGCCTTAACGTCTAAAATAGGCAATGTAAACATAAAATCCAATCTATTCTGGCTAAATTTATCTTAGTTTAACAAAAACCCCAAAAAATCAAGTAGGGCTTTTGTATCAGTGTTGATGTATTCTTACTGTGATAGGCAGCGTGAATTATCCGCGTACATCAAATCGATGTCCCAGCGCGTACAGCACGCCTTCAAGCCCCGTGATGTTGACAGCGGCATCAGTCTTGGTGCGGACGATAGGCTTGGCGTGGTAGGCGACGCCAACGTCACTGATCGCCATCATCGGCAGGTCGTTGGCACCATCGCCAACACAGACGACTTGATGCATCCCCAGACCTAGCTTCTTAGCGGTCTTGGCGACGATGGCAGCTTTCTTATCGCCATCGATAATGTTGTCATCAACTTGACCTGTCAGCTGACCATCTAAGATGGACAAGGCATTGGCATGATATTCATCCATGCCAAGCGTCTCGGCAACATATTTGGCGAATGGTACAAATCCGCCTGAGATTAACACTGTGTGATAGCCGATGGCTTTTAGGGCGCGGATGGTGGCATGTGCACCCGATGAGAAAGTGATGTGATTGGCGATAATTTCATCGACGACAGAGGCGTCCAGACCTTCTAACAGAGCGACGCGGCGCGCAAAGCTGGTCGCAAAGTCAATCTCGCCGCGCATCGCTTGTTCGGTGATGTCTAGAACTTTATCCTCAATGTCGCAATATCTAGCAAGCTCAACGATGACCTCTTGTTCGATCAGTGTCGAATCCATGTCAAAGCATGCCAAGCGGTGCTTATGCAGCATTTGCCCAATTGATAAAATATGAACATCCGCTTCATTGCCAAGCTTACTGTGAAAATGCGCGCTGATCTGCTCGTCGATGATGTGCGCGGCCGCTTCGCGTTTGGTGTCGCTCATCTCGGTGCGCTTGGTGGGCGCTAGTAGGTATCGATGAATGGATACATCAGCAAGCGGCGCAGCAGCTTCGATGATGTGTGCGTTTTGTTTGGCGGTTTCGTCATCATGGACATCGATCGCTTGCCAATTGGCCTGTGTGTCCGTCCATGCTTTCATGAGCTCATCGACATTGTCGTGTGGATTTTTGGCGATGATTACGATGGCAAAGACAGGCAGAGAATCCAATGTGGTGCTATCAATGCTCATGCCTTCTGGCAAGACGTGTGCGACAGAAGATAGGGCGTTTTGCCATGCTTGGCTGCTTTTTGGTAGGGCGTAAGTCATGCTCATGAGAAATCCAAGTGTTTAATAAATGGTTCAAGATAAAATACCACAAAATCACTGCTATCATGCCCAAATCTGTCAAAAAATACAAGCCTAATTATTAAATTTTATAAAACACACCCAAAAAAGCACCAAAAATCTCGCCAATACGTTATTTTTTATAGAAAAAATCGTGAAAAACAACACAAAAACGCATGAATTTATCAATAACCGTGTTAAAATAATCATTTTAATCAATTTTCTCTTTTTGTCCCAAGTTTTTGGTCTAGGCTTTTGATCTTATGACTTTTTTAGCGCCACGGCAAGGACTATTTGCCGCGATTATTTTGATAAGTTTGTGCTTTCATACGCTGTTTTTTGTGGTGAGCGAAGAGCGCAAGATTAAGGAAGAGCAGCGCGCTGTTGCCGAAAAGTCGGTGGCCTTGCTTGCCCAGGAGCTAAAAGTGCCACTTGCGACGAATGATCGCATCAGCATGAGCGTAGTCGCTGATAAATACGTCAAAGAATCTCAAGTGTCGTTCGTGGGAATCTACGACGCCAAAGATCAGCTGCTCGTACCTGTCGGCTCGGACAATGACAGCGGAGTTGTGCTGCGTGAATCTGTGGTCTCTGGCAGTGATGCACTGGGCAGCGTCGTGGTGAAGGCGGCTGATGTCAGTCGCGCTGAGATCATCTCGAAGCATTGGCTGTTCTTGCTTGGCGCTCTAGGATTGCATGCGATGCTGTGGCTGCTTTATGGCTATTTGGCGCGTCCAACCCAAGAGCTAAAAGAAGCCATCGCCAAAAAAGTTCGTATGGATCTACTGGATAAAGGCATCTTATATCAAGCACCACAGCACAATGAAGATAGCGAGCCTGCTTCGAGTCAAAACCCCATCAAGTCATTCCTAGAAAAAGCCAAAACCGAACAAAAACCTGATCAATCCACCCAAGCTGCTACTCAAAGCGCTGAGGCAAGCTTGCACGACCGAGATTACATCGTACAGATGCTGTTTGAGGACCCTAATCAGCTGCTTGCGACCGTAAGCCATGATAATAAGGCAGCGTATTTTGCGCTGTGTGATCAGCTGCTTGATAAGGCGATTGTACATTTATTGGAGTTGCCATTATTGACGGGCGTCGATGCTTCTGTGATTAAGTACTACGATGACAAAGGCGCCAAAGTTGCCCTCCGAGGTGAATCACCTGCTAAGACTGCGACCGCTGCTGTGTTCTTATCTAAGCTTATGCTCATGCTTAACCAAGTGGTGTATGACAAGCACCGTGAGATTAAGCGATTCACTTGGCAGATTCGTACCACGGTCAGTGACGCACACCGTGCTGATTCGGTGGTGGATCTAGCCAAGAAACGCCGTGAAGCGCCGCTTATTCTAATTGACGATAAAGCTCAAGATGAGATCAAAATCTTTGCCGAACTTGTTCGCCTAGAAAACCCGATGTCCATTCAAGAGCGTGAAAGCCGTGCTCTGGCAAGCGTCACAAGAGCGACTGCTGAACGCCTACGCAGCGTGCGTGATAAAGTATTGCTTGAAGATTAGTCGTCTGTATGTCGCTTAACGTGACTGAGGTGCGGGATTTGTTTCAAGATTTGTCACATTTTTTTCATAAAAATGTGCAAAAATTCTTGACAATTTTTAAAATAAAAGATATAAGGCATTGAGTAGTCGGTAAAGTATTTTCATCCAAGCTTAGCCGATCGCCCGATGAACCAAAAACGCACATAAGGAGTCATGATGAGCGACATTGATGATGATTTTGATGATGACAGCTTTGAAGAAGATGCCGATGCGCAGCTGGTGGACGAGACGAAAGCCAAGCCTTTGGAAAAGCGTTTAAAGATTGATGCCCTATTAGAGCAGCAGCGTCTAAAGAAGCTTCAGTTGGCACTTGAACAAGAAGATGACTTTGCTGAGTTTGATTTAGATGACGATGATGATTTTGACGATTTGTAATTATCTTGTCAGAATTGATGGTAATAATGGGCTTGTATCGGTGTGTCGGTATGAGCCTTATTTATAACAAATTCCCAATCCATAAGAGAGTACTATGAACAAGCAAGAATTGTTTGATTATTTGGCATCAGACGCCAACCAACTTGGTCTTGATCCGATCGCAGCGCACGGATTTTTGACTGCGACGGTGGTAGGTAAGCCGCTACCAAATTGGATCTCGGCATTTTTTGAAGGTGCGGACGCTCAAGTGTCAAGCGAAGTAAAAGACGCACTACAAGCATGGCAACAAGAACTGTACGACACCCTAAAAGCCGAAGAGCCAATCGAGTTGCCATTCGATGCCAGCGAAGAGGCGGAAGACTTTAGTGAAGAGGGTGATCTGGCGGCTTGGGCGATTGGCTTTGTCGATGCCATGTATTCAGATGAGAATGTTGATTGGTTCGATGATGAGAATACCGAAGAAGATGTGGCGATGCTCACTCTGCCGATGGTGCTACTGTCAGGCATCGATCCTGAGATGGATGAGATGCGCGATGAAGAGACGTTGGCGCAGATGGCCAATTCACTAGAAGACAACATCACAGAGATGTTCTTGTTGTTCCATACAGATGATTGATTTTGATTGTATTTATGTCCATTTATCAGTAAAATGGGTCGCATTGACCCATTTTTTATTTGGGTAAAAATCCATTAAGATCAAGGACAATCATAAGGGTAATTATGCAATTATCAAACCTGGAATATCTGCCAAATCACACCATCACCGAGCGTCTAGACGTCGTGTATGGCAGCACCGTACGCTCAAAGCATATTGGTAAGGATTTCTTATCAGGCCTAAAAAATATCGTCGGCGGTGAGCTGGTTGCCTATACAGAGCTGCTAGAAGAAGCCCGTGAAGAGGCGATCGATCGCATGATTAAAAGAGCAAGTGCACTCGGCGCTGATGCCGTGGTGGGTGTTAGATTCTCCACGTCGAGCATCGCAGCAGGCGCATCCGAACTGTTCGTCTATGGCACCGCGGTTAAGGTCGCCATAAGCCATGCGCCATTCACGCCAAGTGTAACCGATGGTGCATAGGAACCGTCATGGATAATGACATCATTGCGATATTGATGAATAACTTCGCCATCGTGTTGGCGGTGTTATTATTCTTTGTGGGCTGGGCATTTGGTGGGCTAAATGAGCGAAAGCACTTAGCCAGATTGGATAAAGATGAGCAGGCTTATCGCGACATCATCGTCTCTAGTGAGAGGTTTTACCGGGTGAATAGCCAGCAGGGCAGTCAGCTGGTGGTGGGCAATGTTGTGGTTGCCCAAGACCGATTTAAGATGGTGATTGCGCAGTTTTTGAGTATTTTTGGTAAGAACCTAACGACTTATGAGGCGCTGCTAGAGCGTGGGCGACGTGAAGCGATCGTGCGCATGAAGGCGCGTGCGCACATGGCAGGCTATGATGCGGTGATGGGTGTGCGTTTGGAGATCAGTAATATTGGCGCTAATGACCCATCAGGCGATGCCATAGAGGTGATCGCCTATGGTACGGCGTTCAAGCGATAACCATATAAAATAGATCGTTATTCGTGAACTATTCATCAAAAATTTCCCCAATAAACGCCCGTTTTAGGGTAAAATTAGCAGTTTTAGTTTTTATTATTTGTAGATTTAAGAGTATTATATGAGCGAGCATAACCAAAAGACATTGGCGGATTTATCCGCAGCTTATAACCCTGCTGAGATTGAGGCTGGGCGTTATCAGACTTGGGAGGAGGCGGGTTTTTTTAAGCCGACTTTTGATAAGTCAGAATCCTTCTCTATCGCCATTCCGCCGCCGAATGTCACGGGCTCGCTCCATATGGGACATGGCTTTAACAACACCATCATGGATGCGCTGACTCGTTATCATCGCATGAAAGGCTATAACACCCTCTGGCAGCCTGGCACTGACCATGCTGGTATCGCAACTCAGATGGTTGTTGAGCGCAAGCTTGACTTGGAAGGGGTGACTCGCCACGATCTAGGTCGTGAGAAATTCCTAGAAAAAGTCTGGGAATGGAAAGAAGAATCGGGTGGCAACATCACGCGCCAAATCCGCCGCCTAGGCTCATCAGTGGACTGGTCTCGCGAACGATTCACGATGGATGAGGGTCTGTCTCGTGCGGTGCAGGATGTGTTTGTTAAGCTGTATGATGAAGGATTGATTTATCGTAAAAAACGCCTTGTCAATTGGGACTGTAAATTAAAAACTGCCATCAGTGATTTGGAAGTAGAAAATCGTGATGAAAAAGGCTTTATGTATCACGTTCGCTATCCTTTTGTGAACGGGCAAACGGACGCCAATGGAGCAAGCCTTGACGGCAAGTATATGCACATTGCCACCACTCGCCCAGAGACCATTTTGGCAGACGGCTGTTTGGCGGTACACCCTGATGACACACGCTATACGCACCTTTTGGGTAAAATGGTTCACGTGCCACTGACCGACCGTACCATTCCTGTGTTGGCTGACCCTTATCCTGACCCAGAATTTGGTACGGGTTGCGTAAAAATCACTCCTGCTCATGATTTTAATGACTATGAAGTGGGCGAACGCCAAAACATTGAGATTATTAACCTAATGAACCTTGATGGCACGATGAATGAAAATTGTCCGCCTGCTTATCAAGGGCTTGACCGCTTTGACGCTCGCACCAAAATCATTGAAGATTTACAAACGCACGGCTTTTTAGAAAAAGTAGAACCGCACGACTTAAAACGACCCTATGGCGACCGCTCGGGCGTGGTCATTGAGCCACTTTTGACCGACCAATGGTATGTCAAAATTGATGAGCTTGCTAAGCCTGCGATAGATGCGGTGCAAAATGGCGACATCAAATTCGTCCCTGAGCAGTACACCAATATGTACATGGCTTGGATGCGCGACATTCAAGACTGGTGCATCAGCCGCCAGCTGTGGTGGGGGCATCGCATTCCTGCATGGTATGATGATGTGGGTAACGTCTATGTGGCACATAACGAAGCTGAAGTTCGCGCCAAGTATAACCTAGCCCAAGACATCACCTTGCGCCAAGATGAGGATGTACTGGATACTTGGTTCAGCTCAGGGCTGTGGACGTTTAGCACGTTGGATTGGGGTAATCCTAATGACGATGGTCGTGTATTATCAACCTTCCACCCAACGAGCGTATTGGTGACAGGCTTTGACATCATCTTCTTCTGGGTGGCGCGCATGATCATGCTGACCATGCATTTTGTTAAGAATGCAGACGGTACGCCACAAGTCCCATTTAAGACTGTCTATGTGCATGGGCTTGTGCGTGACGCCCAAGGTCAAAAAATGTCAAAATCTAAAGGTAACGTATTAGATCCGATTGACCTGATTGACGGCATTGACCTTGAAAGTCTGGTGAGTAAGCGTACAACAGGGCTGATGAACCCAAAAGATGCTGCCAAAATCGAAAAAGCAACTCGTAAAGAGTTCCCTGAGGGCATCGCGGCACACGGTACGGATGCTCTTCGTTTCACCTTTGCAAGCCTAGCGAGCACAGGTCGTGACATTAATTTTGACCTAAAGCGTATTGAAGGTTATCGTAATTTTTGTAATAAAATTTGGAACGCCAGCCGTTTCGTATTGATGAATGTCGAAGGTAAGGCCATCGCATCAAGTGCTAATCCTGACCTGTGGGAGCTGCCTGAGCAATGGATCGTCAGCCGACTTCAAAAATGCGAACAAGCAGTTCAGACAGCATTTGAGACATATCGTCTAGACTTGGCGTCACAAGCGATTTATGACTTCATCTGGAATGAGTACTGCGATTGGTATGTGGAGCTTACTAAGCCTGTGCTGAATGATGAGGCTGTGTCGGATGAACGCAAGGCGGAGATTCGCCGCGTGCTACTTGCCACGCTAGAGGCGGCGCTGCGTTTGGCGCATCCAATCATGCCATTCATCACTGAGGAGATTTGGCAGATCATCGCACCGATGCTAGGACTTGCCAAGGCAGGCGATAGCATCATGCTGGCATCATTCCCTGTGGTGAATACCCAGCGTATCAACGATCAAGCCGAGAGCGACATGTCGTGGCTACAAAGCCTAATCGGCGCGGTGCGAAACATCCGCGGTGAGATGAAGCTGGGTAATGCAGTGCGCCTACCGGTGCTACTTCAAGGCGTAACAGATGATCAAAAAGCAAGTCTGCTTCGCATTGAAAGTCAGTTCAAGGCATTGGCAAAAGTTGAGAGCTTAACCATCGTTGGTAGTGATGAGAACGTGCCATTATCATCACAGGCGCTGATCGGATCATTGAAAGTATTGGTGCCGATGAAGGGTTTGATTGATCCAACGGCTGAGCTGAACCGTCTAAATAAAGTGCGTGAAAAACTCCAATCCCAAGCGGATGCAATCAGCAAGAAGCTATCCAACGAAGGCTTTGTCGCCAAAGCCCCTGCCCAAGTGGTAGAGGCAGAAAAGGCGAAATTAGCGGAATTGGACGGGCAAATTGGGGAGATTGAGAAGCAGGTGGGGCAGTTGCAAAGCCTGTAATTCTAATAACGGCAAATAGATTATTTTTTATAATCTATTTGCTTAATATACTAATTAATGATGAAAAAGATAAATGAAACCTTTTATAAAATGGGCGGGCGGTAAGAATTCTTTGCTTGATGAAATTCAAAAACGCTTGCCTGATTTTGTTTACTCACAAGATTTTTGTTTGGTAGAGCCTTTTGTTGGTGGTGGGGCGGTGTCCTTATGGGCATTGTCCGATTTGCCACATCTAAAACAGCTTATCATCAATGATTATAATGCCGATTTAATTAATGTTTATCAAGTTATTAAAAATCATCCTGATGATTTAATTTGGTATATTGAAAGCTTGCAAAATGACTATAATCAATTAACTGATTTAGAAAGCAAAAAACCTTATTTTTATCATAAGAGAGATATTTTTAATACCCGATCTGGTAATAATATTGAGCAAGCAGGATTATTTATTTTTTTAAATAAATCTGCTTTTAATGGTTTATATCGTGTCAATAAAAACAATCAATTTAATGTGCCTATTGGAAGCTACAAAAGCCCCAAATTTATAGACAAAGACAATATTTTAACCATCTCTCAAAAACTACAAAACACTCAAATCTTAACAGGGGATTTTGAATTGGTTTTGTCTTATTTACCCAATGATTTGCCTTGTGTATTTTATATAGATCCGCCTTATCGCCCAATCAGTGATACGGCAAGTTTTACCGCTTATTCTGATAGCGGATTTGATGATAATGAACAAAAACGCTTGGCGAAATTTTGTCAAAAAATAGATAAAATGGGCCATCACTTTTTATTAAGCAATTCTGATCCAAAAAATCATAATACAAACGATGATTTTTTTGATGAACTTTATGCTAACTTTAATATCAATCGCATACAAGCTAATCGCTCAATTGGTGCCAATGGTAAAAGCAGAAAATTTATCAGTGAAATTTTGGTAGATAATGTACTTAAATAATCTTATCTGATTGAATAATGCCTTTTTGTATGTCTATCATAAAATCTCTTTTAAAATAGAAGGCGTGATTTTTGTTTGAGACCATTCTGCCTAGATGATGAGAATAAATCGGATTATACTCGCCATTTTTACGCTTAGCATCCTTACTTCTGATTTGGATATACTGACCGTTTGATGTGTGAATAAATCCGTCATCAGCATTACTTATATCAAAGAGAATTTTTTGCTTAATATTTTTAAAATCTTGTTGCAGAATTGACAATAATCGATGATTATTCTGGATTTCAATATGATAAGCGGGTAGAAAATACCAATCTTCTGGATTATTGGATTCTTTACAGACTGGTAGATATAATAAATTACCTATCTTAGTAAACAATCGATTAGTTTGATTGTTTCCAAAAAACAGCTCATCAAAATCTTTGGATATTTGAGTGATAAACATTGTTTCTTTTGGTATGCCATTTTTATCAGATTTATTGGTTTTTAATTCACCGTCATCAAAATCGGTTAGGTTGCTATTATTAGGTATATCCAACAGCTGTTGCAAAAATTGACCTGTATTTCCTTTATTGATAGTAAAAGATGTAATGTCTTCTTGCCTTTTTAATTCACGAAATGGTTTGTAGTAAAGTTGTGGCAACTTTGAAAAAACATCTGTTAGTTTCATAAACACAACTCTTTTATATCAAATTATTATTTTCTAGGCGTTGGTATAGCATATTTCTGCCGCTCCAATTCCAGTATGTTATATCCTGCTCAATAAATAACCATTTAAGGGCTAAGCAAACTTCTTCACAGGTTAATATTCCAAATGGGATGTCTAATTTTCGTAACAAATTTAAATCTATATTTTGGCAATTATATATATCTAGTATGTATGATTTTAGTGCCTCATATTCGATAGGTCGGTGTTGTTTTTTTATTAATAAGTCATTGATAATTTCTTCGTGCTTAGGGCGGTCTTTAAAAGGACCTTTCGATCTGAATTCAATACCTTCAAGATGTACAGTAAAATCCATACCTTTGTTTAATACAGCTGGTCTTTTGATTTTGATAATACACCCACTAATACAATACTCTACTATATAATGATACTTGCTTGCCAATTCTCCTTTACCTTGACCAGGATTTTCTTGCAAAAATTTTAAAACTACAAATTTTCGTATGGCTTGTCGTGTATTAAGGTTGCTAGGCAATCTCATCTCTTCATTGTAAAGTGGCATATTTAATCCTTGTTTTCAAAATCAAACAGCTCAGCCAAACTCGTCTCAAACGCTTTGGCAAAGATTTCAAGATTAAGCAACGCAGGATTGCGTTCACCACGCTCTATCATACCGATATAATTATGATGAAAACCAGTGATTTCACCCAATTGTTCTTGGGTAAGATTACGCTGTTTTCGTAGTGTGCGGATTCGTTCACCGAACTGTGTTAAAGTTGTATGTTTCATTTGACATATTTTGCATTTTTTGATAAAATTTAACACACACAATAAGTGTTATTTTAAAAATCATCTAAGTCTTTATTTTGCTACATCAGAGTCTTGGTTTCAAACTTCTTGGTTTTTTAATTTTGTAGGATTGGTTGTATTTTATGTTGCATTTTTCATCGGTAAATCAAGATTTTTTGCTTTTTTGTGGCAATAGCATAAAAATTATGCAAGAAATGGATGAAAAATCTGTCAATATGATATTTGCCGATCCGCCCTATTTTTTATCCAATGATGGATTAACTGTTAAAAATGGTATCATTCAATCTGTTAATAAAGGTGAATGGGATAAAAATGATAATGAAAAAGAGATTTATGATTTTAATAATGAATGGATAAAACAATCCAGACGATTATTAAAAGACAATGGCACGATTTGGATAAGTGGCACACATCATAATATTTTTAGTATTGGTCAAGTATTAAAAGAAAATAACTTTAAACTATTAAATATGATAACTTGGGAAAAACCCAATCCGCCTCCAAATTTTTCTTGTCGTTATTTTACTTATTCAACCGAATGGATAATATGGGCTAGAAAATATTCTAAAATACCACATTATTTCAATTACGATTTAATGAAAAAATTAAATGACAATAAACAGCAAAAAGATGTTTGGCGATTGCCTTCGGTGGGTAGCTGGGAAAAGACACAGGGTAAGCACCCAACCCAAAAACCACTTGGGCTGTTAGCTCGTATCATATTAGCATCAACTCAAAAAGGAGATTTAATCCTTGATCCGTTTTCAGGATCTGGCACAACAGGCATTGCAAGTGTATTATTAGACAGAAATTATATCGGTATTGAACAAGAATTGGAATTTTTGGAGCTATCTAAAAGGCGTTATCAAGCAATGACACTTGAATCAAAATATGAATTTAAACAAAAAATTCGTGAGCAAATCAGTATAATTTAACCGCAAAAGAAAAAGCCGTAGAAATGGCAATTAAGGAGAAATGTGGTGGGTGCACGTTGATACAAGCATTTTTTGCATTATGTATGTCAATAATTTAGCGGATTAACCCCCCCCAACAATCCCCTCACCACCCTAAACACCCCACAATGCCCCTCCACCACCGTATCCACATCGTCCGAATAGCCCCCACCCATGACGACAGCGACAGGTATGCCGTAGCGGTGGGCGACACTTAGCACCATTTCATCACGCTCATGACAGCCTTGCATGGACAACGACAGCTTACCGAGCTTATCGGTGGCAAGCACGTCCACGCCCGCCTGATAAAAGATAAAATCAGGACAAAACTCATCAATCAATCTGGGCAATGTACCCGCCAGCACGCCCAAATACTCATCATCGCCCGTGCCGTCATCAAGCTCGATGTCTAGGTCGGACGGCGGTTTGATAAAGGGGTAGTTCTTTTTGCCGTGCATACTAAACACAAAAACATGGGGATTGTCCGCCATGATAGACGCATTGCCATTACCCTGATGTACGTCCAAATCCACGCTCAAAATGCGTTTGGCTTGCCCTCGTGCCAAGAGTAGATTGCTTGCCACGCACACGTCATTAAACACACAAAAGCCCTCGCCATGCCCTGCAAATCCGTGATGCGTTCCGCCCGATGTGGACAGCGATATGCCGTATTCTTTGGCGTATAAGGCGCATTCATAGGTGGCGTGCGTGATGTAGCGTTCTCGTTTGACAAGCTCTGCCGACATGGGCAGACCGATTTTGCGGATTTCTTTGTCGGTTAGTGTGCCTGTTTTTAATTTGTGCCAATAGTCGGCGGTGTGGGTGGTTAGGATTTCTTGCTCGGAGAGTAGTTGGGGGTGAAATAGGTTGTCGGGCGTGATAACGCCTTCTTGGAGTAGTTTTTGGGGAATTAGGTTGTATTTTGCCATAGGAAAGCGGTGGGACGCTGGCACACTATGGCAAAATAGGGGCGAGTGGGCGATTTTTAGCATGGCTTATTGGGCGGTGTGGGTGGGCGTAAAAAATCCACTGTCCGACTCTTGGGGTAGGTCGTTATAATCATTGAGATAGTCGTGAATGATGGGGCTGGGCTCACTCTCCGCCATCGCTTCGTCGAATAGTCGCTGTGCGATCTCGGTCAGCCCCGCCACGCCTTGTAGGTAGCAGCCGAGCGCCTTATCACTAAGGGTGCTGAATTCGGCATCGATTGACATCTTTACGCGCACCTCGCCATCAAAAGGGTCTAATTCAATGCTACCAAAAGCGATGTTAAGATTGGCGCGGGCGATTTTCATTAATATGGAAGCGTAGTGGCTTGGCGGCACGGTCTCGGTCAGCACGCCAAAGATGGCAACCAGTTGATTATTCTCATTGACGCGGAACACACACGTCCAGTCTGATTGATTGTCCGTGAAACTTAAAATCATGTGGTGCGTGCGCATCTCGGCATCTTCTTCGGGTGTACGATGTTCGTATTTCCAGCCTTGCTTATCGAGCCACGCCATGATGCGCATACTGACTGCGTGACGGTGTGCATCTTCGCTGGGCTCTGGCTTGGTTGGGGTGTCAGGTTTTTGGAGTAATTGTTTTAATTTGTCTAGGATTTTCATGATGATTTGGTGTTTGGTTTTATTGTTAAATTGTAGCCCAAAGGGGGAGATTATGCAAAGCAAATCACCAAACTTATTGAAAATTCGGTTTTGCTTGGGGCGGATTTTTGGTATTATTAGCCATATTTTTTAACTGATGTGTGCTATGACGGCTTTTGATAAATCGCCCATCGTAACCTTGGATGATGTGGATGTGCAGCGCGGTGAATTTGTGCTGTGCCAAGGGGTGAATCTAACCTTGGATGCGGGCGATATTTGCCATTTGATTGGTGAAAATGGCTTGGGCAAGACGACGCTGTTATCTCAGATTGCAGGTCTTTTGCCGATGGTGTCGGGCAGGGTTGTTTATCATCGATGCGACATACATCCTGTGTATGTGTCGCATCAGCTGGGCATTAGTGGCAGTCTGACGGTGGCGCAGAATTTGGCGTTCTTATTGTCGCTGTATGGCGTGGATGCGCATCGCGATGTGATTGATTATGCGCTGGAGCAAGTGGGACTGTATGGGCTGAACGACATCTCTAGTGTGCAGCTATCAGCAGGACAGATGCGCCGTGTGGGGCTGTCACGACTGTTCGTGCTGTCGCCTGATGAGTCGCCATTTTGGCTGCTTGATGAGCCGCTGACGGCGCTGGATGTGCAGATGGTGGCACAGATTGAGAATCGTATCAGTGATTTTGTGGATCAAGGCGGTACGGTGCTGATGACTAGTCATCAAGCCATCGGCATAAAGACGGGCGTGCTGGATCTGGCGGAGTTTGCATTATGATGAAAAATGCCTTTGGCTCAATGCTGCTTCGTGAATGGCGCATCAAGCGTCAAGGCGCGGTTCAGTGGCTGTTCCCTTTGATGATTTTTTTGATTATCATTACGCTGTTTCCGTTGGCGGTGGGCAGTGAGTCTGCGCTGTTATTGCGCCTTGCCACGTCAGCCGTATGGATCGCCGCGCTGTTATCCTTGGTGATGGGTGTGGATGATTTATTTAAGGCGGACATGGAGAATGGCACATTGGCGCAGCTGGTGGTGTCGGGTTCACCCTTGTCGGTATGGGTTTTTGCACGATTATTGGTGCATTGGCTGTTTAGTGCAGGCTTTGTGGCGGTCTTGTCACTTTTGGTCAATCCGTTATTTAACATGCCTTTTGATGAGACGCTCATGCTCATGCTGTCGATCATTGTGGGGTCGCCGCTCATGCTCATGCTGTCTGCGATCGCAAGCAGCTTGGTGCTGTCTTTGAAGAATGGCGCGGTGCTGGTGCCGCTCATTGCACTACCCATGCAGCTGCCTGTGCTGATCTTTGCCACAGGGGCGGTGGATCTATACGCAACAGGGCTTAATGGCTTACCGACGTTGGCGCTACTGGGCGCCATGAGCATCATCGCTGTGATCGTTACGCCGTGGGTGGTGGCGCAGATTCTAAAGATGGCTTGGTCGAGCTGATCACTTATGTGTATGCCAAACAAAAAAACCGCT
>NZ_AOMT01000024.1 GCF_000696305.2 Moraxella bovoculi 237
TGCAAAACCCAATAAATTCAATGAGTTACATCATAATTCTAGGTTACACTATCGCTGGTTGTCTTATGAGCTATAATCAGCCTGAAGTCTATTTTATTATATAATCAAAACGATCTGCCCGGCCAAAACTCTCATCTTGCTCCTTAACTCTTTGTAAGACATTAATGATTTGGTAGAATACTGACGCGCCCATGAATTTTTTTGAATTTTCAGAATTATTCCAAATAATACAAACTGGTCTTTCCACCCCCCCAGAAAGCAAATCCCAAAGAGCATTAAGATTATGCCCATAAAACTCTGTTACATCACACTGAATTGCTAAGGTTCTATGAAAATCTTTTTCAGTTTCAACAATATTACCATCAATCATAATTTGATTCATTTCCATCTCCCTATAAAAGTTACAGATTGATAATGGTCTGTTGTAATATATAATAAACCATCGTTTGAATACAAGAGTCTTGTACCTGGTTGTTTTGATCTGGATATGGTATTTTTAAGACCAACATCCGCCTCATACCAGATTCTCCTAGGTGCATTAGGTACAACACTGGGAGTATTCCAAAAAACATCTCCTCCAATTTGCTTACCTGGGTTTGTGCTATTTAAAGCCTTTCCTGTTTGCCATCCATCTTTCCCCGCCTCAATTTTTGTGATGTAATGACTAGGCAACCTTCCATTTGAGCGCAAGCTCTCAATAAGAGAGTTTGCTGCTTCAGTAGTTCTAAGATCCAAATTTAGCCTCATGCCACTATAAGAGCTGGTAGCATACCCATTTACATGGCTAACAGTGCCAGATAAACTTAGTTGATTGGTAGGGACTGCTTTTTTACCAATAGGCACAAACATTAAAGTTCCAGCCACAACCTGAAAAGAGCCTTGTCCTGTTTTTCCTTGTTTAACACTCTGAATGCCGCTTGCTATCATAGTGCTGCCTGTGGCAATGCGAACAACATTCATTACCTTTCCAGGAGCTGCAAATACAGCATCACCACCCAAAGATGCAACATCACTAACCTGCTTGTTTATATTGCGTTGTGTTGCAGCATTCCAAAACATTTTTTCATGTTCACCACCTGTGCCCCTATTAAACAGATAGTCATTTGGCTTTAAGGTGGAACCGGTATGATTTGTTAGCATGGACTGAATATGTGATAAACTACTGCCACCAGCATAATAGTAGTTTAGTATGTCTCCTAGTGCCATCAGTTCACTATGGCTGAGTGATGATGGATTTTGCCTGTATTTATCTATTAACTGATTTCCAACTTGGTCTAAAATAACTAAATTGGTTAATTCTTCAGCCTCAGCCAAAGTCATTTTATATTGTCCGAGAATATTTTTGCCTCGTCCCTGAATTTTTTCGTAGAGATTATAAAGTTTGTTGAAGTTTTGTTGGGTTAAAGCATTATTTTGAACCGCCTCCGCTGCCACACCAGCAGCCACATTGACATCTTCTCCAGCATAAGCGGCAGCGATGCCTGCAATCAGTTTGGCTTGGCTGATGAGTTTGTCTTTTTGTGCTTGGGTTAGGGTGTTTGGGTCATCTACTTGATAATCACCCACCATCTCACCGATGATAGCACCGATGCTGCCCGCTTCACAACGATTTCCTGCCGCTTTGGCAGATAGACAGCCTGTTAAGCCTGCGGCAAGTTTATGGGTAATGTTATCTATTAGGGTATCTTTGTCCAGTGGTTTGACATAATCGGTAAAGATCTCACTGGCGACAGCATTGGCAACTTCACCACGCAGATTTTTAATTAATGACTTTTCAAGACTGGTACCATATATGGCACTTTCAAGCAGCGCAGTTGAAGTGGCGTTGGCGATACCTTTGCTGATTTTATGGCTAAAATTGTGGGAGTTGGCTATATCACCCACACCAAGACTTTTTGAGAGTGTTTGGTTGATTTTGCTACCAATCCCAGCGCTGGCAATGGCAAAGGTCAGTTGCTTGATGTTTTGTTTACTACCAAGCTCCTTTAATGTTGCCTTAATATCTCCTTGATTGTTGATAAGACTGATACTGGCTGTGCTGACCAGTGATCCAAATGCAGCAGAGCTCATCGCCCCCAAAGTACCTGCTGTGCTAGCAGCGATGCCAGCATTAGTTGCTGAACTCACAATAGATGCCGAAAGTTCCGACCCAAGACCACCTGTCGCATAAGCCACTGCAATCGCCACAATGGCTGCTCCAGCAGGTGTCAAGCCTTGTTGTTTGTAGTTCCATTCATCGTTACTTAAGATGACTTGTTGCCAGTTGATGTCATCACGGTTGATGAGTTCGTTTAGATAGCTATACTCTGATTGACTGGCAAGGGTGATGATTTCATCTTTGAGCTGTCTTTTTTGAACATCCTTTTCTGATATGGGGATTTGGACATTTAGACCGCCTTTGGCTTCAAATGCACACCTTCAAGCAAAACACTGTCTTTTAATTGGTTACGAATGGTTCTCTCATCATACTTGATGCGATGGGAAAGCTCTTGAGTTGTGAGGTAGGTTTGTGTCATAATGACTCTCCATTTAAGATAAAGTTTTCATTAGTAATATCTTTGTTATCACTAATGAGCATATTTTATCTTATAAAATTATCATTTGAAAGTATTTTTTTATCATTTATGGGATTTTTTTTGATGATTAAGCTCAATTTACCAGTTTTATTTGCCCAAAAAGGCATACGAGTAGCCGATGCAGATCGAATGTCAAAATTAGGACGATCTACATTGTATAGAATGTACAACAACGAAGTGACTCGTATAGATTTTGAATCTCTGAATGAGCTTTGCAAATTGTTAGACTGCACACCAGGAGACATCATTATCTATGAAAAAGATGATGAGAATAAATAAAAAAATAGGCAAAATGAAAAATGGGGGTTGGTGTCAATTCAGGCTTTTTAAAAAATATGAAATTTTCACGATGGTCACGTTTTGGTCACGTTTTGGTCACGCAAAGCTCTAAGCACGAATCGCCTCTCTTTCCCTGAGTAATTTTTTATAAATAAATTTTTATTATAACCCATTGAATTTAAACAATAAAAAAGCCTAAATCTTTCGATTTAGGCTTTTTAGAATTTGGAGCGGGAAACGAGATTCGAACTCGCGACCCCAACCTTGGCAAGGTTGTGCTCTACCAACTGAGCTATTCCCGCAATGTTGCGATGTATTGAAAATTTGGAGCGGGAAACGAGATTCGAACTCGCGACCCCAACCTTGGCAAGGTTGTGCTCTACCAACTGAGCTATTCCCGCAATTTTCAAGATTGTCAATTCAACAAATCATTGCATGGGTGCGTATTATATAGATTTTTATTCATACGTCAAGATTTTTTTGATAAAAATATAAAAAATTTTAGTAAAATTTTAAAAATATCATTAATTTCAATCAGTTATAATTTTTAAAAAATTAAAAAAGCCCACCAAAAACAAAACATGGCGGGCTGAGGAAAACTATCAACAAGTCTTAGACATAGATATGGGGGCGATATCCATATAATCAAGCCAAAAGCCATGATTGGTCGCGCGAACAATAAAAAATGACAAATAAATTGGCAAAAATCGTCAAAAGTAAGGTATCATAAGCCCAAAATTATCCACCCAACAGCCAAGCAACGAGCAAAGTCAACCATGACCCAATCAAGCCACGCCAAGGACACCATCTTTAACCTGCCCAATAATCTGACCATCGCACGCATCGTGATGATTCCGCTTTTTATTGCCATTGCTTATTGGCCGCCTGCGCTTGGTATCGGCGTTCCTGCCATTCCTAATAACGCCATTGCGCGCCTTGGGATGCTTGAATACAGTGACAGCATGCTTAGGCATTTTTTATTGACTTTTTTGTTTATTTTGGCGGCGATTACTGATTGGCTGGATGGATATTTGGCGCGTAAGATGAACATTACTTCCGCCTTTGGTCGATTCCTAGATCCCGTGGCGGACAAGCTGATGGTCGCTGCCGCGCTCATCATTTTGGTGCAGTGGCATCCTAACATCGTCATGGCAACCTGTGGCATCGTCATCATCTCGCGTGAAATCGCGGTGTCTGCACTTCGCGAATGGATGGCAGAATTGGGCGCAAGAACCAGCGTGGCGGTATCTTATGTCGGTAAATTAAAAACCACCTTCCAGATGATCGCCATCTCAGTGCTGCTGCTAAACTGGCAAAGTCTAGAGATTCTAGGTTACATCCTGATGATCATCGCGGTGCTTCTGACGCTGTGGTCGATGATGATCTACCTAAAAGCCGCTTGGCCTTATCTAAAAAAACCTTAGAAAAAACCCATCATCGCGATGGGTTTTTTTGTTGACGTTTAAGCTTTTTTAAATAAATTCATGGCAACCCAAGCAGGCCCGATGAGTAAAAACTGCAAATCCTCAAAGAAAGACGGCTTAGCCCCTTCTATCTTATGCCCGACGAACTGCCCAATCCACGCTACCACGAAGATGGCAATCCACACGCCAACATACCAATTAACCAAAAGCACAAAGCCAACACACAGCGCAATGAATACCGTCATCGCCAAGAACAGTGATAAGGATAATCTAAGATAGAACCACAGCACACCGCCAGCAGCCACAGCCATCAATATCGGGCTAATATTCATGATCAAAGCCACAATGGTCAAAAAAATCACAGGCACGCAGATGACATGAATGAGCTTATTGGTGTGGTCTTGATGGCTGACCGCGTATTCATCAAGCCACGACTGTAGCGACTTATTACTTACGAGTAACGACATACAAACTCCTTTTATTCATCAATCAAGCAGCAATTATGACTGCTGCTCGCTTCTTTGCCAACCGTACAATCCCACAACGGCATTAATCTGATACACCATGGTCTGAATGGCGAAGATGATGTTGCCCGACATGATATTGACAATCAGCCACACGAAATTCACACCAATCCACAGCCACCAGTTGAACGAATAACGCAGAATCATCGTCACCTGAGCCGTGATAGACAGCACGAACGCCACCACGTTAATCCAAAAGAAGCTCACCCCAAAGAACCGACTGCCATCATCTTCGATCACGCCATAACCCTGGGCGATGAGCCATTCATTAATCACAGGAAACAGCATCAGCCCGACTGCGACGAATACAGCCGTTACACCCCAGATGTATTTGTTGGCGGTCTTGGGAATCATGTTGCCATCATCATCGGTGTGCCCACGCCAATTAATCATGCCATAGACATGGGTAAAAAAGTTAAACATCGGCGCAAGCATTAGCCCGACCGCACCAGACGTGCCCTGTACGACAACCTCGCCTGCCGTCGCCAGCACGCCTAAGCCATTACCAACCAGATTCTTACGAAATGACAATCCCACCACGCATAAAAGCCCGATGATAGACACGCCAAAATAGAACCAATCCAATCCTGAATGTGCTGTGGTACGCCAAAATCCGGTAAACAGTGCTGCCGCCCCGAATATGAACCAAGTCAAAATCCACTGCTTCGTCCAATCCTTCTCACCAAAACCTGTGATATTATCCAAAAATGCAATCTTCATCCTACCCTCACTCATTGCACGCTGTCATGCGTTAATCTAAGCACATGATCATCAATATATCGAACCGCTTGCAGATATCTTTGATGATAATCATCATCGTCTATCATATAAGGCGATATCCTGTGTCGCTCGAGCACCGTCAATAATCTTGTGGCGAATCGAGAACGCTGCTTTTGACTGCCTAGGCGGCGCATGCCATCTGCCACCCATTTGACATTATTGTCCAGATAGATGGTGTGATCCATGCGCATCTCATCGGCCAATGCTGAGACCACAGGATGGGTACGCCCCTCGTATTCTTCACAGAACGCCTGCGTGGTTACAAAGTCTGTGTCCACCAGCACGATCGGTGCTGTGGCGTGTTTTTTGGCATCTAGGATGGCGCGCGCATGATTCACTGCGATGGCTGTATAATCTGCATACTGAAGACCGACCTCCGTGCCACCCAGATCACTGTGCGTGTATAGGCGTCCCATCTCCAGCGCAACTGTCGCCCCATAGTGATTAGCAAGCTTATGCACTAAGGTGGTCTTGCCTGAACTTTCACCGCCAACGATACACACCGTCTGCACATGGTCGGACTTGGCGGACGGTGCTAATTTATCAAAGTATAAAATGGGATTGGCGCCAATATCTAATTTATCATACTCATTGGTGACTAGCGCTGATTTGTGATTCGTGTCTTTTTTGATGAATGTGATCACATCAGCATCAGCAGAATCAGTAGCCACCTTGGCTAGCACCTGCTGAATGATCGACTCATCGGGCAGATCCCCTTGTACATAATCACCCGTTACGGGTAGCTCAAGACTGTCCGATGTATGCACCTTAATAAAATTAAAATACTCACACGCCACCTGCACCCATCGAGCCTTATCCTGCAAGGTCTTGGTATGATACTGATGCTCGCTGGGCGTGACAATGATGTGCAATGTGTCGCACCGCCCTGCAGCGATGTTAATGTCCTGAAGATGTCCCAAATGCAGCGGCTCAAACCGCCCCATCAAAAGCCCTATACTCATGAAAATCCTTGTATGCCAAAAAATTACGACGCCTTATTAAAGACTAAAAATCTAAAAGATTCGTCATTATAACAAATTTCCACACCGTCCACGACAAAAGCCCAAAAAGATTACAAAACAACAAAACGCCGCTTAACGCTTAGCATTTGGGTTTTGTAGTGCTTTGGTAACTTAGGCTGATTTTAAATTGAAAATCGCACTAATAAGCCTCAAATTAATAGCAAGCCAATGAATTGTTTAAGGAATAATCATGACCAAAATGACAAAATTACACCGCTCAACCAAACACCGCGTATTAGCAGGCGTACTTGGTGGCTTTGCAGAATATCTGGGCTGGTCGCCAACCACTGTGCGCGTGTTGTTTTGGGCGGTCATTATCTTTAGCGCAGGCGTTACCTTGCCTATGGCATTATTCGCCTATCTGGTGATGTGGCTAGTCATGCCTGAAGCCACACCTGCTTCATATGCCATCGAGCACGAACACCGCTACTAAGCTACCTTACTAACAAAAACCACGTGAAAACGGTGGTTTTTGTTTTTTGTCATTGGTAAATTATGCTAAAATACGGATAAATTTTTACCCATAAAAGTGACTAATCATGAAAACGCCATTAACCTTTCAACAAATTATCCTAACCCTACAAAACTACTGGGCAGAGCGTGGCTGTGTGGTCTTGCAACCTTATGACATGGAAATGGGGGCAGGGACGTTTCACACCGCCACATTTTTGCGTGCTTTGACGCCCGAAAAATGGAACGCTGCCTATGTGCAACCGTCTCGCCGCCCAACCGACGGACGATATGGCGACAACCCCAACCGCTTGCAACATTATTATCAATTCCAAGTCGTCTTAAAGCCAAACCCTGCCAATATCCAAGAGCTGTATTTGGGTTCTTTGCAGGCGTTGGGTATTGATACACTAACCCATGACGTGCGTTTTGTGGAGGACAACTGGGAGAGTCCAACTTTGGGTGCGTGGGGGCTTGGCTGGGAGGTGTGGCTAAACGGCATGGAAGTTACTCAGTTTACCTATTTTCAGCAGGTGGGCGGTATTGAGTGTTTCCCTGTAACGGGTGAGATTACTTATGGGCTTGAACGCCTTGCCATGTACATTCAGGGTGTGGACAGCGTTTATGACCTTGTATGGACGGACGGCGAGTTTGGGCGTGTTACCTATGGCGATGTGTTCCACCAAAACGAAGTGGAGCAGTCCACTTATAATTTTGAATATGCAGACGTTGTCAAACTCTTTGAATTATTTGACTTTTATGAGCATGAAGCCGACCGTCTGGTGGGCGTAAATCTGCCCCTGCCAGCCTATGAAATGGTGTTAAAGGCAAGCCATACCTTTAACCTATTGGACGCTCGTGGGGCGATTAGTGTTACCGAACGCCAACGCTTTATCCTACGTGTGCGGACATTGGCTCGTAAAGTGGCGGTCAGCTATGTGCAAGCTCGTGCTAAACTGGGCTTTCCATTGGCAGATGATGAGCATAAAGCAGAAGCTCTTGAAAAATGGCTTGCCAAAGAAGAAGATTGATTTGAACATCACAACCATTTGATTAACTAGGACACATCATGAACACCAAATTGATTAAATCACTATCTGTATTATCACTTATCGCTCTTTTAACCGCTTGTGGCTTTGGCGATAATAACGATAGTGCAAACAACGAGCGTGAAAACGACCGCACCGAATATTCCGACCGTCAAGCTCGTGATAATGACGATGACAGAAATGACAATCGCAATGACGACCAAGACGGCGACAGAGATAACGATCGTGATAATGATGATAACGACCGTGATAATGACGATGATGACAAAAATTAATGCCAAATAAATATCACATCGGTTATTGATAAAAACCTATATCGTGTTTTATAGTTAATTAAATGTAAAAGGTTAAAATGAGCACAATCCTATTTGAACTTGGCTGTGAAGAGTTGCCACCAAAATCCCTAAAAACCCTACAAAATGCCCTATACGACCACGTCAAAAAGGCATTGGGTGAGCAAAACATCGCTTTTGATGACATTAAGGCATTCTCCGCTCCACGCCGTTTGGCACTACTTATCAAAGGCGTGGGCGACTATCAGCCCGACCGCACCGAAACCAAAAAAGGCCCAAACATCAAGGCGAGTTTTGATGAGGCAGGCGAGCTGACAAAAGCAGGGCAGGGCTTTTTGCAGGGGCTTAACGCAAACGGCTTAAACCTTACCAAAGACGACTTGATCACAATTAGCGACAAAAAAGGCGAATATGTCGCTTATACGCTTACCATCAAAGGCGAGAAAGTTACCAACCTGATGCCAAGCCTTATCCAAAAGGCATTGGACGACTTGCCGATTGCCAAACGTATGCGTTCTGGGGCGAGCAAGGACGAGTTTGTCCGTCCTGTACAATGGGTGGTACTCATGGCAGACGATACCGTCATTCCTGCGCGCATTCAAGGACATGACACAGGCAAGCAGTCTCGTGGTCATCGCTATCACACCCCTGATTTTTTTGTGATTGACCATGCCGAGCATTATGAAAGCCTGCTTGCTGAGCGGTTTGTGGTGGCGGATTTTGCCAAACGCCAAGCCAGCATTGTTGAGCAAGTCAGTCAGCTATCCGATGAAGTGGGGGCAGATGCCATTGTGCCTGCTGATTTATTGGACGAGGTTACCGCCCTTGTGGATTATCCTGTGGCAATGAGAGCAAGCTTTGATGAGAAATTTTTAAGCGTGCCACAAGAAGCATTAATCAGCACGATGCAAGCTGACCAAAAGTATTTTTGCTTGACCAAAGACGGAAAATTACAGCCTTATTTTATCTTTATCAGCAACATTGACAGCCTTGATAAATCTGCGGTGATTTTGGGCAATGAAAAAGTGGTACGCCCACGCCTGTCGGACGCTGAATTTTTCTTTTTACAAGACCAAAAACGTCCGCTTGCCGACTTTGCCGAAACCCTAAAAACCCGAGTATTCCAAGACAAACTTGGCACGATTTGGGAAAAGGGCGAGCGTATTGCCAAACTGTCCGCCTTTATTAGCGAAAACCTGCGTCCGCACGGTTGGGACGTGCCGACCGATGATGTGGTGCGAGCGGGGGTTTTGGCGAAAGCGGATTTGGCGACCACGTTGGTGGGCGAATTCCCCGAATTGCAAGGCATTGCAGGGACATATTATGCCCACAAATCAGGCGAGAAAGCGGACGTGGCGAACGCCATTGCCGAGCAATACCTGCCCAAATTTAGTGGCGATGAATTGCCAAAAACCCCAATCGGTATCGCCCTTGCCTTGTCCGACCGCCTAGACACTTTGGTGGGGATTTTTGGCATTAACGAAGCTCCGACAGGCTCAAAAGATCCATTTAGCCTAAGACGGACAAGCATTGGCGTTCTGCGTATTTTGATTGAAAATAAACTGCCATTAAATCTAGCGAGCCTTGTGCGTGAAGCGATTGCTAATTTTGGCGATAAATTAACCAACGCCAACACCTTTGATGATGTCATGGAATTTGTGGGTTCACGCTATCGTGCCATGTACACCGAGCAGGGCGTGAATGTGGACACCATTCAAGCGGTGCAAGCGATTAACCCACAAAGCCCGCTTGATTTTGATGAGCGTATCCGTGCCGTGCAGGCGTTTCGTGCATTGCCACAGGCACAGGTGCTGGCAGAGAACAACAAACGTGTTGCCAATATCCTTGCCAAAGCCGACAACGTGGGCGAGAATGTAGATGAGAGCCTATTGACCGAGACGGCAGAAAAGGCGTTGTATCAGGCGATTTTGAGTGCCAAAGAGACGGTGAAACCCTTGCAGGACAATGCCAATTATCAAGGAGTATTGACCGCCTTGAGTGCCTTGGCAAGCCCATTGACCGACTTTTTTGATAATGTCATGGTAAATGCCGATGATGAAAATCTCAAAAACAATCGCCTAGCCTTGCTTGGGCAGGTGCGTACGCTGTTTTTGAGCGTGGCGGATATTGGGGTGCTTCAAAGCTAATCTGTATGCCACATCAAAAAGCCTTGCAAGACGCAAGGCTTTTTTATTGATCATGCCAATTTTTTTGATCATGCCAATTTTTTGATCTTAAATCCAAGCTCTGCCATTGCAGATTCTTGCTCTAGTGGTGCAAGACTTGCCTTGGTGCATGGCTTATCTTTTAGGTAGGTTTGTGCGACACGCTTTAGATCATCGACACTTACTGCTAGGATTTTGGCACGCAGCGCCTGCTGATATGCCTTATCACGCCCATGCAGCTCACCAAAGCATGACTTAACCGCCTCGCCCGCTGGGGATCCAGGCTTGTCCATGCCTGCGACGATGCCCAAAATCGCCTCTTCAAGCTTTTCATCATCATGATCGTTATCAAGCAACCAATCAATGCTTGCCATGAAGTGATCAAAAGTCGCAACGCAGTTCGGATCGCGATAGCTGTAGAATTTAAATGCTGCTGCATTCGCATCAAAGCTAGCCCCGCCGCCATACGCTCCGCCTTTCTCACGGATGGTGGCATGCAGATAGCCATTACGCAAGAATGGTGCAAGCACCATCAGCGCAGGCGCATCATCGTCATCTGACGTGGTCGCAGCATAGACGGCAGCATTATGATAGACATTCGTTGAGATGAGCCAAGCAATGTCATCTTGAGCGTCATCCTCGATGATGCCTGTCAAAGCATCAAAAGGCAGCGGCGACGTCGATTGCTTACCAGATGCCTTGCGATTCTTCAAAGTTCTGGCAATCTTATCGCTAATCACGACTGCAGAGTCGGACTCACAGACTAAGATCACATCCTTAGGTAGGCTGGTGATGGCATCGTGCAAGGCTACCAATCGCGCGCATAAGACCTCCCATTTATCTTCATTCTCATCCGCTAAGAACGCCTTTAACGCACTTAGTGCAGGTAAGCCTGAAAAGGCATATTCAATCTTAGCAAGGCGGCTCATATTGCGACTGGCTGTCTGCATGGCATAAGCATGACCTGCACCCGTAAGACGCGATTGCCAGCTGGTTTGTTTTTGTTGTAGGAGCTCACGAATGCGATCCGTCTCGGTGAATATCGTCTCATCCAGTACTTCACTCACCAGATTAACGGCGTCTAGTTTGCGGTTAAGCGCACGGGTTGCCACCACAAAATAACTGCTCATCTTGTCTTTATCCGCCACATCGGTTCGCTGACTGATGCGCGCCGTCACCCCCGATGAGCACGCTGCTTGCACCGCTTGGAATTCACGCGCGTCACGCTGATGCGTCCCCACCTCTGACAGTAGCGTCAGATAAATTGGCAGCAATGGGTTATTTAAAATATCGTCAGCAGCATCGCCCAAATCAGCGACCACCTGATAATAATACAGCCCATTCGTGCCCGCATGATATTCATACAACGTGCGCGTGTCGCCGTCGATGTTGATGGGTTTTTTGATGGCGTGTGTAAAGGCGACATCACTTGGAACGTCTGACAGACCCACTTTCGGCAGTAAGTTCACATCATCAATCATCGCTTGGCGCGCCTGTAGTTCAGCAGTTTTTTGTTGGATGATGGCACGCGCCTCGTTGCTAAGTGCCTCATTGAGCTGGTCAAGTGCCGCCTGCTCATCATCGATGAGCCTTTGGGCTTTGTCTTTGTCAGGTGAAGCAGTTAGGCGCACGCGATGTGGGTTGTCGATCAGGTGTTTTTTGATGAGTGATGGCACGAATTTAGGATCCTTCGCCTGCTGTCTTAGCCAGGTCAGATGCTCATCAATCTGCCACACATCCAGCGGATCACCACCGTGCACCACCGTGCTAAACGCCTCAAGCATCAGCGTCAAGCCATAAGGCATGCTGTCACCACCGATGTGTCTTTGGTCAAGCTCTATCTGATGTAGCACCGTCTCGATGGTCTCATCATCAACACCTTCTGCAGCGACTTTTGAGAGTAGATCTAAGATGCCTTGCTCCACATCATCGGCATATTCGACGTCCGAGCCTCGCACACCAGCATAGAACACCATCTCATAATGACTGTCATCTAAGCCAAGCAGCGGACTTGGCGCCACAGACTGTGGATAACTCTCAAGATAAGCACGCAGTGGAGAGCCTGAGTGCTCCACCAAAACCCCCTCCATCAGGCGCAGTGACAATCTTTCACGGGGGTCGCTGATGGTTGGTAATAGCCACGACAGCACATGGTGGGTCATCTGTTTGCCGTTATCATCAGCGGTATAAGTATCAAAGGCTTGTACAGGCTGGGTCAGGCGTGTCTCTAGGGCTGAGATGAACCTTTTGCCCACTTTAGGACGGCTGATGTCATCAAAGCGCACCAACACATCATTCTGCAATTTGTCCTGAATGTCTTTGGCAGGAATGTCCCCAAAGCTCATCACGATGGCGTTCGATGGATGATAATGCGCCTGATGGAATTTCACCAAATCGTCATGGGTCAGATTAACAATGTGCTTAGGATCGCCACCAGAATTATAATGATAGGTCGTCGTCGGGAACAGATGATGCGTCAGTGCATAATACAGCTGATCGATCTCACCGCTCATCGCGCCCTTCATCTCATTAAAGACAATGCCGTGATATTGTGGCTTGCCCGCTTCATCCAGCTCAATGCGAATACCCTCTTGGGCAAAATCCAGCTCATGAATATTGGGGAAAAAACACGCATCCACATACACAGACAGCAGATTAAAAAAATCATTCTTGTTCTGAGTGGCGAACGGATAAACCGTCCAGTCCGCTGCCGTCATGGCATTCATAAACGTCTGCAAGGAACGCTTAATCATACTAAAGAACGGATCGCGCACAGGGTATTTTTCAGAGCCACACAGCACCACATGCTCCAAGATATGCGCCTCACCGCGCGATGTCATCGGCTGCGTGGCAAAACCGATCATCAGTGCATTCTCGTCATTATCATATGCCAGATGATAATGCATGAGCCCCGTTTCTTTGTGGCGATAATATGCCACGTCGATGTTTAGTGCGTCGATTTTCGTTGTTGATATGAGTTCAAAAGCAGGATTGTTGGCGGTCATGAGTATCCTTAATAATTGTTCGTATGGATGAATAAAGTCATCAAAAATCGCTAGTTTAGCATAATTAATTCAAGGTGTTGAGATTAAAATCACACAAATCACCACATCTCATTTAATGCCGTCAAAATAAAAAATCGCAAGTGGTTTAGCTTGCGATTTTTATATTTATCGAAGGTTTAAGATAAGGGGCTGTACTGGTATAACATTGATGTTGCTATAGTACAGCCCCAAACTTTTTAAAAAAAGCAATATCAACAATAAATCCCATGGTGCGAATTAAACTTATAAAATCAAAGACCCACTACTACGGCGTAGCAGAATCCGCATCACGCACCAATATGTTTTTAGGCATTGCAATTGGTGATAATTTTGGATAAATTTGTAGGGGGTAAATTGCAATTTTACCTTGTCAAATCATCAAATTTAGGCTCTTTGGTGGTTGGTGTAGATTCGCTGAAAGTCAGATGAATATGTTTGATGTTAATCCAGAAATTATTGAAAGAGCTCTTGAAGGTGCTTAGCACTCAAAAACTTTAGAGCATTACCAAGAAGATAAAGAATACTATGCTTTGGACTTCTCTAAAGAAGAAAATGTGAGATTCGCCATAAAAAAATGGTTAAAGAATGGAGATGGTCGCAACTGGAGAAATAATGAAAAACCTATTTATCAATCACACGTCAAGCAAAAAATTAATCGGGCCGTCATTGACTGCCATGACCGCCATATTCGCCCCAAATTCGCCTGTGGCAACGCTTGGATGGGCTTGTTTGGCATAATTTACCAGCTTATCAAACAATGCCCTTGCGTCATCTGGGGGCATGGCAGGGGAGAAGTCGGGACGGCGACCCTTGTCGGTTTTTGCCATTAGGGTAAATTGCGACACGAGCAATAAGCCACCGCCCACATCGGACACTGATTTGCCCATTTTACCGTTGTCGTCTTCAAAAATGCGGTAGGCGATGATTTTATCCACCAGTCTGCACGCTTTATCAAAATCATCATCTTTGCCAATGCCGATATAGGCAAGCACGCCTGATTGGATCTGTCCGATGATTTGACCGTTCACAGCGACATGGGCGGACTTAACTCGTTGGATTAGGGCTTTCATGGGTTTTTCCTTTGGGTTGGGTTTAAATGGGGGTGTTGGGGCGATTTATTTTTTTGCTAAAATTTATTCTAGTGCAAATTATGATTTTTGGGCGAATAAATTGCTCCTACACGCTTACTATTACAAAACTTATTTTAATGGAACAATGCCATATTTTAAAAATTACCTTGCCCGTATCTTATACCGCACCCAATCATACCCCCAATTAAAAAGTAGCGTATATACCCCAACCACCGCCACCACGAATATCCATAACAAACGCCATCCACAGCCAGACATCTAGGGCGTGGGCAATCGTCGGCACGGTTGCCAAAACAGCCCACCTTCAAACAAGCCCATATGAACAAGGCGAGTGCCAAGCAAGCGGTAAAGGCGTTCGCCCGTTACCACTTTGTCAAACAAAAAATTAAACACCATGTTTCACGCCACCGCCAGCACCGAGATTACCACCGCCAAACCTGTAGCATGGGCATGGCTATGGTTGTCGCCAAACAGGGCAAAAACAGCCACCGTCAGCCCAATCGCCCCAATCTCAAACAGCACGGCATGAAATAGGCGTTCTTTAGCAGTCATGGGATCGGTTGGGGTGTTTGACATAAAATTTAGCAAAATATAACGGTTATTATAGCAAATATCGGTTAAAATAGCCCAAACCCGTTTTTATTTTGGAAAAATCATGAACCTATTTACCCTAGCCCAAAATCTTGCCCCACAGCAAACCCTATCAGAAGTGGCAGGCTACCTTGCCAAAAGTCAAAATCCGTACATCAAAAAAGCCTTTGTCCATACTTTTGCCAAAGCCTATAACATTGATTTGGCAGAATATGAGCGTGGCAATTTGGATGATTATGACAGTTTCAACGACTTTTTTACCCGTGAATTAAAGAGTGGTATGCGACCAATTGACGAGACGGCAGACGGCATTGCCTGCCCCGCTGACGGTAAAATCAGCCAAATCGGAGCAATCACAAACGGGCAAGTCATTCAAGCCAAGGGGCGAGATTATGACGTGGGGCAACTTTTGGCGGATTTTGAGCTCGGTAAGGCGTTTGTGGACGGCTCATTTGCCACGATTTATCTTGCCCCCACCAATTACCACCGTGTACATATGCCCTTTGACGGTACGTTGGTTGCCACACGCTATGTGCCAGGGACGTTGTTTTCGGTCAATAACACCACCGCCGAGAACGTGCCTGATCTGTTCGCCCGTAACGAGCGGTTGGTGTGCGAATTTGATACCGCTTTTGGGCGTGCGTGCGTGGTGCTGGTTGGGGCGATGATTGTGGCGGGGATTGAGTCTGTGGCGACAGGGGCAATCAAACGCACGCCCTACATTCAGCACCGCACGCATGACATCACTTTGAGAAAAGGCGATGAGCTTGGGCGGTTTTATCTGGGTTCTACCGCCATTATCGTGCTACCCAAATCGGCAAATGCCATATGGGGTGATGAGTTTGTGCATGGTAAGACGGTGGTAATGGGGCAGAGGATTGGACAAGTTACACAGTCTTAATTTATCAGTTAAACTTGCCAAAATGGTAGGGTGCGTACTATGCACCATTTGCCCAATCATTACAGCTTGGCATAAATCAAACCGAAGGCTTGATTTATGCCAGTTTTCATTTTGAAATAAAGAAAAATCGTTAGATTGTCATTAGTTTTATAAGGAAAAATAACGATGAGTAATAATTTTAACATGAGTTTTGACCCTACCACCAAAGAACAATTTGCCAAAGTGGTTGGTGAATATGGCTTGACTGTGCCACAAGCATTTAAATTATTTGCCAATCAAGTCATTAAAACAGGGGTTATCCCTTTGTCCTTTGATTGGGCGAAAAATGACAGAATCCCCACCGATAAACTGCTAAATGCCATTAGCGAGTTGGAGTAGGGCGATGTGCTGATCTATGACAGCTTGGACGATTTTGTTAAGGCGTACGACACCACCCCCAAATTATAATGTGCCATGAAAAAAAATCATAACCACACGCCAGTTTGACAAGGATTTGAAGGCTTTGGGTTATCAAGCGAGCTGATAGACGTATTGCACGCTCTAATTCATGACACGCCTCTGCCGACTGTCTGGCGGACGAGATACAGGGCATTTTGGGCTTGACGGTGGATGTTAGTGAGATGATTGGTAAATTTAAACTGAGCCAAAACCGAGAGCAGGGTGATTTTGACAGCGTGGCGCAAGGTTTGACCGATAGCGGACAAGTAGGGCTGGCGGAGGCGGTTGCCAGAACGCGCGAATAGGCTAGGACGGATTGGCTGAGCACATCTGACTGGTAAATTTATTGCGCTATTTTGCTTATGTGCCAACAAAATCAAACATCAGATCAGGTTCGTCGCCCGCCATGAGATGAGTCAATGCTTTGGCGGAGCCGCAGGCGTGCGTAAAGCCAAGCGTGCCATGACCTGTGTTCAGCCATAGATTATCCAGTGTCTCCCCTGTCGAGCCGTGACGTACCTGCCCGAAGTGCGCCTGTCCGATGAGTGGCACATTGGACGGTGTCATGGGGCGCAGCCCTGTCCAGTAATTTGGCTCATCATAACTTAACGCATCGCCGAACACAGATCGAACGCGGCGCGTCAAGGCATGACAGCGTGTCTCATCAAGATTTGTATTATAGCCGTTAAATTCTGCCGTGCCTGCCACACGTAGCACATCGCGCTGATCGGAGGTAAAGCGGCTCATGACGAGCTTATATTCATCATCGATCAGGCTGACTTGTGGTACTCGAGCGCCATCAAGCACCTGATAGGTGGCTGAATAGCCCTTAGCAGGGAAAATCGGCAAGAACACCCCAATCGCATCAAGTAATGCCTTGCCATGACTTGCCAGGCAGACGACATAATGGTCGCTTTTATGGGTGATGGTGTTGTCTTTGTGGGTTAGTGTCAGATGGGTGATGGTGCCGTTGGTCTGATGGATGCTATCGATGTGCGTATCATGTAGGAAGTTGACGCCTTGTGCTTGGCAGTGCTTGGCGAGCTTGCGGGTGAATAGATGAGCATTACCAGACAGATCGGCATCAGTATAAGTCGCCCCCACTAAGGCATCACCCAGCATGCCAAGTGCAGGCTCGATGTGCCGAGCTTGATCGGGGCTGATGAGCGTGCGATGACAGCCTAATGTCTGCATTCTCTGCGTGGGCGTGATTGCGGATTGATATTCTGCATGACTGGTATAAAAGTGCATGATGCCCTGTAGCCGCTGTTCAAATGCCAATGGCAACTGCGCCATCAGATCCTTTAGCGCATCGCGAGAATACAGCCCCAGATTGACCATCTGCACCAGATTGGCATCGGCACGCTTGGCGGTGCATTCTCTTAAGAATCTATAGATGAATCGCATCTGTTCTATGTTGCCATTGATGCGATAAAGCAGAGGCGCATCGGGCTGGCTGAGCCATTTTAGGGCTTTTAGAGGGGTGCTGGGATTCGCCCATGGCGTAGCGTGGCATACTGAGATCTGACCACCATTGGCGAAGCTGGTCTCCATGGCGGGCAGGTTTTGGCGGTCAATGACCGTTACATCAAAGCCTGCCTGAGACAGATACCAAGCGCTAGTGACACCCGTAACGCCCGCACCGAGCACCGTAACGGTTGGCTTATTGGTATTAGCCACGCGCCACATCACCCATAAGCTCATCGGGCAAGGGTAAAATCTCCCCGATTTCCGCTACATTGTCAGGCGAGCCAATGACTAGGGCGTCAAAGCCACCATCGGTAGGTACGCTATTGACGATTTGTACTTTGCCAAGTTTATCGCCGTCATTTGCCTGTTCTGTGAGCGAGATACGGTGCAGGTAGGCTTTTGGGCTTGCCTTGAACCACAGCCGGGCGATGATCTCTTGCCCTAGATAGCAGCCTTTATCATAGTCCACGCCTCCACGCTGGTGTAGGCGCAGCTCCTGGGGTTGGAACAGTCCTTGGGTTGCTTTGGTGATCCAATAGTTGCCTGTTTGGATGCTTAAGCTTGCCCAATTCTGAGCATCGGCTTGATTGGCATCATCACTAAAGGCCGGCTGACCATGCTCTATGGCAGGATAAATGGGCGCGACATCAGACTGGGTGAATTTAGAAAATGCGCCGTATTTTTTGATGTGTGCGGTCAGATCGCTCATGCAGTCTGCTGAGGTGACGAGCGCGAAAGACTCAACGTCAATGCGTCTTACCCATAGCCCAAACTGCACGCGACCCTTTAAATCGCTGATGGCACAGGGCGAAAAATCATCGGTTAATTTTTCGACATTGATGGTTAATTGACCTTGTAAGAATTTGGTGGCGTCTTTACCGCTTAGGGTGACTTGCTCAAAAGTGGGGATTGTCGTTGTCATGATTGTGTCTTATCGTTTGTTGTGAAATAAATAAAAAAGCAGTTATGCTATGGTTGTCATTGTAGCATTTTCAAGGCAAGATTAACATTTTGTATCAACAAAAAATTCGCAAAATCTGCTATACTAGGCGCTCATAATTTTAGCTCTATTTAGGATGTATCATGAATCTACCTGCCTGCCCAAAATGCGAAGAAAACTACACTTATGCTGATGGCGATCTCTTGATCTGTCCAATGTGCGCGCATGAATGGTCAGCAGATGCAGACGCGGATGATATGCCTATTATTAAGGATGCAGTGGGCAACGTGCTAAATGATGGCGACAGCGTAACTGTGATTAAGGATTTGAAGGTCAAAGGCTCATCAACGCCAATCAAAGTAGGTACAAAAGTCAAATCCATCCGCCTGATTCATGACGCACCAGACGATCATGACATTGATTGTAAGATCGATGGCTTTGGTGCAATGAAACTAAAATCCAGCGTGGTAAAAAAAGCCTAGTTCTATTTTCTTTCTATCTGCATTCATAAAATCAAATAACAAGGAACTTCCATGACGACACTTACTGCCGACCAAGTCTTATTTGAAAAAGCTAAACGCCACATTCCGGGGGGTGTAAACTCGCCCGTGCGTGCCTTTGCAGGGGTGGGTGGTACGCCTGTGTTCGTAAGCCGTGCCAAGGGAGCGTATATGTACGACACCCAAGGGCGTGAGTACATCGACTACGTTGGCTCGTGGGGACCTATGATTTTAGGTCATGCTCACCCCAAAGTCATTGATGCGGTCAAAAAGGCTGCCGATGACGGCTTGTCCTTTGGGGCTCCCACGCCCTTTGAGACGACCATGGCGGATTTGATTGCCGATATTATTCCACACATTGAGCTCGTTCGCATGGTGTCATCAGGGACGGAGGCGACCATGAGTGCCATTCGTCTGGCTCGTGGCTACACAGGGCGAGATAAGATTGTCAAATTTGAAGGGTGCTATCATGGGCATTCAGATAGTCTGCTTGTCAAGGCAGGCTCTGGCATGCTAGACATTGGCGAGCCGACATCTAAGGGCGTGCCTGCCGACTTTGCCAAGCATACTGTAACTTTGCCTTATAATGACATTGATGCGTTGCAATCCGCCTTTGATAAATTTGGCGATGAATTTGCGTGCGTGATTTTAGAGCCGATAGCGGGTAACATGAACATGGTTATCCCAAGCCAAGAGTTTCATAACACCCTGCGTAAGCTTTGCACCAAGCACGGGGCGGTGTTGATTTTTGATGAAGTGATGACGGGCTTTCGTGTGGGACTGCGTGGAGCAAGTCATCATTTTGGCATTACCCCCGATCTTAGCACCTTTGGCAAAATCATCGGGGCTGGCTTGCCTGTGGGAGCATTTGGCGGTAAGCGTGAGATTATGGAATGTATAGCCCCCTTGGGTGGTGTTTACCAAGCAGGGACACTGTCTGGCAACCCCTTAGCCATGCGTGCAGGTAAGGCGATGTTTGATGAATTAACTCGTCCGAGTTTTTATGAAGAATTAACCGCCAAAACCGCCAAACTGGTAGACGGCTTGCAAGCACTGGCGGGCAAACACGGCATAGATTTTGCAAGCTGTCATGTAGGCGGTATGTTCGGGTTGTTTTTTGCCAAAGAATTACCCAAAAACTTTAATGACGTGGCATGCGCCGACACCAAACGCTTTAATAAGTTTTTCCACGGCATGCTAGAACGTGGCATTTATCTTGCGCCTTCTGCCTTTGAGGCGGCGTTCATGTCGATTGCGCACACTGATGATGACATTAAAAAGACGCTGGCGGCGGCGGATGAAGTCTTTGCATCGTTGTGATTAAAATGATTTTTTCTTGTATTTGTTCTGTTTATCATTATATAGTTAAAAATTTAAATTTGTTGGAACATTCATGTTAAGTAAAATTATCGGCAGTGTCATTGGCACTAAAAATGAGCGCGAGCTCAAACGCATGCGCAAAATTGTCGCAAAAATCAACGCCTATGAACCTACGATTCAGACGCTGTCCGATGAAGAGCTGCGCCAAAAAACCTTTGAATTCAAAGAGCGCCATCAGCAGGGTGAGAGTCTAGATAGCATCCTGCCAGAAGCCTTTGCGGTATGTCGTGAAGCGTCCATTCGTGTTAATGGCATGCGCCACTATGACGTGCAGCTCATCGGTGGTATGACTTTGCATGAAGGCAAGATTGCCGAGATGAAGACCGGTGAGGGTAAGACCTTGATGGCGACCCTTGCCATTTATCTAAATGCGATCAGTGGTAAGGGTGTGCACGTCGTCACGGTGAACGACTATCTGGCAGGGCGTGATGCCGAGCTAAACCGTCCGTTATTTAGCTTTTTGGGGTTGACGGTGGGCGTGATTTATAGCCAGCAGCCACCACAGGAGAAGTTTGAGGCTTATCGCGCTGACATCACTTACGGCACGAATAACGAATACGGCTTTGACTATCTGCGTGATAACATGGTGTTTAGCCTTGCCGAGAAAAAACAGCGCCCGCTTAATTATTGTATCATCGATGAGATCGACAGTATCTTGATTGATGAGGCGCGTACACCGCTCATCATCTCAGGTCAAGCAGAAGATTCAGCCGAGTTGTATGCACTGATTAACACCATCGTGCCTCGCCTGACTCGCTCTGAAGATGAAGAGGCGAATAAAGATAATAAAGACGGCGATTTTTGGATTGATGAGAAGAACCGTGCCATTGAGATCAGTGAAAAAGGCTACGAGAAGATCGAGCGATTCTTGGTTGAGGTGGGTGAGCTTGGCGCCAATGAAAGCCTGTACAGTCCTGCGCGTTTGCCATTGCTGGCGCATGTGCAGGCGGCGATCCGTGCGCACCACATTTTTGTTAAGAACATTCACTACATCGTCCAAGATGGCGAGGTCATCATTGTTGATGAGAACACGGGTCGTACCATGCCTGGCCGTCGCTGGAGTGAGGGTCTGCATCAAGCGGTAGAAGCCAAAGAAGGTGTTGAGATTCAAGCCGAAAACCAAACGATGGCAACCACCACCTTCCAGAACTATTTTCGTCTGTATGACAAGCTGTCCGGCATGACAGGTACGGCGGATACCGAGGCGGCAGAATTTAAGTCCACTTATGATCTTGATGTGGTCATCATCCCAACACATCGTCCGATTGCTCGTATCGACATGGACGATCAGATCTTCTTAACCAAGCTTGGTAAATACCGAGGCATCATCAAAGAGATCAAATCAATCACCGCCAAGGGCGCACCTGTGCTGGTCGGTACGGCAACAATTGAGGCAAGTGAGGAGCTGTCGTACCTACTGGATCAAGAAGGTATCGTTCATAACGTCCTAAACGCCAAGCAGCATGAGCGCGAAGCAGAGATCATCGCTCAGGCGGGTCGCCCACAAGCAGTAACCATCGCCACCAACATGGCGGGTCGTGGTACAGACATCATCCTAGGTGGTAACTGGCAAGCTCAGATTGATAATCTGCATGAGCTGACCGAAGAGCAAAAAGCGCAATTACAAGCCGATTGGCAAAATAAGAACGAAGCGGTAAAAGCGGCAGGCGGTCTACACATCATCGGCTCAGAGCGACATGAATCTCGCCGTATCGATAACCAGCTGCGTGGTCGTGCTGGTCGTCAAGGCGACCCGGGGCAATCACGTTTCTTCTTATCGTTAGAAGACGACCTGATGCGCATCTTCGCTGGCGATCGTGTCATGAATATGTTCCGTGCGATGGGTCTAAAAGAAGATGAAGCGATCGAGCATAAGATGGTCTCTCGCTCAATCGAAGGTGCGCAGGGTAAGGTTGAGGCGCGTGACTTCGATGCGCGTAAAAACCTACTCAAATATGACGATGTGGCGAATGAGCAGCGTAAGGTCATCTATGGACAGCGCGATGACTTGTTAGGGCAAGCTGACTTGCAAGAATCCATTAAACAGATGCATCATGAGGTCTATAATGCACTGATTAATCAGTTCGTGCCAGCAGGTTCAGTGGATGATCAGTGGAATATCGATGGCCTAGAAGATGAAATCGAAGACGCGTTCAGATTCTACATGCCGATCAATGATTGGCTGGATGCAGATCGCCGCCTTGATGAAGAAGGTCTGCGCGATAAGATCATCAGTACCGCAATCGCACGCTACGAAGACAGACGTATGCAGATGGGCGAAGACAGCGCGGCACAGCTTGAGCGTCATTTCATGCTACAGAGTTTAGATCGTCACTGGAAGGAGCATCTTACTCAGATGGATCAGCTTCGTAAAGGCATTCATCTGCGCAGCTACGCTCAGAAGAACCCTGAGCAAGAATATAAACGCGAATCTTTTGAATTGTTCCGCTCAATGCTTGGCGCGATTAAATCTGATATCGTTCAGGATTTGGCGCGTGTTCATGTACCAACCCCTGAAGAGCTTGCTGCACTAGAAGAAGAGCGTCGTCGCCAAATCGAGCAGATGCGCATGCAGTTCGAGCATAACCAAGCCAATGAAGAGACGAGCGAACCACGCGAACATCGCGCATCATCAAATCAAAACATCACCTTCACATTAAGTGCAGCTGGTGTGAGCGCAGAACAAGCAGCGCGTATGGCGGAAAAAGATGTGGTTATACCCGAAAACATTAATCGTAACGCGCCGTGCCCTTGTGGTAGCGGACTAAAATACAAGCAATGCCATGGCAAGCTATCGTAAAAACTTAAATAGGCAGGTCTTTACCTGTCTATTTTTTGTGATATATTGTGTGAATCAATCATCAATGATAAAAACTATCATTTACAATATCTGATGAATTTAAGAGTGTTTCAATGAAAAAACTAATTTGGCTGACCCCTATATTATCTGTGGTTATGATGACAGGCTGTGGTGATAAAAAAGAGGCGACTACAGAAGAGTCTGCAGAAGTAGAAACTGTTCCGATGTCTGCTGAGCCTGCTGATCCGATCATCACAACTGAGCCGAGCATTCAAGATCCGCCAGTAACTGAACCCGTTGAAGGCGATGTATTGGAATCTGACGCATCAGCGGAAGTAGAGCAGGGCGATACTGAGGCAGTACCTATCGAATCCGTGGATGAGGAAGTTACCACTAATTAATCACACGACAAATATGTGATAGTATGCAATTATTAATACAACAGATAAAAAAAGAGAACCAAAAAGGTTCTCTTTTTATGTGCTTTAAGAAAAAAGACAAATTAGTTAGTCTTAGTCTCAGTGGTAGCAGTAGCAGTAGCGTCTGCAGCAGGAGCGATAGCAGCGTCTACAGCAGCTTTATCAGCAGCGTCTTTTGCAGCATCAGCAGCTTCTTCAGCAGCATCTTGTGCGTTTTCAGCAGTAGCTTCAGCTTGCTCAGCAGCAGCGCCAGTAGTAGCTTGTGCGTCTACAGCAGCAGTAGCAGCAGTGTCAGCAGCGGCTTGTGCAGTGTCAGCAGCTTGTTGTGCAGCAGCGTCGGCAGGAGCAGCGTCAGCAGCGGCTTGCGCTTCGTTTGCAGCAGCTTGTGCTTCTTCGGCAGCTTTAGAAGCTTCTTCAGCTGGCTTTGAGCAAGCAGTTAGAGCTAGAGAAGCGATTAGAGCAGATAGAAATAGTTTAGTTTTCATGGTGATCTCCATAGAATAGTAAGTTAGCAATTGTATTACAGTTCTTAATGGCACTAGGCGAGAACAAAGGATTGCTCTCGCCATGTTGCAAAAAAATCCCTGAAGTACTTTACTGCATCGCAAATTATATAGTAATTCAGCATAAATAAAAAATGATATTTTTTAGCAAAATCAAAAAAATGTAACAAAATATTTCTAATTGCTTGCTAAGTATCGAATTTCTATTCAAAACGCCTAAAAATCCACCATATAATCGAGAATTTTTCGTTTAAAACAGCATTTTATAATAGCATAGAATTATGACCGTTTCAAGTCAAGGATTTTTGGTGACTTAGGAGGACGCTTTTTTGGTCATATTGCTAAAAAATTCGTCATTTGTCTTAGAGTCTTTTAGGCGGTCAAGTAAAAACTCAGTCGCTTGAGAGTCATCCATCGGTTGTAGCAGCTTGCGCA
This sequence comes from Moraxella bovoculi 237, assembly GCF_000696305.2. GTDB lineage: Bacteria > Pseudomonadota > Gammaproteobacteria > Pseudomonadales > Moraxellaceae > Moraxella > Moraxella bovoculi. The sequence continues at coordinate 25,075 of NZ_AOMT01000024.1, forward strand.
GAACCCAGACACGGCGTAGAGTCTCTTCATCTAATAGGCGCTCTTCACGGCGAGTGCTTGATTTTTTGATGTTGATGGCAGGGAATATGCGACGCTCTGCCAAATCACGCTCAAGGGTAATCTCTTGGTTGCCCGTGCCTTTAAATTCTTCAAAGATCACCCCGTCCATCTTCGAGCCTGTGTCGATCAGCGCGGTTGAGATGATGGTCAGACTGCCACCTTCTTCGACATTACGCGCCGCACCAAAGAAGCGTTTCGGACGCTCGAGTGCATTGGCGTCCACACCACCTGTCAGTACTTTGCCGCTCGATGGAATGACAGTATTATAGGCGCGCGCCAGACGGGTGATGGAGTCTAATAGAATCACGACATCTTGCTTGTGCTCAACCAGGCGTTTGGCTTTTTCGATGACCATCTCAGCGACTTGAATGTGACGTTGTGGCGGTTCATCAAAGGTGGATGCTACCACTTCACCGCGTACGGTGCGCTGCATCTCGGTGACTTCTTCGGGGCGCTCATCGATGAGCAGGACGATTAGATAGCATTCAGGGTGGTTTTTGGCGATGGCTTGGGCGATGTTCTGTAGCAGAACGGTCTTACCTGCCTTGGGTGGCGCTACGATGATGGAGCGCTGACCCTTACCGATGGGGGCGATGAGATCAATCACGCGACCGGTTAGGTCTTCGGTGGTGCCGTTGCCTTGCTCAAGTGTGAGCTGCTTGGTGGGGAACAGGGGTGTTAAGTTCTCAAAAATCAGCTTATGACGGCTGCGATCCGGCGTATCAAAGTTAATCTCGCTGACCTTCAGTAACGCAAAATATCGCTCTTGTTCTTTGGGTGGGCGAATCTGCCCTGCGATTGAGTCGCCGGTTTGGAGGTTGAAGCGGCGAATTTGGCTTGGGCTGACATAGATGTCATCAGGGCCTGCCAAATAGGAGCCTTCAGATGAACGTAAAAATCCAAAGCCATCGGGCAGAATTTCTAGCACACCATCACCATAAATGGGCTCACCGTTGCGGGCGTGGGTTTTTAGGATGGCGAAAATAATGTCTTGTTTGCGGCTGCGAGCCATGTTCTCAAGTCCCATTTGCTCAGCGATGGCGAGCAGTTCGGCGACTGGCTTTCTTTTGAGTTCGGTTAGATTCATGGATAGGTCTTAGGAGAAATTAATCATGAAAAGTTGGGCGGCCTTGCGAATGCTTGACCGAAAAAATCTGTTAATGATTTGATATTGAGAATGCCGTTGGGAGTGGTGTTTTTTTACAGGATAACGGCTAGCGCATAATGATACGAGTTTTTATCCGGAAAATCAAGAGTGTTAAAGGACTAAAACAAAAAAAGACTTGCAAAACAAAGTACTTTTTTGTGGTGTGAATGCGCTTATAGGTGCTTATCAAGCAGTGCAGCGAATTCTGATTTTGGACGGCTGCCAACGATGGTGTCTACTTTCTCGCCGCCTTTGAAGACGAATAGCGTTGGAATGCTGCGAATGCCAAAGCGTGCCGCAACTTCGGGGTTGTCATCGACATTAACTTTAACGATCTGCGCGCGACCGGCATAGTCATCGGCAAGCTCTTCTAGGATTGGCGCGATGGCTTTACAAGGACCACACCAAGCGGCCCAAAAATCTACAAGCACAGGCTTGTCGGCTTGAAGTACGTCTTGGTCAAAATTAGCGTCTGTGGTATTGATGATTGACATGATTATTCCTGCCTTATTTGGTTGGTTAATTTGGTAAATATATGGAGATGCTTGGGGATTTTTCAAGATGGTTGAATGTCAAATCGCTGCATCTGTTTGTGCTATAATAGCAAACTTTTCATAAAAAGGCAGACTTTGTTTCATTAAATTTGCCAATTATCCTGATTAACTTCATCAAACGCCATTATGAATCACGCCCAAGAACGCCACGACCGCCTAAATGACAAAGCCATTGCCAAGATGAATGCTGATGAGCAGGTACGCTCAGATGTATTTTTTAGGGAATTTATCCAGTCCATCACCGTTTATGAAGATGAGGACATCTGGGTGGGGGATAAGCCTGCGGGGCTCCTGAGTGTGGATGGGCGAGTGTTAAAGGTTAGCTTGCAGTCGCGGCTGCTTAAGGTAAATCCTAACATCAAGCTCATACATAGGCTGGACATGGATACATCGGGCTTGATCATCTTTGCCAAGCATGAGGCGGCGCAGACTCACATCTCAAAGCAGTTCATCGAGCGCATTCCTACCAAGGAATATCAAGCAGTCGTCTTCGGCACGATCGCCAAAGATGGCAAAAAAGGCATCATCGATGTGCCCGTGCGTTACGAGCCCAGCACTAAGCCGCGTCACATTGTGGACATGAACTGGAATAAGAGTGCGCTTACGCATTATGAAGTGCTGCATCATGAGCTGCGCACCGATGATCAGGGTGTCTCACATCCGGTGACCCGAGTCGCGCTAAAGCCCATCACAGGCAGAAGCCATCAGCTGCGAGTGCACATGGTGCATCTGGGGCATGTCATGATTGGCGATCCCATCTATGCCACAGGCACAGCGCTGCAGATCGCGCCACGTCTAAACCTGCATGCCCATAAACTTCGCCTAAAGCATCCTATGCATGGGGTGTGGATGGACTGGGAAAGTGAAGTGAATTTTTAGGGTTTTTTATAAATAAAGACCGCCATGTGCGGTCTTCTATATTAATCAATTATCAGCCTAGATAAGGCCGCTCACCACCGCGCTTTGATAAATGCGCTTGGCGCGGCTGCCCGTGCCACAAAACACCATCACAGGACTGGGCAGCTCATTGATCAGTTGGGCAAATCGCTGCACGACATCGAAGGGCAGGTTCCCAACATCCACAGGTAGGTGGCGATATTCTAGTCCCGTACTGCTTGCGCTTAACCCTAATTCTGCTGCCTTGGGCTGATTATCGCACTCATCATCAAAACGTAGATTGATGATACTCTTAAAGCCGAGCGTTGATAAGGTTTGGCATTGACAGGGGTGGATTTGCTTATATAAAGTGATGGTTTGGGTGTTCATTGTTATCATCCAGATTAGTAAAAGATGCGATTATCTTAGCGAACTTTTTTGGTTGATTCAATATTGATTGCGCATAAGCTTATTCCTAAAATTAAAATTTCTGATAAGAATTCAAAATTTAGGAATAAACCATTACATGCCGCACCAATCATCGCCTTGGTATTTTAATCTATCTACAGCCAGCTTGGTGCTTAAGAATACTTCGCCAGACAGGTGCTTAAAGAGCTCGCTGCCCTTTAGAACATCCATGGCAGGGCCTTTGACTTCTGCCAGATGTAGGCGTCTGCCTTGGCTTTGGATTTCTTGATTGAAGGATGAGAGCATCTCTTGGGCGGTTAGATCGATGTGATTCACTGCCGTCATGATAAGAATAACCTCACTGGCCTTTGGGTGCTCATAGTAGAGATTTCGCAGTGTCTCATGGATGGTCAGTGCATTACCAAAATACAGGCTCTCATCGATGCGCACCATCAGTAGATTATCAAAGGTGGTCGCCTTATGCCGGGAGATGTCGCGAAAATGCTCGCTATTACCAAGCTGTCCGAGGATGGCGATGTTCACGCGGTGCGAGCGATAGATCATCAGTACAAAGCTAACCAACAGACCAACCACAAGCCCGATATTAAGCCCAAAGATAATCGCCGCTCCAAAGCATAGCACCAGACATAGTGCATCTGCCTTGTCGTGTTTTAGGGCGGTTTTTAGGGTCTGTATGTCAATCATCGACAGTACGGAGCTTACGATGATGGCGGACAGCACCGCATAAGGCAGGCCTGCCAAATGCTGCCCAAAAAACAACAAAATAAATAGAATGCCAAGCGCGCACACGATCGATGCAAAGGGCGTCTTAGCGCCAAGACTGATGTTTAGGCTAGTGCGTGACAGACCTCCCGCCACCGTAAAGCCCCCCGTGACACTGCTGGCGATGTTAGCAAAGCCTAGGCCCAGCAGCTCTTTGTTGTTATCAAAAGGCTGCTGATGGGTGCGTGCATAATTGCTGGCGATGGCAGAGCTTGAGATGAAGGCGATGAGCGCAATTAATAATGCCGATGGTAGTAGGTCTAACAGGGTGCCAAGTGATAACGGCAAAAACTTAAACGCAGGCAATCCAGTAGGCAAAGGCTCAAGCAATCGAATGTCAAGTGCGCCCCATCCAAGGCGTGTGGCAAGGATAATGGAGAGTATCGTGATGATGATTACCACAAGCCGCTTGGCAAAGTCTGCCTGTGCCTTGGGTAGCCATGCCCACAGCGCACCAACGTAGCGATTGACCAATAAAATCATGAGTGCGCCGACGCCTAATAGGGCGGTATATGGCTTAATGGCGATGGAAGTGTTCGATAGGCTGCTGATGATGTCGATGAGACTGCCACCTGTGATGGGCGCGCCGATGAGGTTTTTTAGTTGGCTGATGACGATCAGTACCGCTGCCGCACTAATAAAGCCTGAGGACACGCCGCGGCTGACGAACTGCATGATCCAGCCTAGCCTTAGGATGCTGGCTAGACACAATATTCCGCCCACCATCATGGCAAGCGTGATGGATAAATTCACATACTGTACGCTACCTGTGGCATAGCCAGACAGCGCGCTGGATGTCATGATCGCAGTGATGGCAACAGGGCCTACTGCATTGATGCTGCTTGCACCAAGATAAGCATACACTAGAGTCGGGACGATGGATGCGTATAGCCCCATGATGGGTGGCAGTCCTGCCAGTGCTGCATAACCTAGGCTCTGAGGAATCACCAATACCGCCATCATTAGCCCTGCCATCAGATCGTTACCGATGAGCTTTGGGTTTTGACGCAGTGTACCAAGCCAGTTGGGAAGAATAGACATCATAAAAAATAAGCCACAATAGATGCGGCTTATTTTGGGCGATTTTGAATAACTTGTCAAAAAATTTTTATGATTTTTGATGTTTTGGATTATTTTTCGCCGTAGATTTTGATGTTTTGGGCAAATGCGCAGTTCTTTTGACGGGCAGCGATGACCATGGCATCATGCTCACCGTATAGGCGGGCAAGTGTGTTGGTGTGCGCAGCACGAGTTGAGCTGCCCGAACCTACGCCAAAGCTGATGCTCGGGTAGATGCCACCACGACCGCCCGCGATACCAATGCCTACACCTGTCGCTGATAGTGGTGTTTGTTGGTTTTGGGTTTTTTCGACCAGGTTGGTCACGCGAGCGACTTCACTTTGAAGATAAGCACAGTCATGGCTGTTGTAGTTGTTTGGGTTCACGTACTGTGGCGCGATGTTGCTCGTGGTGGCACAGCCAGTCAGTACGGTGATGGCAGCCAATGCGCCTAGTGATAGGATTTTTTTCATAGCAATTATCAAAAATGAATAAAAGATAAAAATGAGTGGAGTTTACCCGCGATTTTGACCTGCGCAGTTGGGGCTGTCAGGCGCTTGCCCTGACCATTCGTCAGGGGTGTAGGCATGAATGGCGAGGGCATGAATCGTGCCACCATTCGCCATCATTAAGGGATTCGTCAGTGCATAAACGAGCTGATGACGAGCCACCAAGCGCTTGCCATCAAAGGCATCGCTGACGATGACAAGCTTAAAGTGGCTCTCTTTGCCTTCATAATAACCTGCATGCATGTGGCTTTCGTTATCAAGCGTGATGTGTGTATGGCTCAGGCTTTGTAAGTTACTAATAATCGCGTCAGCGGTTGGAGTGTTCATAAGATGACCTTAACTCTTAACGCTTATTCGATGAATCATACAGCGGTGTCACCGTCGGCATGAGCGCCTGCATGGCTTGGATGCGGCTTGCGCTGCTTGGGTGAGTGCTTAGGAATTGTGGGGTTGAGCCGCCGCCTGCGCGCTGCATTTTTTGCCATAGGGTGATGGCGGCATTTGGGTTGTAGCCTGCGCGTGCCATCAGTTCTAGACCGATTTTATCCGCCTCGGCTTCTTGGGTGCGCGAGTGTGGTAGGTTTAGACCCAGCTGACTGGCCAGACCTGCTAGCTCTTGCTGACCTGATGACAGACCCAGCGCAGCAGTTGCGATGGACAGAACGCCAGATGTGGCAACGCTGCGGCTCACCTTCTCACGGCTGTGCTCGCGCAGAGCGTGCGCCATCTCATGCCCCATGATGGCGGCGATCTCGGCATCGGTTAGGCTTAGGCGGTCGATGATACCGCTATAGAACACAATCTTGCCACCTGGCATGACATAAGCGTTGATGTCATTTGAGCTGATGGCGTGTACTTGCCATTGCCAACGTGTCGCGTCAGGACGATATACGGTGGTCTGAGGAATAAGGTCGTTAGCGATGCGGCGTAGGCGTGCGACCTGTGCGGCATTGGTGTCAAGCTTGCCTTTGGCGCGTGCCTGTGCGATGGTTTGCTGGTAGGCTTGGTTCGATAGCTGCATGATTTCGCTACTAGATACCAATAACAGCTGTCTGCGATCAGCGCCCACGGCACCGCCATCGGTGGTGCTAGAGCAGCCTGCGATTGGCAGAGCGACGGTGGCGGTCAATGTTGCGGCGAGTAGGGATTTTTTGAGTAATTTCATAATGTTATCCTGTAACAATGCACACAATGCGTGTATTTTCTCATGCTTTCAATTATAATAAATGCCACAATAAATACAAGCGACGGCTACAAAAAGCCACAAAATTTTTAACAAGTGTGCCAATATGACCCATCCCAATGACATTCCGCCCCCACCAGAGCCGCCCGAAGATTATGAATGCTGTGATAATGGCTGCGATGATTTGTGCGTCTTTGAAATCTATAAAATGCAAAAAGCCGACTATGACGCCAAGTACGCTCATCTGATCAATGACCCGAGTGCCTCTGATGAGTGAGGCTTGTGCTGATCGCGAATGCGTTGATGTCATCATTATCGGGGCGGGGGCGTCGGGGTTATTCTGTGCGTTCAATGCTGCGCTATACGGCAAGCGCGTGCTGGTGCTCGACCACGCCAACAAAGCTGGCAAAAAAATCCTCATGTCTGGCGGTGGGCGGTGTAACTTCATCAATCTAAACGTCACTGCCAATGAGTTCATCGGACAAAATGAGCATTTTGTCAAATCGGCCCTTAGTCGCTATAGCAGTGATGATTTTATTAAATTGGTGCAAAAACACGGCGTCGCCTATCACGAGAAATCACACGGCGAGCTGTTCTGTGACGACTCATCCAAAGACATCCTAAACATGCTACTGACCGAGTGTGAGCAGGCAGGCGTGACCATACGACTTAATACCACCATCGACAGCATCACCAAAGACGATAAGCAGAATGGCTTTGTTATTCATGTCAGCCCAAAAAACGCCAAGCCTTATGAGCTGTCATGCCGTCATCTGGTCATCGCTACCGGTGGGCTGTCTATTCCTACGCTTGGGGCGAGTGGGTTTGGGTATCAGGTGGCGACTCAGTTTGGGCATCGTATCGTGCCAACCGAGGCATCTCTTGTACCGTTCACTTTCACCGATCACGTGGGTGAGATGGCTAAGTCGTTGGCAGGCGTGAGCCTTGACGTCATCGCCTCTAATGACAAGGCAAGCTTTGAGCTGCCCATGTTGTTCACTCATCGTGGGCTGTCTGGCCCTGCCATGCTACAGCTGTCAAATTATTGGCGGCTTGGCGAGTGCATCAATATCAATCTACTACCCAAGCTAGATGCTGCAGAGCTATTAATCACCGCTAAAAAATCCCACCCAAAACAGCTCATCCGTACCGTGCTAACTCCATATTTCCCCAAGAAGCTGCTCTTGGCATTGCAGGCGCATTTTTGGGTTCGGTATCAGGATGTTGAGCTTGCTAATATCAAGAACAAAGAGTTATCCGATTTGGGAAGCACCTTAAACGCATGGCAAATCAAGCCATCAGGCACCGAAGGCTACCGCGTGGCAGAAGTTACCCGTGGCGGTGTGGCGTGCGATGAGATCTATGGCAAGACCATGCAGAGCAGACTGTGCGAGCGGTTGTATTTTATTGGCGAAGTGCTGGACGTGACGGGTCATCTGGGTGGGTATAACTTTGCATGGGCGTGGGCAAGTGGCTATGCTGCCGCCCAAGACATCGGCATGGATTGGTAAATATCAGCCATCAATGAGCGCAAGCTCGTGCGTGCTCATACTGCCAGATAAAGGCGGTGTCGGTGCGCGGTTGAGGGTTGCTAGGGCGGTCAGGAACTCATCGCGTGGCATTAAGGTCGCGCCTAAGCTCATCAGATGTGGATTTTCCAATTGGCAATCAATCAGACGAATGCCGGCGGATGTGGCGAGGTGCATGAGCGCCCAGAAGGCGATCTTTGAGGCGTCTTTTTGGGTATGGAACATGCTCTCGCCAGAGAATGCCGCCCCATACTGCACGCCATACAGTCCACCGATGAGCCTAGCGTCATCTGCTGTGCTGTCCCATACTTCCACGCTCATGGCTGCGCCCATGTCGTGCAGCTTAGTGTAGGCGTCTATCATCTCATCGTTAATCCAAGTATCATCGCTGTAGGCGCGTGGGGCGGCGCAGGCTGTCATGACAGACCCAAAGGCGCGATTCGTGGTGATGTGCCACGGCATCTTCTTGGCGATGCGGATGAGGGATTTGGCAGGACGAAAGTCATCAGGATGAACCACGCAGCGCACAGGTGGGCACCACCAGCAGATGGGATCATCCGCCCCGAACCAAGGAAATACACCGCTGCGATAGGCATTCAGCAGCGTGGCGGTGGATAAGTCCGCCCCCGCACCGATAAAACCATCATCATCAGCAAGATTGATAATCCGCCCAAAATCAAAGGCGGCACGGTCGGCGATGGTATGCAAGTCGGCAAGGTCTAAAGATGGCATGAGATGAATAAGATGATAAACTTAGAAATCAAGAATGATTCTTGATAGTCTCAATTCTAGCACAACGGCCAAAAAATACCAAGCTATAACACCATCAGCCCATAAAAAGGACGGGATAACATCCTTTTTGAGCTTGATGCAGTATAGATTAATAGCCCTGTTGGTTAAGTTCACGATATTTATCACAGCCTTTTTGATCGCCCAAATCACAGGCTCTGCCATACCATTCTTTGGCGGTGCTTTTGTTTTGGCGTACGCCCTCGCCGTTATAGTAGCGCACGCCGATATTATGGGCGGCTCTTGCATCGCCTTGGGCGTGGGCTTTTTTATACCACGCTATGGCTTGGGCATAATCTTGACGCACGCCTTTGCCATCTGTATACATATTGCCTAAATTTATTTGAGCATCTGCAAGCCCTTGCTCAGCCGCCTTTTTATACCAAGATGCTGCCTGATGATAATCTTGATGGACGCCTTGTCCATTGTCATACATATAGCCTAAATTTAATTGAGCGGCAGCATTACCTTGCTCAGCCGCCTTACGATACCAAGATACTGCCTGCCCATAATCTTGACGCACGCCTTGGCCATCGGCATGCATATTACCCAAATTAGATTGAGCGGCAGCATTACCTTGCTCAGCTGCCTTACGATACCAAGCCACCGCCTGATGATAATCTTGGCGAACGCCTTGACCATTGACATACATATAGCCCAGCTCATTCTGAGCAACGGCATCGCCTTGCTCGGCTAATTTATTAAACAATTCAAAAGCTTGGCCATGGTTTTGATTGTTGGCGTATGGTAAGGCTTGTGCAAATTCAGCTTCGCTTGCCATGGCGGGACTGGTCAGGCTTAGGCTTACGCCCAGCAGTAGGGCGATGAGAGAGTGTTTGACGGTCATGGTTCTTCCTAGGGTGACATTTATTCTATTGTAAGATGCCCGTAACTTTTTTTGCAAGATGACTGATAATAATAAAGGGACGATGATCGTCCCTTTGTGCAGATTATAAGCTGTCTAGGTATTTTTCAGCGTCCAGGGCTGCCATGCAGCCGGTGCCTGCCGAGGTAATGGCTTGGCGGTAGATGTGGTCAGCGACGTCGCCTGCCGCGAATACGCCTGGCACGCTGGTGGCGGTGGCATTGCCATTAAGGCCGCTATTCACCACGATGTAGCCGTCCGTCATGGCAAGCTTACCATCGAACATGGCGGTATTTGGCTTGTGTCCGATGGCGACGAACATGCCCATCACGTCTAGGGTTTTGGTTTCGCCGTCGGTGTTCTTGATGACCACGCCAGTAACACCCATCTCATCGCCCACGACTTCTTGGACGCTTGAGTTCCATTCGATGCTGATGTTGCCGTTTTTGACTTTATCGAACAGCTGATCTTGCATGATCTTCTCAGCGCGTAGGCTGTCGCGGCGGTGCACTAGGGTCACGTGGTTTGCGATGTTCGATAGGTATAGGGCTTCTTCGACTGCGGTGTTGCCTCCACCGATCACGGCGACATTGCGATTCTTATAGAAGAATCCATCGCAGGTGGCGCAGGCAGATACGCCTTGACCCATGAATTTACTCTCGGATTCTAGGCCTAGGTATTGGGCGGTGGCGCCAGTGGCGATGATGAGCGCGTCGCAGGTGTAGGTGGTGCTATCACCAGTTAGGGTAAATGGGCGCTGCTCAAAATCCACACTATGAATGTGGTCATAGATCAGCTGAGTGCCGAAGCGTTCTGCATGCTCTTTCATCTCTTCGACCAGTGCGGTGCCAGTCAGACCGTGGCGACCGCCTGGCCAGTTGTCGATCTCGGTGGTGGTGGTCAGCTGTCCGCCCACCTGTAGACCGGTGATGATGACAGGGTTTAGGTTGGCGCGCGCGGCATATACGGCGGCAGAGTAGCCAGCAGGGCCTGAGCCTAGGATGATTAAGCGATGGTGATTCATGAGTGTGTCCAATGGGTGAATATGATAAAAAGTTGATTAGTATATGGGAGATTTTGCCAAAATTGCAAGCCAAATCCACCAAAACACCACCATCAATAAAACCAAACATCAAAAAATCATAAAATTTTTTCTTTCTGCAATAAAAATTTTGATATGTCAAGCGGTTATCCTATATAATGTAGGGTTTGTTAATGCACCACTCTCTAAGCATCCACCATGAATCAACTGCTCCAACACGAATCCGTCAATCAATTCTTAGGTAAATTACCCATCATCAAGCGTCTGTTTTTTAGTATGGTTGGTGTGGGGCTTTTGGCGTTTTTATTCATCTCGTTGCTGTCCTATAACCCTGCGGACCCTGCGTGGTCTCATGTCGGTAGCAGCACCGACATCAGTAATGTCGGTGGTCGTCTGGGCGCGTGGGTGGCGGACGTTCTGCGTGCGTTTTTTGGGTTGGGCGCGTGGTTCTTTGTGGCGGTACTCGCCTATGAGTTGGTGCATCTGTGGTGGACACGCGGCTCTGTAATGTGGGTGCTGCGTTTGATTGCATATGCGTTCTTGTTGGCGTGCATCAGTGCGATGTTCGCTCAGCTGGGCGCATGGTGGCAGGCGGACAGTGCAGCGACCTTTGGTGGGATGTTGGGTTATGAGCTGCTAGGTAGTCTGAATAGTGTGCTGGGTGTGCCTGTCGCGATGGCGTTCTTGGTATTGATGACGTTATTGGTGGCGACATTGACCTTTGAGGTGCGCTGGTCGCTACTATGGGCAAAATTCGCCAAGCGCAAAACCACCACCGAAGATGACATCTATACAGATGCATCAGACGAGGTCGAGGTGAGTGGTGCGGATGCATCCGAAGATGATGAACTGATTATCAGCCAAACCACCCCAAAAACACCCGTCTATCAGGCGCATAACCATCAAGGGACGCTGGAGAGCTTCTTGGTGAATTCTGGGCTTCGTGAAGAGCTCATCGCCAAAAAACAAGCCGATGCCGAAGCGGAGAAATTGGCTCAGCAGCAGGCGCAGGCAGTGCCGCTACATGAGGAGCATACTCAGCCTGACTATGAAGAGGTGGATGCACCTCATGATATCATGGGTAGCGACACGGATGATGGCAATCATGATAGTACTGTGTATGCATATAAGCAGGCTTATCAAGATGATAGCGTGCAGATTAATACGACTTATGATGTCAATGCGTACGATGAGCCTGTATATGAGACCATCCAGCAGTCTGATGAGTATGTGATAGATGAGCAGATTCGCCACGAGGATGATTATTTTGACAGTCGTCAAAAGACTACTGATGCCCGTCAAGTCGCTTCAGTCATCAGCGCCGAGCGTGTATCTGATGAGAATACTGCCTTTGGTGGGGTGGACTTCGCAGGATTGTCAAATGATGCTCTGATAGAGCAAGCTGACGAACAAGCTACCCAAGGTTGGCAGACGCATAGTCAATCAGAGGTGCTAAGCGATAACAATCATACATCTCATGCCACTCATCAAGATGAAGCTGTCTATGCTAAGGTGGAAGAGCTTGATGAAGCGCAGATTCTGCCTGTTGATCATCTGCCAAAATCTATGTCATCAGGCACCGAGCGACCAAAGTCGCACGCGATGAGCACGCTAGAATATCGCATGAGTCTAAGCGTGGTGCCAGATCTTGACATCCTAGATCCTAAGCCTGCCAAGACCATCACCTACACCCAAGAAGAGCTAGACCAGCTGTCGGCACTGCTTGAGATTAAACTCCAAGAATTCAACGTCAAGGCAGAAGTCGTCTCAGCGATGGTAGGCCCTGTGGTGACGCGCTTCGAGGTGGATCTGGCGGCAGGCATCAAGGCAAGCCGCGTTAGTAAGATCGCCCAAGACCTTGCGCGCTCTGTGTCGATGGCGTCTTTGCGCGTGATTCCTGTGATCGCAGGTAAGCCTTATATTGGTATTGAGGTGCCTAATCGTAAGCGTCAGATTGTCAGCCTAATTGAACTGCTTGAAACCCCTGATTATAAGGATCCGAATGCAGGCGTCAGCATTGCCATCGGTACGAACATCAGCGGCAAGCCTGTCATTGCTGACCTTGCTAAGGCGCCGCACATGCTGGTGGCAGGTACAACAGGCTCGGGTAAATCGGTGCTGGTAAACTCATTCTTGATGTCAATGCTATTAAAATATACACCCGATGAATTAAAGCTGGTTCTAATTGACCCAAAACAGCTTGAGCTGGCGAACTACGCTGACATCCCGCATCTGCTAACGCCTGTCATCACTGACATGACCGAGGCGACCGCCGCGCTTAACTGGTGTGTGACTGAGATGGAGCGTCGTTATCTACTGATGAGTAAGCTTCGTGTGCGTAACCTTGCTGCCTTTAACCAAAAGGTGCTAGAAGCCCAAGCATCAGGCGAGCCGATTATTGATCCGCTATGGAATGCGTCTGACCACGTGAGTGGCATCGCACCGAAACTAAAACCACTCTCAAAAATCGTTGTCGTGGCGGATGAATTTGCCGACATGATCATGCAACTTGGCAAGACCGCAGAAGAGCCAATCGTCCGCCTTGCCCAAAAATCACGTGCAGCAGGTATCCATCTTATCTTAGCCACCCAGCGCCCTGTGGCGAACGTGGTGACAGGCTTGATTAAGTCTAACATCCCATCGCGTGTGGCACTGCGCGTGAACTCTGCTACAGACAGCCGCATCATCATCGAGGAGTCGGGCGCGGAGAACATGCTGGGTCATGGTGACATGATGTTCCTAGCGCCAGGTGCGATCGAGACCCAGCGTGTGCATGGCGCCTATGTTAAGGATGATGAGGTGAACCGTGTGACCGACGCATGGCGTGAGCGCGGTGTGCCTGATTATATCGACCTGACAGACAGCTTTACTTTCGAGGGTGAAGGCAGTGGCGACAGCGGTACGGGCAGTGATGATGAGTATTTTGATTTGGCGGTGTCGCACACGCTTGAGACGCGTAAAGTATCTATCTCAGCATTGCAGCGTAAATTTAGCATCGGCTATAACCGAGCAGCGCGCATCGTGGACATGATGGAAGAGCGCGGCGTAGTGAGCGCGGCGGATAATAGCGGCAAACGCCAAATTCTAGTGTAGGGATAGTATGGATATTCAAGGCTCATTGCCGCTTATCGTGGTGCTTGTCGTGGCAGGATTTTTGCTTGGTAATATGTTCGCTGCCAAGCCAAAGGCGCACGAGGTACGCACGTCAGATTTTAGATTATTGGCCAGACAATTGGGATTTAACCCAAAATTCGTGAGCCGTCCTGACTGGCTGCCTGCTGTTGTTCAGACAGGCGTGCGAGCCAATAACCACGCGGTTAAGAATCAGATGGTAACTTCCTATGCGGTCATTAATGATGAATGGCGTCTGCCCTTAGTGAGACTGGCGGCAACAGATGCCACATGGCAGACGATTGAGGGTAGTCATACTTTAGATGGCGTATTGATCCACCTACCTAAGGACATCAGCGATCACGTCGTGGGACTACAAGCCAAAGCCAACAGCGTGATCATATACTGGCATGATGGGCGTTATCAATCCTGGCAAGGCACCAAGAAACTTGACAAACCCCTTGCCGAGCAGGAATTAACCGCTCTGCAAGCGCAGCTTACCGCATGGGGCGATGAGATGAATCGCAAAAATCAGCCAAGAATTAACCCCATATTAATATAACACGCTCACCTAATGGCATATTGACATACTTGTCAGAGTGTGGGTAGTGTGATATTTTATAAATACAAATATTTGTGTAACTCTTGGGATGACTCCAGTTTTGGACAAATTGGATAATTAATAAAGTAAATTAAACCGTTTTGAATCATTTTTAAGGCAGCTTCATGTCGACAACCAAATCCACCAAAAAAACTACCAAGTCCACCACGACTGCACCCAAGGCATCCGCCAAAGGCAAGTCGCTTGTTATCGTGGAGTCACCTGCCAAAGCCAAGACGATTAATAAATACTTGGGTAATGACTATATCGTACGTTCTAGCGTGGGGCATGTGCGTGATCTGCCTGTATCTGGCACAGATAAGACCAAGGCTAAAGCAGATGAGGCGGGATTGTCCCGCGAAGAAAAAGCACAGCGCGCCTTGGTTCGTCGCATGGGTGTGGATCCTGAGCATGACTGGGCGGCGGTGTATGAGATTTTGCCAAATAAAACCAAGGTCATCAAAGAACTAAAATCCCTAGCCAAAGACGCTGATATCATTTATCTGGCGACCGATTTGGACAGAGAGGGGGAGGCGATCGCTTGGCACCTAAAGGAGGTAATCGGTGGTAGCGATGATAAGTACAGCCGTGTGGTATTTAATGAAATCACCAAAACCGCTGTCCAAAAAGCATTTGAGCATCCCGACAAGCTAAACATCGATCGTGTCAATGCCCAGCAGGCGCGCCGCTTCCTTGATCGTGTGGTGGGCTTTATGGTGTCGCCGCTACTGTGGGCAAAGGTTGCTCGTGGTCTGTCAGCAGGGCGCGTGCAGAGTGTCGCCACGCGTCTGGTGGTGGAGCGTGAGCGTGAGATTCGTGCCTTCGTGCCGGTGGAATATTGGGAGATTCACACCAACAACCAAGCCGCTGGCGAGGATCTGCGCTTAGAAGCCACCAAATATAAAGGCAAGACCTTAAAGCTTGGTAATAAAGACGATGCCGATGCCATCGTGAATGTCCTGTCTGATGCCAAATTCATCGTCTCTAGCATCGATGAGAAGCCTACGCAGTCTAGAGCGTCTGCACCTTTTATTACATCGACGTTGCAGCAGGCAGCAAGTACACGCTTGGGATTCTCAGTCAAAAAAACCATGATTCTGGCTCAAAGACTCTATGAAGCAGGCTTCATTACCTATATGCGTACCGACTCGACTTTCTTGAGCCAAGATGCGCTTGGTGCGGTGCGTGGCTACATTACGGATAATTTTGGCAATCAATACCTGCCACAAAAGCCGAATCTCTACGGCAACAAACAAAACGCACAAGAGGCGCACGAAGCGATTCGCCCATCTAATGTTGCCATCAAATCAACCCAGCTGACAGCGATGGAGCGTGATGCTCAGCGCCTGTATGAGCTGATTTGGCGTCAGTTCGTGGCTTGCCAGATGACGCCTGCGCGCTATCGTTCGGTGAGCCTGATTGTTGATGCTAATGGTGTTGAACTTAAGGCGAAAGGGCGTACGCTCGTATTTGATGGCTATACTAAGGTTCAGCCACCTGCCAAGAGCGATGACGTACTACTGCCGAACGTACAAGTGGGCGAGCATCTACCACTGATTAACATTGAGCCGAGTCAGCATTTTACCAAGCCGCCTGCGCGCTATTCTGAGGCCAGTCTTGTCAAGGAGCTTGAAAGCCGTGGCATCGGACGACCATCAACCTATGCATCCATCATCTCCACCATCCAAGAACGTGGCTACGTCCGTCTAGAGAATAAGCGCCTATACGCTGAGAAGATGGGCGACATCGTGACGGAGCGCTTGATTGAGAGTTTCCCCGATCTGATGGATTATGCGTTTACCGCTGGGCTTGAAGATAAGCTTGACGAGGTGGCAGAGGGTCATCAAGATTGGAAGCGTGTGCTGGACAATTTCTACGGTGATTTTAAGGGTAAATTAGAAACCGCCAAAGGTAAAGACGGCATGCGCCCGAACGACCCGACGAATGTACCAGACATCCACTGTGATCTGTGCAGCCGTCCGATGCAGATTCGCACAGGCTCAACGGGCGTATTCTTGGGCTGTACTGGTTATAATCTACCGCCAAAAGAGCGCTGCAAGGGCACTAAGAATCTCATGCCGGCATCTGCTTTTGTCTTTGATGCGGACGATGAC
The DNA here is from genome assembly GCF_000696305.2 of Moraxella bovoculi 237. GTDB lineage: Bacteria > Pseudomonadota > Gammaproteobacteria > Pseudomonadales > Moraxellaceae > Moraxella > Moraxella bovoculi. The sequence goes on from NZ_AOMT01000024.1 coordinate 41,705, forward strand.
TCGGCAGAAGTTAATGCACTCATGGAGAAAAAACGCTGTCTAAAATGCCACACAGCTATGGAGAGCTACATCGTCGATGGTGGTCTAAAGCTGCATATCTGTGGTAATAACCCAGACTGTGATGGCCATGAGCTAGAGCGCGGTGTGTTCGAGGTAGCAGGTGCGGACAATCAAGATGCACCCACCATTGATTGCGATAAATGCGATGGCAAGATGACCTTAAAAACCGGTCGTTTCGGTGCGTACTTCGCCTGCGGCAGCTGTGACAACACGCGTAAGGTATTAAAAAACGGTGAAGCAGCACCGCCACGCATGACTCCCATCAGCATGCCAAATCTGCGCTCGCAGAAGTTCGATGATCATTATGTACTGCGTGAAGGGGCAGCAGGACTGTTCTTAGCAGCGTCCAAATTCCCCAAAGTGCGCGAAACGCGCCCGCCTAAGCTTGCTGAGCTGCGCCCCATCAAAGACCAGCTAGAACCGAAATTCGCCTATCTGTTCGAGGCGCCAGATGTCGATGGTAAGGGCAATCCTACCATCTTAAGATGGTCTCGCAAGAATGCCGAGCAATATGTCGGCTCAGAAAAAGACGGCAAGGCGACACGTTTTGCCTTGGTGTGGCGAGATGGTAAATGGATTGAGGAATGATCAAAACCCCAAAGAGTTGCTTTGGGGTTTTGCTATATTTTCTACATAAGCCAATCTCGTTGAATTAGGAAACACCCAGTCGTGATATTGGGAATCCCCTTGCTTTAGCAAGGGGGGAGGTCAAAGCTGTATTTGCCAATGTAAAACATGATATAATTAGCTATTTTTTAATTAACGAACAGACATCATGAACCAATTATCCCAAGAAATCAACCAACGCAGAACTTTTGCTATTATCTCGCACCCTGACGCAGGCAAAACCACCATGACCGAAAAGCTCCTACTGTGGGGTAAGGCAATCCAAGTTGCTGGCGAAGTGCGTGGACGTAAAGCCGACCGCCACGCGACATCCGACTGGATGAGCATGGAGCAAGAGCGTGGTATCTCTATCACGACATCGGTCATGCAATTTCCCTATAAAAATCATGTGGTTAATCTACTAGATACCCCCGGACATGCCGACTTTTCAGAAGACACTTACCGCACGCTCACCGCCGTTGATAGTGCGTTAATGGTCATTGACGGGGCAAAAGGCGTGGAAGAGCGGACGATTAAGCTTATGGAAGTGTGTCGTATGCGTGATACGCCCATTATTTCATTTGTTAATAAACTTGATCGTGAAATCCAAAATCCGCTTGCCCTCTTAGATGAGATTGAAAGCGTCCTAAAAATCAAATGCGTACCGTTTGCCTATCCCATTGGCATGGGGCAGGATTTTGTAGGCGTGTATAGTTTTGTGGACAACAAAACTTACTTTTATCAAAAAGGCTTTGGCTCACAAATCACGGACATCGAGAGCCGAGACGGTTACGACCATGCCGACATCAAGGAGCGACTTGGGCAGATTTTGTGGGACGAGTTTGTGGATAACATCGAACTTGCCCAAATGGCGTATGAAGATTGGGATGTGGATGAGTTTTTGGCAGGGCGACAAACGCCTGTCTTGTTCGGTACGGCGTTGGGTAACTTTGGTGTAAACATGATTTTGGACGTATTGATCCAATACGCCCCGCCCCCAAAAGACCATGTGGCACAAGAACGCACCGTCAAAGCGGACGAGCCTGCCTTTACGGGCTTTGTTTTTAAAATTCAAGCCAATATGGACCCCAAGCACCGAGACCGTGTCGCCTTTATGCGTGTGTGTTCGGGCAAATACGAGCGTGGCATGAAAATGAACCATGTGCGTATCGGCAAAGAAGTGCGAGTGTCGGACGCACTCATGTTCCTAGCGGGCGACCGTGAAGCGTTGGATGAAGCGTACGCTGGCGACATTATCGGCTTACACAATCACGGCACAATCCAGATTGGCGATAGTTTCACGAGTGGCGAGACCTTGAATTTTACAGGCATTCCGCACTTTGCTCCTGAACTGTTTCGCCGTGTGGTACTAAAAGACCCGATGAAATCCAAGCAATTACAAAAAGGACTACAACAGCTCTCTGAAGAAGGAGCAACGCAAGTATTTATGCCCCAAATCAATAACGACCTGATTTTGGGGGCGGTGGGCGTGTTGCAATTTGAAGTGGTGGCACATCGTTTGCTAGAAGAATATAAAGTGCAATGCACCTTTGAGCCGATTAGTATCGCCACCGTGCGTTGGGTGCATTGTGATGACAAAGTCGCCTTTGAAAAATTTAAGAAAAAAGCCCACGACCAGTTGTCGGTGGACGGTGGTGGGTATCTGACCTACCTTGCCCCCAGTCGTGTCAATCTACAACTTATGCAAGAGCGGTATCCAGAAGTGGAATTTCGGGCGACTAGGGAGCATTGATAAAATTTCGGCAGTAAAAACCGCTTTATGGGCGGTTTTTTCACACTTGATAAATAAATGAACTTGATTAAATGAAACTCCCCTTTCATCTACAACGTCCATTTTTTAAAGTCATTTTAGAAAATGATGATATAAAAGCGTTAGAAACTTGGATATATCACGAGCCAAGTTTGGAGGAATATTTATCGCCTGATGATTATTTGATGCTAATTGGCTTGGACTTTAATAATAAGAAGACAGTGATTGAATTAGAAAAACTCATCAGTCCCTATTTGGAGTTTTTGGTATATTATCAAAATCTATTAAAACAAACTTTATCATCGCTCATCAACAATCCTGATGATTTTTATAAATTATCACAAATTTATGATTGGTATTGTCAAGGATATTATTTTTTAAGAAAATTGGCATTAACTTATGGGCTATCTGCCGATTTGCCTTTTTATGATGAAAGTTATCAAAACTTTCAATTTTCTGATGAAGCTTTGGCTGAGATTGCACAGCAGGCTCTTTGGCTTTATAATGATTTGATTTGTCAAAATATTGTGTTAAGCAATCCGCCAAGTTATGATGTGAATACAGACCATTTTCAAGATTTTAGAGATGATGCAGAAAGGGCGAGAACGGATTTGCCTTAATCTAAAAATTGCCACTAAAACAAATAGTAAAACCTAAAAATATTGGCAAAATATTGGTATGTATTATTTTTTGTATTTTTCTCTTACGATGCAATGAAGGTTTGGAAATGACCCTGTATTCAGCCATTCAAGCTGCTATCAACACAAGTGATACCGCTTTTTGTGTGGCTTTTTTGGTGGTTTTGGTGGGTGGTTCTTGATTGAACTATTTATTCTCCAATCCATTAATCCATGATAAAATAGGCGCTCATTATTTAGCTTAGAGTTGATTGTGGATTTTATTTTAGGCATCGTTGATTTTATCTTGCATATTGGCGATCATCTGCAGGAATTGGTGGATAATCACGGAAAGTGGATTTACGCCATTTTATTTGTGATTGTCTTTTGTGAGACGGGACTGGTGGTTACGCCGTTTTTGCCAGGTGATTCGATGCTGTTTGCGGCAGGGGCGATTGCAGCTGTCGGCGAGATGAATGTTTGGCTGTTGATGTTGCTACTGATCATCGCTGCGATTATTGGTGATTTTGTGAATTTTGAGATTGGTAAGCACTTTGGCAGACGTCTATTCTCAAATCCTGATTCTAAGATCTTCAAACAAGCCTATCTACACAAGACCCAAAGCTATTACGCCAAATATGGCGGCCGCACGATCATCATCGCAAGATTTGTGCCGATCGTGCGTACATTTGCGCCGTTCGTTGGCGGAATGGGGAGTATGCCCTATAAGGACTTCGCCAGATATAATGTGATTGGGGCGATTCTGTGGGTGGTGTCGTTTACTATGCTTGGGTATTTTTTTGGGCAATTGCCATTTGTCAAAAAATACTTCACTTCCTTTATGGTTGGTATCATTGTGCTGTCAGTGGTTCCGATGATCATCGAAATCATTCGCCATCGAAAACTAAAATAAAATCAAACACTTATGCTAAATTGCCCTATTTGCTATACCGATCTGATCTTAGATGGTAGAACTTACAGCTGTCAGAATCGACATAGCTACGATGTCGCCAAAGATGGCTACGTCAATCTGCATGTCGTCCAGCATAAGAACAGCCGCAGTGCGGGCGATACGGCTGTCTCGGTTCAGGCTCGCAAGCGTTTCTTAGCCAATGGATTCTATGCGCCATTACGCGATAAAATCGGTCAAGTTGTCAGCGAGCTCTCCCCAAAAACCATGTTGGATGTCGGCTGCGGCGAGGGCTATTACACGAGCGTTCTGGCAGAGCAGGGCGCACAAGTCATCGGCCTAGACATCGCTAAGACCGCCATCATTACTGCATCAAAAACTTACAAAAATCAGGATCTTAATAAGAACATCACTTGGGTGGTGGGTACAGGTTCGGTGTTGCCTGTGGCAGATGGCAGTGTGGATGTGTGCACGAGCTTTTTTAGCCCATTGCCAAAAAAAGAACTGTTAAGAGTGTTAAAATCTGGCGGTCATCTTCTGATGGCGACACCTGCGCCACAGCACCTATATGCCATGCGCGAAAGGCTGTTCGATACGGTAAATCCGCACCAGCCGACCAAGTTCATCGATGAGCTTGCGCCAGAATTCAAACTGGTGGATGAATGGCAAATCGACAATCCGATGGCTCTGGATAATCAAAGTCTGATTGATCTGATTGACATGACCCCTTACACTTATAAAACCAAGCTTGATAAGAAGACAGCATTAAAGCGTGAGACAAGTTTTGAGGCGGTGGCGTCTTTTTGTTTGTATCTTTTGAAGGCTGATTAATTTTACAATTTGTTACATATTCCAAAAATTTACGTTATATTGTCTTTGTATAATACCTTACAATTTTTAGGGTATTATTTTTTTGTTCTATTTGTAGGTTAGTACTATGAAAACTTGTGTTGCGCTGATTGCTCTTGCCATGCCTTTTTTATCTGCTTGTGTTGCACCCATTGACACACCAAATACAGGGGCGGTTGTCGTGCCTGTACCTGTGGGCGTGCCTGTGCTTGTCAAAGAAAATAAAGACAGTGTTCATGTCTGCAAAGTCAAAGCCTTTACCGAAACTTACCGCGCCGAAAACACCAGTCGTGGCAAGGCTCGCCTAGATGTACTCAAACAATGCCGAGCCGAGCACCATGAGATGTTTTGCCGTGATGAAGACGTGGAATGCACCGAATATGACTAAACGGTAAATCTAAGCCCTGAGCATCAGGGCTTTTTTTATGGGGAAATTTTCCCTAATTTTCCTTTTTTGGGTATAATAGTTCAAATTTTATATCAAAAAAGTTATTAAAATCATGACCTACACCGACATCCCCAACCTTGCCACTTTTGACACTTCCGCCATTGATAAATCCAAACCACCTGTCATTCTCGTGGACGGCTCGTATTATCTGTTTCGCTGTTTTCACGGCTTGCCCCTTTTATCCAACCAAGACGGCTTGCCCACCAATGCCACTCGTGGCGTGCTAAATGCCTTGGGCAAGCTCATCAAAAAATACAAGCCTACCCACATGGCGGTCGCTTTTGATACCAAAGCCCCCACCTTTCGCCACGAATTATCGGACGCTTATAAGGCTCACCGTCCGCCGATGGACGATGATTTGCGAGTGCAGATTCCGTATATTCATGATTTGATTGAAAAATTGGGCATTCCCCTCATCAAAATTGACGGTTTTGAAGCGGACGACATCATCGGCACGCTTGCTCGCACCGCTTGCCAAAACGGCTATCCTGTCGTCATCTCCACAGGCGACAAGGACATGGCACAGCTGGTTAATGACTGTGTGATTTTGGAAGACAGTTTTAAGGACAAAATCACGGACGTACAGGGCGTATTTGACAAATTTGGCGTACACAACACCCAAATCGCCGATTATCTCACGCTCATGGGCGACTCATCGGACGGCATTGCAGGCATTCCTAAGGTTGGGGCGAAGACGGCAAGCAAGTTATTGACCGAATATGGCGATATTGACGGCATTTTGGCAAATCTTGCCAATATCAAAGGCATGGTTGGGCAAAAAATATACGAGCATCAAGGCGAAATCCCCCTAAATCGCACCCTTGCCACGATTGTTACCAATCTAGAACTGCCCATTTCATTTGACGAATTAAGATTAGACAATAATAAACAGACACAAATAAAACGTGCCAAAGCGTTATATGAGTTATTTAAGACATTAGAATTTAAAAAAGAAATGGCAGAGCAGTTAGCATTATTAAAAATGGCGGAGTTGCCTGTTACTGATGATTTATTTAATAATGACAATGCCGATAATGAATTAAACAATCCTTTTGATGATAATTTGGCTGATAACAGCGATGAATTATCTGTTAAACCCTTACCCATTAAACAAGGTACTTACAAAACCATAAATAGCCTTGATGAATTTTATAAGCTTATTGATAAATTAAAGAGTCTGCCTTATTTTGCCATTGATACCGAGACCACCAGTATTGATTGGCAAAAGGCAGAGTTGGTTGGGGTATCTGTCGCTACAACCAATTATGAAGGCTATTATATCCCTGTGGGGCATACGGGCGATTTTGATATTTTGCTTGATAATCAATTAGATAGGGACTTTGTTTTAAATGAGTTAAAACCCATTTTAGAAAATCAGAGTATCGGCAAAATCGGACAGCACATTAAATACGACAGTCATGTTTTTAAAAAATATGGCATTGAGCTAAATAATTGGCATATGGATACCATGTTAGCCAGTTATGTCATCAATGGCGTGGCGACACGGCATAACATGGACGATTTGGCACGACACTATCTGGGCATAAATACCACCACCTTTGAAGACGTGGCAGGTAAAGGGGCAAAACAGCTTAGCTTTGATAAAGTGGACATGGATAAGGCAAGCGATTATGCGTGCGAAGATGCGGACATTACGTATCGCTTGTTTAGTGTGTTTGACGAGTATTTACAAAAAGATACTAATGCCAATAGCCTTTTGCACAAATTAGAAATCCCCACTGCCCAAATCTTAGCCCAAATGGAGCATGACGGCATTTTGATAAAGACCGAATTTTTGGGTAAATTATCGCTTGCTTTTGACAATCAAATCAGTCAATTAGAGCAAAAGGCGTTTGAGTTGGCGGGCGAGAGCTTTAACGTGGCAAGCCCCAAACAGCTTGGCGAGATCTTGTTTGACAAATTAGGCATATCAGGCGGTAAAAAAACCAAAACAGGGCAATATTCCACGTCTGAGGCGACCCTTGCCAAGATTGACCACCCGCTTGTGGACGTGGTGCTAGAACACAGAAGTCTATCCAAGCTCAAAAGCACCTATACGGACGCTCTTGCCAAAGTCGCTGACAAACAGGGGCGAGTGCATACCAGCTACCACCAAGCCTTGACGAGTACAGGGCGACTGTCGTCATCAGACCCCAACCTACAAAATATCCCCATTCGCACCGACACAGGGCGACTCATTCGTGAAGCCTTTATCGCACCGACAGGACGTGTGATTATGGCGGCGGATTATTCGCAGATTGAGCTGCGGCTCATGGCTCATTTTAGTGGCGATGAGAGTTTAATTAATGCCTTTAAAAACAACCTAGACATTCACACCGCCACCGCTGCCGAGATTATGGGTAAGGAGCTATCAGACGTAACGCCAAACGAGAGACGTTCAGCAAAGGCGGTGAATTTTGGGCTACTATACGGCATGGGCGTGTTTGGGCTTGCCAAACAGCTTGGCGTAGAAAATGGCGTGGCAAAGGACTATATCAAGCGATATTTTGCCCGTTATCCTGCCATACATGACTACATGGAAAATACCAAAAGTTACGCCAAATCAACAGGTTATGTTACTACCATTTTAGGACGTAAGCTCTACGCTCCCGACATCAACTCATCAAACGCCATGATAAGACAAGGGGCGGAGCGGGCAAGCATTAACGCCCCACTACAAGGCTCTGCCGCCGAAATCATCAAACTTGCCATGATAGCCGTGGATAAAATCCTGCCCAAAGACCATGCCAAACTTTTGCTACAAGTGCATGATGAATTGGTATTTGAAGTCGATAGCGATAAGGCGGACGAGATAGGCAAGCTTATCAAAACCGCCATGCAAAACGTGTTGACCGATACCGCCAAAAGCTTAGGCTGGGACGTCGATTTTGCCGTGCCACTTGTTGTGGAGATTGGCGTGGGGGAGAATTGGGAGAAAGCTCATTGATAGATCAATGGCGGCTGTCTGTTTTGTGGTAGTCGTGTAAAGGTGCGGGTGTTTTTCTTGAAATTGTCATATTTTATCTTTACAATGGAATCAATAACAAGCACCTAAAAACACCCAAAAAGGAGAATGAAATGGCTCAAATCTACTCAACCACTGCCACCGCCATTGGCGCCAGAAACGGTACCGCCAGTCTAAGCGATAACGCGACTACTTTTAATCTGGTGAGCCCCGGCTCAGGCAAAGATGGTGTAAACCCTGAACAGCTGTTTGCCGTAGGTTACGGGGCGTGTTTTGATGGCGCACTGGGATTGGTCAAAAAAGCAGAGGGCGCAAGCTTTGACAGTGAAGTACAAGTCACTATTAACTTAAGCAAAGAAGGCGATGATAATTTCTTTTTATCGGGCAATATCCATGTCATCGCCAAAAACACCGACATCGATGCTGACACGCTTACTCGTATTGTCGAAAAAACGCATCACGTCTGCCCATATTCAAAAGCCGTGGCAGGCAATGTAGATATTACATTGTCATCAGAAATCCAATAGTTTTATTCGTCATCCTAAGCCTTGTCATTTGACAAGGCTTTTATTTTTATGGTGATATTACCATGTCATATTACTTGTGGTAGAATAAGAAAATTAACATAACAATTAGGAAAAACATGCTATCTTTATCCGATTTTTATACCCTTTCTGAGCAAGGCTATACCCACATTCCACTTATCAAAAAACGCCTAATGGACGATGCCACCCCTGTATCGGTGTTTGCCAATTTGCGTAAATTTTTTGCGTCCGCTTATTTGTTTGAGTCGGTGGTGGGGGGCGAACGCTGGGCAAGATATTCCATGATTGGGCTAGGTTCGGACATTGTCATACAGTATCATGATGACAAAGTGGTGGTAAAGGATGCTCGCAAGGACGAGATAAGCACACACGACACCAACCCCTTTGATTTTATCCGCACCTTTATGGCGGAGTACAAAACCCCAAGCCAAGATGTCATGCCCGATTTGCCTGCATTTAGTGGTGGACTCGTGGGCTATTTTGGCTATGACATGATACGAGTAATTGAGCCGACTGTTGGCGTGTCAAACTCGCCCAATCCTTTGGCTCTGCCTGATATGTGGCTGACCCTATCATCGTCTGTCGTGGTATTTGACAACCTAGAACATACCCTGTCTATCGTGGTCTATGCGGACGTACAAGCCAAGGACGGCTACAAAAAGGCGGTAAAACAGCTTGATATTATTGAGAATTTGCTGTCGCACAAGCCTGATTTGACCGTCAAAAAACAGCCCCTACCACATTTTGTCTCACAAACAGGGCAAAACAAATTCTGCACGGACGTAAATCGCATTAAGGAATACATCAGGGCGGGGGACGTAATGCAAGTCGTCCCTGCCCAACGTCTGTCGGGTGAGTACAGTGGCGACCCGCTCGCGGTGTATCGGGCGTTGCGTTATCTCAATCCGTCTCCGTATCTGTTTCTTATCCAAGGCGAGCTTGCCAATGACGAGCCGTTTCACATCGTGGGGGCATCGCCCGAGATTCTCTCTCGCATTGAGACGGTGGGCGATGAGCGTAAAGTTACCGTGCGACCATTGGCAGGGACTCGCCGTCGTGGCGTGGACACGGCAGAAGATTTGGCACTAGAAGCCGAGCTACTCTCCGACCAAAAAGAAATCGCTGAACATCTGATGCTCATCGACTTAGGGCGTAATGACATTAGCAAGGTGTGCGACATCGGCACGGTCAAGGTAACCGATAAAATGTTTATTGAACGCTATTCACAAGTCATGCACATCGCAAGCAACGTAGAAGGCGCGGTATCGGCTGATAAGGACGCTTTGGACGTGTTTTGTGCGACTTTCCCAGCAGGTACGCTGTCGGGAGCCCCCAAAATCCGAGCCATGCAAATCATCGATGAGGTTGAGCCTGTTCGCCGTAGCGTTTTTGGTGGAGCGGTGGGCTATCTGGGCTGGGCGGGCAACATGGATACCGCCATTGCCATTCGTACTGCTGTGTTAAAAGACGGACAAGTCCATATCCAAGCGGGGGCAGGCGTGGTGGCAGACTCCGACCCTGTGGCAGAGTGGGAAGAAACCAACAAAAAAGCATTGGCAATCGTCAAGGCGGTGGAAATGGCATGCAAAGGCCTTTCTGTATAACATAATTCTTGGTAAACAAAATCCCACACAAGGTGGGATTTTTACTTTCTGAATTATTTAACTCAATCAGCTTTGATAAATCTAGGATTTGAATTGCCCCAAATCGTGTATAGATCCACCAGTAGAGCGTCATTGATTTCCTTAATTTCAGCTTGGCTAATTCTATCCTCGCCTTGCGAGCCGTAGATGACTACTTCATCGCCGATTTTGACATCGTTAACGTGGTCGGTTACGTCCACCATGGTCGTGTTCATTGGCACTTTGCCTAGTACGTTGGCACGTTTGCCGCCAATGAGTACCACACCTTTGTTGGTGAAGGCAAGACGATAACCGTCCGAGCAACCAAAGTGTAGGTTCGCCAAATAAGAATCACGGGTAAGCGCGTGCGTACCATCATAATCGACTTTTGTGCCGGCTTTATAAAATTGCACGCTGGCAACTTTGATCTTAAAGCTCATGATGGGCTTATAAGCAGTTGGCATCGATCGTATCGCCGTAGATAAGACCGCCAGGACGCACCATGTCAAGATGACTTTCAGGTACAGCAATGGTGGCGAATGAATTGGCGGTGTGTAGGGTGAGTTTGCTACGATCTAGCTTAGCGTTTTTGATAAGCCACGAGCTTTGTTCTTTAAACAGCGCCAAACGCTCACGAACATAATCCTCTACACTGGCTAAGCGTACACGGGCGATTTTACTTAATAGCCATGAGCTCGGACAACTTTTGCCTCTTCGTTGCTGGCGATGCCAACACAAGGCACACCTAATTTGATGATGCTAGGCATAAGCAGGTCAATACCATTACCATAGGCGTCTGCTTTCATGATGGCGCAAATCTGGCTCTTGTTGCCAAGCTGTTGCTAAAGGCGTGTAATGTTGTCTTCAAAAGCTTTGACGTCAATTTCAACCCATGCATTGGCGTGATTGCGCTGCGTAATACTGTAGTCACCATTGACTTGTAAGATGGGTGCAGAATGAGCGGTGCTTGCCAGACCTAGTCCGAGCAATACTGCCAAGGCAAGGGTTTTATCATGATGAATCCTCAATGAAAGTATTTAGGTTAGCTATAAAAAGCGATTACTTATAACACGATTTTTTACCTCTGCCAATAACCATAACACATGATAAATTAGAGTAGGGTGTTCAATAAAAGCTAGAAATTTGATGATGGTCAGCATAATGAAATATATAAAAATAAAATAATAAAAATCAGTTACTTATATAAAAATTTAAAAATTAATAAAAAAATAACTTGCACAATCTGAAATCTATGTTATTATACGCACCACTTAGGAAACACCGCCGGCTTAGCTCAGTTGGTAGAGCAACTGACTTGTAATCAGTAGGTCGCCAGTTCGATTCCGGCAGCCGGCACCACTCCTAAGAAATCTTTCAGGTCAAGCCCAAGCAAATGGGCTTAGTCTTTTAAAAGACCATTAAAAGATACACCTGTACCACTTGGTGGGGTTGGGGAGCGGTCAAACCCAACAGACTGTAACTCTGTCGCGAAAGCTTCGAAGGTTCGAATCCTTCCCCCACCACCATTATTTCCCTACCTTGTTTTTACTACCCTGCGGGTGTAGTTTAGTGGTAGAACCTCAGCCTTCCAAGCTGATGGTGCGGGTTCGATTCCCGCCACCCGCTCCATATATCGGTTTCGCTCTTATAGCTCAGCGGTAGAGCACTCCCTTGGTAAGGGAGAGGTCTCGAGTTCAATTCTCGATAAGAGCTCCATATTGCACCCCTTGTAGCCTAAGAGCCCAAGGGGTTTGTTTTTATCTGTATGAAATAACCCCCTCTCTCAGTTTTGTACTATTTGGCAAAAATAAGTCAAGCAAGTAGCGTTTGTACCAAAACAGGTTGATGACTTCTTGCCTGCCCTATCAGTTTTGAAGAGGTTTGTATGCGGATTAGAACCGTCAGACAAAAATTGTCATTTGTTGGTGTTGGATTGGTTTATTTGACAGCCTTAATCGTCATGGGATTTTTTGCTGTGCAACCATCTCACTCCGTGACTGTTGAAGTTTGGAAAGATCCAAATTGTGGCTGTTGCTCCAAATGGGTGGCCTATACGCAAAGGAATGGCTTTTCTGTCAAATCACATGACACAGGCAATCAAAAAATCCAGCATGATGCTGGCATACCCGATGATCATCGTTCTTGTCATACAGCGATTGTGGCAGGTTATGCAGTCGAAGGTCATGTCCCTGCTCAAGACATCAAGCGTTTGTTGGATCAAAAGCCTGATGCAATCGGCTTATCAGTTCCTGGCATGGTGATTGGTACGCCAGGCATGGACGATGCTGTCTATCAAGGCAGACAAGACCCTTATAAGGTTTTTTTATTAAATAACGATGGCAATCACGAAGTATTTGCCGCTTATTGAATGCTTTATAACGCGATTTCGTCATTAAATTGACCGAATTGTTTGATAATATTGGCACCAAAAAAATACACCAAGATTTATTGGTGTATTTTTTTTATCTTTAATTGTTGGTGATTCAAATGCTCCAAATAGTTGCTCATCATTGCAAGTGCTACTTTGATAATATTTGGCATTCAAATATATTAAAAAATGATGATGTTATTCGTATTTCCATTGTCAGCCCAAACAATCGAAACATTAATTAAAACTATCAAATGTCCAAAAGATTGTTTTTGATAAATCGTGTGCGATGCGGCAATGCTGAATAATATCAAAATAAGGGGGTGAAAATGAGAGATATTGCCATACAGATTTACCATAGCAAATGCAATATGTTTGATAATTTTAGGATGTCGTATCATGGTTGGTTGTAGGCAAGTGGTTAATGGCGGTGATTTTTGCGGTCTTTCATGCTAACAAATGCCACGTAAAAGCTTGTTTGATGGTTGCAAAGACTTGATTGTGTGTTATAATAAGAAAAATATAGCAAATAATTTGCTAGATGCTTCGATAAAATAGTGACAGATATTATTTTATTTTTTAAACAACATGAGGACATACTT
>NZ_AOMT01000025.1 GCF_000696305.2 Moraxella bovoculi 237
TAACTAACTAACTAACTAACTAACGTAACGTAAGTAGTAGTAGTAGTAGTTTTTTGTTGTGATTAAAGCTTGGAGAATTACCAGCCTTTAACCACACCGTCTTTAAATTGTTTCTTAGCTTCGGCTTCTACTTCGTCAGTTTGGTATGCTTTGACGAAGTTTTGGACGGCTTCTGAGTCCTTGTTGTCGCTGCGTGCTACGATGATGTTCACATACGGCGAGTCTTTAGCTTCAACGAATACGCCATCTTCAGCAGTCAGACCTACTTGACCTGCGTAGTTGTTATTCACAACCGCCAGATCCACATCGTCCAGTGCACGCGCGGCCACAGAGGTATCAACTTCTTTGATAACAAGGTTTTTTGGGTTTTCAACGATGTCAAGCGAGGTTGAGAATAGATTATTGATGTCTTTTAGCTTAATTAGACCTTGTTTTTCAAGCAAAATCAACGCACGAGCTAGGTTCGATGGGTCATTTGGCACAGCGATGGTAGCGCCGTCTTTTAGCTCATCTAAAGATTTGATTTTCTTGGAGTAGCCTGCCAATGGGTACACGAAAGTATTGCCCACGATGACCAGATTGTCCAACTTCTTCTCAGAGCTGTCTTTGTCAAGATAAGGCTTGTGCTGCATGGCGTTCGCGTCTAGATCTCCATTTGATACCGCGGTGTTCGGTAGGGCGTAGTCGTTGAATTCTACATATTCAACGGTCAGACCGTATTTTTCTTTAGCGACTTTGGCGGCAACTTCTGCCACTGCGTGCTCAGGGCCGCTCATGACGCCTACTTTGATGGTTTGTGCGACTTGGTCAGTGTCAGCAGGCGCTGCTGCTTGCTCTGCTTTTTTGTCGCCGCCACAGCCTGCAATTGCGATACTAGAGGCTAGAACACATAGACCGAAAAATTTGTTTAATTTCATGATGATACTCTTTAATTCACGATGGATCGGTTAAACTGAGGTTGAATGAAATAAGGCTGCATATACAACTATGTGCGTATTAAACCATAAATTCGCTTAATAATTCAATATGCACCGATAGCTTAATTTAGAAATTTATTATTCCATTTTGGAAAATAGTCAGCATTTATCGATGATCGACTTTCTCAGCCAATACATCGCCAGCTTTTTGGCAAATCATCACAATCGCTACGATGATGATGGTAGCGATCCATTTAACATAAATCATGCCACGATGTTCGCCGTAGCTGATGGCGAGATTACCAAGACCACCGCCGCCGACCACGCCTGCCATCGCCGAGTAGCCGATGAGCGAGACGAGCGTGAGCGTGATGGCATTGATGATCATCGGCAGGCTCTCTGGCAAGTAGTATTTACTGACGACTTGCCAATGCGTCGCCCCCATGGATTTGGCAGCTTCAGTAAGCCCTGTAGGGATCTCAGTAAGCGCATTGGCGGTAAGCCGCGCAAAGAATGGTATCGCCGCCACGCTCAATGGAACGATCGCTGCAGTCGTGCCAAGGGTCGTACCCACGAGTAGGCGCGTCACAGGCAGTAGGATGATCAGCAGAATGATAAATGGCACAGAGCGACCGATGTTAATGATGACATCCAGAATGCGAAATAAAGTCGTGTTCTGTAGAATGCGACCTTTGCCTGTCAAAAACGCCAAAAATCCGAGCGGTAAGCCCACAACCACAGCAATCAACGTCGCGGCCAGCCCCATATAGATGGTCTCATAGGTCGATTTGGCGACCATCTCCCACATCTTAGGATGTAGTTCGGTCATAAAATCCGTGTAAATCTTATCCCACATAACCCAATACCTCCAGATTCACGCCGTGCGCGGCTAAAAATTCATTCGCCTGCATGATGGCGGTGGGACTGCCCATCACCTCGCAGATGGTAAAGCCAAACTTGACACCGCCCACATAATCCATCTGCGACGTAAGAATGCTAAATTCCACGCCGTAAGATTTGCTGGCTTGTGAGAATAGTGGTAAATCGACCGAATTGCCGCTGAACTCATATTTGACCACAGGGTAAGATTCTTCGTGGGTAGGTGTATCGGTGAGCGTTGCCATGAATTCATCTGGCAGGCCGATATGAAAAGTAGAATTGATGAATGCTTTAGCAAGTTCAGTCTTGGGATTGGCAAAAATTTCACTCACTTGACCTTGCTCGACCAACACACCGCCATCAATGACAGCCACCCTATCACAGATGCGTTTAACCACGTCCATCTCATGTGTAATCAGCAAGATGGTAATGCCAAGCGTTCTGTTGATCTGTTTTAGCAGTGCTAAGATGGCCTGTGTGGTGGCGGGATCCAGCGCGCTCGTCGCTTCATCGCACAGCAGAACCTTAGGGTCTGATGCTAGTGCGCGTGCGATCGCAACTCGCTGTTTTTGACCGCCTGATAGATTGGCAGGATAGACATCGTGCTTATCCGACAGTCCCACAAGTGCGGTCAATTCATTTACCTTCTTATGTATGTCGGCCTTGGGTGCACCTGATAGCTCAAGCGGTAGAGCGATGTTATCGAACACCGTGCGCGAGTGCAGCAGATTAAAATGCTGAAAAATCATGCCGATATTACGACGCGCCTTGATGAGTTCGTGCTCGGATAATGCCGTCAAATCCTGTCCGTCTAGTACAACTGTACCCGTGGTGGGACGCTCTAGTAGGTTTACACAGCGGATCAGCGTGCTCTTGCCTGCGCCAGATGAACCAATAATCCCAAAAATCTCCCCTTGGTTGATGGTGAGATCTGTGGGTTGCACGGCGGTGAATTCGATATTCTTGCCGTCTTTTTGGGTGTGAAATACTTTACTGACTTGGGTCAGCTGTATCATGGGTGTTGTCATGTGAATGCGATGGTTAAAATAATAAAAAATGTGTTAAACATTGTATTTTAACACATTTTATAAAGGGAATTTATGAAATCATCAATCTAAGCTAGTTGGTGTAATTTTGGATAAAATCATCTATCTGATCGCTTAGAATTTGCCAAAGTTTGCTTTGCGCGTGCAAACTGCCCCAAGCGTTGTGCGGTGTAAAAAACACTCGTGGATGGTCTCTTAGGGCTAATAACGGATCGTCAGCGGAGAATGGTTCAGCCTCGAAGACATCTGAGCCATAGCCTGACAGACTGCCATTGGCGATGGCATGGGCGATGGCATGACTGTCCACCACCGCACCGCGAGCGACGTTAATGATGATGGGGTTTTTTGTCATTTTGGCGATGGTATCTGCATTAATGAGGTGGGCGGTCTCCTCGGTTAGTGGACAATGCAGGCTGATCACATCGGAGGTGGCTAGAACTTCATCAAAATCAGTATAACTGTCATCTCGCGGTGCTCTGCCTTGGCGTTCAGCGAGCAGCACCTTCATGCCAAACGCACGCGCGATGCGAGCGACGTTTTGCCCGATGTTGCCTGCGCCAATGATGCCCAAGGTCTTACCATGTAAATCAAAAATCGGCTCACTCAACAGACAAAACCGCCCATCTGCCTGCCACGTGCCGTCAGTCGCCTGTGTGTGATAAAAAGCAGCGGCGCGCATGACATTAAGCATGAGCATAAAAGTATGCTCTGGCACGCTTACGGTTGAGTAGCCTGCCACATTCATGAGTGTGACACCGCGCTCCTTGCACGCGTCGGCATCGATGTTGTTGATGCCTGTGGCGGTGACGTGGATGAGCTTGAGATTGGGTAGGCGTTCGATGACATCGCGGCTGATGATGACTTTATTGGTGATGATGATGTCAGCATCACGGCAGCGTGCGACGATGACATCGGCGCCATTGGGCGTGCTGTCATGGCGTTCATAATGGCTGACACTGCCAGGTAGGGAAAGGTCGGTTTGACTTGAAAAGGTGTTGGCGTCTAAGAATACGGCTTTCATTGTGTTCTCATGCTGATAAATATTTGCCTTAATATAGCACAATTACCACACCCATGAAGTGCAAATTCTTACCTGAATACAAAATTATCTTATCAATATTGGTTGATGTCGCCCAAATAATGCTTGGCAAAATTGACCACCTTGAAAAGTGCCAACATAGCCACCATCAAAAAGAGGGTGCGAAAATTAAGTTTTTTTAGTAGAATAATAGGTTTTTATTAAAAGTATTAAATCCATCTTTGGATAAATTAAGAGTGTTTTATGAGTCAATTTGCCATTGGTCAGCGTTATTTGTCCGATTCTGAAAGTAATCTTGGGCTTGGAGTTGTCATTGGTATGGATGATCGCTGTGTCTCGGTGTTGTTCCCGCAGTCTGAGGAGACGCGAGTGTATGCCAAAGCATCTGCCATGCTATCTCGTGTGGTGTTCTGCGTCGGGGATACGGTAAGTGACCAAGATGGCAATCGGCATATCGTGGCGCGCTGCGAAGAGGTGTCGGGCGTGATGCGCTATCATCTGACGTGTGGCAAGTCACTCATGGAGACGCGTCTGGCGGCGAATATCACACTTGCCAAGCCATTAGAGCGTCTATTGGCGGGGCGCATCGAGAATAATGAACGCTATGATCTGCGACAAGACGCTCTAAAGCTACAAGCCATGCTGTTTCGCCATCCCTTGCGCGGTCTGATCGGACCGAGAATGGATATTATTCGCCATCAGTTGTATATCGCTCATGAAGTAGGCAAACGCCTTGCGCCACGTGTTCTTTTGGCGGATGAAGTGGGGCTTGGTAAGACCATCGAGGCGGGGCTGATTATTCACCAGCAGATCATCACTGGTAAGGCGAATCGCGTGCTGATCTTGGTGCCGGACAGCCTGCAGTATCAATGGATGATCGAATTAAGACGTCGATTTAATTTGGATTTTGCGATTTTTGATTTGGTGCGTACGGCATCCATCAAAGAGCACAACCCTGACCAAAATGTCTTTGCAACCGAGCAATACATCATCGCAGGCATTGACTTGCTGCTTGACCATCATGACCTATATGAGCAGGCATTCACGGCGGGCTTTGACCTGCTCGTGGTGGATGAGGCGCATCATCTACAATGGGATGAAGAACAAGGCGGCAATGATAAATACGAACTGGTGGCAGATTTTGCAGCGCATACCCAAGGTGTGTTATTACTGACTGCAACGCCAGAACAGCTTGGCGTGGAGAGTCATTTTGCACGTCTAAGACTGCTTGATCCACATCGTTTTGATGATTTGGATGATTTTATTGTAGCTCAAGAGGCCTTTGGGGATGTGGCGATGGTAGCGACTTTGCTCATCGAGGGCAAGGCATTATCTGATAAGCAGATCAATGCCGTGGCAGGATTGCTTGGCTTTGGCGTGGATCAGATCGTAGATATTAATGATAATGATAAACTTCGCACCCACGTTATTAATGAGCTGCTAGATCGACATGGTACGGGTCGTGTGCTGTTTCGTAATACGCGTGACAGCGTGGATGGATTCTATGGGCGTACCAGCATCCCTTATCCGCTGCCGCTGCCGAGCGCATGGCAAGGCACGCATTATATGCATGGTAAGCTACGCGAACAGCTGTGGGGTGAGGAGAATTATCCCGATGGTTCTTGGCTTGAGAACGACCCTAGGGTTAATTGGCTCATCAACCTATTAAAAGAACCCTTAAAGCACAAAAAAGTGCTGCTCATCGCCAGAAGTGGCGCGACTATTGAGAGCCTTGAGGCGGTGTTAAGATTGCATGCTGGGATTCGCACGGCTATCTTTACCGAGCAAATGAGTCTGCTTGAGCGAGATCAGGCGGCGGCGTACTTTGCTGATGTTGATGGCGCGCAGATTCTGCTGTGTTCTGAGATTGGCTCAGAGGGGCGTAATTTCCAGTTCGCTCAGGATTTGGTGCTATTCGATCTGCCTGCCAACCCCGATACGTTGGAGCAGCGCATTGGTCGCCTTGATCGCATTGGGCAGATTGCCAAGATTCAGTTGCACGTGCCATTCGTGGTAGGGACTGCCCAAGAGCGTCTGTATAATTGGTATGATGGTGCGCTGAATATCTTTAATCAAATCAGCCCAACCGCGCAGAATGTCCAAGAGCATTTCATCGCTGACCTAAAACCACTACTAGAAGGTGAGAACAACGAAGAGAATCAAGAGGCTTTGGTGAATCTTATCGCCCAAGGGTTGCTGCTGCGCGCCGAACTAGAAGAAGAGCTGCAGGCGGGACGAGATAGGCTGCTTGAATATAATTCCTGCCGTCCGAATGTCGCCAGTCGTATCGCTCAAGCCATGAGTGAGCTTGATGATGGTAAGATTCTG
Source organism: Moraxella bovoculi 237 (assembly GCF_000696305.2). Lineage (GTDB taxonomy): Bacteria > Pseudomonadota > Gammaproteobacteria > Pseudomonadales > Moraxellaceae > Moraxella > Moraxella bovoculi. The sequence goes on from NZ_AOMT01000025.1 coordinate 6,210, forward strand.
CCGATGTTCCTTGATCGCTACTTTGAGGCGGTGAGCATTGATTATGATGTTCAGCGTGATTATTCTTGGGTGGTGCACCCTATCGATGCGCAAGAGGTGGACATTGAGGGCATTGAATCTTTGCCTTTTGATGAAGATGGCATGACATTAACCTTCGATCGCGCTCAGGCGTTGGCTCGTGAAGACATGGATTACATGACTTATGAGCATCCGCTCATCACCAGCATTCTTGAGATGGTGACGTCTGGCACTTTTGGCAATACGCAAGTTGCCATGTTAAAGTCATCCGCCATGCCTCAGGGTATGATTTTGGTAGAGAGTCATTTTCGCGTGGAGGCGATCGCACCCAAGCATTTGAATTTGGCTGCTTATCTGCCGCAGCAGGTATTAAGAGTGTTCCTAACCGAGCGTGGCGATGATCTGACTAAGGTCGCCACCAGTGATAAGATCATGCCGCTCATTGAGCGACTTGATAAAGCTCGAGCCAGACAGGTGGTCAAGGCGCGTGCAGCACTTATCGAGGCGCAAGCCAATAAAGCCAAAGACATCGCACAGGCTCAGCTGTCTGACATCAGCGCGCAGGCGATGACACAGTTTAGTGATTATCTTAATAAAGAAATCAGCCGCCTAAAACGCCTACGGGCCATCAACCCGAACGTAAGAGATGATGAGATCTTAGCGCTACAGAAGATGCTTGACCAAGGTATTTTGGCATTAGGCAACTTATCGCTCGTTCCTGACAGCATTCGCGTGCTGGTCTGCGTCAAGCCAAATTAACTTAAGCATTTTGAATATTTATAAGGAAAAATCATGCCGCACATCACCGTAGAGCTTAGTCAAGGTGTTAATATTGATGAGGCTGAGCTTCTGTCTAAGCTGAATCATGCCTTATTCGCCACAGGCCAATTCAAAGAAAGTCGAGACATCAAGGGGCGCGTTCATCGCAGCGATGCCAGCTTGATTGGACTTGGTGCAGAAGATGGCGGGCATTTCGTGATTGCGCATCTTGCCATCATGCAAGGGCGCACCGATGAGATTAAGTCGGATTTGGTCTCGGTGGTGATGAACGTACTACAGCAAGTGGTCAGCCCTAAGCTAACGGGCGTTCAATATGCCGTGAACCTGACTGAGCTGTCTTACGTCTATCAAAAGGCGCTGGTCTGATCGATGTTCAAGAACCGATATTTGTCGGTTCTTGTTTTTATTACGATGTCAAAGATAAGTGCGGTTAAATTTAAAATGGCGCATCACTTTTAATCTGTGTTATAAAGACATCACGCACTCTATGTCACTATCCAAAATGATTAAAAACTAAAAAGGATTTCCATGTCATTTGCCAAGATTTTTACTCGCTCTGTGGTTGGCTTGCACGCGCCATCGGTGTTGGTGGAGGTGCATTTATCACAAGGCATGCCGTCTTTGACCATCGTTGGCTTGCCCGAGGCGGCAGTGCGAGAGAGTAAAGATCGCGTCCGCTCAGCGCTCATTAACAGTGATTATGACTTTCCCAGTCGCCGTCTAACTATTAACCTTGCGCCTGCCGATCTACCAAAAGACGGTTCGCGGTTGGATTTGCCGATAGCGATGGGTATCTTGGCAGCGAGCGGCCAAGTAGACGAAAGTGCGCTTGATGGGTTTGAATTCGTCGGCGAACTGGCTTTAAATGGCGATCCGCGTCCCGTCTCAGGCGCGTTGTCAGTTGCTCGCGCTGTCAAGGCAACAGGGCGAACGCTTATCTTACCCAAAGAGAATGCAGCAGAAGCGGCGCGTGTGGCAGGGGTGAAAGTCATCGGTGCGGACAGCTTGACTGCGGTATGTCGCCATTTAGATGTGGTAAGCGGTGTTAGCAATAATCAAGCGGATTTAATTGCGCTTAGCGAATCAGTATCCACGACAGCACAGGCAAGCTATAAGCTTGATTTGTCCGATGTGAAAGGACAGTATCACGCAAGGCGCGCGCTTGAGATCGCTGCGGCGGGCGGGCATTCGATGTTGTTCAAGGGACCTCCGGGTTCAGGCAAGACGTTGATGGCAAGCCGTCTGCCGAGCATCTTGCCGCCATTGACCGATGATGAGGCCTTAGAGGTGGCAAGTATCTATTCGGTGGCGGGTGTAGCTTATGAATTTGGTGTGCGTCCGTATAGACAATGTCATCACACCATGAGTGCGGTAGCCTTGTCTGGAGGGGGTTCACGTCCAAAACCTGGTGAGATTAGCCTTGCCCATAAAGGCGTTCTCTTCTTAGATGAATTACCCGAGTTCGACCGTAAGACATTGGAGGTCATGCGTCAGCCGATCGAGTCAAAGGAAATCGTCATCAGCCGTGCTAATGCACAAGTGACCTATCCAGCAGAGTTCCAATTGATTGCTGCGATGAACCCCTGTCCATGTGGATATCATGGCGACCCATCCAATCGTTGCCGCTGTAAGCCTGACCAAGTACGCCGTTATCAAGATAAGATATCAGGACCATTGCTTGATCGCATTGACTTACATATCCACGTCCCTGCCATGCCGCTAGAAGACTTGCAGAACGCACCACAAGGCGAATCATCGGATGTCGTGCGTGAGCGTGTGATCGGGGCGCGTAATTTTGCGCTAAGGCGTCAAGGTAAGGCCAATAACGAGCTAAGCCCTAGCGAGATTGATACACATATCCCGCTAGGTGCGACACAGAAGCAACTGCTTACCACTGCTCAGTCGCGCCTGAACCTATCGGCACGTAGCTATCACCGAATACTAAGAGTGGCACGCACCATCGCTGATCTGTCAGGTGCAGAGCGGGTAGGAACATCGCACCTAGCAGAAGCGCTAAGCTATCGCTAATAGCAAGTCCATCAACGATAGGATCCAGAGCTCAATCTTTGATAATAAACGCGACCAAATCTCTAAACTCATCAAACACCGCATCAGGATTGTGATTGGTGATTGGTTCGCCATAATTATAACCATAGCTTAGGGCAAGGGTGGTCATGCCTGCACTCTTGCCCGCTAGGATGTCGTTCTTTGAGTCGCCAACCATGATTGCCTGTGATGGATTAACGCCTAATTTCTCGCAGATGTGCAGTAGTGGCGCAGGGTCTGGTTTTTTGACAGGTAGGCTGTCGCCACCAATGACGCAGCTGAATTTATCTTCCCACCCCATCTTTTGTAGTATCTTAGGTAGGAATTGACTTGGCTTATTCGTACAGATGGCAATCTCAAACCCGCAGCTAATTAATCGCTCCAGCCCTTCACTCACGCCATTATAGGCGACCGTACCATCGTGACAATCGGCATACTCCCTTAAAAATACTTCATGCGCATCATTTGACTTATCATTACCTAGCCCCGCCCACTCGATCGCACGCGCCACGAGCTTCATAGAGCCATTGCCAATCCAAGTACGTACATGATCGACTCCTGCAGGCGGCTTGCTAAAGTGCGCCAAAGTCTTATCAATCGCGGCTGCCAAGTCTGGCACGCTATCGATGAGTGTACCGTCTAAATCAAAAATAATCAGTGATTTGGCTAATGCGTCTGAATTTTGCATGAATTTTCCTTATTTTCATTTAAATTGAGCAAAAATTTTCTAAAAAAGATTGTAACACAGCCCCGAGATTTTAGGATAATTTTCTAGAAACTGTAACAAATTATGATTTTATGCCAAAATATTACCTTAAATCGCTGTTAAGATGGAATATTTTTGGCTGTTTTCATTGCAAATTTAAAAAATTATCGAAAGAATCAGCATTTTTTTAAGATTTACAAAGAATCTTTAAAAAATCTCTCTGATTTGATGGTGCAAAATGTTGCCAAATTTGACTTTTTGGATAAAAAACAGCGCAGTTTTTGAAAATACCAACAAAAAATTGCAAAAATTAGCCGAATGTTTTTAGAGGTGGGCAGATTTTTGCAAAACTTTACATTTCACTCCACAAACACGCACAGTTATTAAGAAATATTTTGTTACTATGACCTCAACACAAAGAGCAAAGCAAAAAAACTCTTTGGGTCATTAAACAAACAACAAAGCAAGCGGTGCTTAACCGCATTTTAGGAGAAGTATATGAAAACTCTAAACAAAGCAATCCTAGCTCTAGGCGCATCATCAGTACTAGCAATGAGCGCAAACGCTGCCATCACTTATGGTTCAGCGGCAGCTGGTCAACCATACGTAGGTGTTAAAGTTGGTCAAATCGACGCCGACAAAGCAAAAAATGCAACTGCCTATGGCGTGTACGCAGGTTATAACTTTGACCAAAACTTCGGTGCTGAAGTAGAATACATGGGTTCTGAAGATAAGAGCTACACAACTAACGGCGTAGACCGTAAGTTTGATGCCAAAACTTATGGCGCATACGGCACTTATCGTCATAACTTCAACAACACCCCAATTTATGTAAAAGGTAAACTAGGTATTGCAAAAACTGAAGTAGAAGACCGCCGCGTTGATGGTAACTCTATCATCGAATCAGATAAAATCAGTCTAGCGGGCGGTGCAGCTGTTGGCTTTAATGCAACACCAAACGTAGGTCTTGAAGCTGGTTATAACTACCTAAACAGCGACGCTACCATGTGGGGCGTGGGTGCACACCTAAAATTCTAATCTAACTTAAAATTAGTAGAATAACACATAGAATAACCGTCCATTTGGGCGGTTGTTTTTTTTGTTTAAAATGAAATCGCGTCAAATAAAAAAACACTCAACCGAAGTTGAGTGTTCTTAAATATGGTGGCGTGGGGCAGGATCGAACTGCCGACACACGGATTTTCAATCCGTTGCTCTACCGACTGAGCTACCGCGCCAAAATTTTGATTAGCTTTATTGGCTAAGTGGTGCGTATTATATATGATTTATAGAACTTTGCAAGCACTTTTTGCACAAATTTCCAAAATTTTTAAAAATTTTTCCATTCTGGGGCAAAAGTACTGATTTTACGATTTTTTTTGGGTATGATAGGGTGTTTTGAGTGGCATGAGACATAAGATGAATCAGTTGAGCGTGAATTTTAATAAATTAGATGCAAATAGGTTGGCGAGTGCGCGTGATTTTGTTTTGGATTGCTTAGCGGCAGATTTTAAGCTGGTCTTTGAACAGGTACGATTGCCAAATCCGTTGGGAGGGGCGTCTGTTTATGCCTTATCAAACGGTGGCAAGCGAGTGCGTCCGCTGCTTGTATTGGCGACTTTTTTGACAGTATGCGACGAAAGGTTGGATTTGGCAGGTGGGGCGGATTTTAATATGGTGCGCCGTGCCATGCTTGCCATTGAGATGATTCACAGCTATTCTTTGGTTCATGATGACCTGCCGTGCATGGATGATGATGACCTGCGCCGTGGCAAACCGACCTGCCATGTGGTCTATGGTGAGGCTACCGCGATGCTGGTAGGGGATGTGCTACAGTCGCTTGCCTTTGATGTGCTGGGCGGCGATTATTGGGGTGATACGGATGATGTCAAATTCGCCAAACTCACCAAAATTCTAGCAGCCAATGCCAGACGAATGGTGGCAGGGCAGCAGGCGGATTTAAATGGTGAACAAAAACAGCTTAACCAAAACGAGCTAGAAGCCATTCACAAGGACAAAACAGGGGCGTTAATCGTGGCGAGTGTTCTTATGGGGGCGGTGTGTGGCGGTACGTCTGATGAACGCATGGCAAGTCTTGGCGAGTATGCACGGCTTATCGGGCTTGCCTATCAAGTGCAGGACGATGTGCTGGATGTGGTGGCAGACACCCAAACGCTGGGCAAAATGGCAGGCAGTGATGAAAAACTTGACAAATCCACCTACGTCAAACTGCTTGGCGTGGACAATGCTCGTGCCTATGCCGATGAGCTCTTTGATAAGGCAAGAGAGCAAGTGACAGATTTGGGCGATGACAATCTACTTTTGCAAATGGTGGATTGGCTACAAAAAAGAGATTATTAAAAACAGGATTTTGATGTTTGGAAAATATAAAATCGTCAGTTTTGTGATTTAAAAATTGATAACTGATTATAACTGATTAGAATTTACCCCCACCAATTTCCCCATCGCCTTTGGTATGCCCAGCCCATCACACCCTTTTTGCCAAACAAAATCGGCATGAATGGCGGTTAGGGCGTGGTTGATGTTGTTATAAAGTGTTTTATCAATATTTATATAAACCAATGACAAATGCCAATGAAAATGCGTAAGTGTGTGTTTGATGGTTTTGAGATGATTGATGGTAATGTTTGGCAAATTATCCAAAATTTGACGCTCAGCAAGGCTTAGGCGTTGGGCGTGGGTGTATTTATCGTGCATGGTTTTGGCGTGATGTAAATCATGGAGTGCATCGTCTTGTTTGTCATTTATCATCAGCATGGGCAAGGCATACAGTCCGTCCCAAATGCCTGTCCCTGTGTCGCTTTGGCGTTTTATCCATAACAGTTTATCATCATATATCAGAGCAAACACGAGCGAATGGCGGTGGGGTTTGTCCGCCTTTTTGGCTTTGACAGGATAGGCGGTGGGATTGCCGTCCTTATGGGCGGTGCAGTCGTCCGATAGCGGGCAAGAGACGCAAGCAGGGCGTGTGCGAGTGCAGACGGTCGCCCCCAAATCCATCATTGCTTGGGCGAACTTACCGCTATCATCTTTGGGCGTGAGTTTATCGGCAAGCTCCCACAGTACCTTGTCGGTGGCGGATTTGGTGATGTCGCCGTCTATGCCTGCCCAGCGTGTCAGCACCCGTTTGACGTTGCCGTCGCATATCACGCCACGCCCACGCACACCCATCGCCACTATCGCTCCTGCGGTGGAGCGTCCCACGCCACGCACGTTTTGCCATTCGTCCACCGTCTTTGGAAAATGCCCATGCGTGGTGATATAGTCCGCCACTTGCTTTGCCCCTGCGTGTAGATTTCTTGCCCGAGCGTAGTAGCCAAGTCCTGCCCATAGGTTTGCCACATCGTCCCAGTCGGCATTTGCCAAATCTTGTACGGTGGGAAATTTATTCATAAACCGCCCAAAATAACCCAAAACAGTGGCGACTTGGGTTTGTTGAAGCATGATTTCAGACAGCCAAACGGCATAAATGTCAGACGTGTCGGCATGATGATATTGCCAAGGCAAGTCATGACGACCGTGCGTGGCAAACCAAGTAAGCAGGCGTGGGGCAAAAGTAGCGTGGTTCATGAGATGACCTTTTTTATCAAAAAAAAAACCTTCATGGGGATGGTGCGCCAATTTTCATCAGGTGAATGGAAAATTTTTGAAATTTCAATCAGATAAGTCCCATGTTTAGGTGTGAACTTTGGTATAATATCAGGCATGAGACATGTATTTTTTGTGATTGTATTTTTGTTGTTGTCAAGTCATGCGCTGGCGAATGTGGCAAGTGTGCAGGCGAGTGGGTTTTTGCAGGGCTTTAATGATGTTTTTGGCGAGTGTCGTGGGCATTTTTATGATGGTCAGGCACCCATGCTGACCGGCACACGTGGTCAGAACTTGAATAGGGAGTTGGATGCGCTGTGCTTTGAAGGTTTTGCGGTGCTGCATTCTGGCGTGTCGCGTACGCCGCTTTGGTCGGCAGAACGCTTGACCAGAGAGCGTATTCAAAATGCCAGAACCTTGGCGCGGACGGACAGTTTTCGCAGTGAGAGCCGTTTGCCGCATGGCAGACGTGCCGAGCTTTCTGATTATAATCGCTCTGGGTTCGATCGTGGGCATCTGTCACCTAATGGCGATATGGCAAATGCCAATACACAGTACGAGAGTTTTAGCTTGGCTAACATCGCGCCGCAAAATGGCAAGCACAACCGCAATGTGTGGCGGCACATCGAGACCATCACGCGCAACCTAACCACCAAATATGGCGACGTGTATGTGGTGACGGGCGTGGTTTTTGCCACCAATAAAGTTGAGCGTATCGGCGGACGCGTGCTGGTGCCGAGTCATTTTTTTAAGGCGGTTTATTTGCCAAGTCTGAATCAGGCTGCGGTGTATTATTCTCCCAATGACGAAAGTCCAAGCTATGAAGTCATCAGCTTAAGCGAGCTGACACGGCGTACCGGTATGAATGTATTTCCTGCGTTGCCGATCCCTGTGCAGGACTACGCCTATGATCTGCCACGCCCGAAAGAAAAAGGCGAGATCGCACCAGCTGGCATTGATATGGATAAGATTGATCTGACGACTGGCAGTGGCTGGCTGTTGCTTGGACTTGAGATTTTTAAATATTTTATTAGCAGCATCAACCAAGCTTAGGAGGATTGATGGATATTTTTAATAATGATCATGAGGTGCTAAGCGTGGGCGGTCTGACCATCGAGAACCACGTTGGACAAATCACCATCTATGGCGATCTAAACATCGCTCCCAATGAGGCAGGGCGCAAGCAGGCTCAGTTGCTTGCGGATTTTTTTGGTAAGCTTGCTCAGGCGACCAAGGATTTTGATCGTGACGACAGCTCAAATTCTAATCTGACCGCTCAATCCACCGAGAAAGTAGATAATCCTTTCATGAGCTGATGGCATAACAGTTATAAAAAACCAACAAAAACGCCAATCGCCTACAGATTTAGTGTTTGCTTTTGATTTTTGGCTTGGTTATAATGGATTTACACTTGTACTTTACGGTGTTTTAAAGGAGAATTCTTATGAGACTAATGACTAAATTCATCGCAGCGACCGCAGGTCTGACCTTAGCGAGTATGGCTTTTGCCGCTGATCCTATCGTTGGTAATTGGCAAATGAGTGAGAGCGGTCAACCAAAAGCCGTCGTAAAAATCACCGAATCGGGCGGTAAGTTTTCAGGCGTGGTCATCTCAGGTCAAACTGAAAAAGCCAAACAATACGTTGGCAAAACTGTCATCCTAAATGCCGAAAACCTTGGCAGTGGCAAATACAAAGGCAAAGCCAAAGACCCACGTTGGGGCATAATTCCTGCTGTTAATGCGGACATCACTCTAAATGGCAACAAGCTAACTCTAAAAACACTAAAAGGCTCTCAAGTCCTAACGCGCAAATAATAGCTTTCGCCCATAAAAAACGCACTTAACTCAAGTGCGTTTTTTGTTTATTTATAGTGCATTCTCGTCAAGTTCGCCGGTGCGGATGCGTACGACATTCTCAAGCGGTGTTACGAAGATTTTGCCATCGCCAATTTTACCGGTATTGGCAGCCTTAATGATGGCTTCAATGATCGAATCGACCATATCATTAGTGCAGGCGATTTCAATTTTAATCTTTGGCAAAAAATCAACCACATATTCTGCGCCACGATACATTTCCGTATGGCCTTTTTGGCGACCAAAGCCTTTAACTTCAGTGATGGTGATGCCATTAACACCAATCTCAGAGAGAGTTTCGCGGACGTCGTCTAACTTAAAGGGCTTGATGATTGCCGAAATTAATTTCATGATAAATCCTTGACGGTCAATGCTGTGTTAGTAAATGATGGGTGAATTATAACGCTAAATTTCATAAAAATCCAATGTTCATCGCGCCAATTTCTGCTACAATAAGGGATAATTTGGACTATCAAACAGAGATGTTGTGATGCAACAAGCGAATTCTTTAGATGTGATTATCGGGCTTGGCGGTTCAGGTTTGTCCGCCGTGAATTTTTTGTGTGCCGAGGGGCGACGTGTGGCGGTGACGGATGAGCAGCCCGCCCCAAGCCTCGCTCCAAAGCTGCCTGAAGACGTCCAGACAGCATTTGGTGGCATCGATGAGGCGTTGTTGTTATCTGCAAATCGCATCATCATTAGCCCAGGGGTCGATCCTCGCCATCCTGCCATCCAATCGGCAAAATCTGCAGACATTCCTGTGCTAAGCGACATTCAACTGTTCTGCGATGCATTGCATGCGCGTGATGAACGTACGGGCAAGCATACGCCAATCGTTGCCATCACAGGCTCGAACGCCAAATCAACAGTAACCACCCTAGTTGGTGAGATGGCCAAACAGACCGGTAAAGTCGTTGGCGTAGGCGGCAATATCGGCACACCGGCACTTGACTTGCTTGCCATTGACGGCATGGATCTGGCGGTGCTTGAGCTGTCTAGTTTCCAGCTAGAGCACGTCAGCCATCTGGGTGCATCTGTGGCAACCATCTTAAACATCTCTCCAGATCACTTAGATCGTCACGGCGACATGACGGGTTATTTGACTCAGAAATTGCGAATTTTTGACGATGCTCGCGCGGCGGTCATCTGCCTAGACGATACACAATTACAGGCGTCTTGCCAGCAAGTATTGAGCGATCATGGCATATCTGAGGCAGCTGTGATTACCACGAGCGGCGTTATCGATTGTGACTGTCATGCTGATTTTTGTTTGGTGAAATCAGAGGGGCGGATTTATCTGTGCTGCCGAGGCGAACATTTGCTGTCTGCTGATGAGCTATTCATCAAAGGTAAGCATAACCTGCTAAATGCGCTGTCAGCACTGGCACTAGGTCAAGCGGTAGGTCTTGATATGCCAAGCATGATCGCAGCATTAAAGGCATTCAAAGGACTGCCTCATCGCTGTGAGTATGTCGATGAGGTGGCAGGTCGAGTTTATTTTAATGATTCAAAAGGCACTAACATCGGTTCAACGCTGGCCGCCATTGATGGCTTGGGTGCGGTCTATGGCGAGCGTTCATTAGCGATTATCTTGGGTGGTCTGGGTAAGGGTCAGGACTTTAGTGAGCTTGGCGCAGATATTGACAAATACGCGCATTCGGTCTACCTGATCGGCGCAGATGCAGGCGTGATCGAAAAGGATCTGTCAGCGACTTCAGGCTTATCTAAGCGCATTCAGCAACTTGGTACATTGCAGGCAGCGGTGGATCTAGCAAGCCAAAGCTCGGCCAAGGCAGTGCTGTTATCTCCAGCTTGTGCAAGTTTTGATCAATTCAAAAGCTATGGCGACCGCGGTGATAAGTTCGTCTCGATGGTTAAGGCTTTGGCATAACCAGTGTTGCCGGTACAGCCATCCTTTGGGGTGGCTTTTTTTTATTTTTCATGACTTGCAGCTTGTAATTTTAGAACTTTTGTAACAATTCATAAATTTGATGAAATTTTCTTTGATTCATCAAAAAGTGGTTTATAATAATACGTTTAATTTTTAGATCTAAAATCACAAAGTAGCCGCCATGCCCCAATATGTCCAAAAACTACTGTCACTCAACCTACCATCAGCGCGCACGACGCTACTGGTCAGCCTAGGATTATTATTAACGCTGTCCTTGTTGATGATTGCTTCAGCTTCCATTCCTTTTGCGCTTGCCAAAGATCTGTATCCGATGCGATTCTTTTGGTCGCAGCTTTTGTATATCGGTCTTGGTGTGGCGGCGGCTTATGTGGTGTATAATCTGCCTTTGCGGATTTATTGTAAGTTTAGCAATGTTTTGGCGCTTTGGCTTGGGGTGGTGGCACTCCTGATATTGACGGCAATATTTGCGGTGCCGATCAACGGCTCTAAGCGCTGGCTGAACATTGCCGGCTTTAGTCTGCAGTCGGCAGAACTTGCCAAGATGGTGATGGTCATGGTGGCGGCTGAATACGTGGTTCGGCGTTCGGCGGACATGCGAGGCAGCCTATGGGGTGGCTGGCGACTTCTTTTGTGGTATTTACCCATTGTGACTTTATTGGTTCTGCAGCCAGACTTTGGTTCGACATTGGTGATTGTGACGACATTATTGGTAATTGCCTTTATTAGTGGTGCTCCATTAAGGGATTATGCGTTTATCACGACAGTTATTGGTGTAACGATGGCTGCTGGAATGGCTTTTGCAGACTATCGACGTGAGCGATTGATGTCTTTTTGGGATCCGTTTGATGACATTCAGGACACTGACTATCAGTTGTCTAGAAGTTTGATTGCCTTTGGTCGAGGTGAATTTAGCGGTGTGGGTTATGGCGACAGTGTTCAGAAGTTATCGCATCTACCCGAGGCGCATACGGACTTTATCTTAGCGATTACCGGTGAGGAATTGGGCTTTATTGGTGTGTCATTCGTACTGCTACTAGGAGCGCTCATTGTCGCTGCGATCATGCACATCAGCTATGCCACTTTGAAGCGCCGTCAGTTGCGTCTAAGCTATATGGTGTTTGGATTCGCTACAGTAATTTTTGGTCAGATTTTTATTAATGCTGGCATGAACATGGGTATTCTACCAACGAAAGGCTTGACGCTACCGTTTTATAGTTTTGGTGGTTCGGCACTGCTTGTGAACATGATGATGATTGGCTTTATTCTTAAAGTTGACAAAGAGAGTGAAGGCATCGACCGTATGGGGTTAAGCCGTAATTTCTAAGATTTGTAGATTACAAAGCAAAAAGTCAGCCAAAGCGCTGGCTTTTTTATTGGCTGTCTGATGCGATACCAAGGCTGTTTTGGTGCATGAGTGGTGCGTTATCCCAATGTTTGATGGCAAATGTTAGGATGTCATCGACGGTGCCGTCCTGCATGTCGTCAGCGATGGGTTGTTTTAATAAACGCAGCGCATGAATAAGTAATTCGCTTGGGCATTCATTTTTGATGGACTTGGCAAGGTTTTGCTTGGATAGCTTTTGACCGTCGTTATTGTGTAGTAGTGGCAGATGATAAAAATAATCGGCATGCGGCAGTTGGCAGGCTTTATTGATGAATAGCTGTGCGGCTGTCATCGGCATGATGTCAAGCCCACGCATGATGTGGCTGATGTTCTGTAGCCCGTCATCAATGGCGCAGGCAAGGATGTAATTAATCATGTCATTTTGGCGTTTGATAACGACATCGCCAAGACTCTTGGCAGGATTATCCCAAATAACCCCTTGGATGCCATCATAAAAAGCCGTCGCGACGTCAGGCAGACATAGGCGAATCTTATTATCAGGATGCTGGCCGTCATGCGACTGATGCAGGCATAAGCGCGGATAGATGGGGGGAGTATTAAGATCTTGGGTTTGGTTTAGGTTTTGTAGGGTGTGGCTTAGGGCAATGGGCGGTGTTGCCTTATTGGGATGTGTGCCAAAATATTCACTAAGCTGCTTTCTTGAACATTGGCACGCATAGCTGATGGCTGATAGATGGTCGTTGATGAACTCATCATAGATGGGCTGTCTGTGCGACTGATAGATAATCTCGCCATCCCAATGCAAGCCCAGTCGGGTTAGATCGTCCAGTATTGAGTGACTGTATGCTTGTTTACAGCGTTCAAAATCGACATCTTCGATGCGCAATAGCCACTGCCCGCCCAACGCCTTAATATGACAAAAGCTCGCCACAGCAGTCGTGAGCGAGCCTAAGTGTAAGTGTCCCGTCGATGATGGTGCGAACCGTCCGATGATGGGGCGTTTGGAGTCTGACACACCTTATCCTAGGTTTTGCTTTTCTTTCATTTCGGATAAGGTCTTGCAGTCGATGCACTGCGTGGCGGTCGGTCTTGCCTCTAGGCGTTTTAGTCCGATTTCGGTGCCGCAGGTCTCGCAGTAACCATAATCGCCCGTGTCGATCTCAGCGATGGATTTGTCGATTTTGCGAGTTAGCTTGCGCTCACGGTCTCGAGTGCGTAGGGCGAGCGCGAACTCTTCTTCTTGAGTGGCGCGGTCGTTGATATCTGCCATCGCGCTCGTTTCTTCGTTGATGTAATCTTTGGTGCGCTCAGCTTCAGACATTAGCTCGCCTTTCCATGCCAACAAGAGCGAACGAAAGTGCTCAAGCTGCTTGTCTGACATGTATTCTTCGTCTTTGGCAGGCTCATAAGGGGCGAAAGTTTTGTTGTTCATGCGCTGATTTATCCTTCAAAATGCGCCTTAAGCGACTTGGTGAATGGCGATGTGAATAGCGCAAATACACCGCCACAAAAAATGCCACAGCGTTGGAAATCATCCAACCAAAAAGCATCCTCTAAGCAAAACTAAAAAATGACTAATTTAAGCTATTGCAAGTCCGTAAAGCCCCATAGTTTGCCAAAACATTGCAAGAATTACAAGTGTTTCTTGTGGGGTTGGTGGGTTATTTATTAATTAAGCCGTAAAATTCGCGCCTAATTTTGCACTCTTTTGACTAAAGTTGCTAGTTTTTCTTTGTTATAAATGTGTATCAGGCGCAAACCCTCAGGTACATCATCTAGCTTAAAGTCAACATAATGCGGTAAAAACTGCCGACTGGTGGCAGGGCAGGTATATAGTGTGGCAGGGTATGGTGTCGGTATGGGCAGCTCATGAGCTTGATGTACATGACCGCATAAGATTGCTTTTATATTAGGGTGAGGCGTGAGAGCCTGCCAAAAATCATCATGGTTTTGAAGGATGTGACCATCTATCCAAGCCGAACCTACAGGCAGTGGATGATGGTGCATGGCGATGATGGTGGGCAGCTCATTAGCTAGATGTGATCTTAGAAAGTGCAGTTTGTCATCATCTAGATGACCGTAAATCTGCCCATGAACGGCAGAATTTACTGATAAAATTTGCCAGCAGGCATCAGGCAGTTCAATAATAAGACGGTGTGTGTCCACCAGCCTAGCATCTGCCTGTATGGGTAGAAATTGGCGTTCGTGAAATGGCAAATCATGCCCAATCTCATGCGTTATGTCATGATTGCCTGCCAAGCAAACAAAAGGAATGTTAATCTTTTGAAGCTTATCAAATAACCAATCATAAAGATGAGTATCGCCATCATTTACCAAGTCGCCTGTCAGGAGTAATAAATCAGGCTTATGCTCTAAGGCAAGCTTGAGTACCGCCAAAAATTTATCGGTGTAAATAGGTTTGTGCGCAGATAAATGTAAATCGCTGATCTGAGCGATGGTGAAAGTATCTAAGTGATGGCGAATGTGCATGATGGTTAGGCTTGAGCTTTGGTGAGCTTATGAGTGATATAAATGACAAAAAACACCGCTGCCAAGGTCAGCACGATGGCAAGCCCGGTCTGCACATCAAGATAAACACTACCCCAAATCCCTGCCGTCACCCCAACCTGAGCTAGGACAAGCGCGATGATGACCATTTGGCGTGGCGAGGCAGCCAGCAGGCGTGCACTCAGAGCGGGCAAAATCAGCAGTCCGCTAATGAGCAGACTGCCCACCGCTTGCAAGGCAATAGCACAAAAACCTGCCAGTAGCCCCATAAAGAAGACCTGCTGTTGTATTGGGCTGATGCCAGCGATGCGTGCCAAAGGTTCTGACGTGGCAAGCTTCACCTGCTTGCTCCAGATCCACATTAAAAATGCACCGCCCATCGCTACCGATACAGCTAAGCGTGGTAGATCTGCCCAGTTCACATCAAGCAGATTGCCAAATAAGAACCCAAGGACGTTCGCCTGCTGCTGTGTCAGTTGGGTTAAGGTTAATAATCCCAAGCACAACAGCATGACCGCCATGACGGACAACGTGGCATCGTTAGGTAGGCGTTTATCATTCATAAAGACAAGCGCTGCCACGACAAGCATGCTCACCAAGATGATACCAATGTCAGCAGGTAAGCTAAGCCATGCAGCAATCGCCACGCCAAGCAATGCCCCGTGCGCCAGTGTATCGGCAAAAAAAGCCATCCGTCGCCACAGCACTAAACATCCAAGCGGTGCAGATAATAAAGCCAATAATGCGCCTGCAATCCAAGCAGGTGCGATGATGGGAAGCCAGTCGGTCATGCTCGGTTATCCGTGATGTTCGCAGCTGTCATTGTGATGACAGTGATCATGATGGTGAATGTAGGCTTGGTAATGCCCAAACAGTCTGGTGAATTCAGGTGCGATGGCAATCTGACTGGGTTCACCCTGACAGCAGATGTGTTTATTTAAGCAGATGACACGCCGAGAGCCTTTCATGACCCAGTGCAGATCGTGAGACACCACCAGCATCGTACAAGCTAGAAAATCAGGCAGTTCATCAATAAAGTGATAAAGCCAGCTTTCTGTCTCAGGATCAAGCCCTTGCATCGGTTCATCTAAGATGAGCAGGTCAGGCTTGTCCAGTAGTGCGCGCGCCATGAGTACGCGCTGAGTCTCACCGCCTGACAGATGGCTCATTTGTTTATGGATGAGTGGCTTGATAGATAGCTTATCAAGTACGAAGGTCTTTTGATCGCAGGTAAGCTGCTTTGGATTGGCTTGAAACAGCAGGTCTTGTACGCGGAGCGGTAGAATCTCGGGCACGCTAAAGCGCTGAGGTACATAACTCAGCGCAAGCGCTTGACTGTCTATACTTCCAGAAGTGGGCTTTAACAGACCCAATATCAGCTTGATAAGCGTTGATTTGCCCGCGCCATTTGGACCGATGAGGCTGACCATCTCGCCTGGATACAAATCAAGAGAGATGTCGTGTAACAAGGTGGCATCACCAACTTTATAACCGATGTCTGTCAGGCTTAATAAAGGTTTAGCCTTGGCAGTCACGGCAGACGCCTTTTAGTTCGATGACGGTGTTTTCGACATTGAATCTGGCGTCATTCTGTGCAAAGTCCATGATGTTATCAACTGACAAGTTACTGCACTCTTCAACGCTGTTACAAGATTTACAAATCAAAAAAGCCGCCGCATGCTTAGAACGCGGATGACAACAGGGCACATAAGCATTCAATGAGCTAAGCTGATGAATGAGCCCTTCGTTCAACAAAAATTCCAAAGAGCGATAAATCGTCGGCGGTGCGATGTTTTTGCTGGCGGCGTCGGTATTTTGGCGGCTAAGCTGTAATGCGCTGATCAGATCATAAGCGCCAAGCGGCTTATCCGATTCTAAAATAAGAGCATAGACTTCTTCGCGCAGTGGTGTAAAGCGAACGCCTTGTGCTTCGCAATGCGCCTTGGCTTCTTTGATGCATTCTTCGATATCGTGATGATGGACATTATGATGATGGTCGCATGAGCAGTGATGGGTGTGTGCATTAGTCATAATGGGATCTTTGGGCTGTATTGTTCGTGTTATGATGATGGCTATAGGGAAATTGGCGCTGTTTTTGAATAAAAATCACCAATAAAGCATTTATTTTAAAGGCTATTATACCTTATAATGTAACTGCTGCCCATAGACAAAGTTTTTCAATCTGTTAAAAAATTGTCAATAATTTAGCGACAAAATCACCAATTAATGTTATATTATAACTAATTTTAAACTAAGCCAGCCATCGCTAAGCTAAGTTTCTACGACCTATTTTCAAGAATTTAAAGTTATCACGAAAGGGTGCTTCATGTCATTTAATTCAATCATTAAGAATATTACAAAAACCACCATTGCCGTGTCTTTATTGGCGGCAGGCACTGCTCATGCAGGTGTGGTCAGTGTGAGCAATTACCCATTGGCACTACTTTCTAATGCAGTCACCAAAGACGCTGCACCTGCCAAGGTTCTACTTAATGCTGGTGATGTGGGACATCATGGCGAGCTTAGCCCAAGCGCCAAAAAACTGGTCGTGGATAGCGATTATGTTGTGTGGTTTGGCGGGGCGCTTGAGCAGAATTTGGTAAATACGCTGTCTGATGCGCCGAATGCAATTTCGCTGTTTGATTTTAATGCTTTTGAGCGTCTACCGCTTCGCAATATTGATGGTACTGCCCAACCCGGCAGTTTCGATGCGCATATCTGGCTGGAGCCCGAGAATGCCAAAGCCATCGTGCGTGCGCTGGCTGTGGTGCATTCGCATGCCAATCCTGAGCATAAAGAAAAATATGCGCAGAATGCTGTGGACTTCCAAGCACGCATGGACGATGCCGTCGCCAAAGTGAATCTAAGCGCCAAGTCATTGCCTTATTGGGCATATCATGACGCTTTTCAGTATCTAGAGCGTAGTGCCAACCTTAAATTTGCTGGTGCACTGACGCCTGATCATCACTTATCACCTAAGGTAAGCCAAATCCGTCTGCTCTCCCAGTCACGCCCACAGGCTGGCATGTGCATCGCTTCGCAAGGCAGGGTATCAGATGGCATTGTCAATAAATTGGGTAATGTGGGAACTGTTGTCCGCCAAGAGGATATGAGCGATGGCACGGATTTTATCGATGCGTGGCAAGAGTTGGCGCTGACCATTCGTGACTGTGCGTCAAGCAATGCCAAACAATGAAAAATTAGATTTAATTTCAGAAAATGGCTAAACGGTTGATTTATGTTTGCATTTTTGTAAGAAATAATGATAATTTTTCGCAAAATTAGCCGTTTACCCCCTTGTTAGTATTCAAAAAAGTTTTTATAATACAGGCGTTTACGCACACAATATTTTTGATTTTATTTGGTGTGCGTTTATTTTATTTGTTGGGCAGTGGTATGCCAAAATAACTCAAAAAAGCTGATTGACATGAGCCGTCCAGCATCACGCACGCAAAAGAAACAAATCTACACCGCGCAAGCTCGCCAAATATGGCTAGTGCTCCTTTTGACAGGGCTTGGCGTGATTTATGACATGACTCAGGGTGCAGGCTTCATTGCTACGAAGAGCGTTTTTGTTGGTGCGTTATTACACTTTTTAGCTCAAAGTGTGTTTACTTTTTTTGCTTATCGTGCCGAGGGCACAAGAGCAAGACAGCAAATCATGCTGAACATGTACTTGGGTCAGATGCTTAAGTGGCTCATCAGCTTATTGGGATTTGCATTGATTTTTATTTATCAGCAGCCAATAACAGCGGCGTTGGTAATTATTGGTTATTTTATCATGCAGCTTTACCACATTATTAGCATGTGGCGATTGCGCTAACGATTAAAATAAAAGACGATTTCTACCAAATTGATATATACACCAAAATATGTATTTTTTTTGAAAAAATTCATTCGGGTGCAAAATTTTGGTAAGAAAAGTCATATTTTCCCTTTACATATAGCCCCGACTGAAGTAAGATACTCAGTTAGCTATGAATGTAAATTTTTGATGCGATTGTTAAGAGTCGTTTACAGGTTTGATTGATTTTTGCTAAGTTTGATTGCAGCAGGGATAAGACCATCAGACCTTGGCTTTATAATGGTGTCATAAATTCATAAGACAAGTGAGGTAAGCTAGTTTTAGTTGCCTTTTGATGTTTATCATGGATTTTCAGTTCTGATTAGGTGTTTATCACCAAATCTTTTGTTTGACTTAAGATAAGAAGCTTATTATGGCAGCCGAACAGACATCTTCAGATTATATTGCTCACCACTTAACCAACTGGACGTTCGGACATCATCCAGAGCATGGTTGGAAAGTGGCTTATGATGCCGCTGAAGCCTCAGAAATGGGTTTTAAAGCCATTCACTTGGACTCAATGCTGTGGTCTATCGGATTGGGCATCTTTTTTTGTGCGCTGTTTTGGGTAGTAGCTCGTAAAGTAACTTCTGGTGTACCGACCAAGCTACAAGCCTTCGTTGAGATGATTGTTGACTTCATTGATAACAGCGTTCGCGAATCTTATAAAGGTCCTTCAAAGCTCATCGCACCATTGTCTTTGACGATTTTCGTCTGGATTTTCTTGATGAACTTGATGGATTTGATTCCAGTAGACTGGATTCCTTACGCCGCCCAAGTTGTTGGTTCTAATGTATTTGGCTTAGATCCACACCATGTTTACTTCAAGATTGTACCTAGTACCGATCCAAACATTACGCTTGGCATGGCATTAGGTGTGTTCTTACTAATCATTGGTTTTGGTCTAAAATACAAAGGCATCGGTGGGTTTATCGCTGAATTTACACTACATCCATTCAGCGCAAAAAATCCAATTTTACAAGCGATTCTTATCCCAATTAACTTGGTACTTGAAATTGTAACTTTGCTTGCAAAACCGATTTCATTGGGTCTGCGTTTATTCGGTAACATGTATGCCGGTGAACTCATCTTTATTCTGATTGCACTTATGTATATGGCAGACAGCTTCTTTATCAAGGGCTTAGCTGTGCCATTACACCTAGCGTGGGCAATCTTCCATATTTTGGTTATTACTCTTCAGGCGTTCGTGTTTATGATGTTGACGATTGTTTATCTATCGCTCATCTCACAAACAGCAGAACATTAATTTGAAACCCTTTAAACTTTAACCCTTCATATAGGTCATTAAGGAGACATCATGGATCCAGTTATCGTACAGTACACTCTAATTGCAGTGGCTATTCTAATCGGTCTTGGCGCACTAGCTACCGGTATCGGTTTTGCTCTACTAGGTGGTAAATTCCTAGAAAGTACAGCTCGTCAACCAGAACTAGGCTCACAACTTCAAACTCGTATGTTTATTGTGGCAGGTCTTCTGGATGCTATCCCAATGATTGGTGTTGGTATCGCAATGCTACTATTGTTCGCAAACCCATTCGCATAAGCTGAAACCGTCAGTTTAACGCCCATTTCTGGTCGCGGAGTTGTTCTGCAATGATGCGATCTAGAATTGGCTATCACCTGACTTTCACTAACAACGAGGTGATTGGATGAACATTAATGCTACATTACTTGGTCAGTTAGTTGCTTTTGCGATTTTCGTGTGGTTTTGCATGAAATTCGTATGGCCGCCACTGATCGGCGCTATCAATGAGCGTCAACGCAAAATCGAGGAAGGCCTTAGCGCCGCCGAGAAAGCCAAAGAAGATTTGGCTTCTGCTGAACAGCAGGTAGAACAAGAATTTGCTGCCGCAAAAACTGAAGCCGCTTCTATCATTGAACGTGCGAATAAAACCGCTAACCAAATGATTGAAGATGCTAAAGCTCAAGCTCGTGTAGAGGGTGAGCGTATCATTGCCCAAGCTCATGCAACTGTTGAGCAAGAAGCTGCTCAAACTCGTGAACAACTTCGTTCTCAAGTTGCTCAATTGGCAGTTTTAGGCGCAGAAAAGATTTTGCAAAGCAAAGTCAATGAACAAGAACACGCTAACATGCTAGACCAGTTGGCGGCTAAGCTGTAATTAGAGGAAATCATGGCTGAACTATCCACCTTAGCAAGACCATATGCCAAAGCGGCATTTGACTATGCTAAAGAGCAAAATGTAATCAATGACTGGGAAAATTTCCTATTGATTGCAAGCAGTATTGTGCGTGATGAGTCATTTTCTTCATTACTAAGCAATCCAGCCATTTCTGCAGAGCAAAAGACTGCCGTCTTGATTGATATCTATGGCTCACAAACGGCAGATCAACCTTCTGACGCATTGGTTAACTTTACCAAGCAGCTATCAGAACATGACAGACTGGCTTTATTGCCTGAGATTCATACTCATTACAGCAAACTAAAATCACAAGAGCTAAAACAGGTTGACGCTTACGTTACTTCAGCCTATCCATTAACCGAAGCCCAGCGTGAAACATTGCAAGCGCGTCTTGCAATCTCCACAGGTTCGATCGTCATTTTGCATGAAGCAGTAGATCCAGAGCTTTTGGGTGGCGCAACGATTAAAGTGGGCGATAAGTTTACCGATGGCTCAGTGCGTGGTAAGTTAAAACAATTAAAGACTCAACTGACTGCGTAAGCATGAAGTTGGCATTTTAAAGGAAACAAGGCAATGCAACAATTGAATCCAGCCGAAATCAGCAATCTGATTAAGCAGCGTATTCAAGACCTTGACGTAGGCGCAACTGCAAAAACTGAAGGCGTTATCGTCAGTGTTTCTGATGGTATTGTGCAGATTCACGGTCTAGAAGAGGCTATGTATGGTGAGATGATCGAGTTTGAGGGCAATGTTTATGGCATGGCACTTAACCTTGAGCAAGACTCAGTGGGCGCGGTTGTCCTAGGTGACTACCTAAGCCTACAAGAAGGTCAAAAAGCTTACTGTACAGGTCGTATTTTGGAAGTTCCAGTAGGTCCTGAACTACTAGGTCGTGTCGTTGATGCGCTAGGCAACCCAATTGACGGTAAAGGTCCTATCAACGCCAAATTGACTGACAAAGTCGAAAAAATTGCCCCTGGTGTTATCGCACGTCAATCAGTAGATGAGCCAGTTATGACTGGTTATAAAGCTGTTGATACGATGATTCCTATTGGTCGTGGTCAGCGTGAGCTTATCATCGGTGACCGACAAACAGGTAAAACTGCATTGGCAATCGACGCCATCATTGCTCAAAAAGACTCTGGCATTAAGTGTGTGTATGTAGCAATCGGTCAAAAACGTTCGACCATTGCTAACGTTGTACGCAAGTTAGAAGAAACTGGTGCATTGGCATACACAACTGTTGTTGTTGCCTCAGCATCAGAGCCTGCAGCACTACAATACATCGCGCCTTACTCAGGCTGTACCATGGGTGAATACTTCCGTGACCGTGGTGAAGATGCATTGATCGTGTATGATGATCTGTCTAAGCAAGCAGTTGCTTATCGTCAAATCTCACTACTACTACGTCGTCCACCAGGACGTGAAGCATACCCAGGTGACGTATTCTATCTACATTCACGTCTTCTAGAGCGTGCATCGCGCGTTAACGCTGACTATGTAGAAGCGTTCACTAATGGTGAAGTGAAAGGTAAGACAGGTTCACTAACTGCACTACCAATCATTGAAACACAAGCTGGTGACGTATCAGCATTCGTACCTACCAACGTGATTTCTATTACTGACGGTCAGATTTTCCTTGAATCTAACCTATTTAACTCAGGTATTCGTCCTGCAGTGAACGCTGGTATCTCAGTATCGCGTGTTGGTGGTGCTGCGCAAACCAAAATCATCAAGAAGCTATCAGGTGGTATCCGTACCGCACTAGCACAGTATCGTGAATTGGCAGCATTTGCTCAGTTTGCATCTGACCTTGATGATGCTACCAAACAACAGCTTGAGCACGGTGAGCGTGTAACCGAACTAATGAAGCAAAAGCAATATGCCCCAATGTCAATCGCTGACCAAGCGGCTGTTATCTACGCTTCTAACGAAGGTTACTTAGCTGATGTACCTGTTGAGAAGATTGGTGCATTCGAAGAAGCACTTCTACGCAATCTACGCGCAGATCATGCTTCACTGATGACTGAAATTGACCAAACTGCTAACTATAATGATGACATTGAAGGTCGTCTAAAAGCAGCTATTGAGTCATTCAAAGCATCAAGTAGCTACTAAGCGACATGAATGGTGTGTCAATCATTGGCACACCAAACCCTATTTAAGATAGTCCAGTATTGGAACAACTATGGCAAGCTTAAAAGAAATACGTGCAAAAGTAACCAGCATTAAAAGCACTCAAAAGATTACGCGTGCAATGCAAATGGTGGCTGCCAGTAAAATGCGCCGAGCTCAAGAGCGCATGGAGATGGGTCGTCCTTATGCCGAAAGTATGTCCCGAGTGATTACGCATTTGGTACAAGCACAATCGGATTATAAGCACCCATACATGGTGAGCCGTCCCGTCAATCGTGTGGGTTTTATTGTTGTTACTTCAGATCGTGGCTTGGCGGGTGGTCTAAACATTAACTTGTTTAAAAATCTACTAAAGTCGGTCAAACAATACCAAGATCAATCTGTTGAGATTGAATTTGCTGCTATCGGTTCTAAGGGCGTAAGCTTCTTTAAGAATTTCGGTGGCAAAGTAAGCTCAGTATTAACAGACTACGGCGATAGCCCAAGCTATGAACAGCTAAGCACGCCGGTACAAGTGATGCTAGATGATTATAGCGAAGGTCGCTTGGATCGCATCTATTTAGTTTATAACAAATTTATCAACGCCATGACGCAAAAACCTTCTGTGACACAGCTTGTGCCACTACCAGAAGGTACATTTGCTGATGATGAAATGAGTGTGTCACACAGCTGGGATTACATCTATGAACCAGATACTAAGACCCTCATTGATAGCCTTATGGTGCGTTATATTGAGTCTATCGTTTATCAAGCCGTGCTTGAAAACATTGCCTCAGAGCAATCAGCGCGTATGGTGGCGATGAAAGCTGCGACGGATAACGCTGGCAACTTAATTAAAGATTTACAGTTGGTTTATAACAAGCTGCGTCAAGCGGCGATTACCCGAGAAATTTCGGAAATCGTTGGCGGTGCTGCCGCTGTTTCTTAGCCGAACAATGAATTATAGGAGAACGCAATGAGCGGTCGTATTGTGCAGATTATTGGCGCGGTAATTGACGTTGAGTTTAGCCGTGGTCAAGTGCCTCAAATTTTTGATGCACTAAGTGTTGATGGCACTGAAACAACTTTAGAAGTACAGCAGCAGTTGGGTGATGGCGTGGTACGTACCATTGCCATGGGTTCAACCGAAGGTTTGAAGCGCGGTCTTAGCGTGTCAAACACTGGCGCACCAATCTCTGTGCCAGTAGGCCAAGCGACTTTGGGTCGTATCATGGACGTATTGGGTCGCCCAATCGATGAAGCTGGTCCTGTAAACGCTGCAGAAAAATGGTCTATTCACCGTGAAGCACCAAGCTATGATGAGCAATCTAACTCAACTGAACTACTAGAAACTGGTATTAAAGTTATTGACTTGCTATGCCCATTCGCAAAAGGTGGTAAAGTTGGTCTGTTCGGTGGTGCTGGTGTTGGTAAGACCGTTAACATGATGGAGCTTATTAACAACATCGCATTGAAGCACTCAGGTCTATCAGTATTCGCGGGTGTTGGTGAGCGTACTCGTGAGGGTAACGACTTCTACCACGAGATGCAAGAAGCTGGCGTTGTAAACACCGATGACTTCACTAAGTCTAAAGTTGCGATGGTATACGGTCAGATGAATGAGCCACCAGGAAACCGTTTGCGTGTTGCCTTGACTGGTTTGACCATGGCTGAATATTTCCGTGACGAAAAAGACGAAGCTACTGGTAAAGGTCGTGACGTTCTATTGTTCGTTGACAACATCTATCGTTATACACTTGCTGGTACTGAAGTTTCGGCACTACTAGGTCGTATGCCTTCTGCGGTAGGTTATCAGCCTACATTAGCAGAAGAGATGGGTATCCTACAAGAGCGTATTACCTCTACTCAATCAGGTTCGATTACTTCTGTACAAGCTGTATACGTGCCTGCGGACGACTTGACTGACCCATCACCAGCTACGACGTTTGCTCACCTGGACGCAACAGTTGTACTTAGCCGTGACATCGCATCTCAAGGTATCTATCCTGCGGTTGACCCACTAGACTCAACATCTCGTCAGCTTGATCCACAAGTTATTGGCGAAGAGCACTACACTGTAGCCCGTGGTGTGCAAGAAGTCCTACAACGTTATAAAGAACTAAAAGACATCATCGCCATCTTGGGTATGGACGAATTGTCTGAAGAAGATAAGATGGTTGTTTACCGTGCACGTAAAATCCAACGTTTCTTGTCTCAACCTTTCCACGTTGCAGAAGTATTTACAGGCGCGCCTGGTAAATATGTGGCATTACGTGACACCATCGCAGGCTTTAAGTCGATCATCGAAGGTGAGTACGATCATCTGCCAGAACAAGCATTCTATATGGTTGGTGGCATTGATGAAGCGATTGCTAAAGCTGAGAAGCTACAAGCGGCATAAGTTTAATGATAAGCCAAACCAGACCTTAGGGTTTGGTTTGGTGAGCTAAATTAGTGGCAATTTTTATATATCTTGAAATTGCCATCATTAGACTTAACATTAGGAGAGTATAATGGCAACTTTTAAATGCCGAGTGGTAAGTGCTCGAGAAGAGTTGTATGCTGGCGACATCAGCGTTCTAGTGGCAGCTGGTCACGATGGTGAGATTGGTATTCTTGCGGGTCACACCCCTTTGATTACCCTGCTAAGACCAGGCACTTTACGCTTAAAAAATGCTGAAGGTGCAGAAGAGATCATCTATGTATCTGGTGGTGTTCTAGAAGTGCAACCAAGCATCGTAACTGTTTTGGCAGATTCTGCTGAACGCGCACATGACCTAGATGAAGCAAAAATTGCTGAAGCACGCCGCGCAGCTGAACAACTATTGGCAAATCAAAACAACACCGTTCAGACGAACGCTGCACTGGCTGCATTGGCTGAGTCCGTAGCGCAGCTACAAACCATCCAAAAATACAAAAACCGTGCTTAATCGGTTGGTATTTTATAAAGCAATCGTATGATTTAGCTTAAGGATAACCATGACAACGAATACACCAACACCTGAAAAAGAAGACATTCCTAGAATCTTGATCGTTGAAGATGATGAAAGATTGGCAATGCTAACCCAAGATTATCTAAGACGTAATGGCTTGGATGTCGCCATTGAGACTGATGGCACGCGTGCGATTCGTCGCATTGTCAGCGAGCAGCCAGATTTAGTGGTGCTAGATGTCATGTTGCCTGGATCTGATGGTTTGACAGTTTGCCGTGAAGTACGACCAAATTACCGAAATCCAATTTTGATGTTAACGGCTCGTACCGAAGACATGGATCAGGTATTAGGCCTTGAGATGGGTGCGGATGACTATGTCGCCAAGCCTGCCCAGCCAAGAGTATTGCTAGCGCGTATTCGTGCATTGCTTCGCCGTTCTGAGACCGCACCTTCTGTAGATTCGCCACAACGCTTAGAGTTTGGTGATCTGGTGATTGATAATGGTGGTCGTTCTGTTACTTTGAATGATGAATTGGTTGATTTTACTAGTGCGGAATATGATTTGCTGTGGCTATTAGCTTCGAATTCAGGTCGAATTTTATCCCGCGAAGATATTTTTGAGCGTCTGCGTGGTATTGAGTACGATGGCCAAGATCGTTCGATTGATGTTCGCATTTCGCGCATCCGTCCAAAGATTGGTGATGATCCAGAGAATCCTAAGCGCATCAAAACCGTGCGTAGCAAGGGTTATTTGTTTGTCAAAGAAGGCAACTAATGATGTATCCAAAAATAAAAGCTGGCTGATGCTGGCTTTTATTTTATTTTTTTTTGATGATTGTTGGTTTTTATGGCGCTAATTTCTTTAACTGAACGCAGTATCTTTTTTCGCATTTATGCAGGGCTTTTATTGGTGTGCCTTGCAGTGGCTTTTTTCGCCTATTTGCTTGTAGATACCATCAACCAAGAGCGTATCCAATCCTATCGCGAGAAAGCCTCTACGGGCGCTTTCTATCTTATCAGTCAGGGCGTGGCGCATCAACAAGAACCAAGTCGTCGTCAGTATTGGCTGTCAGATGCCAGTCGATTGTTTGGTGAGAGTTTCTCAGTTGTTCCAATGAACACGGTTGAATTTAAAGGTCGTGAAATCAGACGTCTCAACGAAGAAAAAACCGTGGTTCGTTATGACTCCGCCACCAAAGAATCAACCATGTATCACCGAATTGCTGGCGAAGATAATCTATTAACGGTTAAGCTATCCCAAGTTGGTGAGCGTCAGGTGCGTGCATTGACGATTTTCTTGTTGGATGATTTGTCTTATTATCCAACTATTGAGGCTAAGACAGGGCGCTTGCAGTTTTTAAGCCAAAAATTTTCTTATCCTATTCAAATTAGACCCATAGATTCGGTGGGTCTTGATTCTAGCCAGATTGCCCGCATTCGTCGTGATGAGCCAGTCATTCTCTATAAAGACGGCGATGGTATTCAAAACTCATTGATCTCATTTGTCGTGGCATCAGAAGTTGATACTTCGGTTATTGTCATTGGTCCTATTGATCTTTTTAATTGGTTTCCGCTGAATCTGATTGCCAGTGTGGTTTTGATTTGTTTATTGCTCATTAGTTTGGGTGTTTATGGTTTGATTTTCCCGCTTGAGCGCAGATTACAGTTGCTACAGGCGGGTTTAAAACGTGTCATGCAGGGTGATCTAAATACTCGTGTGCAGGTCGTGGGGCATGATGATGTTGCGCGTCTTTCATCTACTTTTAATGCCATGACGCAGCACATCAAGCGTTTGATTGAGGCGCAAAGGGAGCTGACGCGTGCGGTGTCGCATGAGCTTCGTACGCCTGTTGCGCGTATTCGCTTTGCGGTGGATATGCTGGCTGACGAAGATGACCATGAGTCTAGACAATTTCAAAAACAATATATCGATGAAGACATTGAGTCTTTAAATGAGTTGATTGATGAGATCTTGACCTATGCTAAGTTGGAAGAAGGTTCGCCGAAGCTTGAGTGGGAATTGGTCGATTTGGGTGATCTGGTGAAGCAGGTTGAGCGTGAGACGAATGCCCTTGGTAAGGACATCAAGGTTCTAGTGAATATCACTTCGCCTAAGGCGCAGGCGATGGCAGACAAGCGTTATTTGCATCGTGTGGTACAGAACTTGGCAGGTAATGCCATGCGATATGCTGAGAGTAGCATTATCATTAGTACAGGCGTTGTGAAAGGGCGCGCCTTTGTTAGTGTTGAAGATGATGGGCAGGGCATCAAGGAAGAGGATCGTGAAAAAGTCTTTGTGCCATTTGCGCGTCTTGATGACAGTCGTACTCGCGCATCAGGTGGTTACGGTCTTGGGCTGTCCATCGTCTCACGAATTGCCTTTTGGTTCAATGCCAATCTAAAAGTTGATGAAAGCCCTGATCTAAAGGGCGCAAGATTTATCATGGATTGGCCAGCTAAGCAAACGGGCGTGTATATCGTTGCTGATGAACTGACCCAAGCCAAAAGCGATAAAGTGCTGATTGGTGATTAAGTCTTTTATGACTTGATTGAGTTAGTAATAACATAAAACCACCTAAGTGATTTTAGGTGGTTTTATGTTATTTTTCGCTATTCTTCGGTATTGTCATTGATAACGACTTGAGTGATGAGTGGGATTTTGATGCAGACATATAGCCCTCCCTCAGGATGATTCATCGCTTCGACCTCGCCTTGGTGTAAGCATGCGATTCGATTGACGATGGCAAGACCTAACCCGCTGCCTTGAGTGGTGCGTGCTGTCTCTCCGCGCTCAAATGGCTGCATGATGCGCTCTAGCTGATCATCGGCCACACCTTCGCCCTCGTCTTTGACATGAATGATGAGCTTGGGGAATTTGGCATGCGGATCAGTGAGCTCCAGACCAGCATCCTCATCAGTGGCAGGCGGTAGGATCGATGCACCAATATGAATAGGCTCACGACCATAACGAATGGCGTTATTCACCAGATTGATGATGAGGCGCTTGATTGACAGCGGGCGAACAGGCACATCGTGGCTGACATCACTTTCATAGATAAAGCGCGTATCGGTAAACTGCACCATAATTTCCTTAAAAATCGTGTCTAGATTTGTCAAGCGCACAGGTTCATCTGAGCCATCCTTCATGAATGAAATGAACTGCTCTAAGATGGCATCCATGTCCTCAATATCATAAACCAGTCCTTCGCGGAAAAACTCATCGGGCAGCATCTCCGCCGTCAGACGCATTCTGGTCAGGGGCGTGCGCAGGTCATGACTGATGCCTGCTAGCATGATGGTTCGTTCCTTTTGGGCTTGGTTTAGGGTGGTGAATAAGCGGTTAAAAGCGGTATTAACTTGGCGAATCTCTCGCGGACCCTTGTTGGTGGCGAGCGTGGTGGCGTGTCCTTGTTGAATGTAGTCTGTGGCGGCGCGTTCTAGTTTTTTAAGTGGGCGATTTAATCCGCGCACCAGCATCCAGATGGTTAATAAAGTGATGAACGGCAATCCAAAGGCAAAACCTGCCAGCACGCCCGTGCTGTACTGAGAATAGTAAGTCACAGGCTCGCGCAGCCATCTGTTGGGATATTTGCTGTCTTGTACCCATAATTTGGGTTCTGGCTTGAATTTAAAAAACACCTTAACTTCACGCCCAAGCTCACGCCTGATCTCGCTTGCCAATATGTCAGTTAAGTCGCTTACGAAGAATTTATCGGTCACATCAGGAAACCGCTTGGGATCATCGATGATCTCAACATGACTGTTATCAATCAGCCACGCCATCATTTTAGGATCATCTTGCCAGGTGGTGCTGACACTGTCCATGAGCCTAATTTCACTGGCCAGATAACTTGCGTGGTTCTTTAATTCAGGTAGATACAGACTGCGCCAAAACAGCCATACAGACAGCCAAACGCTGGCAAATACGATAAAAATCACCACCAAGATCGTCTGCCAAGTGTTAGAATATAGGCGGTGGCGCAAATGGGCAAAAAAATGGCTTAGGCGATGACTCATGGGCTGCTCTGGCGTTCATTGAGGTTATGATGTGGAAAATTGTATCACAGCTTCGCGACTTTTCGAAATGTTGATAAAAATTTGCCAAAAATACGATATTTTTTAGATTTTACTTTGAAAGGCGAGCAAATTTTGGTATAATTGAAGTCTTTTTAATGGTTCTGTTTTGTCATCGGCTCATCCTCAACTCGGACGACAGGATTATTAACCTAATTCTTGCAACAAACTTTTTTACTTAATTTTTTAAAGAGAGTTATCATGGTTGTTATTCGTCTAGCCCGTGGCGGCGCAAAAAAACGTCCTTTCTATCAAGTAGTTGTTGCTGACAAGCGTGCTGCACGCGACGGTCGCCACATCGAAAAAATCGGTTTCTTCAATCCACTAGCACGTGGTCAAGAAGAGGCTTTCCGCATTGACCTAGATACTTACAATGCATGGATCGCTAAAGGTGCACAGCCTTCTGATCGTGTAGCTCAGCTAGTAAAAGCTAAGCAAGCTGCTTAATACTTATTGGTGGCTTTGACGCACGCCAATAGTTAAAACAAAAAATCGGTTTGTGTTGTTCATAGAACTTCTTCGCAAGCCGATTTTTATTTTATCCGTTTTTAGATGATGAAGATATGATCACCACGAAGCCAAATTTACGCCGCGATGTACAAACACCCAATGCCGATGAATTAATCAAAATCGCCACCTTGAAGAAGCCTTATGGCATCAAAGGCTGGCTTTGGGTATTCAGCGAGACGGACAATCGCGCTGATGTTTTTGCCATGAAGCCTTGGTGGATGAAGACGGCGACTGGATTTAAGCCGCTGACGGCGACGAATTGGCGAGAGCAGGGCGCAGGCTTGGTGGCGAGCTTTGTTGAGGTTCCTGACCGCAATGTCGCTGAGACCATGAATGGCACAACGATTTGGGTGCACCGAGATAATCTTCCTAGTCTTGATGAAGATGAGTATTATTGGTCTGATTTGATTGGTCTTACTGTGATTAACGAAGAAGGCGAGAATCTTGGCATCATTAAAGAGATGTTCGAGACAGGCGCACATGAGATCATCTCTGTCAAAGCGACCAAAGACAGCATCGATACCGAGGATAGACTGATTCCATGGCACAAAGAGATTGTGCTTGCTGTGGACCTAGAAAAGCAAACCATGCTCGTAGCATGGGGCGCGGACTACTAGCGGATCGGATTTGGTATGTTTTTTGCGGTTATTAGTATCATGCCAGAGATGTTCGGCGCGGTGCGTGATTTTGGCATCACAGGCCGCGCAGTGACGCGTCAGCAAACTGTCATTCATGTGATTAACCCTCGGGATTTTACCACAGATAATTATAAGCGCATCGACGAGCGCACCTTTGGTGGTGGACCGGGTATGGTCATGATGGCAGAGCCATTGGAGCGTGCGATTTTACATGCCAAAGAGCAGGCCGCGAATTATCTTAAGGATAAAGGCATCGATGATCCAATTTGTCCTGTTGTCTATATGTCGCCGCAAGGTAAGACTCTGGATGAGCCAAGCGTGGTGGAGTTTGCTGATTATGATGGCATGATTCTACTGTGTGGTCGTTATGAAGGCATTGATGAGCGTCTGCTGGAATGCTATGTCGATGTTGAGGTGTCGATTGGTGATTATGTATTAACAGGCGGGGAGCTGCCTGCGATGGTGCTGATGGATAGCGTCATTCGGCGCATTCCTGCCGTGATGGGTGACGATAAGTCAGCGGTCGAAGACAGCTTTGTGGATGGACTGCTTGACTGTCCGCATTATACCAAGCCGATCGAATTTCAAGGTAAGGCAGTGCCAGATGTGCTACTGTCAGGTCATCATGCCAATATCGCAAAATGGCGATTCACTCAACAAGTAAAACGTACCAAAGCGCGTCGCCCCGACCTGTGGGAGAAATTCACCCCGACCAAAGAACAGGCTCAATGGCTAAAATCTCTGGATGAGGAGTGATAAAAACTGCTTTTGTTCTTGAATGCGAACAAAATATCTAGTAAAATAGTCAAGTTTTTGCCCATGTGGTTTGGGCTTGCAGTGATTCACTGCTGATCATGTTACGATATGCGACCTCTTAACCACACACAAGAGGTATCAGCCTATGTCGTTAGATTGGAGATTGCCATGAGCAACAAACATCCCCTAGTTCAACACATCGAAAATTCACAACTTAAAGAGCACCCAGCTTTTGCACCAGGTGACACTGTTGTGGTACAAGTAAAAGTTCGTGAAGGCGACCGTGAGCGTCTACAGGCATTCGAAGGCGTGGTTATCGCTAAGCGTAACCGTGGCTTGAACTCTTCTTTCACCGTGCGTAAAATCTCAAGCGGTATCGGTGTAGAGCGTGCATTCCAACTACATTCACCACTAATCGACAGCATCAGCGTGAAGCGTCGTGGTGACGTACGTCGTGCGAAGCTTTACTACCTACGTGATCGTTTTGGTAAATCTGCACGTATCAAAGAAAAATTGGGTGCAAGAAAAGAAGCTTAATTCTCCTTTTCTCATCTCAAAAAACCCTGTCATTAGACAGGGTTTTTATTTTGTACGCTTTTGTTGTTCAAAATTATTCAAAGCGTGCGGTTTGCGCATGAGATTTGCTGTGGCTTCGTAAGCGGATGTATAAGGTCTTATCAACTTTGGCGATGGTTTTGCCATGCTCATCGGTGATGTTTACTTGATAGTCGCGGAATACAGGTTCGCCGGACTTGGCAAGGCTGATAATGGTATTAATCTCTTCGGTGTCGATCTTCATGCGTGCGGTGACTTTGCTGTCGGCGGCTTTGATGAAGTCGATGGTGGTTTTTTTATCCCAGACGACATAGTCTTTACCAAGTCGCGCCATGAGCATCATCATAAAAAACGGATCGGTCATCATGAATAGGCTACCACCGAACTGTGTGCCGACGATGTTTTGATTGAGCTTGGTCAGTGGCATGCTAACGACGCACAGACTGTTATCAAGGTCCATCACTTCCACACGAATGCCTGCGCCCACGAGCGGTGCATAGGTGGCAAGCCTTACCTTTAGTAGGTGTGGCATAAGCTGAGGATAGGCGATTTTGCGACCTTTTTTGATGAGTTTGTCAAGGCGATCTTTGGCGCTTTGAATGGTCATGACGTTCTCTGGGTATAAAATGAATATTTTGCCATAGATTTGTCATTTGATAAAGGATAAATGTGGGCGAACATCTTGCAAATGCTAAAATTTGCCTTATTATCAATGCTAAATGACGATAAATTTAATAGACATGAATGATACGCCAAATCCCCCCAATCTTGATCAAGGTCAATCCAACGAAAAAGACAGAAAATCTCACATCAACCACTTATTAAAATCCCTACCGAACCTGCCTGGGGTGTATAAGATGCTTGGCAAGTCAGGCGAGATTCTGTACGTTGGTAAAGCAAAATCCCTAAAAAACCGCGTCACCAGCTACTTCGCCAAGACTGTAGAGCACCCCAAGACGCGAGCACTCGTGCAGCGTATCTATGACATCGAGATCATCATCGTGCGCGGTGAGACAGAGGCACTGCTGCTTGAGCAAAACCTCATCAAGGTGCACAAACCGCCGTATAACATCATTCTGCGTGATGATAAGTCCTATCTGTATGTGTTCATTTCAGCTGATCGATTTCCAAGATTGGGATTCGGACGAGGCAAGGGGAATCACGTCGAAGGAAGGTTCTTTGGGCCGTATCCATCTGCAACAGGCGCAAAAGAAGCATTGCTGCTCATGCAGAAGCTTTTTATGATTAGAAACTGCACCAACAGTTATTTTAATACGCGAAAACGACCTTGTCTTGAATATCAGATCAAGCGATGTAAGGCGCCTTGTGTGGGTATGGTTAGCCGCGAAGAGTATTTGGATGATGTTAATAGCGCGCTATTGTTCCTAAGTGGGGAGAATGCCCAAGTCCAAGAAATGCTGGTCAGCAAAATGGAAAGGGCAGCAGAGGAATTAAACTTCGAGCAGGCGGCATTTTATCGTGATCGAATCACCATGGTCAGTGAGATGCAGGCGCGCCAAGCAGTGTTTCGCCTAGAGGGGGAGGCGGATGTCTTTGCCGTCGATCACAAGGCGGGCGTGACGAGCATCCATGTGCTGACCGTTCGCGGCGGCAAGGTGCTGGGCGGTAAGAATTATTTTCCCGATGAGATTGTGCTTGCTGAGCAGAATAATGCTGAGCGTCTGGCGGAGTTTATTTTGTCGTTTTATTTTCAGGTGAGTGATGATTTGCCCGCTGAGATCATTGTTAGCGAGCATCTGCCTGATGCTGATACCATCGCAGAGCTATTAAGTGAGCAATTTGGCAAAAAAACACAAATCAAACACCGCGTCCAAAAGCATCGCAGCGAATGGCTAAGTCTGGCGGTGTTAAATGTTGACAACGCCCTTAAGGCTAAGATGACAGATTATTATGAACTAAAAGCGCGCTTTAATGCCTTAAAGTTAGTGCTTGAGACGGTATCGCCACGAGCCATTGATCGCATTGAGTGCTTTGATATCAGCCATACGATGGGCGAGGCGGCGGTGGGATCTTGCGTGGTGTTCGACTCTGGCGGCTCTCGCAAGCGTGATTATCGCCAATATGCCATCCACGACATAACAGGCGGCGATGACTATGCGGCTATGCGTCAGGTGCTCATGCGTCGATATGCCAAGCATGAATTGCCTGATTTATTGTTAATCGATGGTGGTAAAGGGCAATTAAACATCGCCAAAGAAGTGCTAAGCGAATTAGGTAAGTTAGATGATACGCTGCTGGTCAGCGTGTCAAAAGGCGAAGGGCGTAAGGCAGGGCTTGAGATGCTACACTTTATCAATCATGAGCCGATCGACCTGCCCATGGACTCTAAGGCACTGCATCTGATCATGCATATTCGAGATGAGGCGCACCGCTTTGCCATTACCAATCACCGTAAAAAACGCGACAAAGCTCGTGGGTCGTCAGTGCTAGAAGTCATCCCAGGCCTGGGCGAGAAAAGACGGCGTGAACTACTCAATCACTTCGGCGGTATCCAGCAGCTCATCAGTGCATCTGAGCTTGAGATCGCCAGTGTTAAAGGCATTGGTAGGGTCTTGGCGAGTACGATTTATAAGGCGCTACACGATTGATGACTATAAGGTTGGATTGGTCTTTACTGTCTTAATGGTTACTGTGTTATAATTTTACTTTTTTAGTCACTGATGTGTCATGTCGATAAAATTACTCCACGTCAAGCCAAAAGGCATTCAGCATACGCCTTTTGAAGATTTTCTTGCGGTGCTGATTGGGACGTTTGTTGTGGGCTTTGGCGTCATGCTTCTAAAGCAAAGTGCCATTGCTCTGGGCGGTACGGTTGGTTTATCCATGATGCTGCATCATACGACAGGCGTTGCCTTTGGCGTGTGGTTTTTCGTGGTGAATTTGCCATTTTATCATTTAGGTTATCGCAGACTTGGCGGTAAGATGATTGTACGCACGGCGGTAGCTGTTGCGCTGCTGTCTGTGATGACCGAGATACACCCTTATTTTATAGATGTCGCACAGCCTAGCCCCGCATACGTCGTGATCTTGGCCAATATTCTGATTGGAATCGGGCTTTTGATATTATTTCGCCATCGTACGACGCTTGGTGGCTTTAATTTGCTTGCGCTAGACGTCCAAGACCGCCATAACATTCCAGCTGGTAAAGTCTTAATGGTGATGGATGGGGCGGTGTTATTGTTGTCATTATTTTATCTAAATCTGCAGACCTTCATCTTATCAATCATGGGTATGCTGATTTTAAATGCGATATTGGCGATGAATTTTCGTAAAGACAGATATGTCGGCAGCTAAAAAACGCACCAATGGATGCGTTTTTGATTTATTTGCCGGTTAATTGTCCAGCAATCCAGCGCTTAATCGGCGGGAAATTGTTACTGGTGCGAAGGGCGACATCGCGCAGTATGCGCACAGGTCTTGAGTCATTGGTGAACATCGATACCATCGCATTCGTGCCATGATAGAGCGGTCTGGTGTGACGCTGATGGTGTAGATTGTAGGTATGTAGCAGCTTGGCGCTGCCGATGTCGCCATTCTTGCGGTGGGCATTCATAACAAGACTACCCAGAATATCAACGCTGATCAGGCCGAGGTTATAGCCATGTGCAGTGACAGGGTGCATACCAACAGCGGCATCACCAATCAGTGCGGCGCGCTCTGCGATGAAAGTCTTGGCATGAACGCCCATGAGCGGGTAGTGATGAACCGTGCCTGCGATTGTGCATTCACCCAGCTTGTCGCCCATCATGCGCTGCGCTTCTTTGGCAAGTTCGTCAGCAGTCATGGCGAGTAGCTCAGCGACCTGTGTGTTATCCAGTGTGATGACGCAGTTGGTTAGGTTGTCGTGCAGTGGCAACAGGGCAAGGGTGCGCCCATAGAAGAAACATTCTTGGGCGGTGGCGCCATTAGATATAGGGTGGCTGACCCTAAAGACAATCACCGTGCGCCCAAAATCGTTCATCTGCGCCCCGATGCCAAGTGTGCGACGTACGAATGACAGGCGACTGTCTGCACCGATGAGTAGGTTGGCGGTTAGGGCTGAGCCGTCATCTAATGTAACGATGGCTTGCTGAGAGTTGGTCTCGACGGATGTGATGGTGCTGTCTGTCAATAATGTGACATTGGGTAGATCTTTAACTTCATCGTACAGTGCTTGTCTGATGTTGCGGTTTGAGATGAGATTGCCCAATCTGTCCAATGAGCTGAGTATTTTTAGGTCAGTTGGTACCTTAAAATGTAAAGCATAATCAGAGGTGCCGCTATACACCTTAGCATCTCTTAATGGATAGATGTCATCGGTGTTGAAACGTTGCCATGCGCCTAAGTTTTGTAAGATTTCTTTTGAGCGGTGTGTCAAAGCGATCTCACGCCCATCATAAGCAGGATTTGCGATGCTGTCTAGGCTTGCCTTTTCAACGAGGGTGATGTTTAGGTCGGTGCCTTTAAAATATCTGGCAAACGCAAGCCCTGCCGGACCTGCGCCGATGACGATGATGTCGCTATGACGGCTCATGATGATCTCTTTATGTTATTGTTTTGGTTTTATTGATTTGATTTGTAATCTGCCAGTTCGTTTTTGACCGCAGTGCTTACCCATGCCTTTAGATCACCAGACAGATGCACCATGTGCTCGCCCAAGAAATCATCTAACTGCGCCGATAATTTTGCACTGATGCGCGCTTCAACATCGGACAATTCTTCTGGGCTAAATTCGCCGTGAGTCTCTTGGATGAGTGGCGTGGTGTCGATGCTATGTACCAATTTAATAGGCTCCTTCGATTCGCCTTGGTGCGTGCTTAGTAGCTCAGATACTGCGCCGCCGAAATCGTTATTCGTGAACTGATAATCCTTGGCGGCGATATCGCTACCGAGCATGTGAATGATGTCGTCTAGTTCTTGATGGAAGGCTTGCTTGACAGCATTTGGGGTGGCAAGCCAGCGTTTAGAGAATTGTAGGGTTGGTGAGAAAGTCGCCATGTGTCATCCTTATTTTTTTTAAATCTGATTGTTAAAATAACTACTCATAAGCATTGTAAAACAAAACCCACGTCAAATAAAGTGCTAAAAAGAAGTAGTGCTGTGCCTCTGGTCTATTTATTTGGCATCGAACGTGGTGAGCGCGTCTGATTTAACCAATTTAAAGCCTTTGCCATCTGTATTCTCGATGATGAATAATGCTTTGATGTGATGGTCGTTTGCCATCCGCAGTGCATTGTCATATGGTACGGCGGTCAGTGCTGTTGCCCAGCCGTCTGCCAGTGCGGTGCTATCATGCAAAACAGTGACGCTAGGTGCTGAACCTGCCACAGGTTTTGCGGTGGTTGGGTTGATGGTGTGGCTGTAGCGCACCCTGTTAAATTCCACCGAATTGCGATAGCCACCAGACGTTGCCATGTGTAGGGTTTGCCCTGATTTTTGGGTGATGGTGGTGATGGTCTCTCGACTGGCAATAGAGCTGTCAATCACGGGCGAATCGATGGCTAGTGTCCATGCACTGCCTTTGGCATTCACGCCTTTGGTGGCGACTTCACCGCCAATCTCTACCATATAATCGGTAATCTGATAATCATCGGTAAGGACGCGCGCGATGGTGTCCACGCCATAGCCTTTGGCGATCGCTGAGAAGTCCAGACCCACGCCATCGTGTATCTTATGGATGCTGTCATTGGTTAGAATGACTTTATCCAGACCGATTTTGTCTTTGATGGCGTTTATTTCATTGTCTGTGGGTGGTGATTGCAGTCGCTCGACGCTCATCTTCGAGCCAAAGCCCCACAGCTCCACCAAAGGGTAAACCGTCGGATCGAAGCTACCACCGCTCGCCTGATAAATGGCACGACTGTCGCCAAGTACTTGCAAGAAATCCTTATCCAGCGACATGGGGTGATTGCTCGGCAGTCGATTAAACTTTGAAATTGCGCTGTCTTCGATGTAGGTGGACATGCTTTGGTTCACTTCTTCAAGGCGTGCATCAATGGCGGCTTGAATGTCTGCGCTGTTTTGGTTGTTGTTTTTGAAGGTGATGTGATAAGTTGTCCCCATCGTTTTGCCTTCGATGCTTTGGTAATCGCTCTTTGGCGAACAAGCGGTCAAACAAACGGCAGGTACAGCGAGCAAAAGTAGCAAGTGGCGCATGTCATTCCTAAATGATAAATAAACTGTCGGTTATTTTAGCATTTTTTGACGAATAGATAAAACAAAACCGCCAAAGAGCGGTTCGTTGA
The DNA here is from genome assembly GCF_000696305.2 of Moraxella bovoculi 237. Lineage (GTDB taxonomy): Bacteria > Pseudomonadota > Gammaproteobacteria > Pseudomonadales > Moraxellaceae > Moraxella > Moraxella bovoculi. Next base: position 44,821 of record NZ_AOMT01000025.1, read on the forward strand.
TAATGAGAACGATGGATTAAGATTGGCGCTGCCAAGTGGTAAATTCAAAAGCAATGCCGCTCTTATCATCGGTTTGTTGCTCTGAACGCCAGATTTCCTTGAATTCATTGCCGATGGCAGGATAATGCGTGTCACCTTGCACGTCCAGATCGACTTCGGTGATTTCTAAGATATCCGCCATGCTTAGGCTTTGGCGGTAAATCTCGCCTCCGCCAATAACAAAAATTCTATCTTTACCCAGTCGCGTCGCGTCAGCTTTGGCACTCTTGATGGTGGTTGGCAAATCATGGGCGACCGCCACACCGTCTGCTGTCCATGCCGTATCTCGTGTAATGACGTGATGTGTCCGATTGGGCAGAGGTCGACCGAGCGACTCAAAGGTCTTTCGCCCCATGACAATCACGCCCCCTGTGGTAATCTCTTTAAAATGCTTTAAATCAGCAGGGATATGCCAAGCTAGGTCGTTGGCTTTGCCTATGCAGTTTTGGCGGTCTTTGGCGACCACATGGACGATCTTGATGTTATTCATATCACACCGCCACGTCTGCCTTGATGCGTTCATGCGATTGGTAGTTTTCGATGCTGATATCATCAAAACCAAAGGCAAAAATATCCTTAATTTTAGGATTTAATTTAAGCTGACAAAGTAGCAATGGCTCGCGGGTTAATTGTAATTTTGCCTGTTCAAAATGGTTATGATACAAATGCGTATCGCCGCCCGTCCACACAAATTCGCCCACGTCTAGCCCGCATACTTGAGCGATCATATGGGTAAATAGGGCGTAGCTTGCGATATTAAATGGCACGCCCAGAAACACGTCCGCACTGCGCTGATACAGCTGACAGGACAGCTTGTCATTCACGACATAGAACTGAAACAGCGTATGACAGGGTGGTAGGGCGACTTGGCTGGCTTCATTGGGATTCCAGCCTGAGATGATGAGGCGGCGAGAGTCGGGATTGGTTTTGATTTCGTTGATGAGCCATTTGATCTGATCAAAGCCGTCTGTCTGATACGAGCCGTTAGCGTTTTTGGTCGCTCCAAAGTTACGCCACTGATGACCATAAACAGGGCCCAAATCACCTTCTTGACGACCGAATCTTGCTGTCTGCTCCGCGGTCGCCCACTCGTCCCAAATGGTTACACCATTGTCCTGCAAATATTTGACGTGAGTATCGCCTTTGATGAACCATAACAGTTCGTGCGTGATGGATTTCATGTGTACTTTTTTGGTGGTAAGTAGGGGAAATCCATCCGTCAAATCAAATCGCATTTGATAACCAAACACCGAACGAGTGCCTGTACCGGTGCGGTCAGATTTGTCTTGTCCTTTGTCTAGGATGTGTTGTAATAATTCTAGATATTGTTTCATGTCCGTGCCTTAGGCTTTTTGCCAATCGTAGATGTTCTTTTTGTAGGCGAGCACCATCAAAATCAAGCCAGCGATGATCATCGGCAAGCTATATAGTTGCCCTTTGCTCATCCATCCAAAGATCAGCTCATAGCCAACATCTGGCTGACGGAAAAATTCGGTAATAAAACGGCTGCAACCATAACCCAACAAGAACAGCGCAGATACAGCATAGCGCGGACGTGGCTTGGCGCTAAACCACCACAGCAATATGAACAGTAATGCGCCTTCGGTCAGTGCTTGATATAACTGGCTTGGGTGGCGTGGCAGTAGGAAATAATCGCCCATCTGCATCGCGATATTGTGCAGGCTTGGGTCGGCGTTGATGAGCTCATGGTCGGCGTGAACTGCTTGGGGAAAATACATCAGATGAGCATAATCGCCGTGCGATACGCGCCCCCACAGCTCGCCATTAATGAAGTTGCCCAGTCGCCCAAACAAAAGCCCCGTTGGCACGGCAGGCGCGATAAAATCCAGCACGGTAAAGGCGTATTTTTTGTATTTACGTCCAAAAAAATACATAGCAAAAAGCACACCAACAAAGCCACCATGAAAGCTCATGCCGCCTTCCCACACACGCAGTAGGTAGGCAGGATTGGATAAAAATTCGCCAAAATTGTACAAAATCACATAGCCGATACGACCGCCCAAAATCACACCCAGCGCCCCATAAAATACCAAATCTGAGACCATTTCTTGAGTGAAATCGCCGCGTTTTTTGGCGCGATAGCTTGCCAAGCCATATGCGAATAAGAATGCAAGCAAGTACATAAGCCCATACCAATGCAGCTCAATAAAGCCTAAATCTAGGGCGACAGGGTTAAATTGGGGGTGGATAATTGCCATGATTGTCCGAATTTTTTGAAATGATTAACCGCTCATTATAGCGAAATTTTTGATTTTTATCTAAGTTTTATTAGTTGGTTTTTGTGAATATTTCTGTGAACAAAAAAAAGACCAAGCGACTGCTTGATCTTTTTTGGTTAGTAGTTGGAGGGTGGTAGAATCAGCTCGCTTTTTAGGGGGAGTCGTTCTATCAGCTCTTGCAATGCCTTTTGATAGACGCCGCGCTTAAAAGCGACGACTTGATTTAAAGGATACCAATAGCTGACCCATTGCCACTCATCAAATTCGGGTTTTGAAGTATCAAATCGAATGTGTTGGGTGTTGTTTTCATCTAAGCGGAGCAAAAACCATTTTTGTTTTTGCCCAATACACAAAGGCTCTTGGTTGGTGCGGATATAACGTTTTGGTAAGCGGTAGCGTAACCAATCTTTGGTAACCGCAAGCAATTCCACGTGCTGTGGATAAAGTCCGACTTCTTCATGTAGCTCGCGGTACATTGCATCAAGTGGAGTTTCGCCATAATCGATCCCCCCTTGTGGAAATTGCCAGCTGTCGTGTCCGATGCGTTTTGCCCAAAGCACTTGACCTTGTGTATTTGCCAAGATGATACCGACGTTGGCTCGAAAGCCGTCTGAATCAATCATGACTAAACTCATTATTTAAAATTTATAAAAATTCTACCCAAAATAATGGGCAGATAACTTAATGACTATTAAAACAAATTTTCACCAAAAAGTGTAATATTTTTTGAATAAAAATGTTTCTAGATGGTTTTTGGGTTGATCGCTAACTTTTGGCTTGCTTTATTGTCATATAAAATGAAACGACCAACCGATTACACCTTGAAAATCCTGCAAAAAACCGCCATAGTGTAGCTGTTTTCATGTATTATATTAATAACCTAATAGTCATCTAATAAATTGGAGTGCTGTATGTCTGATATGAATGCCCGTGTGTCATGGCTAAAAAATGACGTGATTAATTTTAGTGCCAAAAGTGGCTCAGGTCATGAGGTGATCATCGATTCTGCTCAGACATTGGGTGCTAAGCCGATGGAGTTGATTTTGATGGGTTTGGGTGGCTGTGCCAGTTATGATGTCGTGAGTATTCTAAAAAAATCTCGCCAAGCGGTCGCGGACATCCACTGCGAAGTCTCTGCCAAGCGTACCGATGCGATTCCTGCGGTGTTTACTGACATTCATTTGCACTTTGTGGTGTCAGGCACGAATGTCAAAGAATCACAAGTTGCCAAAGCGATCGAGCTGTCTGCGACCAAATACTGCTCGGCCTCAAAAATGCTGGCTGATGGCGGTGTGAACATCACTCATGATTATGAAATCATCGAAGTTGCGTCATGAATATCATCACGATGTTCGTCGCCAATTTCTCATCTGACATGGACATTGCCATCAAGGCGATGTTGGTGGCGTGTCTGCTGCCTTTGGTGTTTGCCATGCTTGCCAAGGCGACAGGCGGGTTTAAGATGTCGGATAATGCCAATCCAAGACAGTTTCTTAGTCATGTGACAGGGCTGTCAGCGCGCATGAATGCTGCTCAGCAGAACAGCTTTGAGGGGTTGCCGATTTTCTTGGCGGCTGTGATCGTGGCGATGTATTGTTTTGTGCCACAGAATGTGATCAATGTGCTGGCGTGCCTATATGTACTACTGAGAATTGGCTACGGTGCGGCGTACGCCTTTAATATGCCGTTGGTGCGCTCGGTGCTGTGGGTGCTTGGCTTATTGTGTTGCGTGATGCTCTTTTATTTTGCAATTTTGGTTATTTAAGTGACCGATACTATGCTGATCGCTAAAGATTATTTAGCGGTTTTTTAGCGATCAAAATACCGTTTTAGACCGATGAGCAGCAGTTCTTTTTCTACCTTTAGGGCATCATCAAATTGCACATTTATCATATCCGCCCCGCCCCCTGTGAGCGTAATCTCAAAATCAGGGTAGTCTGCTTGCAACGCACGCACCGCCCCCACCACGCCAAACAGTACGCCATGATTGACCGCATCAAAGGTCGTTTTGCCCAATTCGGTGCTGTCAAACCGCCCAGCCTTCACCGCAATCTGCTGAGTGCCTGCATACAGGGCATGGCGTTGCATATAGACGTTAGGTAGGATATATCCGCCCAAATGCGTGCCGTGTTCTATCAAATCAATCGTTAAAGCCGTGCCACAGCCCACCACGCATTGTTTTTTGGTGTTATCCACCACGCCAAGCATTTGTAGCCACCTGTCCACGCCAAGCTGATTGGGGTCGTAGTGGCTTGCCAAAAGGGGATGTGTGGCATTGACTTTGGCAAATTCAAAGGGTACGGCAAAGCCTTGCAAGGTCTTGTCAATGGCGGTGTTGATTTTTTCGCCAAGCACGCTAGAAATCCCCACAAATTCAGGCTCAAAGCTCGCCAATGTGCCAAGCAGTCCAAGCAATAATTCATTGGGGGCTTTTAGGTGTTCTTTTGCGTCATGGGCGATAATGGTGTCGTTATCTACAATCCAATATTTTAGGCGGGTGTTGCCCAAATCCAGCCAAAGTTTTTTCATGACTTTCCTTAGTTTGTAACGATTTTTGCCATACCTGCAAATATCGGCTTAATATCGCCATTGTCATTCAATAACAATTCGCCTTGATTGCCAATGCCGATACATCTGCCTTTGGCATAAATATCCGTCATATTATTTTGCATAAAAATATGAATGAGTTTATCGGTCAAAAGATGATTGGCGTTAAATTTATCAATAAAATTTTGCAGATACATGGGTTCTTTACAATGATTGCAAATTTCTACCGCTTGAAATACCGCATTTGCCATTGGGATATATAAATCTTGGGCTGTTGTTTTTATGTCGGATAATTCTTTTAAGCACGTCGCTTGATAAAGACCGTCTTTTATCACAGGCGAATTATTGACATTTAACCCCACGCCAATCACCACACCCACAAGCGTATTTTTATCCAATTTTTTAAAAACAGGCTCAATTAAAATGCCAGAGAGTTTTTTAAAAAATCCTGCCTTATCATCATAAAATCCCACGTCATTTGCCCATTTGACGCCAATGGGGGGTAGGCTAGCCGTCTGGCGGTGGGTGTTGATGTTTTGGATAATGGGCAAATTAGCAAGCTCATATCCGACAGCAAGCGAAAGTAGTCCCGACAATGTGTTTAGCTCATATGCTCCATTTCCGATGGGGATATATAGGCTTAAAAAAACATTGTCCGCACCGCTCACCCACGTCCGCCCATGCTGTCCACGCCCTGCCGTCTGGTGGCTTGCCGTGTATAGGTGGGGGGTAATATGGGAGTGCGCGCCGTCTGTGATGGCGTGGATAAGCTGGGTGTTGGTGCTGTCCGTGCTGTCAAAATGGGTGTGAAGCGTAGATGTAACAAAAGCCATAATTTTGGTTTTTTAAAATGAGTAAAATTGGGCTATAATAGCACAATTTTATTAATTGATGAGTGTGTCATTATGATGTATCTGTGGTTTGTGGTCGCAGGAGCGTTTGCGGGTGTGTGTGCAGGGCTGTTTGGCGTGGGCGGTGGTCTGATCATCGTGCCTGCGTTGGTGTGGATTTTGGGGGCGTATGCTTTCCCGAGTGAGATTATCCCGCATGTGTCGGTGGGGACGGCACTGGCAACCATCATCATCACTTCTATCAGCTCGCTCACTGCTCATAACAAAAAGGGAGGTGTGCGCTGGGATGTCTTTAAGAACCTAACCTACGGCTTGGTCATCGGCTCGCTGTTCGGGGCGTGGGTGGCAACGCTGATTCAAGGTGATTATTTGCAAGGTCTGATTGGTGTGTTTGCCATCATCATGTCTATTCAGATGTTCATGAAAAAGGCGGATGAGAACATCAAGCCCCTGCCTAAGCCGATGAGCCAAAGCGTGGCGGGCGGTGTCATTGGCATGGCTTCGGCGATTTTTGGGATTGGCGGTGGCAGTCTAAATGTGCCGTATCTTACCCACGCGGGTCTGCCCATGAAACAAGCGGTCGGGACTTCTGCAGCGTGCGGCTTGCCGATTGCCATTGCTGGCGCACTTGGCTTTATGTGGTTTGGTAGCAGCCATGTGGCGAATATGAGCGAGCCTGTGGCAGGACTGCTTGGCTTTGTACATTTGCCTGCCTTTGTTGCCATTAGTGTGGCGAGCTTTATTACCGCCAAACTTGGAGCAAAAATCGCCCACAAACTGCCTGCTGCCACACTCAAAAAAGCCTTTGCGTGCCTATTGATTGTGGTGGGTTGTCAATTGGTTTGGGGTGCTTTTTCAGGCTAACTTATGCTGAATACGACAAAAGCCTTGATATTGATCAAGGCTTTTTTATGGCAAGTTGAAATCAGTCTTTTGATTTAAATCTTGACACGCATTAGTTGATTGTTAGAACCCAAGAAAACCGCACAGATTGCACAAAACGACATTCAAAATTTGTTATAATAGCCATCTTTTGTTTCTTATTATCACAAAAACTGCCAAATCATGCGCCTAAAATCCCTAAAACTTGCCGGCTTTAAATCCTTTGCCAATCCCACCACTTTTACCTTTAAGCACGACATTACTGCCATTGTCGGGCCGAATGGCTGTGGTAAGTCGAACGTGATTGACGCGATTCGCTGGGTGCTGGGTGAGACGTCTGCCAAACAGCTTCGTGGCGGGGCGATGAGTGATGTGATCTTCGCTGGGGTGGAAGGTCGAGCGGGCAAATCTTTGGCAAGCGTGGAGCTGACCTTTGAGCATACTCAGGATGAGACGAGTGGCATTCGCCACGCACTGAATCTGTATCAAGAATTGACTCTGCGCCGCCAAGTGACCAAAGATGGCAAGTCTGATTACTTCATCAATGGTCAGCGAGTGCGTCGCCGTGATGTCGTGGATGTGTTCTTGGGTACAGGTCTGGGTGCGCGTAGTTATGCGGTGATCGAGCAGGGAATGATTGGGCGAATCGTGGATTCTAGCCCGATGGAGCTACGTTCGTTCATCGAGGAGGGGGCAGGGGTGTCTCGCTATCAGGCGCGCCGTGACGAAACTCAAAAAAAGCTCGACGAAGCCCGTGATAACCTAGAGCGATTATCCGACTTACAAGGCGAATTAAAAAAACAACAGCGCACGCTCATGCGCCAAGCCGAATCCGCCAAAAGATATCAAGAGCTCTCCGATGAGCTTGCCAAAATTAATAAAGAAGATTTATTAAAGCGCATCTTTGAAGCATGGCAATACCACGAACACAAAAAAATACAGCAAGTCAGCTCATCAGAGACTCTGAACGCACTTGAAACTGTGGTGAATAAAGCCAAAGTGGAGCTTGAACGTCTGTCTAATAAGGTCGCCGAGGGACAATGGCTAAAAGACGACGCGCGTGACAAATACCATAATGCGCAGATGGCAGAGCAGACCGCTCAGCATAATTTTTATACCTTAAATCAAGAGCTTAGCCAAGCCGATGATAAAATCCAAAGACTAACACTCATCAAAACCGAAGCGCAAGATGGCATCGAGCACGCCAAAAAAGAGCTGACCAAGCTAAACGAAGAGCGTGCAAGCATTGAGCCATCATTAAAGGTGTTGGGCGATCAACTTACCCAAAAACAAGCCGAACTTAAACAACTTCAGGGTAATTGGCAAAGCATCCGAGACGATGTGAACACACTTCAAGCTCAAAAAAACATCCTAGAAAATGCCCAAAAACTTGCCGAATCTCAAAAAAGCCGCGTGCTGGCCAATCGCGAAAAATGGATAAAAAAACACAATGAGCTGGTGTTGTCTTTTGAGTCTATTGGCAAAGAAAATAGCGCTGATGCTGATGAATTGAATCGCTTGGCAGGCGAGATTAAGACGCTAAGCCTACGCCAAGAATCTTTGGCGGACGATGATGATAAAGACAAGCTTGACGAGATGACCAAGACGGTTCAATCGCTACAATCATCTCACGCCACCCTTGAGAAGCGCCATACCGCCTTGGCGAGTGAATACGACATTCTACATAAAATGGTGCATGCCAAACCAAAGGTAGAAGAGACATCAGCCAAGGCCGATGATTTTTCGCATCTGACACGCCTAAAGGACGTGGTGCGCCTGAGCCGTCAGGGTGAGAGCTTTGCTGGGGTGCTGGATGAATTCTTGGGGTTTTGGATGGATGCTAAGATCTTTGATGATTTGGCATTAAAGGCAGCTTTGGCAGCGCCGAGCACCAAGGATAAACAAGCGAGCCGAGCCATCTTTAAGACAGGCGGCGGCTATGGCGTGAATGATAGTAATCTCATTGCTTTTGGGCAGTTGTTCGACGCGCCAAGATTAAAGCTGTTCGATGCTTGTTATTTGCTGGATGAAGAGCTTGATGAGCAGGCTTTATCTCGGCTGAGCGATCAGATCACAGATGGTCGATTGATCTTGACCAAGACAGGCTGGCTGATTGGCTCGTTCGGTGTGATTCATGGCTCAAGCTTTGGCGCAGAGTCGTCACTACTTAGCCAAAAAGCTGAACACAGCAGGCGTCTGGGTCAGCTAGAAGATGAGCTGGGCGCATTAGAAGATGAGCTGGAGCAAAGCGAAAAAACACTAAAAACTCACACCATACAGCTTGAAGCACTCAAAATCGCCCAAGATGAGAAAAGCGCGCAGATGGCCGTCGTGCTCTCAAGCCTTCATAAGGTACAGCAGGCACATACGATCTTGCAGGCCAAAATCCAAACTGACGCCATCAAGCGAGAGAATTTTGCCAAGAATAAAGCCGCTCTGGATGAAGAGAAAGAAGAGATCGGAAGCGAGCTTAAAGTATTAGAAAGTCAAATAGCTGATGGAATTCAGCAGTTGAGCGAGCATCTGCCGCGTTTTGAATCGGCACAAAACACGATGACGGCCATGACCAAAAGCATGGATGAATTAAACGCTCAAGTTAAGGCACTGACAGATGAACATCAGGGACTTCAGCTAAAAAACAGCACGCTCGCCCAAGCTCTCACCCACACCCAAAGACTGCTTGAACTTGCCCAAAAGAACCTAAGTCAGGCTGAGACCGACATTCAGGCTGTCAAAGACAACGAAAAAAATCTCACCGCCAAGCTGCCACAGCTTGAGGCAGCATTCAAAGACGCCAAAGCTCAGACCGCTGCGCTTAAGATTATCAGCGAAGAGCATGAGGCGGCCGCCAAGGCATTGCAGCTCATGCAGGTAAAACTCCAAGAGAACTTGACTGAGGCGCACACGAATTTTGCCAAGGCTCAGACAGAGGCTGCACAAATCACAGCAGATACTGCGGTGGGCAAGAGTCGCTTGATTGACTTGGGCGATGAGATGATGCGCATTGATGAAGGCTTTAATTTGCCTTCGATGTTGGCAGATTTTCGAGCCAAAACACCAAAATTCAAAGACAACACCGCTCGTATCGATACCATCAAGGCAGACATCGCCAAGCTGGGCGCGGTGAACCTTGCGGCCGCCCAAGAGCTTGCCGAGCTTGAAGAGCGCGTGTCGCCCATGGATATTCAGATTAACGACATCACAGAGAGCATGGCGAAGCTAAAAGACGCGATTTCTGCCATCGATGAGAAGACCAAGGCCTTATTCCTGTCTGCTCTGGATGCCGTGAACGCTGAGCTTAATTCGCTATTTACCAAAGTATTCGGTGGTGGTCAGGCGAGTCTTGCGCTGATTAATGATGAGAATCTGTCCAAAGCAGATAAATGGCGAGCAGGATTGGTATTGATGGCACAACCAAAAGGTAAAAAGAACAGCCGTCTGGCTGTGCTCTCTGGCGGTGAGAAAACTTTGACTGCGCTAAGCTTGATTTTTGCGATTTTTAAACAGCATCCTGCGCCATTCTGTGTGCTTGATGAGGTGGATGCACCGCTTGATGATGCTAACGTGGGACGTTTTACCAGCTTGATTCATGAGCTTGCCGATAGCGTGCAGTTTATTTTTATCAGTCATAATAAGCTTGCCATGCAGATCGCCGATGAATTAAAAGGCATCACCATGCCAACCGCAGGCATCTCAAGTCTTGTAACGGTCAATCTAGAAGAGGCGGAAAAATACATCGAGAGCTAACGGTGCGCCAATAAAAATCCACCAAACGGTGGATTTGTGCGTTGCTCTTTATGTTATTTTAAATATTCACTAAAGTTGGCGCGCAGTTTGGCAAGCTTTGGCGGAATGGCAAAATTACAATACGACTGAGTCGGGTTCTTGGCGAAGAAGTTTTGATGATAGTCTTCCGCTCGATAAAACTTGGGTGCAGGGCGAACTTGGGTCACGACCGCGATGCCATCTGCCTTTAAGCTGCCGATCTTGTCATGAATCATATCAAGCTGAGCGTCATCGGTATAAAAAATCACCGAGGCGTACTGTGTGCCGATGTCATTGCCTTGACGGTTTAGGGTTGTGGGGTCATGCGTGGCAAAAAACACATCCAAAATCACCGAAAGATCAATGACACTCTCATCAAAAGTCACATCGATGACTTCCACGTGACCTGTCCGCCCTGTACATACCGTCTCATAGTCTGCGGTCTGAGCCGTACCGCCTGCATAGCCTGATACGACAGATTGCACGCCTTTTAATGATAAAAATATGCTCTCTGTGCACCAAAAACAGCCACCGCCCAAGATGATGTGTTGCATAATTTTTCCTTAGTCTGCCAAAAAAATGATAGAATAATACGTTTATATAGACAAATATCACAAAATCAACCATGAACGATGATACTAAGCCCAATACGGGCAGTGACACGCTATTCACCACGCCGCTGGACAAGCATGCGCGTTTTAGTTTTGATGAAGAAGTGGTGGCGTGCTTTCCTGACATGATTCGCCGCAGCGTGCCAGGTTATGGGCAAATGCTTGCGATGTTGCCGATCTTTGCCAAGCGTCATTTATCCTTCGGTCAAATCAATGAATCCGGCAAAAAGATCAGCCGCATTTATGATTTGGGCTGCTCTTTGGGTGCGGTAAGTTTTGCCTTAGCGGATAAATTTGATGCCGACGACATTGAGATTCACGCCATTGACATCTCAGCGCCGATGATTGAGCGTGCCAAATCGGTGCTTTTTGAGCACTATCCTGATCATGATATTCGCTTTGTTTTGGCGGATGTGTGCGAGATTGAATTTGAGCCATGTGATATGATTGTGCTGAATTTGACCTTGCAATTTTTGCCGCCTGATGTTCGTTTGTCACTACTACATAAATGCCACGCCGCGCTGAATGAGGGTGGTATCTTAATCCTAACTGAGAAGACGCACCTAGTCGATGAGCAGGATGACGCTTGGCAGGTAGAGCGTTATTATGATTTTAAGCGTGCTAATGGCTATAGTGAGCTTGAGATCAGCGGTAAGCGTAACGCTCTGGAGAATGTGCTGATTACTGATACCTTGGATGTGCATCATGAGCGACTGGCTCAAGCTGGCTTTAGTCGTAGCCTGACATGGTTTCGGTTCTTGAACTTTGTATCGATGATTGCTTTTAAACAATAATTTATCATGAATAATACGATTTTTAATGCTGAGCGGGCGCTATATATGCACCTGCTGCAGATGAGTAAATATCACCTAAAAGCAGGCGAGTGGATCGCTGCCATGCCCAGCTGGCTGGCTGCCATCAAGGATAAGCGTCGCTATGCACATGCGCCATTTTATGCCTCTGCCATTGAGCGCTTGCCGGTAGTGCCGACCATCAGCACGAATTTGAACGATAAAGTCGAAGCTGTACTAGATTGGCAAATGGCTGATTTTAAAAAGACGCAAAGTCTGCTCATGAACTTAAAGCCGTGGCGAAAGGGCCCGTTTTTCTTGTCATCTGATGACGAGAATAAGAGCATTCACATTGACACAGAATGGCGCTCAGACTTTAAATGGGAGCGTGTAAGGTCGCATCTGGACTTACAGAATAAACGGATCTTAGATGTGGGTGGCGGTTCGGGTTATCATGGTTTTAGAATGCTTGGTGATGGCGCCAAATCGGTGATTGTCATTGACCCGTCTTGTCTGTTTTATCATCAGTTCATGGCGATTAAGCACTTTATGGGCGTGGATTTGCCTGTGCATTACATTCCTGTACCGCTTGAGAGTCTGCCCAGCGACAGTGCGCTATTTGATGTGGTGTTTAGTATGGGGGTATTGTACCACCGCGCATCACCGTTTGAGCATTTTGAGCAATTAAAAGGTCAGCTACAAAAGGGCGGTACGCTTGTGCTTGAGACCTTGGTGATGGATGGCGATGAGCATACTGTGCTGGTGCCAGATGATCGCTACGCGCAAATGAATAACGTGTACTTCTTGCCAAGCGTGCCTGCTTTAACCAAGTGGCTTACCAAGGCGGGCTTTAGCGATGTTCGCTGTGTGGATGTGGATGTGACTTCAACCGATGAGCAGCGGGCGACAGCGTGGATGGATTATCAGTCTTTGGCGGACTTTTTGGATAAAAACGACCCAACTAAGACAGTAGAGGGATATCCTGCACCAAAACGCGCTGTCATGATCGCAAAAAGATAAAGGTCTTGGTCAGATGGTTAAATAAACCATTTGCCAAGCACCCATTCGATCACGAGTTTTGCCAAAAATCCAAAAAAACCCATACCTAAGGCGACAAAAATCCAAAAGGTGCCTTGTTTGCCTGCGTTCGATTTTTTGGAGATGTCCCACATGATAAAGAACAAAAACGCAATAAAAATCGGCAGTAGGATGTATAGACCTGCGGCGGTGATGGTTTCTTCTGAGACAGCTAGAATCATGGCGGTTGTCTTTTTTATTATTGACTTTATTCTATTATAGCATAATTTTAGATGAATGAATTGAGCCAAATATGCCAAAATTACTGACCTAAGCGCGTAAAATTTTCCACTTAATCCAAAAAACTTGCTACAATATCGCATTTATGGATTTAATTTCATTAAATTTTAACTAACATGATAAATAAACAAAAACCGTCTGCCGTCTATAAAGAAACCGAAGTCCGAAAAAGCTCAGGGCTTTTGAGTTTGTTTTGGATGCTTTTGGCAATTGCAATTGGTGCGGTGATTGCTGTGCTGATTTATCGTTCACCCATCTTTGATGACAAACGTGCGACTGCGGTGCAGATCCAAGCAGAAGATGACATCTTTCCACAGGCCAATGCTGGCGCTGCTTCTGCCCCTCTGGGTAGTGCGACGACTACCTCTTCTGAGCCGATTAACTATGAGTTTCATGACCTTCTGTCCAAGCAGGATTTTCGTAGCGTGCCTGAGGGTGTTAGCGTCCAAGAATCAAATGCCAATAGCGACCGAGTGGTGGATGCCGATGCCGTCGTTCAAGCCAAAGATGAGCCAGGAGCGAAGATTGAGATTGTAGAAGAGGATGCCACCTATGATGGTGACGATGCAGCGACAGACTCGGAAGAAGATGCCAAGCCAGCAGGGACGACTTATATTCTGCAGATTAGAAGTTATTCTGATGCAGCAGCAGCAGATGAGAAGCGTGCTCAGGTCATGCTGGCAGGTGTGGATGCAGTGATTCTGCGCCGTGTGGACAGCGCAACTCAGGCGACCTTTTATCAGGTGGTATCAGCGCCCATGTCGAGCCGTGCTGAGGTGAGTGCCGCTGTGCAAAAACTAAGCAGCAATGGCATCGATGTAGTCATCGTAGAGCAAAGACGCTAATTCATTAATCATAAAAACAACCCCTGCTAAGCCAGGGGTTATTTTTATGAGCTAAAATCAATGAGCGGTTTTGCCTGTCATTTTTTTGAGCAGTACATAGAACGCAAGGACGATCAATCCAGCTAATAGACCGACGATACCATTATAGGCAGTTTCGGTTAATCCGCCAAACACACCTGAGAGCGCTGCCAGGTCTTCGGCTTGATGATGTAGGATGTCGATGCCGTGTACCAAGATACCACCACCGACCAAGAACATGGCAAGCGTCCCAGCGATGGATAAGAATTTCATGAGTTTCGGGGCAAAAGCTAGCAGACCACGACCAAGTTTTTGACTGCCTGCGCCAGGCTTTTGAGTGAGGCTTAGACCGACGTCGTCAATTTTTACGATCAGTGCAACCAGACCATAAACACCCGCTGTCATCAAGATGGCGATGGCAGATAAGGCCAGAGCTTTGGTTTGTAATGTGCTGGCAGTCATGACGCCAAGCGAGATAACGACAATCTCAGCAGACAAGATGAAGTCAGTACGAATGGCGCCTTTGATTTTTTCTTTTTCGAGTGCAACCAAGTCAACTGATTCATCAGCGTTCGCTGCCAAGCGTTCGGCATGCGCATCTTCGTCATCTAGGTCATGAGGCAGCAGTTGAGGTGCGAATTTATGAACGATTTTCTCAGCGCCTTCAAAGCACAAAAACAAACCGCCAATCATCAAAAGCGGTGTAATTAACCAAGCCGCTACCGCACTGATAATGAGTGCAGCAGGTACCAAGATTAACTTATTGACGAACGAGCCTTTTGCCACCGCCCAGACAACGACCAGCTCGCGATCTGCACGCACGCCGGTTACTTGTTGGGCGTTTAGTGCTAGGTCGTCACCCAATACGCCTGCAGTTTTTTTGGTGGCAAGTTTAGTCATCGTTGCCACGTCATCTAGGATGGTACTGATGTCATCAAGTAACATCAATAAACTGCCACCAGCCATAGGAACTCCAAATTGTTAATTTTTTAAGGTTATTTTGGTTAAAATTTGACACATTATACTCATCTCTTGTTAAAAAATTTGTAAAGTTTGGTAGTCGTGCATTGATGTTGATATATTTTAATAAAAATCTTTAATATGTAATTTAATTCTTATGAAAATTGTGGGATTTTGTGGCATAATAAGCGGATAACTGTGATTATCTGGCTGAGATTTTTGGCCTGATCTTGATGTTTTAATATTATTTGGAGATATTATGAAAGTTCAAGTTTTGGTAGCGGCATTGGCTGCAGCGGTACTGGTATCAGCGTGTGGTGACAAGCATGAAAAAGTCCATGCTGTTGATAAAGTGGCAGAGGCAGAAGCGGCCGCCATCGAAAAAGCCCCAAAGGCTGAAGAAGTGAAGTTCGACGACCACGGTCAGCCAACATTTGCTGAAGCATCTGGTGCGACCACTACAACGCCCACAACTGATTCAGACACTAAAGCTACTGATGCTGCTCCTGTAGCAGATGCAGCAACAGCTGAAGCTGACAAAGCTGCTACAGATGCTGCCGCTACTACTGAAAGCAAATAATAAATTGTTCTAATTTATCCAAATTATGCGCAGATTTTGATTGTATTTTGTCTGTGCATCATTTATAATATTGCGCTTGTCTTAGCTTGATTTTGGCTAGACAATCCGCCCAGCGGAAATAACCATCCCGATTTGAGCTGATGCCCACGCCCAAGACCGTGACGCTATATAATATAATACAGCCTGATCGATGCCATCCGTCTTGTTATTAGGAGTGTCCCATGCCTTTAGTTAAGGTTAAAGAGAACGAACCAGTTGATATCGCTATCCGTCGCTTCAAGCGCGCGTGTGAAAAAGCAGGTGTATTGGCTGACGTTCGTAAAAAAGAATTCTTCGAAAAGCCAACACAAGAACGTAAGCGCAAAAAAGCCGCTGCTGTTAAGCGTTACAAGAAAAAAGTATGGCGCGAGCAAGTTCGCACAGTACGTAAATACTAATCTATATAACAAGATTTTTATTGATAAAACCTCGAATTAGTTCGGGGTTTTTTTGAGTAGATTGAATGCTAAATAAAAAAACCTGCCATTAGGCAGGTTTTTTTGAATGCCATGATTATTCGGCAGCTGCTTCAGCAGGCTGTGCGATCTCGTCATGCTTAACAGTAGAGTCAGCAGTTGGACGCTGTGCGCCAGCTTCTTGAGTTTGTTGCATGTCAGCCAAGGCTGCTTCATGTTTTGCTTCGTGGTCATATTCTGGACCTTCACCTACTGGATATTCGGTGCTTTCTACTTGAGAGAAATTGCTTTGTTTGTAGAAAATTTTGTCAGAAGCTTTGGTCATTGCGTTACAGCCAGTCAGTACAACTGCAGTACAGATTGTGCTTAGAGCTAGTAGTTTCATGGGTTTGATTCCTAAAAATGGATGAAAAAGGGTTAATTAAAAGGATTATAGCAAAGTTTAAAATCATAGAAAAGATACAGATACGTTTTTGATACAAAACTTTAATCTAAGACTTGATTGCATAAATTTTACAAAGATTATTGATTGCCCTGCAATTTGGGCGTATAATTTAAATAAGAATTGTTATTAATATTATCTATTTTTTATGGGAGATTTTATGAAAGCATCAATCCGCCTGTCTGTTCTGTCTTTAGCGTTGACCCTTGCCCTAACCGCCTGCCAAAAGCCTGCCGAACCAAAAGCTGATCAACCCGCCCAAACGACCGACACTAAAGCCGAGCAACCTGCTGAGCCTGCCAAAACCGAACAAACTGCCGAGTCCGCCCAAGTGGACTTATCTGCCGAAACCGCCGAATACAAACAATGGGTAGAAGGGCAAATTGACAATCTGCTTGCCGATACCGAAAAATTTGTCGGCTTTTTAAAAGAAGGTAAATTGGACGAAGCCAAAGCGATTTATCCCTTGGCTCGTATGTATTTTGAACGCAGTGAGCCGATTGTCGAGAGTTTTGGCGACTTAGACCCACGCATTGATAACCGTGAAGCCGACCTTGAGCAAGGCGAAAAATGGACGGGCTTTCACGCCATTGAAAAAATCCTATGGACACAAAACACCACCCAAGGTACCGAAGAGCTTGCCGACCAGCTCATCGCTGACATCAAAGAGCTAAGAGCTAAAATTCCCACCGCCGAAGTTACGCCCGAGCTTATGATTCAAGGGTCGGTGGATTTGTTGAATGAAGTTTCCACCACCAAAATCACAGGCGAGGAGGAGATTTTTTCAAAAACCGACCTTTATGACTTTAAGGCAAACGTTGAAGGGGCAGAAAAGATTTTTGAAATTTTAAAACCCAAACTTACCGCCAAAAATCCTGAACTGGTTAAGACCTTAGAGGAGCGGTTTAAAGCGGTGAATGATTTGTTGGATAAATACAAAGTGGACGACAAGGATTATAAGCCTTATACCGACTTAACTGATGAGAACACCAAAGAGCTTGCCGAAGCAGTGAACAAACTTGGCGAACCACTTGGGCAAATGGGCATTGTCATGGAATAATCCACAAGCCACAAAAAGCACCGATAAGACATGGGTGCTTTTTGTATTTTTATACACCTAACGAATTTGATATTTGCCACAGGCTTTGTAGGGACTGCTTCGATAACATACCAATTTTTATAGGAGTGCACAGCACGCCCCTACACCCAAACATTATTACATTTGTGGTAATTTTAAAGTTTCTTGGATACAAATGACAAAAGGAGCAATCATGACCAACCGCCGAGCTTTCTTGGGAAAAATGGGAGCGACTGCCTTGATTGGGGCAGGGGCATTGACCGCTTGCAACAACGCCCAAAACCAAATCACTGCCCCCACCGCTAAGGGCAATCCTGACAGCCAAACACCGCCCAATCCATTTGCTGAGATGACTTATGATTTTTATGGCACGCACCAAGCAGGCATTACCACGCCCGTTCAGCACCATGTGTATTTTTTGGTGGCGGAGTTACACAACACCAATGTTGATGAGATTCGCCAAATGTTTAAGGATTGGACGGAGTATTCTGCCAAATTGACCCAAGGCAAAAACATCAAACCCTATGACAAAAATCCCCACTTACCGCCTGCCGACACAGGCGAAGCGGACAGCTTGGGGGCGTATGGGCTGACTTTGACGTTTGGGATAAGTCCGTCATTTTTGGAGAAATTGGGTTTGTCGGACAAGGCACCGCCAGAATTTAGCGACTTGCCCAAATTCCCCCAAGACTAGATCCGCCCTGAGTTGTCAGGGGGCGATATTTGCATACAGGCGTGTAGCGAGGACCCGCAGGTCGCCTTTCATGCCGTGCGTCAGCTTGTCCGCCAAGCTCGTTCGCTCATTACGATGAAATGGTCGCAGTCAGGCTACAACAGCTTTGATAATGGGGCGGATACCCCACGCAATCTGTTTGGCTTTAAGGACGGCACCGCCAACAAAACCACGTTGGACGATACCGAAAAATGGCTGTGGGCAAAAGGCTCGGACAAGACTGCATGGTTTGACGGTGGGACGTATCTTGTGGCACGGATTATCCAAATGCACTTGGAGACGTGGGACAGAACGAGCCTAGTCGGGCAAGAGAACACCTTTGGCAGACACCGAGACACAGGGGCGAGCATTGGCAAAACGGGTGAGTTTGATGAGTTTGATGTTAATGAAAAAGACGATAGGGGTAATTTTGTCATTGCCGAGCCGACTCACATGGGGCTTGCCAAACGCACGGGGCTACAAATGCTTAGACGTTCGTTTTCGTACAGTAGCGGTATTGATGTCAAGACAGGGCAGTTTAATGCAGGGCTACTTTTTATCTCTTTTCAAAAATCGCCCATGCAGTTTAGCGTGATTCAAAATGCGTTTGGCAATACCGACAAAATGACCGAATACACCACGCATATCGGCAGCGGATTGTTTGCGTGTTTTGGTGGGGTAAGGCAGGTGAGTATTTGGGGCAAAGGTTGTTTGGGGGTTAAATTTATTGAAAAATAGGTATTATTCAATCAAGATGTATCCTAAAGTTTGGACGTGTAGGGGCAATTTATTCGCCCAGAAATCAACGCTTTAACAGGGTAAATGTAATTTACCCCTACAAATCTACCTAAAAGTATAGTCAATTAACAATGCCAAAAAAGATTAGGGTAATTTATTTGCCCTTATCTTTAAAATCCGATAAACCATTTGAATGTTATTAAAAAAGGCAAAACAATGAAAATTTATCAACCATTATCCATTTTTCTGCTTTTCTTTATTTGTCCCCCCTAATCTCTTATACCAATGTTAATAATGAAAAATTAAATTTCTCCCCTTTATTTATTCCATGATCGGATGCCATGGGAGCGGTAAAACAAAACAATACCTAACAAGCCAAAGATGATTTGATTGTTATAGAAAAAGAATTGGCAAATATCGGCAAAGACACCAACCGCCAAAGCATATTATATCAAGAAACAATCACCGCCTTAAATCACGCCAAAACCAATCCCAATAATGACACCCTAAAATAACTATCCATAAAACTCTATGCTTATGAAAAAGAGCAAAACCCCCTGGATTATAGCGTCAAACGCCGTCAATTTGCCAAAAATATCACGCCTGTATTAAATGAGTTGGATAGCGCCATTCAAGAAATGGGCAAGGGTGGCGATATTGATAAAGTCAAATCGGTTTATTACCCCTTTAATAAAACATGGGTCGCCAATGAAAGGGTGGTGAGAAATACCAGCATGGCTCATTATGGCAAAATAGAAACCGCCATGGCAATGATACGAGTGGGGATAGAAAATAATCCGCCCAATATCGCCATGATGACGGATAATATGGCAATGTTAAAGGCGACAATTGACAGTTATAATCAAGGCGATGAATTGACCGAAGTTAAAAATGACAAAGTGGATTTGGCGTATGGAGTAGAGTTATTAAAACAAGGTTTACTTGACGGTGGTAGGACAACCCAAAGGCAAAAAATGGGTCATGACAGGGGCGGTGTGGGGCTGGTGGCGAGCCTTATGGGGGCGTGGGGGCGTGGCTACATTCTAAATCGTCCGCCAAGGCGTGGAATGCCTACATTAACAAACACATGGGCGTGGCATTATCCACAGGAAGCATGGCAGGGCTGTTTGGCTTGGCGTTTTTGTCGGTGTTTCGGGAGGGGGCGGAGACGGTGCTGTTTTATACAGGGATTTTGCCAAGCATTGCCATGAGTGAGTTTGTGCTGGGGATAGCGGTGGCATTGGGCGTACTTTTTGCGGTGGCGGTTATCATGGCAAAAACGTCCGTTAAATTGCCCATTCCGTTATTATTTAAAATCTTAAAGTGGCTTATCTATGCCTTAGGATTTAAGATTTTGGGTGTGAGTATTTTGGCACTGCAACTGACTGGACATTTGTCCAGAGACGTCGTGGATGTGCCTAGCGTGGCGCTTTTGGGGACTTATCCGAGCGTACAAGGCTTGGTGGTGCAGGCGGTGTATGTGGCAATATGTGTATTGGTGTGGCTGATATCTGTGCACAAATCAGTTAAATAAAAGCAGTCCATCGCAACAATATGAAAATTTAACTGTAAAACCATAGAAAAATTAGGTATATTATCAATAAACTTATAACTAATAATTAGCGAGGCAACATGCAATACCCAGCTAAAAAAATCTCTCTTGTAACCGCCTTAATCTTCGCACTAAGCGCCTGCGGTGGTGATAAAGCTCCTGAAAAAGCACCAGAGCCTACCAAAGTAGAAACCGCACCTGCTGCTACAGCAGAGGTACCTGCGGAAAATAAAGCAGAAGTCATCCAAGAGCCGGTCAAGGAACCTGCCAAAGAAGCAGAGTTAGCGCAAGCACCAGAGCCTGTGGCTGAGGCGCCTACTGAGACAGCTGCTGCGCCTGTTGAGGCGCTATCTATCGAGCAAGGTAAGGAGCGCTACGAGCAAACCTGTAAGGTTTGCCATGATCAAGGGCTGCTTGATGCGCCGAAGCTTAGCGATAAAGCAGAATGGGCAAAACGCCTAGAAAAAGGCGTTGATAAGTTGCACGAGCATTCTGCTAAGGGCTTTAATAAGATGCCTGCACAGGCAGTAGGAGCTGTCACAGAAGCAGAAGTATATGCAGCAGTTGATTATATGCTAGAGCAAGCTAAGTAATCATTTGTATTAATTAATAATAAAAAAACCACGTCCTAAGACGTGGTTTTGTTTGTTTTAGACTTTATCCAGCGCCTGTTCTAAGTCAGCAATCAAGTCGTCAATGTGCTCAATAATAATCGACAGTCGAACCATGTCTTCACTAACGCCGGCTTTGGCAAGCTCCTCTTCGCTTAGCTGACGGTGCGTGGTGGAGGCAGGGTGGCACGCTAAGCTCTTGGCGTCGCCAATATTAACCAAACGCGTGAACAATTGCAGAGCGTCGATAAAGCGGGTACCGCCAGCACGACCATCTTGCACACCAAAAGATAGAATGGCCGATGGCTTGCCTTTTAGGTGTTTTTTGGCGAGGTTATGTTGTGGGTGCATGCTTAGACCTGCGTATTTCACCCAGTTTACCTTTGGATGGTTTTATAGATATTCTGCGATTTATTGGGCGTTTCCGGTGTGGCGCTCCGTGCGTAGCGATAGTGTTTCTAGTCCTTGCAGGATTAAGAATGCGTTCATAGGGCTGATTGCGCCGCCTGTGTTACGAGTGGTACGACGCGCGCACGCCCAATGAGGGCTGCCGCACCAAGCGCTTCTACATAGTTTGCGCCATGATAGCTTGGGTCAGGGGTGTTTAGAGATTTGAAGCACTCAGCGTTATCGCCCCACGGAAATTTGCCACTATCAACGATGATGCCGCCTAGGCTTGTGCCATGACCGCCGATGTATTTGGTTAAAGAATGCACAACGATGTCAGCACCATGTTTAAATGGCTTTACTAGCGCAGGCGTGGCGACAGTATTTTCCCGAAGACAGGTACACCGTATTCGTGAGCGATGTCGCTGATTGCTTCTAGGTCGATGATGTTACCCAGTGGGTTACCAATGCTTTCAATGAACACAAGCTTGGTTTTGTCATCGATTTGATCGTATAGGCTCTTAGGATTGTCGCTATCAAAAAATCTTACGTCGATGCCTTGCTTGGGTAGGGTATGGGCGAATAGATTGTAGGTGCCGCCATAGCGTGTAGAGACTGATGCGATGTTGTCACTTGATTCAGCCAATGCCTGAATGGTGTAAGTGATCGCTTTCATGCCTGATGCGACGGCTAGAGATCCGATGCCGCCTTCTAATGCAGCAAGACGCGCCTATAATACGACCGTGGTTGGGTTCATGATGCGGGTGTAGATGTTGCCCTGTACTTTTAGGTCGAACAGATCAGCACCATTGGGTGTCGTCAAAGGCGTATGAGGTGGTCTGATAGATGGGTGCGGCGACCGCTTTGGTGGTGGGGTCTAGGCTAGAGCCTGCGTGAATGGCTAGGGTTTCGTCTCTATGGGTCATGATAATCCTTATGATTGGTGATAAAATTCAAGCAATATCATAACAAAATATCAAAAAAGACAAGGCGGGATTGTTTATAAAGCAAAAAATCCACTCGCATGGAGTGGATTTTTTGTTGGTTGGGATTAGCCACCGAAGTCATCAAGTAAGATGTTTTCATCTTCCACGCCCAAATCTTTGAGCATCTTGATAACCGCAGCATTCATCACCGGAGGACCACACATATAGAATTCACAGTCTTCTGGTGCTGGGTGGTCTTTTAGATACTCTTCATAAAGCACGTTATGAATGAATCCGGTGTAACCTTCCCAGTTATCTTCAGGCTGTGGGTCAGACAGGGCAACATGCCATTCGAAGTTGTCGAATTCTGCTGCCAGACCGTCATAATCTTCAACGTAGAACATCTCACGCTTAGAACGCGCACCATACCAGAAGCTGATTTTGCGATCTGATTTTAGGCGTTTTAATTGATCAAAGATGTGTGAACGCATCGGTGCCATACCTGCACCACCACCGATGAACACCATCTCAGCCTTGGTGTCTTTGGCGAAGAATTCACCATAAGGACCTGATACGGTAATCTTGTCACCTGGTTTTAGGCTAAATACATAAGATGACATCTGGCCTGGTGGGATACCTTCTGGGCCACGTGGCGGAGGACTTGCGATACGAATGTTAAACTTGATGATACCCTTTTCTTCTGGGTAGTTGGCCATCGAATAAGCACGAATCACGGGCTCATCAACCTTAGAGGTATAACGCCATAGGTTAAAGTTATCCCAATCTTCATGATATTCTTTGGCGATGTCAAAGTCTTTATAGTGTACTTCATGTGGTGGCGCTTCTAACTGCACATAACCACCTGCACGGAACGGTACAACTTCACCCTCAGGAATCTTCAAGGTAAGCTCTTTAATGAACGTTGCTACGTTTTCGTTAGAGATAACCTCACATTCCCATTTTTTGACATCGAAGAATTCAGGATCGATCTCGATCTGCATGTCTTGTTTTACCGCAACCTGACATGCCAAACGCATGCCTTCACGGATTTCACCTTGAGTAAAATGACCTTCTTCGGTAGGTAGGATTGAACCACCACCGTCAAGTACTTTACAACGACACTGACCACAAGTACCACCGCCACCACAAGCTGATGATAGGAAGATGCCTTCGCCAGCTAGGGTTTGTAGTAGTTTGCCACCTGCAGCTGTGGTGACGTTGTTGTCAGGATTGTCATTGATATTGATCGTTACCTTGCCTGAACTGACAAGGCGCGAGCGTGCTATCAAAATCACCACCACCAAGCTCATGATAATGGCGGTAAACATGGCGACACCGCCTAATGCTGTACCAAACATGTTCTCTCCTTATAAACTCATACCGCCAAACGACATGAAGCCAAGCGACATCAGTCCGACAGTAACAAAGGTAATGCCAAGACCACGAAGTGGGGCAGGGACGTCTGAGTATTTAAGTTTTTCGCGAATACCTGCTAATGCAGCAATCGCCAACGCCCAACCCAAGCCAGAACCTACGCCATACACGACAGATTCAGCGAAGTTATAATCACGCTCTACCATGAACAGTACACCACCCATGATGGCACAGTTTACGGTGATCAACGGAAGGAATACACCCAGAGCGTTATATAGAGCAGGTACAAATTTATCTAAGAACATCTCCAGAATCTGTACTGTCGCTGCAATCAGAGCGATATAGCTGAGCAGACCTAGGAATGACAGATCGGTATTCGGGAAACCTGCCCACGCAAGCGCGCCATCTTTAAGAAGGAATTGGTAAAGTAGGTTGTTTAGCGGTACACAGATTGCCATTACCACGATAACAGCGATACCTAGACCGATGGCAGTTGAGACCTTCTTGGAAACTGCCAAAAACGTACACATGCCCAAGAAGAAGGCAAGTGCCATATTCTCAATAAAGACAGATGTAATAAATAGGCTGATATAGTGTTCCATTAGTGACCTCCCATGCCTTTAGATTGTGGCTTCATCACAAATTCTGCTGGCTCGTGCTGATCTTTTTTCCAAAGGCGAACCAATGCAATAAAGCCTGCAATGACAAAGAATGAAGAAGGCGGTAATAGCAAAAGACCGTTAGGGATATACCAGCCGCCCTCGGTTACTTTTTCAAGTAAAGTAATACCAAACCAGCTGCCATTACCGATGATTTCACGGATCGTCGCAACGAAAATCAATACTGCTGAGTAGCCCAAGCCATTACCAATACCATCTAAAAAGCTAGGTACAGGCGGATTACTCATGGCAAATGCTTCAGCTCGGCCCATAACGATACAGTTAGTGATGATCAGACCGACGAATACCGATAACGAACGGCTGATTTCATAAGCGAAAGCTTGCAAAATCTGATCAACCACGATGACCAATGAAGCAATAATAACCATCTGTACAATAATACGAATGGATGAGGGAATTTTATTACGGATGATCGAGATAAAAAAGCTTGAAAATGCCGTAACTAAGGTTAGTGCGATACACATAACCAAAGCGTTTGCAACGCTTGTGGTGACCGCAAGTGCCGAGCAAATACCCAAAATCTGTAGTGCAATTGGGTTATTGTCAAAAATTGGCGTCGTTAAAATGCTTTTGGTATCAGCCATGATTACACTCCTTCACCATTGCCTGCTTGACCAGCTTTTAGATTATCCAAAAATGGCTTATAACCATCTTCACCAATCCAGTACTGTAGTAGATTGTTCACACCGCGAATGGTCAAAGTTGCACCACTAATACCATCAACTTGACCTTCACGCGCTGTACCTGCTTTGACAACGGCGATTTTTCTAGAACCATCTTCGTTATATAGCTCTTTATCCACCCAGGTCTCTTGCCACTGAGGCTCTTCAATGCGCGAACCTAGACCCGGAGTTTCTTTGTGTTGATAAAAATTCACGCCTTTGACAGTGTTTAAATCTTTATCCAAGGTCAAAAGACCAAAAATCGGACCCCACAAGCCAGCGCCGTGAATGGGTAGAACGATTTGATCGATCTCACCATTGGCGTCTTTTGCCAAATATACTTTCGCAAAGTTAGGCTTACCACCAATTTTGGCGATGTCATCCGCTAATGAGGTGGATAAATAAGGCGTGCGTGCTGCTTTTGACGCATCATAGCCATCCACATCATTGATGCCGGCGGCTGAAATTTCTTGATCAGTGGCAAATTTACCAGTTTGTAAGTTCACTAAGCGGACATCAAAGTCGGCAAAACGCTCTGGAATGACACTAGAAGAATCTGTTTCAGGGTCATACATATCTGCTGCCATCAAGATATTTTTGTTCAAATCAAGACGGGCATTTTCTTGTTGCTTTGATTTTAACCCAACAGCAACCGCAGAAACCATCACCGAGCAGACCAAGCACAAAATCAGTGCTGTGACTGCGGTGCTAACATTACTATTTTTGGCTGACATGACGCAATCTCCGTGCTGTTTGACGTTTGATATTGGCTTGTTTGACGAAGTAGTCAAATAGTGGGGCGAACAAGTTGGCGAATAAGATGGCCAGCATGATGCCCTCTGGGAAAGCAGGGTTTACCACACGGATAACCACAGTCATAAAGCCGATCAATAGACCATAGCACCAGCGACCTGTATTGGTATGTGCTGCTGATACAGGGTCAGTTGCCATAAATACCGCACCGAACATGAAGCCACCAATAACTAGGTGCCAATGTGGCGCAAGGCTCATCATTGGGTTTTCGCCGCCGATTAGGTTGAAGATGAATGCAGTCACCACAAGACCAATCACAGAACCTGCGATCACACGCCATGAAGCGATCTTCGTCCATAGTAGGCCTACCGCGCCAATCAAGATGGCAAGGGTTGATACTTCACCGATAGAGCCTTGCATGTTACCCAAGAATGCATCTGTCCAAGTGATCACTTGACCATAGGCGTTCACGAACTGATCAGGGCTTACGCCAGCTGCTGCTAGACCTAATGGTGTTGCGCCACTAAATCCGTCCACCGCTGTCCAGACCGCATCGCCAGACATATAAGCAGGGTAAGCGAAATATAGGAACGCACGACCAGCAAGGGCAGGGTTAAGGAAGTTCTTACCGGTACCGCCAAATACTTCTTTGGCAACAACCACACCAAAGCTAATACCTAGGGCAACTTGCCACAGTGGTACGTCTGGTGGTAGTGATAGGGCAAATAACACAGAAGTGACGAAGAAGCCTTCGTTCACTTCGTGTCCACGCACGACAGCAAAGATGATTTCCCATAGGATACCTACTGCAAAAGTTACCGCGTAGATGGGTAGGAATTGCATCGCGCCATAGACGAAGCACGCCCAGATGCTATTAGGATCATAGCCTACCATGCCGGTGATGGCTGTGCGCCAGCCTGTTGGTTCAAGACCAAGTTGGCTAATGGCAGTTAGCGCTTGAAAACCGACGTTGTACATACCCCAAAACATCACAGGGAAAGTACATAGCCATACGGTAATCATGATACGCTTTAGGTCGATACCATCACGCACGTGAGAGGCGCTGTACGTCTGAGAGCTCGGTTGACGGAAAAACGTGTCAAACATCTCAAAGACGGCGTAATATTTTTCGTACTTACCACCTTTTGTGAAGGATGGCTCCATACGGTCAAAGATATTGTGAATAAATTTCATCGTTTAGCCTTCCTGCTCAATACGGGTCAAGTTATCACGCAAAATATCACCAAATTCGTATTTACCAGGTGACACAAAGGTGCATAACGCCAAATCTTCTTCATCAAGCTCAAGCGCACCAAGCTCTACTGCTTCGATGATGTCGCCTACGATGAGTGAGCGAAGTAGCTGAGTTGGCAGGTAGTCTTGTGGCATGACTTTTTCGAATGAACCGATTGGT
The DNA here is from genome assembly GCF_000696305.2 of Moraxella bovoculi 237. Taxonomy (GTDB): domain Bacteria; phylum Pseudomonadota; class Gammaproteobacteria; order Pseudomonadales; family Moraxellaceae; genus Moraxella; species Moraxella bovoculi. Next base: position 72,051 of record NZ_AOMT01000025.1, read on the forward strand.
ACCATCGCACGAGGTGAGCCATTGGTAGATGTGGTAAAGTCATATTTTTTGCCACCGAAGAACTGCGAGATGTAGATTGGTAGCATGGAGAAGCGATTTGCACCCAGGGTAAAGAAGTGCAGGGCAGGGCGTTCACGACCTTCGGCAAGCACTGAAACTTGGTTGTGAAAGCGACCCAAATAAGCAATTTTTTCATCTGCTTTACGACCTGACAACACCGACCCAGAAATGATGCGATTGTCATTACCTTTAAGCTCGTTGGCGGTCAATTCTGCCAAATCAGCACCGCGAGTGGTGCGGATAAGACGCGGGTTATTAACCGCAGGACCTGCAAGGCTAATCACGCGGTCGGTGTAGATGCGACCAGTAGTGAATAGCTTACCGATGGCGATCACGTCTTGATAGCCGATTGTCCATACACTTGCGCCGCGTCCTAGTGGGTGCAAAAAGTGAATGTGCGTGCCAGCGTTACCTGCTGGGTGCTTACCTGTAAAGCCTTCATAAACGGTGTCGTTAGCGACGTTCGTTGCTCTGGCAGGTGCTGTTTCGCCATGGCAGACATAAGTCTTTGGCGACAGCGTTGAGATAACTGCCAAGCCATCATTGAATGCATCGATGCTGTCATTAATGATGCGCGCAGGATCGGTGGCTAGAGGGTTGGTGTCCGTAGCGGTTACAAAAATCGCTGAAGGCACGCTGTTGATTTCTGGCGTGCGACTAAAAGGACGGGTGCGGAATGCTGTCCATTCACCTGAAGCCACCAATTGTTCTTTCACTGCTTCACGATCAATAGACGCAAGGTCTGCAGCTGCATAGGCATTAAAGGTAACTTCATCTGCTGCGCTAGGGTTAGCAGCGATGACGATGCTTTCAAACACACGGCGTTCGCCACGATTCACAGAAACGATGCGACCGCTCACAGGGGCAGTATATTTAACACCCGCGCGTTTTTTGTCTTCAAACAACACTTGCCCTTTGGCGACGGTATCGCCTTCCTTTACACTCATGGTTGGACGCATACCGATATAGTCATAGCCGATAAGCGCAACGTGAGTTGGCGTGTGTTCGCTAATCTCGTTGGCGGGTTCGCCCGAGATGGGCAAGTCCAAGCCTTTTTTGATGGTAATCATAAGCGGATACTTAAATTAAGACCAAAACACACCAGCGCGGGCAACCCTAAGTTAAAACGTGGCTACCTGAACGGCTGGCTACCAATTTTCCAAGAAACATCCAAAACTTACTGGCGTGGCATCGCCAACTGGTAAGTTGCTTTTGTCCAAAGGAATTTATACAAACGCCGCTTGGCATATCACAACTATGTTGCTGTTATTTTACCAAATCTGCTAAGCGTGCAATAAACCTTTCTATTATACGCTAAATTGACAAAAAATTACAGACTTTTCGGCAAATTAGCTAATAAAAATAAGGTTAAGTGAATGATTTTAATTGTCTTTTTGAATGACTGAGAAATGATTTGATATTTTTTTAAAAATGTTGCCAAATTTTGTGGGGAATTTGTTAAAATCCTTGAGTAACTCTTGAAATGATTTATTGTTAATTTATATTAAAAGGTATGTTATGTCAATGTTGATTATTCCTGCCATCGACCTAAAAGATGGCAAATGTGTACGTCTAAAACAAGGACGCATGGAGGATGATACGGTATTTAGCGATGACCCTGTGGCGATGGCGACTCAGTGGGTGGAGCAGGGTGCTAGACGTCTGCACTTGGTGGATTTGAATGGAGCGTTTGATGGTGTACCTGTTCATAAAGACGTGGTAACAGCAATCGCCAAAGCTTATCCAGATTTGCCCATTCAGCTGGGTGGTGGGGTGCGCAGTTTATCAACAATCGAGCATTATTTGTCAGCAGGGCTAAACTACATCATCATCGGCACTAAGGCTTTGGAGGAACCTGGTTTTGTCGATGAGGCGTGTAAGGAATTTCCAGATGCCATCATTGTGGGCATTGATGCAAGTAACGGCTTTGTGGCGACGCATGGTTGGGCGAATGTTACTGACACTCGTGCCACCGACCTTGCCAAGCGTTTTGCTGATGCGGGTGTGTCGTCCATTGTTTATACCGACATCGCCAAAGATGGCATGATGGCGGGTGTGAACATCGATGAGACGGTTAATATTGCCAAAGCGTGTGGACTGCCTGTCATTGCATCAGGCGGCGTTACCAACATGAGCGATGTTGAGCAGCTAAAACCTTATAGTGAATATCTTTTGGGGGCGATTACAGGGCGTGCCATCTATGAAGGGACGCTTGATTTGGCAGAAGCACAGGCGTATTTGGATCGGTAGTTGTCATAAAAAAGAGCGAGATGATTCGCTCTTTTTATCGGTTTAAAGGTCATGTTGATGACCTAATGTCCAAATCATACCATTGCTAAGCAGTAAATGGATTTTTTTGCCATTGGATAGGGCTTTAATTATCGGTGCTGGTAACTTGTTGGGCAAAGGCGTAATTTCACTTTCAGTGGTCAGCACGCTTACTTGTCGATGGTTCTTATTGGGAATTGTGGCAAAGCCGTGGCGACCTGCGACCAAATTAGTGTCGAAACTACCAATGGCATGATTAGAATGACTCTCGGCCAATACTTTTTCATGCAGTTTATTACCAGCTTGTATGTACTCCACCAGTCGTCCCACCAAGTGCGGCATTTGTATGGCATAAAGTTTGTTCTCAAACACGAAAGGTGATTGCCAGCGATTGTTTGGCAAAGGCGTGCTTTGGGCAATGATTTTTAGCTCATCATCTATATTATCAATGATGATTGTGCTTGCCCCATGACCGCGACCTGACATGGTTGTTACTAAGTGATTTCCTTTATCATGGGGTAAAACCTCCAAGGTGTTCGCTTCGAATACTAACCCCTCAATGGATAAAGGCTTAGCAAGTGGTTTTAAACTGTGTCGCTCTAAAAATTGTACCTGACTTGCTTCCATGTCATCGCCCAGCACCCCATGCTGATAAGTCGTGTTGTCAGGGTGGGAAAGTACGGCGATATGTCCGTTATCATCACCTGAAAAATCGACCTGTATGGGGCGAGCATCTGGCAAAATGGAATCAAAACGAGCAACTGCCTTTACGCCACCATCTAAAACTTCAAGACGAACCAAGCTTGACGAGCCATCATCGTTGGTTTGTACCACAATGGTGGCAAATGGGAGCATGAGCATGGCAGAATGGGGGGATGGGCGAATGGCTGAACGATAAACTTGCCCATGTTGGATTAGGGTAAAATAACCATCTTTATCAGCAAAAGCCACTTTGCCAAAACTTGCCACCGGAGTAACGCTTGATGACACGCTGGTAGCGAGTTTGGTGGGCTTGTCAGAGTGTGGTATTTGCCACAGCTCACCTTTGTCATTGATGAGCATGAGCCAGCCCATATCGTCAAGGGCGATTTGTTTGGCAGGTCCGACTTTTGACAAATCAAGTTCTTGCAATTCATAAGACTTTTCATGAACGGTGTGTCGCTGTGCGGTGTAATCAGTACTGGGTTTGGCACAGGCAGACAGGCTTGCCCCAAGTAGGGCAAGGTTTAAGATGAAGGTGAGTTTGAGTGCTGTGATCATAAATTAAGCGATTGGTTAAAAATTTTGAATATTGTGCGTGATTTGATTGAGATGAAACCCTGTAAATAACTTATTGATGAATATGATTTAATAAAGACTGTGAAGCAAAAAATTGGATATGGCGGTTCGCCATAACGCATAAAGATTGACCTTGGTTACAAATGCTTGATTTACTTGCGGTTATTTACTCCTCTTACCCTTAGTCTTGTTAGGTGTTTCGTCCAATTTTTCTACCAATGCAAAATCTACCTGTAATAAATCCATATTCACGCCAGCGACTTGAATCAAAAGCTGTTCGCCCAGTTTAAAGATGCTGCCACGCTCACCCATCAACGCTTGCTCTCGCTCATCGTATTCAAAATATTCTTGACCAAGGTTAGATATGTGAATCAAACCATCAATGAACAAATCATTGAGTGTGATGAACAATCCAAAATTTGTTACGGTGGTGATTGTCCCTGCGAACTTTTCGCCTAGATGCCTTTGCATGTAATGACATTTAAGCCAAGTCTCAACATGTCGGCTTGCCTCTTCAGCACGACGCTCTGTGGTGGAAGTTTGCTCGCCTGCTTCTTCCAAATTCTTATAAACTTGCTGCACACTTTTTTGATCAGTAATCTTATCTTTGATGGCGCGGTGCAGCATCAAATCAGGATAACGGCGGATTGGACTTGTGAAATGACTGTATTCGTCATATGCCAAGCCAAAATGACCGATATTATCAGGGCTGTAATTTGCCTGCATCATTGAACGCAGCAGCATTGAGTGAATACTTTGGGTGTCTGCTCTTCCTTCAGTTGCCTTGATGATGCGTTGATAGTCAGTATGGGTTGGGTTCTCGGTTGGGAAGGATAAACCAAACGATTTGACATATTCAGCCAGTTTGCTTGACTTTTCATCTGATGGCTTGTCATGATTGCGATATAAGACAGGCAGTTCATGTTTGAGAGAAAAATTGGCAGCACAAGTATTGGCAAGTAGCATCATCTCTTCAATGAGTTTGTGAGCATCACCTCGAGTGCGTTTTTTGATGTCTTTGATGTCGCCATCTTCGCCAAAGACGATGTAACTCTCCGCCGTCTCAAATGCCATTGCCGCACGCTCTTCACGTCTTTTGTCAAGAATTTGATAAAGCTGATACAAGGTATCTACCGATTTGTACACGTCAGGATTTTTAACCAAATCATCAGGCAGAGTTTCATTCGTAGGGTCGTCAAGATAGGCGTTTACTTGGTTATAAGTCAGGCGAGCCTGTGAGTGCATGACCGCAGGGTAGAACTCATAGCCTGTAACCTTGCCCAAACGAGACAGCTTAATATCCGCCACCATACAGAGCCGATTTACTTTTGGGTTAAGGGAGCATAGTTCGTTGGATAACGCCTCTGGCAACATGGGTATGACACGGTGTGGAAAATAGACACTCGTGCCACGCTCATAAGCTTCTAAGTCAAGCGGGCTATGGGGCGTGACATAGTGACTGACATCAGCGATTGCAACCACCAATCGATAATTCCCCCCTGTGCGTTTACAAGCATATACCGCATCATCGAAATCTCGAGAATCCTCTCCGTCAATCGTAATTAACGGCAATGAGCGTAAATCCACACGCCCTTTAAAGTCTACTTCGGTCGGTTCGCTGTACTTATTGACCTGTTTAAGGACGGCTTGGCTGAATTCATGGGGGATGCCGTGATTTAAAAGGGTGGTTTCAATGATGAGTTCACGGTCATTAAGATTGGTTAAAATCTCTGTGATTTTACCAGTGGCGTATTCTTGATAAGTTGGCATATCAATGATGGCGACTTTGACGCTATCGCCCACGCCCGCCCCATGATGAGCCACGTCATCATCGCTTAGGGTAATAGGCTGATGAGCATTCGCCCCTGACAGACGCACAAAATAGCCCTCATCATCGCTGTCAATCACGCCCACAAACTCAGTGCTGGCACGGTGTAGCACGGTTTGAATACGGGCTTCGGGCTTGCCACGAAACTCGGTGGCGACCGCTTCTACCGTATCACCATCAAAGACCACTCGCATTTGCTTTTCGTGAATAAATAGGTCGGACATATCGTCAAGCACGACAAAGCCAAAGCCCTTGGCATTTGCCGACACCTTGCCTGTTACGGTGGTCGGCAGGGGGGCAATGCTAAAATGAATGCCGTCTGTGCGTTCTAATTGGTTGTCTCTTAGCATGGCTTTTAGGCGGTTGGTTAGGGCAAAAAATCGCTCATCATCGCCCAAAATCTCAAAATGCAGTCCCAAACTCTCCGCTGTGGCAGGTTTGCTGTCATTGTTCATTTGGGCGACAGTTTGTAGGATAAGCAGGCGTGAGGGAATGGGGTTTTGGTATTTATTGGCTTCATCGGTGGCGTTGGGGTCGTTCCACGTTGGTGTTTTTTTCTTTGACATAAGTATTCTCTATATTCTCTTCAAAATTATATAAACTATCGTTCAATCTAGGTTATCATATCACATTTGTTGATGATTTTTGGGTGAAATTTTATGAATGTTTCGTTAATAGAAGGCAGTTTGGTTGCTAAATATTATTTGGAGAAACTGGCGCGTCTAGAGTCCGAATTATTCAATGATGCTTGGGATGTGCTGGCGATTTCTTCGGTGTTATCTGGGTTTGGTGCTGGAGTGATTGTGGTCGAATCTGATCAAGAGGTTCTAGGCTATTGTATCTATCAGGCGGTATTTGAAGTCGCGGAGATCTTACGCATTGCTACAGCTAAGCATTGTCAAAAAAACGGCATTGGAAGTTTAATTTTAAATCATCTTGCCCGTCATTGTATCGAAAAACAAGCAGAGAGAATTTTGCTTGAGGTACGAGCGGATAATCTTGCAGCGATTGCGTTATATAAAAAATTCGATTTTCATCAAATTGACACAAGAGCCAGCTACTATCAGGACAAAAAAACGCACCAAAAAATTGATGCGTTAATTTTCCAAAAATTGCTTTAGGGCTTGCTTAACAGCCATCATCAACAATAAGTATGGTGGTTTTGCCAACTCTTTTAAATCGTGCTATGTGACTTGGATCGCCGCAGATATCCCCTTCATATCTAAACTTGACCTTCTTAACTAGAGAGTTGTGCTGAGAGAGGGTCATGGGCGCAAACGTAGCATAAAAAGAGGTACCGTCACATTCGTAGCAGTATAGATCATAGTTAAGGTTTTTTAGGGGATAGCCGTATAAGGTGGCATTCTTTAACGGAATGATGCCTTTTAATATCGGCCTCTCGTCTTCTTTACCCTTGATGAACTTCGCAGGCATCATGTCTTTTCGATAGGGCTTTGGAATAGAAGTATAGGTGCCTTGTCTGGCTTCTTTGGTTAGAGGATTGGGTTTGGGGGTGTCTTCAAAGATGCTTTGTCTTATCGCCCATGTTCTGTCATTATCATTGTCGTTTTTGCCCACTTGTAAATGTTCAAAGACAGGCGTCTAATCAGCTGCTTGCGATGATGTGGCGGCAGCCAAAGCCACCAATAAAAGATAATTTTTCATGATAATCCTTGCTCATTAAATAAAAAAGTAGCTCATGCTGATGAGCTACTTTAGATAAATTATTTTTTCTTGGCTGGGCCTAGTAACATGCCCATTTGACGACCTTCAACCTTTGGTGCTTGTTCAACACTTGCAATCTCTTCAGTGTCTTGAATGATGCGCTCAAGCTGTGCTTTACCGATCTCTTGGTGAGCCATCTCACGTCCGCGGAAACGGATAGAAACTTTAACTTTATCCTTGTCTTCCAAGAACTCAAAGATTTTGCGAAGTTTAACTTGATAGTCAGCTTCTTCTGTGCCAGGGCGAAGTTTGATTTCTTTAACTTGCGTCTGTTTTTGGTTCTTTTTGGCTTCTTTTGCTTTTTGTTTTTGGTCGTACAAGTAGCGCTTGTAGTCCATGATTTTGCAAACAGGCGGCTTGGCATCAGCAACGATTTCTACCAAATCAAGATTAGCGTCACCGGCAGCTTGTAAGGCATCTGCCAAACTAACTACTCCAAGTTGTTCGCCGTCTTCTTTGACCAGACGGACTTCTTTAGCGCGAATCTCTTCATTCACATTTAAGCGGTTGGACGGTTTAATGGGTCATACTCCAAATAAAAGATAATTTTGTATTCTACTTAAAAAGTGTGTGGATTTCAAGGGGTGTATTAATAAAACCCATTCGGTTTCTTGAATGGGTTTTTAGATTACTCAGCCTTAGCTTCAACTCTGCCTCTTAAGGCAATCACGCCTTCAAGGTGTTTGATGAAGTCTGTCACGCTCATGCTACCTAGGTTCTCGCCTTCGCGGGTACGCACATTAACCGTGCCAGTTTCAACTTCTTTGCCGCCAAGCACCAGCATGAATGGAATGCGTTCTAGAGTGCGTTCACGAATCTTAAAGCCGATTTTCTCGTTACGAAGGTCGCTTACCGCACGGAATCCTGCCGCTTTAAGCTCATCTACGACGCTCTCACAGGCTTTGGCTTGCTTGTCGGTGATGTTCATCACGACTGCCTGAGTAGGTGCAAGCCATGCTGGGAACCAACCTGCATAATGCTCTATCAAGATACCAATGAAACGCTCGAACGAACCTAGGATAGCGCGGTGCAGCATGACAGGGCGTTCACGCTCACCTTGTTCATTGATGAACTCGGCATCTAGGCGTTCAGGCAAATTAAAGTCAAGCTGTAGCGTGCCACATTGCCATTCGCGATTTAGGCAGTCTTTTAGGGTGAATTCGATTTTTGGGCCATAGAAAGCGCCTTCGCCTTCTTGTAATTCCCATTCAAGTCCTGCAGCGTCTAGCGCATCACCAAGGTCTTTTTCTGCCAGATCCCAAAGCTCATCAGAACCGACGCGTTTCTCTGGACGAGTGGAGAGTTTCATTAGGATATTGTCAAAGCCGAAGTCCTTATAGACGTTCAAAGTCATCTTGATGAAATCAAGAGCTTCGGTGCGAATTTGGGCATTGGTACAGAAGATGTGCGCATCGTCTTGGGTGAAGCCGCGCACACGCATGATGCCATGCAATGCACCAGATGGTTCATTGCGGTGGCATGAGCCAAACTCGGCAAGGCGTAGAGGTAGATCACGATAAGATTTCAAACCTTGATTAAATACCTGTACGTGACATGGGCAGTTCATCGGCTTGATGGCGTAATCACGGTTCTCTGATGCAGTGGTGAACATGTTTTCTGCATAGTTTTCCCAGTGGCCAGACTTCTCCCATAGGCTTCTGTCCACGACTTGTGGGGTTTTGATCTCAAGGTAGCCGTGGTCTTGTTGAACTTTACGCATGTACTGCTCAAGCACTTGCCAAATGGTCCAGCCGTTCGGGTGCCAGAACACCATGCCAGGTGCTTGTTCTTGTAGATGGAACAGACCCAGCTGCTTACCGATTTTACGGTGATCGCGTTTTTCGGCTTCTTCGATGCGTTCAATATAGGCTTTAAGTTCTTTTTTGTCCGCCCATGCGGTGCCATAGATGCGCTGTAATTGTTCATTCTTGGCATCGCCGCGCCAATATGCGCCACTCATCTTGGTAAGTTTGAATGCTTTTAGGAATCGAGTGTTTGGCACGTGTGGGCCGCGGCACATGTCGATGTATTCTTGATGATAGTACAGACCCATGTGTGTCTCATCGGGCATGTCTTCTACTAGGCGAAGCTTGTAGGTTTCATCGCGTTCAGAGAAGGTTTTGATGACTTCATCTCTTGGGGTTATTTTTTTGATGACGTCATAATCTTGGTCGATGAGCGTCTTCATGCGTGCTTCGATGGCTTGCATGTCTTCAGGTGTAAAAGGGCACTCACTGTAGATGTCATAATAAAAGCCATCTTCAATGACAGGGCCGATGACCATTTTTACTTCAGGATATAACTGCTTAACAGCGTGACCTAGAAGGTGAGCGCATGAGTGGCGAATGATTTCAACCCCTTCAGCATCTTTAGCGGTGATGATTTGTACGGTCGCGTCCGTCGTGATCGGATCGCTTGCGTCCACTAATTTGCCATTAACACGCCCTGCGATGGTGGCTTTGGCAAGCCCTGCACCGATGTTTTGAGCGATTTGCATGACAGTAGTTTCACCGTCAAACTCTCTGACGCTGCCGTCAGGTAGGGTAATTGCAACCATAAAATTTCCTAAATAATAGTCAGGCTAAAATAATAAAAACATTTTATTATATCAAAATTTATGCCCAACACCAAGATAACTGACATTGATTTAAAAAATTGTACTCAATCTTTATGTATTAAATGACCGCCAATCATTTACAATCGGTGTGCTTTTTTGTATGATGCGCATTATAACCATGATAATTCAATGGGTATGATGTATTAATATAAAGTAACTTGACAGCGTTTATTATAATGAGTATCATTATCATTTTATAGTTGAGTGAGTTTTTCGGTTAATATTTTAAATCTTATGCTCAGTTGCTATTATTAAACCATTGTTGGTTATTGTATTCTTGAATTTTATTTTAATGGATGTGGTTATGAAAATTTTTAAAACTTTGGCAGTGTGCTTTGGGCTTTGCGCTGCTTTGACGGCGTGTGATAAGCCTTCTGATGAAGTGGTATCTGCGCAGACTTCAGCCGACAAAATGACGGTGGTAACGACCTTTACCATTATTGAAGACATTGCCCAAAATGTCGCAGGGGACGCAGCAGACGTTCATTCCATTACCAAAGCAGGGGCGGAGATTCATGACTATGAGCCGACCCCAAAGGACATTGCTAAGGTCAAAGAAGCCGATTTGATTTTGTACAACGGCATGAATTTGGAGCGTTGGTTTGAAAAATTCTATGCTGATGCCAAAGATACCCCTGCGGTGGTGGTAACGGACGGTATCACGCCCATACCGATTAAGGCAGGCTCATATAAGGATTTGCCAAATCCGCACGCTTGGATGTCCACGTCTAACGCCCTGATTTATGTGGAAAATATCAAAAACGCATTCATCAAACACGACCCAAAAAACAAAGACGTGTACATCAAAAATGCCGAGGAATACGCCCAAAAAATTAAAGCCATGGACGAGCCACTTCGTGCCAAACTTGCCCAAATCCCTGAAAATGAGCGTTGGCTGGTTACCTCAGAAGGGGCATTTAGCTACCTTGCCAAAGATTATGGGCTAAAAGAAGCCTATCTGTGGGACATTAACGCCGAGCAACAAGGCACGCCCCAGCAGGTCAAGGCTCTGATTGACACGGTTAAAGCCAACAAAATCCCTGTGGTATTTAGCGAAAGCACCGTTTCGGACAAACCTGCCAAACAAGTCGCCAAAGAGGCAGGGGCGTATTATGGCGGTGTCTTGTATGTGGACAGCCTAAGCGAAAAAGACGGGGCGGTGCCAACGTATCTTGACTTACTTAATGTAACGGCAAGTACGGTGGTTAAAGGGTTTGAAGACGCAAAAGCTCAAAAATAATTGACAAGGCGATTTGGCAAGATAAAATACGGTATCTTGCCAAATTTTTGATTTAAAAAATATGGGAATATAGTGTTTATAAATTAGGCGGTAGGGGCGAATACAACGCCTAAATGCTAAGGGTTTTGTTGGGCAAATTGCAATTTTCCCCTACAAATCCACCATTGATTTATTGTGCTAATTTCAAAAATTTCTATCTTTTTTAAATCAATTTTTCACAATTATGACACACATTCACGATTTAACCGCCAGTATCAGCGTTCAGGGGTTGTCCGTGCGTTACGCCAACGGTCATCACGCCCTTTTTGACATGAATTTTACCTTAACAGGCGGGACAACTTGTGCCTTGGTGGGGGTAAACGGCTCTGGCAAATCCACGCTGTTTAAGTCCATTATGGGACTGATTAAACCCCAATCAGGGCAGATTTTGCTCTGTGGCTTGCCCATTAACACCGCCCTAAAACAAAACCTAGTCGCATACGTTCCCCAAGCCGAAGAAGTGGACTGGCAATTTCCTGTATCGGTTTATGATGTGGTGATGATGGGGCGGTATGGCTATATGAATTTTTTGCGACTGCCCAAGGCAGTCGACCGCCAAAAGGTAGCAGACGCCATGGCTCGGGTGGATATTTCTCATCTAAAAGACAGGCAAATCAGCGAACTGTCAGGCGGTCAAAAAAAACGAGTGTTTTTGGCTCGCTCGCTTGCCCAAGAAGGCAAAATTATCCTGCTTGATGAGCCGTTTACAGGCGTTGATGTCAAAACCGAAAAGGCGATTATGGCTCTGCTTGACGATTTACGAAGCGAAGGGCATTTGATTTTAATCTCCACGCACAATCTGGGGACGATTCCAGAATTTTGCGACCAAGTGGTGATGATAAATCGCACCGTGCTGGCAAGTGGTACAACCAAAGACACCTTTACCCAAGAGAATTTGGAGAAGGTGTTTGGGGGAGTGTTACGGCAAATTCGCTTGGCAGGCAAGGACTTGCACGATGACGATGACAGTCGTGCGGTTACGATTTTGGCGGACGATGAAGTGCCTGCGGTGTTTTATGGGGTGCATGACGGCACGCCCGAGCGTAGCCACTGCGATAAGATCGCACAGGCGAGCCGTGTGGGGCAGGTCAATATGAATCAAAAACGGGCAAAAGATGACGACGTACAACTGTACAACCCTAAAACCGACACCACAACGCCCAGCCCCACACCAAATTTAAACCCAAATAAGGACATGCCATGAGTGAGCTGTTTGCACTGCTTGCCGAACCATTCGCTTATGAGTATATGGTAAAAGCGATGGTGCTGTCGTCTGTGGTCGGTGGTGTGTGTGCGTTTTTATCGGCATATTTGATGTTAAAGGGTTGGTCGCTTATTGGCGATGCCTTGTCCCATGCGGTCGTCCCTGGCGTGGCGATTGCGTACGCACTCGGCTTACCTTATGCGATTGGGGCGTTTTTTTCGGGGATATTGGCGTCTTTGGCGATTCTGTGGGTTAAATCTTTGACAAACCTAAAAGAAGATGCAGTGATTGGCTTTATTTTCACCACGTTTTTTGCGTTGGGGCTGTTTATCATCTCTATCAATCCCACGTCTGTCAATGTTCAAGAGATTATTTTTGGCAATATTTTGGGCATTAGTGATACCGACATGATACAAGTGGGCATCGTCATGGCGGTGTCCCTTGGTTTTTTGCTCGTTTTTTGGAAAGATTTGCTTTTGGTGTTTTTTGATGAAATTCACGCCAAATCGGTGGGGTTGTCGCCCAAAGTGTATCAAGTGCTGTTTTTTAGCCTGCTGTCTGCGTGCGTGGTGTCGGCACTGCAAACGGTGGGGGCGATTTTGGTGATTGCGATGGTCATCACCCCAGGGGCAACGGCATATCAGCTCACCGACAGATTTCGTCCGCTTATCCTAATCGCAGGATTGTTGGGCGTAACCACAAGCGGGCTTGGTGTTTATCTAAGCTACTACCTAGACGGAGCGACAGGGGGTGTGATTGTGTCCTTGCAGACAGCATTGTTTGTGCTGGCGTTTTTGTTTTCGCCGAAGTTTGGGATAATCACCCGATGGGTAAAGGCAAAGCGTTTATCCGTCCAATTTGACAACCATAGATTTTAGTATGCAACTTCTTAACTTTCTCACCGAACCCTTATCCCACACCTTTATGCAACACGCCCTATTGTCATCGGTCGTTGTTGGGGCGGTGTGTGCGGTGCTGTCGTGTTATGTGGTTTTAAAGGGTTGGTCTTTGATGGGCGATGCGATTAGCCATGCGGTGTTCCCGGGGGTGATTGTGGCGGTATGGCTTGGGGTGCCGATGTCGCTTGGGGCGTTTGTGGCAGGGCTGTTTTGTGCCGTATCGGTGGGTTTTTTAAAAAACAACACCCGTATCAAGGAAGATACGCTTATGGGCATTGTCTTTGCAGGAATGTTTGCAGTGGGGCTTGTCATGTTTACCAAAATGGACACCGATCAGCATTTAAAGCATATTTTGTTTGGCAATCTGCTTGGTATCAGCCGCGAAATGCTTATCCAGACCATGATAATTTGTGGGGCGATTTTGGGGGCGGTGCTGTTAAAGGGTAAGGATTTGCTTTTGTACTGCTTTGACCCAAGTCATGCCCGTGTGGCAGGACTGTCGCCCAAAGTTTTGCATTATGGACTGCTTATCCTGCTCTCTGCGACAATTGTGGTTGCCATGCAAGCGGTTGGCGTGATTTTGGTGGTGGCCATGCTCATCTCCCCTGGTATCACGGCATTTGTCTTATGCAGGCGATTTCATACCATGCTGGCTGTGGCGGTGGTAAGTTCGTGTTTGACGAGTTTTTTAGGCGTGATTTTAAGTTATCATCTGGATTCGGCAACGGGGGCGACGATTGTGCTTTTGCAAGCAATCACATTCATGGCAGCAGTTTTATTTGCCAAATTCAAACACAGACTTGGCAATACCAAAATGACCGCGACAGCTTAAAGAGATATCCAAAACCCTTTCCCCTTTAATCCATTCCAGGTATAATAGTCAAAAAAACCAACCGAGGAAACAAATGCAGACTCCAACAGCTAAAAATTTCGCTTCAGATAACTATTCAGGCGTGCATCTTAAGATTATGGATGCTTTGAACCTGGCAAATGGCGGGCATGTTCCTGCTTATGGCTATGATGAATTTACAGAAGAATTGCAGACTATTATCCGTGCGCATTTTGGCGATACAGCTCACGCTTATCCGATGTTTAATGGCACGGGTGCGAATGTGGTTGGGCTGCAGGCAATAAGCACTCGTTGGGGTGCGGTAATTTGTACCGAGTCGGCGCACATTCATCAAGACGAAAGCACTGCGCCGCAGGTTGTAGGCGGGCTTAAACTATTGGCGATGCCCACCGAAGATGGCAAGTTGATTCCCGATATGATCCTCTCTCAGCTTTATAATATCGGAAGCGAACATCGTGCTCAACCATCCGTTGTCTATATCAGTCAGACCACCGAATACGGCACTTGTTATAGCATAGATGAGATTCGCGCGATTTGTGAGACTGCGCATGCGCATGGCATGAAGGTATTTGTCGATGGCGCAAGATTATCCAATGCTGCCGCTTATCTAAATGCCACATTTAAAGAGATGATTCTTGAGACCGGTGTGGATATGGTGTCCTTTGGCGGTACGAAGAACGGCATGATGATGGGTGAGTGTTTGATTGTCTTTGACAAAGAGCTTGCCAGCTCACTGCGTTTTTTGCGTAAAGTGGGACTTCAAACCGCTTCAAAAATGCGCTTTATCTCCGCTCAATTCATAGCGCTATTATCAGATAATCTTTATCTTAATAATGCACGGCAAGCCAATGCGATGGCAAAGCAGTTGGCGGATGAACTTATCACGCTGGGTATTCAACCGATTTATGACGTTCAGTCTAATGGTGTCTTTGTTAAATTACCTAAGAAAGCAGTTGATGCCGCCCGCCAAAAATACGCCTTTTATAATTGGGATACCGAAAGTACTGTGCGCTTAATGTGTAGCTTTGATACTACTGCTGGCGATGTGTCGGACTTGGTAGGATTGATTAAGTCCAATCTGAATTAATATAAATAAGACGCTGTTATAAAAGGCAATCAATCAACGATTGCCTTTTTAAAAT
>NZ_AOMT01000026.1 GCF_000696305.2 Moraxella bovoculi 237
ATTATTCGGCGGTTGTATTTTCATATTCAGCGATGTGTTTTTCGATCAGGTCGGGAAGCCTGTCGATGTTTGGCAGTGCACTGCTGCATGCCGTAATGCCAAAGTCTAGCTTATCTTGATAGTTGGCAAGGGTGATGTTTAATGCCTGCCCATCGAACAGCACCGAGGCGGGGAAGATGCCTGCCAGTTTTGCACCATTTAGATACAAAGGCATATTGTCCCCAGGGACGTTAGAGATGATTAAATTAAAGGCTTGTTTGGCAGGGTAAGCACGCGTTGCCAGATTGATGCCTGCCCATCCATAAGTTAGGGCACTGTAATTGATCACTTGCGCCTGCGTCATGCGAGAGAAGCGTTTTTTGCCATCACTGATGCTACTTTTGATGGTTTTTAGGCGCGCTATGGGATTTGATTCATGTGTGCCAAGATTGGTTAGTAGGAATGACAGCTGATTGCCCAGACTGCTGTTATCTTGGCGAAGGCTGATTGGTACGAAAGCGATGAGCGGCTTATCAGGCAGAGCGTTTTGGCTTAATAGATACTCTCGAAGTGCGCCGGCACAGACTGCTAGGATGACGTCGTTTGTGGTGACGTCAAATTTTTGTGCGACGTTGGCAAATCTTGTTTTGTCAAAGGATCGCATCGCAAGCGTTCGTGCGCTGGAGATGCGCTGATTTAGTAGGGATTTTGGTGCATCAAAAGTGCTGATAAAATTATTGCGGTGGCGATGATTAAAGCCGCGCAGGATCTCTCGGGCGACTGGTTTTATCGTGCCAAGTTGTTCTTTGATGATTGTCCAAGCAGGCTTATGTATTGGTAAGGTGGCACCAATCTGACTGCGATATTTAGTGGATAATGACCAAAACGGCAGCATAAATCTGTCATCAGGTAAAGTGGATAATGAGCGCTCAAGCAATCGCATCGCGGCGATGCCATCGACCATAGCGTGATGAATTTTTAGATAAATGGCGAATCGTTTTGGTGCGCCATCTTGAATGGGTGCAATGCCTTCGATGAGGTGAAATTCCCAAAGTGGCTTGGTGCGATCCATCATGCGCCCATGCTCACGCGAGATATAAGCCATTAGCTCAGCATCACCGCCGGCGCGCGGTAGGGCTATATGGCGGAAATGATGATTAATGTCAAAGTGATCATCTTTATCCCAAAACCCGACGTTCTTTAATACTTGATTAAAAGGAAAGCTTGGGGTGGTTTTGCCACTTTTGATCTGATCGACCAGTTGCGTAACAAAATCATCGTCGGCAGAAGGTGGCAGCTCAAACATGCAAAGCCCAGCGACGTGCATGGGCTGTTTGCGTGTCTCTAGCAATAAGAATAAAAAATCAACCGCAGTTAAGGTGCGCACTCATCACTCCGTCAGGTTACTGGAAAAAGTAGCCAGTCTGGGGTGAGCTTGCAACCGCCATTTTGCGTGCAGGCATACGTCCTGCCAAGAAGGCTTGGCGACCTGCGTTGATGGCGTTCTTCATGGCGTGTGCCATTAATACAGGGTTTTGTGCATGAGCGATGGCAGAATTCATTAGTACACCATCACAGCCCAACTCCATCGCGATGGCAGCATCAGACGCAGTGCCAACGCCAGCATCTACCAAGATAGGTACGTTGGCGTTCTCGATGATTAGGCTTAGCGTGTGGCGGTTTAATAGACCTAATCCTGACCCGATCAAGCTGCCTAATGGCATCACGGCAACACAGCCCATGTTTTCCAATTCTTTGGCGATGATGGGATCATCAGAGGTATATACCATCACTTCAAAGCCGTCATCGATCAGCACTCGAGCCGCTTTTAGGGTCTCGGTGACGTTGGGATATAGTGTTTTTTCATCGCCCAGAACCTCTAGTTTAACCAGATTATGACCATCTAGCAGTTCGCGTGCCAGCTGGCAGGTGCGAATCGCACTATCGGCATCAAAGCAGCCTGCTGTATTAGGCAAGATGGTGTAGTCTTCTGGTGAGATGACGTCTAGCAAATTGGGTTCGCCTTTATTCTGACCGATGTTCGTGCGACGAATGGCGACGGTTACTATCTCGCTGCCGCTGGCTTTGATGGCATTGCCTGTTTCGGTTAGGTCTTTATACTTGCCTGTGCCGACCAGTAGGCGTGATGAGAAAGTGCGAGAACCAATGGTAAAGGTGTCATTAATTAAGGGGTTGTCTGATGCGTTCATGTTGTTGCTCTTTTATTTTAAAGTATGATAAAAATTGGAACTTAGTATAACAAAATTTGTCACAAAATTTTAGTAAAATTTTGACTCTTGGGTGTGTGGAAAATATAAATACAAAAAACCCGCTATAAAAGCGGGCTTTAAAATATGGGGTGAGTAATGGGACTTGAACCCACGACAACCGGAATCACAATCCGGGGCTCTACCAACTGAGCTATACCCACCATAACTAAAAATAAAACAGGCAAATGGCGCGCCTGGCAGGATTCGAACCTGCGACCACCTGCTTAGAAGGCAGATGCTCTATCCAACTGAGCTACAGGCGCTCGAGTGGCTTAATGTTAGCAATTTTCCGTAGAAAAATCAAATACTACTAACAAAAAAAGCCGTTAAGGCTTTAAATATGGTCGGAGTGGAGGGATTCGAACCCCCGACCCTCTGGTCCCAAACCAGATGCGCTACCAAGCTGCGCTACACTCCGAATTACTTAGGTTTGACTGATTATTCATCGGTGTCTGCCGTCGTTGTGGTGCGTATAATACAGCCAAGTCGTAAATGTGTCAATAAAAATTTTTAAAAAAATTATAAAAAATTCATAACTATTTGAATTTTAATAACTTTTAAATCATCAAGATTGACACATTGATTCTATATTAAGATTTGTCTGATTCGCTGATGATTGGCATGCCGAGAGCTTTCGCACCTCGTGTGCCACCGGTGATATGAATGATGTTGCGCGTCGGGTCGATTTCGTTGAGTAGTGTGCAGGCGCGTTCGGCTTTGGTGCCACCACCGCATAGCACATAGACATCGCCTGTCGTGCTGTCTAGCAGCGCTTGATCTAAAGTTTCGATCGGTTGGTTCTGGGCGTATTCGATGTGACCTGCCTTATAATTGGCTTCATCGCGCACATCATAGATGGTCTTGTTTGCAGAGGGTGTGAAGTCTTTAATATCAATTTGAGTAATCATGAATCATCGTAAAATATAACATAAGTTTCTTTATCTTAAGGCTTTATCGTCTATTTTGCAAATAAAGAATGATTGGCAACCTGTGTCTCTGGCTTGATTAAGACGATGAATTACATATTTGCAGATTTGGTCATCAAAAGTCTTGGCGTTCATTCACAAAAAAATCGTATAATATGACTTTTTCAGATAAGTCAGTATATGAATTCAATAATAAAACGCTGTGCTTGGTGCGGTGATGATCCAATCTATCAGGCTTATCATGATCATGAATGGGGCGTGCCTTGTCATGACGATGACAAGCTGTTCGCCATGCTATGCTTAGAGGGGGTGCAAGCAGGACTTAGCTGGATTACGGTCTTAAAAAAGCGCAAGGCTTATTATGAAGCTTTTGATGGTTTTGACGCTGTAAAGATTGCCCAATACGACAGCCGAAAAGTTGATGAATTGATGAATAATGAGGGCATCATCCGTCATCGGCTAAAGATCGAAGCGATCATCAGCAATGCCAAAGCTTATCTTAAAATCAAACAAAATCAATCATTTAATGATTATGTCTGGGGCATTGTGGCAAATCATCAATCTCAAACCCCGCTGATAAATCATCCTAAAGACATCAATGACATACCAACACAAACGCAGGCAAGTCAAGCACTATCTAAGCAGCTAAAAAAAGACGGTTTTAAATTCGTCGGCCCAACCATTTGTTATGCTTACATGCAGGCATGCGGCATGGTCGATGATCATGTGATAGACTGCACATACAAAAGGAAGTAAAGATGAGAGCTTGGACGATGGTTTGGGCTTTATTGATGGTGGTGGTTACAGGACTGCATGCTTGGCGCTTTGGGTTCATTTGCCGTTTGAGGTATGGGCATACGCGCTGATTGGGCTTTTGGGCTGTTCGGTATTCGCGATCGTCTTAACGAAATTTATCTCATTATCTGTACCCAGTTAATTGGCTGCTGCGTTGGTGTGTTCGGTGTTGTCGGTCTTTGTGTGGATTGGGATGAGCCGAGCCATGAGCGGAACTGAAACCTTGAAGTTCAGCACATTTTTGATTATACCCAAGATCCTGCCAATCCTAATCTCATCACCGTGCAGAGTGTGCGTAACTTTCATTGGCGAAGCGAGACGGATTACGATGTAGATTGGCAGACTCGAACCTATGATTTAAATCAGCTTGAGACGATGGATTTGGTGCTGTCGATCTGGGGTAATGAGAATATTGCGTAAACTTTGGTGACTTTTGGCTCTGCTGATGGGCAGCGACTTGCATTCTCGGTGGAGATTCGTAAAGAAGTTGGCGAGTCATTTTCTAATATCGGTGGGTTTTTTCGGCAGTTTGAGCATTCTGTGATTGCCGCCGACGAAAAAGGCATCATCTTTACCCGATCTAACATGCGCCACGAATCGGTGTATCTGCATCCTTTAACCTATGATAAACAAAAAATGAGAGCGCTGTTCATGACCTATCTGCAAAAAGGCCATGAGCTTAACCAACAGCCTAAATGGTGCCAAACCATCACAAGTAACTGCACGACCGTGATTTATCAGTTGGTTCGCATGATTGATGCAGATGCTAAGATACTGCCTTTTGATTATCGGGTGCTGGTGTCTGGCAGATTGCCAAGTTATCTGATTGAATTGGGTGTAATCAGACCTAAGTACGATCCTGATCAATGGAAAAAAATCGCCCACATTAACTCAAAAGTTGCCATGTATGACGATGGTAATGCCATCACAATCGAGCAATTCTCCAAAAAGATACGAGAAAATCTGCCAAGATGATGGTTTTGCATTTCTTCGAAAAGAAAAAATTTCGTTCGCCCCCTATATTTTTTATGTAAATTTTAGTAAAATTCGGTTTTACCAGTAAATGATGAATTATTATGACTAAATTTATCTTTGTAACTGGCGGTGTGGTATCCTCATTGGGTAAAGGTATCACTGCCGCTTCTCTTGCTGCTGTCTTGGAAGCCCGTGGTCTAAAAGTTACCATGACCAAGATGGATCCATATATTAACGTTGACCCAGGCACGATGAGTCCGTTCCAGCACGGTGAGGTTTTTGTGACCGAAGACGGTGCGGAGACAGACCTTGACTTGGGTTATTATGAGCGTTTCTTGCGTCATTCTAAGATGACCAAGGTCAACAACTTCACCTCAGGTCGCGTCTATCAGACGGTACTTGCCAAAGAGCGTCGCGGCGACTATCTGGGCGGTACAGTTCAAGTTATCCCTCACATCACCGATGAAATCAAAAGCCGTGTTCGCGCATCGGGCGAGGGCTTTGACATTGCCATCGTTGAGATTGGTGGTACGGTTGGTGATATTGAGAGCTTGCCATTTATGGAGGCGATTCGCCAGCTTCAAGTTGAGCTTGGGCATGACAATTCGATGCTCATGCATTTGACGCTACTGCCATACATCAAATCTGCCAGCGAACTTAAAACAAAGCCGACTCAACACTCTGTCAAAGAACTATTGTCTATCGGTATTCAGCCTGATATTTTGGTTTGTCGTACTGAGCACGATGTCGATGCCGATACTAAACGTAAGATTGCACTGTTCACCAACGTTCCAGAGCGTGCTGTCATCGTATGTAAAGATGCGCGCAGCATCTATGAGATTCCGCGTAACTTCTACGAACAAGATCTTGATGACTTAGTTTGTGAACGCTTTGGCTTTGCTGTGCCGGAGGCGGATCTGTCTGATTGGGACAGGGTCATTGAGGGTCTATTCACCGCAGAAGGCGAGATCGTCGTGGCGATGGTCGGTAAATATGTAGAGCTGCCTGATGCTTATAAGTCTGTCAATGAAGCCTTGCTACACGCCGGTATCCATAATAAAACAAAAGTAAAAATTCACTACATCGATGCTGAGAAATTAGAAACCCAAGCTCATCTGATGGACGAGCTAAAATCATGCGACGCAGTGTTAGTTCCTGGTGGATTTGGCGAGCGTGGTACTCTTGGTAAGATGATGGCGATTCAATACGCTCGTGAGAACAAGAAGCCTTACCTAGGCATCTGTCTAGGCATGCAGCTTGCCGTGATTGAATTTGCGCGCAATGTGTTAGGTCTACAGGCGAACTCTACCGAGTTTGACCGTAAGGCTGCCGACCCAATCATTGGACTTATTACAGAGTGGTTCGATGAGAAGGGTGAATTGCAGATTCGTTCTGATGATAGTGACCTTGGTGGCACGATGCGTCTGGGTGCACAAGAAGCCCGGCTTGTTGCGGGTACGAAGCTTGCTAAGATCTATGGGGCGACCACCATCACCGAACGCCACCGCCATCGCTATGAGATGAACAACCGCTACATCGAACCGCTAGAGAATGCAGGCATGAAGATCTCTGGCTACTCTGCCAAGCAGCATCTGGTTGAGTCAGTTGAAATCAGTGATCATCCTTGGTTCGTGGCGGTGCAATATCACCCAGAATTTACCAGTTCGCCGCGTGGCGGACATCCGCTGTTTAATAGCTTTATTAAAGCAGCGATTGATGTGAAAGGCTAATTCATGAAGCACATCAAGACGCTTGGTGTGCTTTTTATTCATAAAGTTTGATTTGGATGGATTATATCCAAAGAGACTCATAAAGGATAATGTTATGACGCAATCATTAACCGCGCCATTGTCGCATATTAATGTGGCGGGCATTGAGATTGGTAATGACAAGCCATTTGTGCTGTTTGGCGGCATGAATGTACTTGAGAGCCGTGAACTTGCTTTTGAGATCGCCGAAAGCTACATCGACACCTGCACGCGCCTGAACATCGGCTATGTGTTTAAGGCCAGCTTTGACAAGGCGAACCGCTCAAGCTTACTTTCATTCCGCGGCCCAAGCCTTGAAACTGGTCTAACTTGGCTTAATGACATCAAAGAAAAATACGGCGTGCCCATCATCACAGACGTGCATGAGCCTTATCAGGCAGCGCCAGTGGCGAAAGTGGCTGACATCATTCAGCTGCCTGCTTTTTTGAGCCGTCAAACCGATCTTGTTAACGCCATGGCAAAAACAGGTGCGGTCATTAATGTCAAAAAAGCACAGTTCTTAGCACCGCACGAGATGCGCCACATCATCAATAAATGCCTAGAAGCTGGTAATGATAAGGTCATCCTGTGTGAGCGCGGCACATCGTTCGGCTATAATAATCTGGTTGTGGACATGCTTGGCTTTGATACGATGAAAGCCATGAACGTGCCTGTGTTCTTCGATGTGACTCATGCCTTGCAAGAGCCGGGTGCACGCGCTGACAGTGCGGGCGGTCGTCGTCATCAGATTACCACGCTTGCCCGAGCGGGTATGGCCACGGGACTTGCCGGTCTGTTCTTAGAATCGCATCCAGACCCTGATCATGCCAAATGTGATGGGCCATGCGCGCTAAGACTGTCACAGCTTGAACCATTCTTGACGCAGTTAAAGCAGATTGATGATCTGGTCAAGGGCTTTGCTGTATTGGACACTCATTAATTTTGTAGATTTATTCATCAAAAAAGGATGCTTTTATGTACGCTGAAACTACTGACAATGCTGTTGAAATTAAAGACATCATCGCCCGTGAAATTCTAGACTCACGTGGCAACCCAACCATCGAAGCCGATGTGATCTTGGCAAATGGTGTGTGCGGCCGTGCTGCCGCGCCATCTGGCGCTTCAACAGGTTCTCGTGAAGCGTTAGAACTGCGCGATGGCGACAAATCTCGCTACCTAGGCAAAGGTGTTAAAAAAGCGGTTTCAAACGTAAACAGTCAAATTCGCACTGCATTACTAGACAAAGACGTTACCAACCAAAACGAGTTGGATAAAATCCTGATCGATCTAGATGGTACTGAGAACAAAGGTAATCTGGGTGCGAACGCTACTTTGGCGGTGTCTTTGGCTGCAGCGCGTGCCGCAGCAACCGCCAAAAACCTACCACTGCATCAGTACATCGCAAACCTACGTGGTCAGACTTCTCTTACCATGCCTGTGCCAATGATGAACATCCTAAATGGTGGCGCGCACGCAGATAATACGGTTGATATCCAAGAATTCATGATTGAGCCTGTTGGTTTTAACAGCTTCTCAGAGAGCTTGCGTGCAGGTACAGAAATTTTCCACAGTCTAAAATCTGTCCTAAAATCACAAGGTCTTAACACTGCTGTTGGCGATGAGGGCGGTTTTGCACCGAACCTACGGTCAAACGAAGAAGCGATCACTGTCATCATGCAAGCCATTGAACAAGCGGGCTATAAGGCAGGTCAGGACATCTATTTGGCGCTTGACTGTGCATCATCAGAATTTTATAAGAATGGACAGTACATCCTAGAGGGTGAGGGCAATAAAGCATTCACCAGCGAAGGTTTTGCTGACTATTTGGCGTCTTTGGTGCGTCAATACCCAATCATCTCAATTGAGGATGGTCTGGATGAGAGCGATTGGGATGGCTGGGCGTACTTAACCAAGCAGTTAGGTGATAAAGTTCAGCTGGTGGGTGATGATCTGTTTGTCACCAATCCAAAAATTCTGCGTGAAGGCATTGATAAGAACATCGCTAATGCCATCTTGATCAAATTCAACCAGATCGGTACACTGACCGAGACACTAGATGCGATCTATCTGGCTAAAGAAAACGGCTATGCGACTGTAATTAGCCATCGCTCAGGTGAAACTGAAGATTCTACCATTGCTGACCTAGCAGTAGGCACAGCGGCTGGTCAGATCAAGACAGGTTCGCTATGCCGTTCTGACCGCGTGGCGAAATACAACCAACTGCTACGCATCGAACAACAAGTAACGGCAGCATTCCGCGGTCGTGAAGAGTTCATCGGTCTGCGCGGTTGATTGGGGTGAGCGTGGCAAGTCCTGTAACCAAAAAATCAACACAAATCATCACGCCACCAAAAGGGCTTGGCGTGATGGGTTATGTGTGCTTGATCGCTTTTGCTGCCATCGTACTTGCGCTTTTGCAGCAGCAGTATTGGCATGGTGAGAATGGTCGTGCCAATCTGAATAATCTTAATGCTCAGATCGCCAAGCAGAATGATTTTAACACCGAGCAGGCTTATACCAATAATCTGCTGCGTGCTGATGTTCGTGATCTAAAGACGCAATCATCTGCAATCGAAGAGCACGCGCGACTTGATTTGGGTTTAATTAAGCCGGGCGAGACTTTCTATCAGATGTCAAATGCGCCGATTACTTATAGTCGGCAAATGGCAACGAGCAATGAGGTGGATGCTGTTGAACCTGTCGAGGGGTTGATCAAAGAAAGTGGCGAGCCATCGCGATAACAGACATAAGATTGGTGAAAGCCAATCTTATTTTTTAACTTTTTAATTTCTTGATAATAAGTACCACCAATGTCAAATCATCAATCGCATTACCATCCTAAGATTCACGCCTTAATTGTGGCAGCTGGTAAGGGTTCACGTTTTGGGGCGGCAGTGCCTAAGCAATATCTAAGCTTGGCGGACAGAACTGTCTTAGAAGAAAGCATCGAAAGACTCAATGTAGATGGTATTGATGATCTGACGCTGGTATTGGCAGGCGGTGATGAGTATGCATCGGAGCTGGATTTTAAATTTAGTCGCCCAATCCGTCATGCGGTAGGTGGTGCTGAACGTTGGCAGTCGGTGCATTCAGGTGTGCAAGCAATACGAGAACATGGCGGCCTGGATGATGATTGGGTTGTGATTCATGATGCGGCGCGCCCTTGTCTGCCCAAGGTGGATTTGGTACGGTTGTTGGATACTCTTGAAAGTACATCGCATGATGGTGTAATCTTAGCAACACCTGTGGTGGACACACTAAAGCTAGCTACAAATGAGCAGGGTATTATCAAGACAGTCGATAGATCGGGTCTGTGGCAAGCCCAGACACCTCAAGCTTTCCGCTTAAATAAGCTTGAGTGGGTACTATCACAGATCGCCAAAGACAATCTGATGATCACAGATGAGGCGAGTGGCTTTGAGATGTTGGGGCTTGGAGTGCAAATCGTCCAAGGATCTAGGCTTAACATGAAGCTTACCTATGCTGAGGATTTGCCTTTGATGGAATTGATATTGCAGAATTTCATCAAAAATGAGCGGTAGGACATTGATTAGCCCATGCCAAGTTTAATGAGTGTTATCGTCATAGGGTTAGTGCTTGGCGTGCTGGCTTTGATGCCAAGCATCAGGCTTGGTGATACTCTTGAAGCTTGGTTGTCTGCACCATCGTCTTTTGGATGGTTGTCTTTTGATCTGGTGTTCATTGTGCTTATGACTGTGTGGGTACAGCGATGTAGATGTATTTCAAAAGCTTTGATTATCTGTGCATGTGGTCTGGTGATCGGGTTATTGTTTGTACTGCGCTCGATGATGGCGTATGTGCAGTTCGAGCAGCATACCATCAGTCAAAGCCATACCGTCACCGCCATCACAGACGTTAGCGAGATTAGTGACAGTATCTACGATCCCGTATCAGAGTCTGCTTATCGGCAAAAGGTAACCATTACAGACATTAGACCTACCAACCGTCCACAAGCTACCAATGCGACAATATCCGCCAATCCATTTGGCGAGATATCTGAGTCAGTCGCATCTGATGCCATTGAATTGCCTAACAGCATGAACGTGCTTCTTAGTGCTTCGCCAAGACGTGATCAAAATAACCCAGCCTTGGCGCAATTAAATAACCTTATTCCAAATACCTCCGCGAAACTTACCTTGCTCATTGAGCCAATAAGTACACAAAAGAGCGCAAGCGGCTTTGACAGCAATGTATGGCTACGAACTCGTGACATTCATGCCACTGCACGCGTGCTGTCTGTGGATCAGATCGAATCGGCTGATGATTATCGCATCAGTACAAGGCTGCAAGGATTAAGGCAGCGATTGCGTGCTCATTTTTATGAAGATTGGCATGATTACGACATTTTTAATCAACAAGCAAGGGCGGTAACTTTAAGCCTGCTAACGGGAGACAGATCGCTCATCAGTAGGCAAACCAAGGACCTTTATCAACTGGCGGGCATATCGCATTTATTGGCGATATCGGGCATGCATGTGTTATTTTTGGCGCTGATATTGGCGGGGCTGACTTCTTGGTTGTTAGATAAATTTCCTAAAGTATATGGCGCTGTTTCTCGCAAGCAGATTCGCCTTATTATCATGGTAGCAGCGAGTTTGATTTATGCCACCTTTACAGGCTTTGATGTGCCTGCAGTGCGAACTGTGTATATGCTTGGGGCGGTGGCTTTGGCTAGGTACTTTGTTCTGCCAGTGTCAAATTTGTCCTTGTTGTTTATTGTTGCGCTGATCATGACGTGGCTTGATCCTTATGTGTTGTGGCAGGCGGGATTTTGGCTGTCTTTTGTGGCAGTGTTACTGCTCATGAGATATGAAAGTACGCCTATTCAAGAAGTGACCACTGCAACAAGAATTTGGCAAAAGGCTAAGAGTGCCACTGCTTTGCAGTTGTGGTTATTTATCGGGATGCTACCTGTTTCGATATTGTTTTTTGGCAAGGTGTCGCTGTGGGGTGTGTTGGTAAATTTATTTGCCATTGGTCTGTTTGGCTCAATCATCCTGCCGATAAATCTGCTGGCGGGTGTGATTTATGCAATTTCACCAAGCCTTGCGGACGGGTTGTGGTCGCTTAGTTCTTGGATATTATTAAAGCTTCATACCGCGCTTGAATTTGGTTTGGTGGGTGATTCTTGGCTGTATGTGCCATTTGGGATGTTAGGCTTGGTGCTTGCTGTCTTAGCGATATTGCCCATGCTGTCGAAGGCGCTGCCTAAGAGTGCAGCCATCATACCTTTATCAGTGTTACTAATGCTGTTGATGAACGGTCATTTTTATACACCTAAGGATGCCAAGCCCACCGCTAAAGTTATCAAAACTGATAATCAAGCCTTGCAAGTTGTACTCATTCAACACCAATCTCATTCGTGGCTATTGCTGGCGGACTTTGGCATTAAGTCATTGCCTGATGGTCAAATTGATGTACTCATTGATGAATTAAAGCGTCTGGGCGTAAGAAATCTAACTGGTGTTGTTGCGCAGAATTCTGGTCAGGCACTCACCAAGCTGACCGCTGCGATTCATGCGCGTCTACCCATAGAGCGTTATTGGCGCGCAGGACAGGGCGTTCTAAAGCTTGCCAATGTCATTGATGAGCCATGTCAAGCCGGCCAAATCCATCAGTATGACGGCGTGAGCATTCGCATGCTGACAGGTTGGCAGCAGATTAATGATGTGGCTGTTTGGGATTGCGCAATTGAGATCAGTAGTGAGCTTGGATTTAATATCGATCAACCAATGGAAGCTGAGAGTGATGAGCTGTTGCCTAGCGACATCAAGCAAATTATCGTCAATGCGGCAACCCATGAAGATGTATGGCATCTATGGCGACTTCTATGTGTGGATATGGATATTATGCCAAGGCCTGAGGCTGGTGCGTCTTTATGGCTGTCGCATGCGTTTGCCAAAGATGATGCTGATGTGATGGTTGATTTTGAAGCGACGTTATGGCGGGCACGATAGTGGGTTCGGCTATCATATTTGGTTTTTTTCGGTTACAATAGGTCTATTTGAAGTAATACATAGGAGATCACATGGCGTGGCCACCAAATCCTCATAAAAATCAAACTCCAACTCAACAAGAGCTCACCACATCAAATGCCCCACAGCCAAACTCGCCTGAATGGCGACTCATCGAAAAAACGATGATGGCGAGTATTGATGAACAGCGTCGCGCACGTCGTTGGAGTATTTTCTTTAAATTGCTAACGTTCGCCTATGTGGTGTTCTTTGTGCTTATGCTGGGTCGAGGCTGTGCACCGACCCAAACCAAAGGTGCCCCACTGGGCATCAGTGAGCCACATTTGGCCGTGGTGGATGTGCGCGGTGCGATTACGGCTGATGGCGAGACGAGCGCACACCACATTAATAGTGCATTGACAGAGGCATTCGAGAACACGCATGCCAAGGCGGTTGCACTTGCCATCAACTCGCCAGGTGGTTCGCCCGTGCAGTCTGATGAGGTGTGGCAGATGGCGATGGATCTAAAACAAGAGTATCCCGATAAAAAACTGTATGCGGTGATTGGTGACACAGGCGCATCAGGTGCGTATTACATCGCATCGGCAGCGGATGAGATTTGGGTGAATCCATCAAGCTTGGTAGGCTCAATTGGTGTCATCATGTCAAGCTACAACATCGGGCAGCTACTTGACAAGATGGGTGTGCAAGACCATACAATGACCGCAGGCGAGTATAAGGACATTCTGTCCATGTCGCGCCCGATGAATGAAGCTGAGCGTGCGCATGTCCAAAAGCTGCTTGACACCACTCATCAAAACTTCATCGATGCAGTCAAGCAAGGTCGCGGCGACAAACTAAAAAATGCCGAGCAAAATCAAATCTTTACAGGGCTGTTTTGGACAGGAAAAGAGTCTGTTGAGCTGGGATTGGCTGATAAGATTGGCAGCATGTCGCAATTGGAAAAAGAACTTAAGCTAGAACAGGTGAATTATAGCTATGTTGATCCTGTGAAGCAGTTCTTTGATCGCTTTGGCGTACAGATGGGCAAAGGTCTGGGGCAGGGCGTTAAGATTGCCATGAGTGACGAGGTGAAACCAAGCCTAAGATAATGTCAAACAAATAAAAAACACACCTAGGTCTTAGGTGTGTTTTTTATTGGGATTAATTATCTAAATCGCAGCTTTTGTTAACATCTGCCAAGGCTTCATCGATGATTTTTTGGCTGACGCCTTTTTTGCGAAGCTTTTCGATGAATAGCACGTCATCAGATAGGTTGTAGTTGCAGTTATCTCGGTCTAGACCTTGACGAATATAAAGGCGAATCAGTCCTTGAATTCTATTAAAGCCATGCGCTCCAGCGGTATCTTCAAGATGCGAGATAATCTCTTCAGATAAGCGCAGATGGATGGGGCGCATGATGACTTCAGGATGATTGGAAAATTTGTTTTTGATTTTTGGGGAAATCATGGTTGCTACCTTGCCAAAATTTAAAGAGTATTGTAACACACAAGTGGTAGGAAAATAAAACAAAAGTTGTAGAAAACTTTAAGTGATTCTTGTGATTGCGTTAAGTGTATAACTTTGATTTTTATGAATTTTCATAAAAAAATACGCACCGATGTGGTGCGTATTTTAGGTCTTGTTATTAGTGACGGAAGTGACGCATGCCTGTGAACACCATGGCGATGCCGTGTTCGTTGGCAGCGGCGATGGTCTCCTCGTCACGCATAGAGCCACCAGGTTGGATGATGCATTTGATGCCAGCGGCGGCGGCATTGTCAATGCCATCGCGGAATGGGAAGAAGGCATCTGATGCCATGACAGCACCTTCAACCACCAGACCTGCGTGTTCTGCCTTAATGGCAGCGATACGTGCAGAGTTCACACGGCTCATCTGACCTGCGCCGATGCCGATGGTTTGGCGATTGTTGGCATATACGATGGCGTTAGATTTAACGTATTTGGCAACTTTCCAAGCAAAGATCAGATCGTCAAGCTCAGCTTCGGTCGGTGCGCGCTCAGTCACGACGCGAAGATCGTTCTTAGTGATCATGCCTAGGTCTTGGTCTTGAACCAACAGACCACCATTAACGCGCTTATAGTCTAGCTGCGTGGCGCGCTCTTCTGGGTTAGGTAGATCGCCGCAGACCAGTACGCGAACGTTCTTCTTCGTGCCCGTTACTTCTAGCACACCATCTTCGATGCTTGGTGCGATGATGACTTCAACGAATTGACGCTCAACAATGGCACGTGCTGTCTCAACATCAAGCCGGCGGTTAAAGGCAATGATGCCGCCAAATGCTGATTCTGGGTCGGTGGCATAAGCCAGGTTGTATGCATCCAAGATGCCATCTAGTGAAACTGACACACCGCAAGGGTTGGCGTGTTTAACGATCACACAGGCAGGTTTGGTGAATGATTTTACACATTCTAAAGCAGCATCGGTGTCAGCGATGTTGTTATAAGACAGCTCTTTGCCTTGTAATTGGCGAGCGGTCGCAACCGAGGCTTCTTGTGCGCCATGCTCCACATAGAATGCGGCTTTTTGGTGTGGGTTTTCGCCATAACGCAGGTCTTGTGATTTGGCAAGCTGTACGTTAAAGGTGCGAGCAAAATCAGTCATTCGGGTGGAGTCTTCGCTTGGTGCTGTAGCGGCATCGTTTAGACGTGCGCCAAAGAATGAAGCAATCATGCCGTCATAATGCGCGGTATGTTCAAAGGCCTTTACCGCCAAATCAAAACGCGTGGCATAGCTGATGTCGCCTGCGGTTTGGATTTCGTTCAGTACGCGTGCATAGTCTGCTGGGTTGGTGATGATGCCAACGTGTGCATGGTTCTTAGCGGCAGAGCGCACCATGGCAGGGCCGCCGATGTCGATGTTCTCGATGGCGTCAGACATTTTTACGTCAGACTTAGCCACGGTGGCTGCGAATGGATATAGGTTCACCGCGACGATGTCAATGCGATCGATGCCGTGTTCGTTCATGATGTCATCATCGATGCCGCGACGGCCTAGGATGCCACCGTGGATTTTTGGGTGTAGGGTTTTGACGCGGCCGTCCATCATCTCGCTAAAGCCTGTGTGCGCCGAGACTTCGGTCGCTGCCACGCCAGATTCTGTTAATAGCTTAAATGTACCACCAGTTGATAAAATTCCAAAACCTGAATCTACCAAGCCTTTGGCAAATTCAACAATACCCGCCTTGTCCGAAACTGACAATAAGGCAAAACGCTTAACACTCATAATACCCCCAATGCGCATGACTGCGACTGTATGAACAATAAATAAAATATAAGCCAAATGTACAAAAGAGCGACTCCATAATGACATGAAACGCTCTTGTCAAAAGCCGTTGCCATGATAGCAGTTTTGGCGTTTTTTATAAAGGGGTAGAGGGGATTTTTGTGTGAAATTTTACCATTATTGCAGGCGAAATTGTGCAGATTGGCTAATTACAGCAGTCAGTGTGCTTTTGATTTGTTGCGCAGGGGGTGCCACGGGTTAGACCAAGTAGCTTGGTGGTTTTTGATTGGTTACCGTGAGTGTGCTTGAGCGTCGCGATCAATAGCGGACGTTCAAGCTCGGCCAAGAATACTTGATAGATGTCATTGGCCTCCTTGTCAGCGGTGGCTAGATACTGCTCGACCGCTTGCTCAATGTGCGTCGATCGTGGGATGGGACTAATGTTTTGGTCAATCAGGGGAATCTTGAAATATAAAATCAAATCTAAACTGAATAAATGAATTTTCGACCACAAATCGCAAAGTGCAATTAAAAACAAGTCTAAATATTTAAATGTTGCGCAAATATTAACAAAAGCTTGCTGAAATTGGTAACGGTTTTATGTTATGCAGTACAATAAAAATGTAATTGTGTAATGATTAAAAAATATACAACTTAATTTGATGAAATAAATAAATCTTATGAAAGACAATGACTTATCACCGTGTTGGATGAATTTTGAACAAAAGTTAATATTTGTAAAACGATACAAATAATTCATAAAAAATCAGCTTTTAATCAATAAGATCAAAAGCCGATATGTATCAAATGGTCAAAAGGCGATTATTTCTTGATGCCTGACAGGCGATGCCAGTGGTGATCGTCTTTGTTATCATAGTGATAAGCGGCACCTAATTCAAAATAAGGCGCATAGGCATCGATGACGCTTTGGGTTTGGTTCTCAATCAATCCTGCTAGTACGATCGAGCCACCGTCTTTTAATAGGGTGCTAAATAGCGGCGCAAATTCGATGAGTGGCTTGGCTAGGATGTTGGCTGTGATGGTATCGGCTGTGAGGTCATGCGCGCGTTGATATTCGCTAAACTCTTCGGGCAAGAAGACTTTTAGGCGGTCGGATACGTTGTTTAGGGCGGCGTTTTGGCGTGTCGCGAGAATGGCCTGCGGGTCGATATCCACTGCCAATACTTCTTTTGCGCCCAGTAGTAATGCTGCCACGCCCAGCACGCCTGAACCACAGCCATAGTCAATGACGACTTTGTCTTTTAGATTTTGCGCTGACAGCCAGTCTAGACATAGGCGAGTCGTGGCGTGATAGCCCGTACCAAAGGCAAGACCTGGATCTAAAATCAGATTCGTCGCGGTAGGATCAGGCGCGTCTAGCCATTCAGGGACGATCCATAGATTGCCTTCGCATTTGACGGGCTTATAATGCGCCATCCATTCGCGGGACCAGTCTTTGTCATCAAGGCGCGTCGTCCAAAATCGGCTTGCGCTCACTTGTGCGGCGATGTCATTGGCAAGCGTCTCAAAATCCGTGCCATCGAATCGATCGTCTGAATTGGTGTCGTAGATGGCAGTCAAGATAACCTCGTCCCATAGCGGCTCCTCGCCAGGCAATGGCTCAAATAATGGCTCATCGCCCGCGTCTTCTAGAAGTATGGAAACCGCTTCGCTTTCATAGAATAAAGCCTCAGCGAATTCAACTTTATCTTTTGGGCATTGTAGATGTATGTGTTGCCACGACATAAAATAGCCTTATGTTATCAATTAGAATAAACGCATTATAACAAATTTTATCAATCATTTAAAAAATTTTGAGTATTGAACAGCTGCATCGTTAGGCACTATTGATAAAATTGCTCAGATGTGGGCGACTCTTCGTTGCTAGGCGTGTAGAATTCTTCATCAGAAGGCATGGGCTCTTCGATGATATAATCATCCTCTAAGTAGTCTTCTTCCATGCTCACCAGCTCATCACCCAGTGCGTCGATGCGCTCTTGTAGGGTGACATTGTAGCGTATGTTCGCAGCGCAGCTGCCGTATTCTTGTGGCATGA
The DNA here is from genome assembly GCF_000696305.2 of Moraxella bovoculi 237. Taxonomy (GTDB): domain Bacteria; phylum Pseudomonadota; class Gammaproteobacteria; order Pseudomonadales; family Moraxellaceae; genus Moraxella; species Moraxella bovoculi. The sequence goes on from NZ_AOMT01000026.1 coordinate 17,972, forward strand.
ATTCACGAATCACCGGTGCCCATATCGCTCTTTGGCAGCCTTGATGGGACAGCAGTCCTGTGCCGTTATCCAGCCACGTCCATTCGATATCTGCAGGCAGTGGCAGCTCAACAGGCGTGTGATTAAGCGGCTGCATGAATGCTCGCCAAATGGGCAGAGCGCCTGAGCTTCCGGTAAGCCCGATGGGTTTATTGTCATCACGTCCAATCCAGACCACGGACACATAGTTACCGCTATAACCTGCAAACCAAGCATCGCGCCCATCGTTCGTCGTGCCAGTCTTGCCTGCTAGATTAAGGGTTGAATTAAAGTTACCTGCGCGTGCCGTACCGTGAGTGAAGACTTTTTGCATGGCGTAATTGGTCAGATAGGTTGCCTTGGGCGATAGGCGAATCTGAGCTCGGCTGTCACTGTTTTGAAGGACTTTTCCTTTATCGTCAATCACGCTTTTGATGGTATGAATGGGCGCGCTGACTCCGCTATTGGCGAAAGTCTGATAAATGCTAAGAACTTGCATGGGTGACATATCTACCGCGCCCAGCAGCACTGAAGGGTAGTTAGGAGTCTGATCGCTGACACCCAGCATCTGCAGCTGACGATAAAAAATCGGCAAACCAAACTCCATGCCAACATTGACCGCAGCTTGGTTGTAGGACTGAGCCAGTGCGGTGGTGAGTGGTGTTGCGCCATGTGAGATGCCGCTGTAGTTCTTGGGTGTCCAAGTCTGATTGCCGATGGTATAAGTCAGCGGGCTGTCATCAACGCTACTGGCTAGATTGTAACGACCTGACTGTAGGGCAGTGAGATAGATAATGGGTTTTAGGAGTGAGCCGACTTGTCGCTTGGCATCGATGGCGCGGTTGAATCCTGTAAAATCAGCACTACTACCAACAATGGCAACCACCTCGCCCGTAACAGGATTGGCGCTAATGAGCGCACCTTGTAGATTGGATTTTTTGTTATTTTTGATGGCATTATCGGCGGCACGTTGGGCGAGAGGATCTAGGGTTGAGATGATCCTCAGACCACGGTTTTGTAGGTCTTCTTCTTTATAATAAGCCTTCAATTCGCGCTGAATCGCATCAAAAAAATCAGGAAAGCGGCTCTTGGCGATGGTTGGGGTCTTGACCACGTCGAGTGGTTTTTGGGTGGCGCTGTCGTATTCTTCTTGGCTGATTTTGCCTGTGATGAGCATGTTGTGCAGCACGGTGTTACGACGGTCTTTGGCACGTTCTGGGTGCTTTCGTGGATTGTAGTAGCTTGAACCTTTGGCAATGCCGACCAATAGCGCGTACTGATCAAGACGAAGCTCCGCCAAGGGTTTATTAAAATAAAACTGCGATGCAATGCCAAAGCCATTCACCGAGCGATTGCCATTTTGACCAAGGTTGATCTCGTTTAGATAAGCGAGCAGGATCTCATCTTTTTCATAATGCAGCTCAAGAAGTAGAGCCATTAGGGCTTCATTGGCTTTACGTTTTAGGGTGCGATCAGAATTTAGGTAGAAATTTTTGATCAGCTGCTGTGTGATTGTTGAGCCGCCTTGGCGCGTACCGCCTGTGACATTAGAGAGTAGGGCGCGCGCGGTACCACGCATGGACACGCCGTGATGCTCATAAAAGTTACGATCTTCGGTGGCGATGAGTGCATTCATCAGATGCTTTGGCACATTGTCCTTGGTGAGTAGAATGCGATCTTCATTATTCTCAGGATAGATGCCGCCGACATTCACTGGCTCTAAGCGCAGCGCTGTTCGCTGAGTGGGCTGACTGGTCTGCAGGCGGGCGATTTTACCATTGGAGAACAGCACCTTGATGGTCTGCTTGGGTTCGACATCGCCATCACCATAATTAAAGCCACGCGTATAGATGGTGTAGGTGCTGCCTGATTTTTGGTAGCTGCCTTGGGTGTTTTTGCCTTGGCTGTAGTTAAGGAGTTTTAGCCATGATTCTAGATCGCCTGCTTTGACAGGTGCGTTCGGATATAGCTCTAGCGGGCGTGAATAGACAGTGGCGGGGATGTCCCAGCGGCGATTTTCAAATTTATTGATGATGGTGTTATTTAGATAAAACGCATATAAACCCAATAAAATCATCACCGCAACAATGATGATAAGCAGGATAAAACCAATGATTGAGCCTTGTTGTTGTTTTGGGGGTTGGCCTGTAAATTGATCAAAGGACTTCGTCATAAACTGACCTTGCAAATAAATTACCAACATACTAGCGATTTGCGATGAAATTATCAAGGGGCTTGTATGATTTGATGTGCTTGTTGGTTTCGGGTTTGTAGAATTTTTGATAAGTGTTTCAATTTTATGGTAATAATACAAATAAGTTCATGGAAAATTGATGAAAAAACACCGTGAGTATTGTCATCGTGTTACTGGAGAATTTCTCAATCAACGCGCCTGATGACACATGAAAGTGATATAATAACGCGTTTATGCCAAATTAAAAAAGTGTTTGATTATGAATACTGCTGCCGATACGAAGATGAATGAGATTGAGCAATCACTCATTTTGCCGCCAGAAGGGGCGTGCTTTCATTGTGGGGAGGTGCTGCCAAAAGAGCCATTTTATACCGTGATTTTTGATAAATCGCGTCCGATGTGCTGCCTAGGCTGTAAGCTTGCTTCGCAAAGTATCGTAGAGTCTGGACTTGAGCAGTATTATCTAGATCGCAGGGAGATCAGTCCGACCGCAAGCCTGCCTGATGCGATGAATTTTGATGCGTATAATCATGACGACATCAAGGCACAATTCGTCTATCAAGAAGATGGCGGCAGCACGGCAGAATTATCTGTGGCGAACCTACGCTGCTCGGCGTGCACGTGGCTTATTGAGACGCGTCTAAGAGCAATCGATGGCGTGCGTGCGTGCCAAGTGAACCTCACTCAGCAAAGAATGCGTGTAAACTGGGATGAAAATCAGTGCGACATCGGTGAGATTCTACAGGTGGTGCATTCGGTGGGTTATAATGCCAAGCCATATCGCCAAGATACGCATGAGGCGATGATGAAGCGCCAAAACAAGCAAATGCTCATCCGTCTTGCCATCGCTGCGCTTGGTGCGATGCAGGCGATGATGTTCTCGATTGGCATGTATTTTGGCGAATATAGTGGTATTTTGACTGAACATCGAGATTTCTTGCGCTATGTGGCGATGTTTGTAACCATTCCTGTGATGTTCTATGCAGGCGTGCCGTTCTTCACGTCGGCTTACAATGCCATCAAGGCGCGTCAGGTGAGCATGGATGTGCCTGTATCGATCGCGCTGATTACTACTTTTGGTGCTAGCGTTTATGCGACATTAACAGGTACGGGTGAGGCGTATTTTGATTCGGTGTCGATGTTTATCTTTTTCTTATTGGCGGGACGCTACATTGAACAAAATGCCCGCCTAAAAGCATCAAACATGGCATCAGATCTGGTGGTGATCGAGCCGATTTTGGTACAAAAAATCGCCCAAGATGCGTCATTGGTAACAAGTTTATCTGCTGATAATAAAGCAAGCATCATCCAATCATGGTGGCAAAATCACCACCATCTAGATAACATCCTAGAGCGGAACGTAGATGATGGGGATAAGATTCTGGCACAGTCTGTCAAGGTGGGCAACATCATTCGCATCGATGCAGGCAGCCAGATCGTCGCTGATGGTATCTTGTTATCACAAAGCGCCACGGTGTCGCAGAGTCTATTGACCGGTGAGAGTGATCTTATCGTCAGGCATCAAGGCGATATGGTGGTCGGTGGCGCTCAGAATGACAGCCAGCCGTTCGTCATGCTCGTCACCAAGGAGATCGATAACAGTCAAATCGCGCTCATTGATCGACTTATGAACCGCGCCATGAGCGAAAAGCCCAAAATCGCCCAAGATGCTGATAAGATGGCGCGCTGGTTCGTGGCACGCGTGCTTGTCCTGTCATGCCTTGTGTTCTTGGTGTGGTGGTTTGTGGATAAGAGCGAGTCGCTGTGGGCGACGGTAGCGGTGCTGGTGGCGACTTGCCCGTGTGCTCTTAGCCTTGCCACGCCGATTGCACTTACTGTAGCGACCAATCGCTTGGCGGGATTTGGATTCCTAGCGACGCGCGGGCACACCATTCAGACGTTATCGGAAGTGTCTTATGCTTGTTTTGATAAGACGGGTACACTGACGCTGGGTCAGGCTAATCTGCTAGACACAGTGAGTGTGATTGATAAGACAGAAGCCCTAAAAATCGCTGCCGCGCTTGAGATTGGCTCAAAGCACCCTGTGGCGTGGGCGCTACTCACTGCTGCTCATGGACTTCATTTGCCTAAGGTAAAAGACAGCACACACCACACGGCGGGCGGTGTGGAAGGCTGGATAGATGGTGTGGCTTATCGTATCGGACATCAAAAATTCGTCCTACCAACAGGCGTACTGGCTGATGAGCTGCATGAGAATCTACCTGCGCATCAGGCGAACATGTCGGTATTATTGTCAAGTCAGGTTAATGGGGTGTGGCAGGTGGTGGCACGGTTTTATTTTAATGATGCGATTCGCCAAGATGCTCGCGCGATGATTGATGAATTAAAATCACAAAACATCACACCAATCATGCTAACCGGCGACCCAAATCCAAATGCATTAGAAGTGGCTAAGCAGCTGGGCATCGAGCAGGCTTATTTTGGTCTGACGCCAGAGGGCAAAGTCAAGCACATCAAAGACCTACAAGCGGCAGGTCATGCCGTGCTCATGGTGGGCGACGGGATTAATGATGCGCCTGTACTGGCGGCGGCGAATGTCTCGACAGCGATGGCAGGCGCAGCCGATCTGGCGCAGGTGTCCGCTGACAGTGTGCTATTGGGTGGGCGACTCATGCCACTGGCGCAAGCGACCAGACTGTCCACCAAGACCCAAAAAATCATCCGCCAAAACTTACGCTGGGCACTAATCTATAATAGCTTGGTGCTTATTCCTGCGGCCTTAGGCTATGTACCGCCTTGGTTGGCAGCGATTGGCATGAGCTTATCAAGCTTGCTCGTTGTGGCGAACGCCATGCGCCTAAAACGTTGATCGTTTGGTTAATCATAAGTATAAAAATATCGCACCAATTGAGTGCGATATTTTTATTGGTAAGTTTCATTAGTTAATCAGTCGTCTTGTAGATAGCCGATTAAGCGCAGGAATTCGATGTACATCCATACTAGGGTTGATAGAATACCGATGCTATACACCCATTCAAATTCACGAGCCACGCCGTATTGGACGCCTTTATCCACATTATCAAAATCAAGCAACAAGCTAAACGATGCAATGATCACCACAAAGATACTAAAGCCAATCGCGACCATGCCGCCATCGAACAATAGGGGTAGGCTTGAGCCGAACAGTCTAAAGCCAAGCTGTACAAGGTATAGGATACCAATGGCGATGATCGCAGACGTTAGGATCGAGCGGAATTTCTCAGTAACTTTCACGATGCCTGTGCTGTACAGGGTTAGCATCACGGCTGCGGTGATGAAAGTGGCTGACAGCGCTGACAGCGGTACACTAGGGTATCTTAGGAACATGATGGTGCTAAACGCCCCAAGCAGCACACCTTCACACAGTGCATATGGCACCGCTAAGCTCTTAGCAAGGTGTGGCTTAAATGCTGATACCAAGCCTAAGCCCATGCCTGCAAACAGGCCCACCAAGGCAAGCGGATATAGCATACTAACCGATATACCACCCATCAGAGCATAGAAGAATACACCAAAGCCTGAGACGGCAGCCAAAGCCAATAAGAACGCGCTTTTTTTGACGACACCGCCAACGGTCATCGGAACACTACCAGCCGCAAGCTCGGTGCGACTGACGATAGGGTTTGCCATAATTTTTCCTTAATAAAAAAATAAAAATCTTTCACTGATTATAAGGCAGATTTTAGAAAAATCAAGCATTAATCAATGGCTTATCGTTCATACACTAAGCCATGAGCGCTGATGATATCTAAAAACTTAGGTTGTGTTGATGTGGGGTTTTTTGATATTATACGCTTTATTTTTGCATTGATTTTTATGTCAAATTTTGTGAATAATCACCCAAAGCGTCCTAAGTTCCAGCGCATTGGCTTGATGGGGCGCGCCGGCAAAAAAAGCGTGGTCGAAACCCTAAATGAGCTCATCGTTCTACTTGATGAGCGTGATTTGTCCATCGTCATCGATACCGAGACCGCTGCAATCGAGGGGCTTGAGATCGATTTTGATAAGGTGGACGGTAATCAATTTAAGATCGTTCCACGCCAAAAGATTGGCGAGCATTGTGATTTTGCCATCGTGGTTGGCGGTGATGGTTCGATGCTGCAGGCGGCGAGTGTGCTCGCGGGTACGGATGTGCCTGTGCTGGGTGTGAACCGTGGGCGACTTGGATTCTTGGCGGACGTCAACCCAGATGAGCTGACAGAGCGTGTCACGCAGGTGTTGGACGGAGATTATTGGCTGGCGGAACGGTTTTTATTGACATTTAAGATTGTAAATAATGATGCTGATGGCAGGCCGACTAACATTGTCATCCATGAAGATGTGGCATTAAATGACATCGTTCTGCACGCTGGCAAATCGGTGCATACCATTGATTTTCAATTAAAAATTAATGGCACAGACGTCTATCGTCAGCATGCCGATGGTCTGATCGTAGCGACACCGACAGGATCGACCGCTTATTCACTCTCGGCAGGCGGACCCATCATCCACCCGACCATTGATGCCATCTGTATTGTGCCGATGCATCCGCATACGCTGTCTAGCCGTCCTCTGGTGGTGGCAGGTAGCAGCCAAATCGCCATCAACATTCACAAAGATAATCGCACACAGCCCATGGTGGGCGCAGATGGTAAGGCATCAGCACCACTCGATAACGATCAGACACTACTCATCGCCAAGCATGATAAGACCTTACTGTTGCTGCATCCACCGAGCTATAGCTTCTATGAGGCGTGCCGCACTAAGCTAAACTGGAACCTATACACAGAAGAACTCGCCCTAAAGACCGAATGAAACACCCAAGAGTCAAAGATGAATAAAGAAGACATACTAGATAGCCTAAATCCTGAAATCGTCGCAAAGTTCCGCACTGCCATTGAGCTGGGCAAATGGGACAACGGCGTTCGTCTGACAGATGAGCAGCGCCAGACCTGCATGCAAGCGGTGATGGTTTGGGAGCATGAACACCTACCGGTTGAAGAGCGTATAGGCTATATCCAGAAGCCAAAAGACGATAAAGGCAACACCGTCGGCGAAGAGTGTGATGTGGAGCATGAGCATCATTATCCTAACGCTGAGCGACCTGTGAATTTTAAGAACTAGAAAATTAAAATTAAGGATGGGAGTATTACCCATCCTTAATTTTTATGACAGCTACTTAAAAGTTAAAATGAGGCATATCATAGTTAATTGCATATAGTTTGTCTGCCAATTTGTGTACAAGTTGAGCCATCGCTTCCAAGGGTTGTGTTGCCAATAGTTCTGTAAGAATTGCCAGAGCTACTAATTGTAGTATCACCAATTCTGGTATAACTCATGCCATTGCTGCTGTACATCGTATTGCCTATTATAGTATGACTAATGCCATCACTACCGTATATCGTGTTGCCAATTCGTGTATAACTTGTAGTGTCACTTCCGTAAGTGTTATCTCCGAAAGTTATGTAGGAGTTTTGGGCAAGTGCTGAATTGCATACTAATAATGCTAAAAAAACATATTTCTTCATATTAAAATCCTTATGATGTGAAGGTTAAACAAATTTCATCGCCATTCAGCAATCGATATAAAAATTGCCAAAAGGACGATTTTATCTAAAATTAAAACGCAGATTGCTCGAATATTACTTGAATAAATTTAGGGCTATTGGCAGATCTTGTTAGAAGCTTTTTTGGCGATAAGCCATCTATCACCAAGCATTCCCTCAGTCTCTTGATAGGATTCCGTAAAAGCACCAGTAAGCTTTAAAAACTGAGGGTCTGGATCATTTTCTGTGCCAAAATCAAAAACAATGAAATTGCCATCCGGAAGGAATTTAAAACCTCCATAATTGTTAACATAATCTCCTGTTGTTAATATAGCCCCCTCTAAGCGAGCTTTATTCCATTGGTATTCCGAGCGCGATTTAACACAGATTTCAACAGATTTAGGTTCTGTTGCGCCCGCATTTGCAATAAAGCAAAAGCTAAATAATAATGAACCAAAAACACTCTTTAATTTCATTGATGGTTTTCCTCATTTGAAATAAATATTACTTGTTAAATTATAGGGTTTCGGCTATATTACACAAATCCAATATGGACAATATTTGTCGAAATGGTGGAATTGTAATGAAAACACATGATAAGATTAGAGTTTTAAGAGAAGCTCAAAAAATTACTCAAGAAGATCTTGCAGAAAAGTTATGCATGTCAGCAAGCGGCTATTCTAAAATCGAGCGTGGAGAAACGCAGTTGAGTATTGGTAGGCTTCAACAGATTGCTGACATTTTGTCAGTAAGTGTTTTTGAGCTTATGCCAAATGGAGGCGGTATCATTCAAACCTTGAATGGTGCCTATCATTTCAATGGAACCTTTAATCAATACGGCGATAACGAAAAACAAAATGTTGAAAAATTAGAAGTGCAAATCAATTATTTAAAGCAGATAATTGAGCAAAAGGATAAAGAAATAGCAATACAGAAAGAATTACTTGATATGTACAGAAGTTGTTCCTCAAATTAAATCGTGAAATTGGATTAAATGGACCAAAACCTAGATTGTATCCCCAATATTTCTACAAAAACATCCAATTAAATCCAACCTAAACCAACACCCGCCACACCACAAACCCAATCGCCAATACATGAAAAATCACCCCCACCCACCAAATCGGCAGGGTCAGCCCAATCGCGATAAATCCTAAAAATCCACCTAAGGCAATCCAGTCATGGCGTTTTTGATTCAGGAAATCAGCGCGCAGCGCTTGGATCTCACGCAGTTCTTTGTCTTGTCTTGCGCCTAATGTCGCCATGGACTGCACGCCTTGCGTGATGAGCTTAGGCAGTTCGGTGGCGGAGAGCAGTAACTCGGGGCTTTTTTCTTTGATGTCGTTTAGATTTTTGAAGGGGTCTAATTGGTCTTTTACCCACGCGGTTAAGATTGGCTTTGCCAGAGACCAGATGTCAAGCGCAGGATACAGCTCACGCCCAAGCCCTTCGACATGAACCAAGGTCTTAAGCAGTAGCATCAGCTGCGGTGGTATGCTCATCTGATGACGGCGCGCGATGTTTAATATCTCAAATAAGATGCCAGCAAAGTCAAGCTCGCTCATGGGTTTGGACACCATGGGGCTGACCGTACGCGCCATATCACGGATAAGTGCGTGCTTGTCAGCAGAAGGCGGTATCCAGCCTGCTTGAGAGATGATATCTACTAGGGCGGTGTAGTTGCCATTCATGACTGACAGCAGCATGCGCGCGACGACCAGCTGATCCTCGCGTGACAGCTCGCCCATGATTGCACAGTCCAACCCCAGGTAGCGCGGATTGGCGACGGCTTCACCATTGGGTAGGGTTTCGACAAAGATATTGCCAGGGTGCATGTCCGCGTGGAAGAAGTTATCGCGAAACACCTGTGTGAAGAATATCGTCAAGCCATTCTTGGCAAGTAACGAGCGATCATAGCCTAAGGCATCAAATTTCTCTGTCTGAGAGATCGGCACGCCAAAAATTCGCTCCGAGACCATGACCGATTTATTCGCCATGTACACTTCTGGTACATAGATTAGCGATGAGCCTGTGAAGTTATTACGCATGCGAGTGGCGTTGGCAGATTCTAGGGTGAGATCCAGCTCATTTAGCATGATCTGTCGGTAGTCTTCTACCACGCTGACGATATGCACGGCACGCGCAGACTCCAATCGAGCAGACAGCCAATTTGCCATGTCGCGCAGCAGCTCGAAGTCTTGAATGATGACAGGCTTGATGTCAGGGCGAACGACCTTTACGACCACTTCACGACCGTCGTGGAGGCTGGCGGTGTGTACTTGAGCGATACTGGCGGCGGCGAGTGGCTTATTATCAAACCGAGCGAACAGCTCATCAACAGGCTTGCCAAGACCTGTCTTGGGGTTTTGGATTTCGGATTTTAGGATGTCCACATCGAAGGGTGCGACTTTATCCTGTAATAGTGATAACTGCGCGATGATGTTTGGCGGCAGTAGGTCGGATCGTGTTGAAAGCAGCTGCCCTAATTTTAAAAAAAGCGTACCCATCTCTTCAAAGGCGAGCTTGACGCCCATGGGGTGATGCGATTTGCCTAGGCTTGCAGGATGCAGGCGAATCAGACGTGCCAATGGCGCAAGCTCTGGCATGTCATCGACGGGCAGATGCGTGTCTAGGCGATATTTAGCAGCGATGCGATATAGCGAAAGTAGGCGTTTACGATGAGAGATGAGCATGGTTATGGTTGGTTTTGTAGGGCGGTTAGGCGAGCTTGTTCGCGTTCGATGTCACTTTGTAGGCGCAGCAGTTCTTGCTTTTTTTGGCTGATGGCATCGTCCAGCGCGCTGTCCTGAGCTGGGGTGATTGCACCTGTGATGATGGACTTTAGAGAGTCGAGCACTGGCGAGACAATCGGGGATATCTCTTGGGTGAGCATGTAGGCATAGCTTGCACCGCTTTTGCCGATTAGGTTTTCTAATTGGGCGAATGCATCGGGGCTAAAATCATCGCTTAGGGCTTTGATTTGCATGAGTACCTTATGATCGCCCTTAATGGGAAGGTTGCCCGATGGGTTTTGCATGAGTGCCATTAGCTCTCTTGGACTGGTAGCATGCAGCGTGCAGTCAGGTTCTGTGATGATACCGCCTTGGGGTTCAAGGAGGCTTTGGCTGACAGGCTCAAACCTCACATGATCATCACAAAACAGCACATCAACGGACAGCGATGGATTGGCAATGATCACGCGAAATGTCTTGCCAGACAGACCATTAAGATGTGAAATGGCGATGGGATCCGTGCCAAGCACGCCATTGATGATGTGCTCAACAATCCCAAGAGTAAGCACGCTAATCATCAGCGTGCCTTAAACCCACGATGCACCGCCACGATGCCGCCAGTTAGATTGTGGTAGTCACAGTTTACAAATCCTGCTTTTTCCATCATGTCTTTTAAGGTGGCTTGGTCGGGGTGCATACGAATGGACTCTGCCAGATATTGATAGCTTTGAGCATCGCCGGCGACGATCTTGCCCATCACAGGCAGGGCGGTGAATGAATAAAGATCGTAAGCCTTTGATAGTGGCTCAAAAACAGGTTTACTAAATTCAAGCACAAGCAGTCGTCCACCTGGTTTTAGGACGCGGTGCATCGCTTCAAGGGCTTTTTGTTTGTCGGTGACGTTGCGCAGACCGAAGCTGATGGTCACCAGATCAAATGAATTGTCCTCGAAAGGCTCTAGCGTCTCAGCATTCGCCAACACGAAATCAACGTTATTGCAACCTGCATTAATCAGGCGAATACGACCAACCTCAAGCATCGCTTCGTTGATGTCAGACAGCACCACGCGACCTGAGCGACCCACTTCACGGCTAAACACTTTGGCAAGATCGCCTGTACCGCCCGCGATGTCAAGCACGCGCTGACCTGAACGCACGCCAGTTAGGCTGACGGCATAACGCTTCCATAGTCTGTGAATACCAAAGCTCATGAGGTCATTCATGATGTCGTATTTTGAGGCGACAGAGGTGAAGACCTCGGCGACTTTACTTTGTTTTTCTCGGGCATCCACGGTCTGATAACCAAAATGCGTCGTCTCGCCCACGTTCTCAGAATAAGCGCGCTGCATCGGATTGTCCGCATTGGTAGGGCTTTGCATTGCTGACTGTCCTTGTGGCGTGCCAGTAGGCAAAATATTAGGATTGGTAAATTCGTTTGACTTGTTATCTTGGCTCATGGCTTGTTCCAATTTTTATGAATAAATATGACTAAAAAATCCCTATCATAATACTATAAATAGGGATTTTTTCATACCATAAATTGCCATTTTAGATGGATGATTTTACACGCAGGTTAATAAACTTTGCCATCTTGATGAATGCGCTCAATCGTGGCCAACTCATTTTGGGTAAATGGCACGGTGAAATCATCAATCTTTTTGATGCTTTTGATGGCGATCAGTCCATCATGAATGAAGTCATACAAAGGCTGATAGCCGTGATGATAGGCGGTGAATTTTGCCAAAGAAAACGCTTTTTGTAATAAAAATGAATTAAATTGCTTGTATGATAGCTCGCACACCTCTTTGATGGCGTGAATCTGTGCGATGCGTGCGTCTTTTGCGTTAACGGCTTGATAGACTTCAACCATCAGCGCATCGGTAATGCCGTCTTGATGGAATGATTGTAGATATGTATTATTTCGTTGGATGGCTTTGGCAAGCACAAGATCGAGCTCCACCGCCAGAACCGCTGCCTTTACACCTAGGATGCCTGTGGCGAGTGTGTTTTGTGGAATGAGCTTTTCTAGACGACCCGAGCCGTTTAGGGCGTTATTGCCCGCGGTGAGAAGCTGCTTGGCAAGTATGTCAAAATCCTTATCGCTATAGATGCGATCGATCAGATAATGAGCAAGTGGCGCAGTTTTATTGTTATCAAACAGTGGTTTATTGGTTCGATGAATGCGTGATTTTTGCCATGTCTGAACTTCATTTAGAATGTGTTTAAGATTGGCATCACTGTGGTGTGGTAGGGCTTGATAGCCATTTAGGGTATCGACCAAAGATTGAATGTGCGACATGTACTTACCGATAAAAGCGTCTATAATTTTAAGCCTATGTTGGGGTGGTATATCAAAATTCAATCGTAATACCACTCTGGATAAAAACACAAAATGATAACATCTGACACGAATATGACAAAATTTAGCCAAATTGGCGATGATATGTTAAAATTGTCATAAAACTGTCATATTTGATTCTTACAATATCGCATTCGTGTTTTTCGGGCAGTTTTAAACTAACAATCAAATCGTCTTGGCGGATTTATGGTAAATTCAGCGAAACAAAGCACACCCATGCTGGCAAATATTTTCTTTGCGGTATTGCTTGCAGGGATGTGCGTTTATTTTGTGATGTGGGGGTTGGAGTATACCTTGCATCAACAAGTGCTGCTATTTATGGTAGCAAGCTTTTTTGGTATTTTCATGGCGTTTAACATCGGCGGTAATGACGTGGCGAACTCGTTCGGTACGTCTGTCGGTGCAGGCACATTGACCGTCACCCAAGCACTTGCGGTGGCGGCTATTTTTGAGGTGTCGGGTGCGGTACTTGCTGGTGCTGCGGTAACTGACACCATCCGAAGTGGTATCGTGGACATCGGCAAGCTGGGCGTATCGCCAAATCAGTTCATCTATCTGATGCTGTCGGCGCTTGCGGCGGCGGCTTTTTGGTTGCTTTTCGCCACCAAAAAGGGCTTGCCAGTATCGACCACACACGCCATCATTGGAGGTATCGTTGGTTCATCCATCGTGCTTGGTATTAGCTTTGGTGGTTCAGAGCTTGCGTTCTCGACCGTTAAATGGTCAAAAATCGGTGAAATCGCCATTTCCTGGGTAATGTCACCTGTGCTTGGCGGTCTGCTGTCTTATATCCTATATGGTCTTATCAAGCGCAATATCTTGGCGTATAACGACAAAGTAGAAGTGCGTGTCAAGTCATTAAAAGCTCGCAAAAAAGCCCTAAAACGCGAACAAAAAGAGCATTTTGAGGCGTTAAATGATGATGAGAAGCTGCCTTATACCACCGCGCTGCTGCGTGACCAAGAAGCCTTTAATGAAGGCGAATGTCAGCGTGATGAACTTGAGACGGAATATTATCGCTCACTACACGACATTGAGAACGAGCGCAGTAATCTAGACACCCTTAAAGCCCTAAAAACTTGGGTGCCCTTAATCGCGGCGCTTGGCGCGGTCATCATGACAGCGATGGTGGTATTCAAGGGTCTAAAGAACACGGGTCTAAACCTATCAACGCTGCACGCAAGCCTTGTGATGGGCATGATTGGTGCGATGGTGTGGCTAACTGCCTTCATCTATACCAAGACCATTCGCGGTAAGCATAAAGAAGACCTAGGCAAGGCGACATTCATCATGTTCAGCTGGATGCAGGTATTTACCGCGTGTGCTTTTGCTTTCTCGCATGGTTCGAACGACATCGCGAACGCGGTCGGTCCTTTCGTTGCCATCCTAGATGTCATCAAAGAAAACGCCATCGCAGCCAAGGCATCAGTTCCTGCGCCTGTCATGCTGACCTTTGGTGTCTCGCTTATCGTAGGTCTGTGGTTCATCGGTAAAGAAGTCATTCAGACTGTCGGCACGAATCTAACCGAGATGCATCCTGCATCAGGCTTTGCTGCAGAGCTAGCAGCAGCAGCGGTCGTGATGGGTGCATCTAGCTTGGGTATTCCTGTATCTAGTACGCACATTCTGGTGGGTGCGGTATTGGGTATTGGGATTGTTAATAAGAACACCAACTGGAAGCTCATGAAGCCGATCGGACTTGCTTGGGTCATCACATTGCCAGCGGCGGCATGTATCAGTGCGCTGTTCTTTGTGGTGCTGTCTAATGTGATGTAAGTACACATCAGCCTTCAAGCGACTTGTTATGATGATCATGGCAGGTCGTTTTTTATTACAAAGCCATCAACCAAAGCAAATTAAAAATAAAAATGATCTGCGCATGATTGTATAAATTTGGTATACTTATGCCAAATTTATCGACTTGTATGATGGCTAACGGAGTGATCATGAGTGACCATATCGAACCGACATTAGAGCAGCGCCGTATTATCTATCAGGCGCGCCGCGGTCTAAAAGAACTTGATTACTATATTGACCCTTATGTCAAAGAGCATTATCTAAGCGCGTCTGACGATGAGCAGGCGGCATTTGTGCGTTTATTGGAGCATGAGGATCCTGATTTGTTGTTGTTTTTCTTGGGTCAAGAACGTCCTGATGACGAGGGTGTGGCGCGTCTGATTGAGCGCATGAAACAGCTAAAATATGCTAACTAAAACTCCCAATTTCTCCAAAAACATCCTAAACTTAGACATCGTAATCCATCAAAGCTGCCTAAGATTTATCCCTTGGGCGGCATTTGTGATTGCAGTGATGCTCATCTCTTGGCAGGCGTTATTAGCGTGGCAATGTGTACTGTTATTTGCCATTACCAGTGTGTTCTCGTGGATTTATGTAGGGCGTATTAAGATCGTATGGATGGGCTGTACGCATACTGATGGCCCGTGGCAGCTTAGTGTTGGCCGAGGTATCGGGCGAGGTGTAAGGCGACAGCTATGGCAGGCATATCTACTATCCAGTCAGCGAGCGATCGGTATGAATGGGGCGGTGGTATTAAAATTCTATGTGATTGAGCCTAGAAAGCGATACTTTGAGGTGATGATTCATCGGCGTGATGTGGCGGATGCTGATTATCGTAAGCTATTGGGTCTTTGTACTTTATCATCTAAGCTGATGACAAATTAATAATAATTGCATAAAAAATTACACAACAACCACACTCTTATGATTTGATTTTGATAAGATGATGGTGAGTTTCTCGGCAAGTTAAACAGTGCTTGTCGTTTCACATTACAATAATGTATCAAGATTTAATCACTAAGGATAATTCATGAGCTTACTTCAATCTATCGTAACCCAAGTCGTTCAAAATGCCGTACAAGGCGACCAAAGATCACAGCAGCAAGGCGGTCTAGGCGGTCTATTGGGTGGACTAGCTGACAGTCAAAACTCTAACGCAGGTCTTGGCGGTGTTCTAGGCAGTCAAGGCAGTTCACAAGCTGGGCTTGGTGGGCTGCTAAGGGATGTATTGGGTGGTGGCGCACAAAGCCGTCAAGCTAGCCCAACCGATCTTGGTGACATCCTAGGCGGTGTTCTAGGCAGCCAATCACAAGCACAAAGCCGTCAGGGTGGCTTTAACAAATCAACATTGCTACTGGCTTTATTGCCTGTCGTGCTTGCCTACATCCAAAAAAATGGCGGTCTGTCAGGCGTCCTTGCCAAATTCCAAGGCAACGGTCTAGGCAACAAAGCTCAGTCTTGGACGAGCATTGATGTAGACAATGACGGTATCGATGCCGATGATGTGGCTCGCCTGTTCGGCAGTCAAGAGATTAACGAAGTTGCCCAAAAGACAGGCGCAAGCGAACTAGAAGTGCGCCAAGGCATTGCAGGATTGCTACCACAGATTATGAACGATCTTACGCCACACGGCAGTGTCGAGGCTGACGAGAGTGAGGCAAATGCTGAGATCGATCAGATTCTATCACAGCTTCGTGGTAAGTTCTAATCAGTATTCTTTAATCATTATTCATAAAGCCATCTATCATAGATGGCTTTATTTTTTATCTAATATCTCAATTTTCATTATATTCATGGTGATTTTCTGTGGTTATATCATAAATCTTTGACAAAAAACTGCTCAATAATCGTTCTAGCTTGTGATTCATTTGCTATAGGAGAGTGGTGGAAAGTTGGCTTTGTGATGAGTGTGGTTAAATTGGTGGTCTGGATTGCCGTGGCATTGGTATGGTGGAAAGTACTGGGCTATTACTAATCCAAATCTTTGCGCAATTCCTCCAAAAAAAACGGTTCAGCTTTGAACCGTTTTTTGTTATGATGATTTTTTTGTATATATAAGGGTGACCTATGGCGAATTTGGCGTTATTTGATTTGGACATGACGATGCTGAATGTGGACAGTGACCACAGTTGGGGGCAGTTTATCGTGGAGCGTGGTTTGGTGGATGCAGGCGTGTATGCTAATGCTAACGATAAATTTTACCAAGATTACATCAATGGAACGCTTGATGCGGTGGAATATAATGAGTTTGTGGCGGATTTTTTGAGCACGCAAAGCATGGATGAACTACAAGTATATCGCCAGGAATATCTGGACACTTGGATAATTCCGAATATGCGCCCAAAGGCACTTGAACAAATCAAACACCATAAGAATCAAGGGGATACCGTGGTAGTCATCAGCGCGACCAATGACTTTGTGGTAAAACCAATCGCCAGTCTATTCGGGGTGGATGATGCGCACACGATGGCTACAGCACTTGAGATTAAGGACAATAGCTACACGGGCAAGGTTGCGGGCCGTCCTAATTTCAAGGAAGGCAAACTGTACCATCTAGGCGAATTTATCAAGCGTTGTCAAGACAGTAATATCACCTTTGACAAGACCATCGCCTATTCTGATTCAAAAAATGACCTGCCGCTACTCAACTTTGCTGATGAAGCGGTGTGCATCACCCCTGATGACATCCTAAGACGAGAGGCTCATGCGAGAGGGTGGCGCATTGAGGATTGGTCGCTTTAATGAGTTTGTAGCTGTTTGATGCTATTCAAACAAATCAAGCTGTTCAACGCTATCAATACTCTCAAGATTTGAAAAAGTAACACCAACCAAGCGTACAGGCAGGTGCTTTGGGGTGTTATGATACAGTTCATGCAGCCAAGGCAGAACGGCATCTGGACTCTTGAAGGGTGACTTCACCGAGTGGCTGCGCGTAATCTGACTAAAATCACTGTATTTTAGTTTTAAAGTGACCGTGTGGGCGCGCATTTGGCGCTGGATCAGATCCTGCCAAGCTTCTAGATTCTGCTCATGGATTCTACCAAGGATGAATTCGTCATTGGCGGAGTTCTCGGTAAAGGTAATCTCGGTGCCAATGGACTTGCGCACGCGTTCTGACTTGACTTCACGTTCATCGTGTCCGTGAGCGATGTTGTGATAGAACCGCCCGCGCTTATTCCCAAACACTTCCACCAGTCGGTATAGGGGCATGTTTTTTAGGTCTTGACCTGTAAATACGCCCAGCTCGTGCAGTCTTTTGGCGCTGGCTTTGCCAATGCCGTGGAAGCGCTCAATAGGTAGCTTGCTGATAAAATCATCCGCCATGTCAGGCGTGATGACGGCGATGCCATTGGGCTTGTTGATGTCGGAGGCGATTTTGGCAAGCATCTTATTAAATGACACGCCGGCTGATGAGGTTAGCCCCGTTTGTTTATAAATCTCAGCGCGTAGCCAGTTCGCCATCAGTGTCGCCGAGCCGTTGCAGTGAAGTTTACCTGTAACATCTAGATAAGCTTCATCGAGTGATAAGGGTTCGACCATGTCAGTAAGCTTTAGCATGATGGTTTTGACTTGGTTGCTGACGGCGCGGTATACTTCAAACCGTGGGCGGACGAAGATAGCCTGCGGGCAGCGTTTTTGAGCTTCGTAGCAACTCATCGCTGAACGCACGCCAAAGGCTCGAACCTCGTAACTGGCTGCTGCCACCACACCACGACCTTTAGGATCTCCGCCGACAACCAGAGGCTTACCGCGATATTCTAGATGGTCACGTTGCTCGACACTGGCGAAGAATGCGTCCATGTCTAGGTGGATGATTTTACGCATGGGCTTAGCTATCGAGACAGCGCCCAAATCGTCTGCAGGGCAGATAACGCTACCACAGGCGCGGTCTCAGTGCGCAGAACGCGTTCACCGATTGTCCAAGCGTGAAAGCCGTGATCGATAGCAAGATCGATTTCATCTTGACTAAGCCCGCCCTCAGGTCCGACGAGTAGGGCGATGTCTTGGGGTAGGTGAGTTGGCTGGTAGTCGCCATCACTGACCGCCATGATGAGCTTTAAAATTGAGGTGCATTGAGGGACCCAGTCACGTACGTCAATGGGCGGTAGAACCTGCGGGACGATATTTAGACCGCACTGTTCACAAGCAGCAACAGCAACGGCCTGCCAATGAGTGAGTTTTTTCTTATCACGTTCGTATTTTAGGTGCTCTTGGCAGTGTTCGCTGGTCAGTAGCTGAATCTGACGAACACCCATCTCGGTGGCTTTTTGAATGGCGTAATCCATGCGTTCGCCGCGGCCCATCACTTGCCCTAGAGTCACTTTAAAGGGTGCGTCTTTGTTATTGGGATTGTAGTTATTAATGGTGACTTGGGCGGATTTTTTATCAATGTGCGTGAGTGTCACGGTATATTCGCCGCCTTGCCCATTAAACAGCACGGCATTATCGCTAACGCGTGCGCGCAGCACCTTACCCCAATGATGTGCGACATCATCAGGCAGAGTAAGAACATCACCGACAACCAGTTCACAATCCACAAAAAAACGATTCATCAATACGGCTCAATCAAAAATAAATAAACCATCGCCGCAATGTTGGCGATGATGGTAAGATAAAAAGTAAGTTGGAATTCTTCTTTTTGGGTCTTATGGCGAAGCTGATGCTGGGAAAAAGCCGCACCGATCCAGCCACCAAGAAGCGACCAAAGATGTAGGCTGTACTCAGCGATGCGGCGCTCTTTATTCTTGGCCGCTTGTTTGTCCAGTGCGTACATGCCATAGCTGGCAAGGCTGGTAACGCCATGAATGGCAGCCACCATCCAAGGCAACACGCCAATGACGATCAATATCGCTACGATTGCCAGATAGCCCGTAGCGGTATAACATGCCAATATGGAGCGCGGCGCTCGTTTTTGTCCTACCATGATAATAAATCCAGCGCCTTTAACAGCTATTTATAAAGTATCAATAACCCTAAAAGTAAAGTAAATCAATTCAGTAAAAAATTCATCCATAGATGATAAAAAGATGACAACGGCTGGCATTGTCATCTTTTGTGATGCAGATTAGTACTTGTATTCATCTGGCTTGAATGGGCCATCTACTGACACACCGATGTAGCTGGCCTGCTCTGGCGTAAGCTTAGTCATCACACCATTAAAGCCTGCAACCATGGCGGCGGCGACTTCTTCGTCTAGTTTTTTGGGTAGAACTTTAACATAAACCTTGCCTTGCTTGTCAGCACTTGGCAAGTCGGCAAATTTTTCTTTGTACAGATGGATTTGGGCAAGCACTTGGTTGGCAAATGAGCCGTCCATAATCCGAGACGGGTGTCCTGTGGCGTTGCCTAGGTTGACAAGGCGACCTTCGGATAGGACGATAAGATAGTCCGACTCATCATTTGAGCGATAGACTTGATGAACTTGTGGCTTGACTTCCACCCATTTCCAGTTTTTACGCATAAAGTCGGTGTCAATTTCAGTATCAAAATGCCCGATGTTGCACACCACAGCGGTGGATTTTAGAGCCTTTAGCATCTCGGCGTTACACACGTGATAGTTGCCTGTGGTGGTAACGACAAGGTCAGTATCTTGGAGTAGTGTAGTATTAACTCCTTGATTTTGCTCACCACCTACAAATGGAGAAACAAGCTCATAGCCGTCCATACACGCTTGCATGGCACAAATAGGGTCAATCTCGCTGACACGCACAATCATGCTTTCTTGACGCAGGCTTTGGGCAGAGCCTTTGCCCACGTCGCCATAACCAATCACCAACGCACGGCGACCAGACAACAACATATCCGTACCACGCTTGATGGCGTCATTGAGTGAATGGCGACAGCCGTATTTGTTGTCGTTTTTGGATTTGGTGACAGCATCATTGACGTTAATTGCAGGGACTTTAAGCTCTCCTTTGCCAAGCATTTCAATCAAACGGTGTACGCCTGTTGTGGTTTCTTCGGAAATGCCGTGAATACTATCTAGCATTTGGGGGTATTTGTTGTGAATGAGTGCGGTCAAGTCACCACCGTCATCTAGGATAAGGTTGGCATCCCACAGTTTGCCGTCTTTGTGGATTTGTTGTTCTAGGCACCATTCGTACTCTTCTTCGGTCTCGCCTTTCCATGCAAAGACAGGAATGCCGGCGGCGGCAATGGCGGCGGCGGCGTGGTCTTGGGTGCTAAAAATGTTGCACGAAGTCCAGCGAACCTGCGCCCCTAGTGCCACAAGCGTTTCAATCAAGACGGCCGTTTGAACGGTCATGTGGATACAGCCCACAATCTTCGCCCCTGCTAGGGGCTTTTGGCTGGCGTAGCGTTTGCGAATGCCCATAAGAGCAGGCATTTCGGTTTCGGCAAGTTTAATCTCTTTGCGACCAAACTCAGCAAGGCTAATATCGGCGACTTTGTAGTCTTTAAATTCTTGGGCGGTAACTGTAGACACTGCGTCCACTCCTTAAATCTATGAAAAAATTAGAAAATAACGCAGATGTCGTTGTTTTGCTCTTATTAAATTAAAAAATTAAAGAACGCCAAGCCTGACCGTTGAACGGATGCAACATCTCTTGGGTAACTTGCTATTATAGCAAAATTTTAGAATGGGTTAAAGATAAAGCCATGTAATTATTAATGGTAAATCTAATCTGATGATGTTGGCTTGAAATAAATGATGAAAGCTTGGGTGGCTCAGTTATCCATAGAAGACAGCTTGTGTTTGATCTTAAAAGTTGTTAGCATGGCGGCTAAATTTGTCTTATTTGAGTGTGTTTGGAATGAATTTGTCTTATGTTGGTTGGTTAAGACGTTGGGTTTTGGCGGCGTTGCTGGTGCTGGTCGCGCTGTTTTGTTTGCCAAATAATGCCAGCGCCGTCAGCGCATTAACCAAAACCGAACCGCAAATGACCGCTGATTCGCCCAAAGACAGCTACGGACGAGACTCGCCTAGAAGTACCGTGCAGAATTTTGTCAAAGCCTTATCGGATAAGGACATGGCTTTGACGGAAAAATACCTAGATGATGACTTTCTAAAAAAACAAGAAGATCCAGAAACCATCATTAACAATCTAACAATCGCCTTGGATAAAGGCGGACGCTTGCAGCCTGTGCTGTCAATCAGTGATAAAAGCGAGGGTGATTTGGCGGATAAGCTGCCAAGCGACCTAGAGAAAGTCGGCACCATCGAGATCAACATCGAAAAAATCGATCTGCTGCTTATCAGAAAGACGGATGCCAATGGCGTGGTTTATTGGCAGATCTCAGAAGACACGCTGGATAAACTGCCCACCAACCTAAAAGAAAACCGCACCACCTTGGCAGAGGAATTAGGACTTGACTTTTGGGCGGATAAGCAGATCTTGGGGCATGAAGTCTCAGATCTGATATCACTTGCTATCTTAATTGCTGTTGGCTTGTCTGTGATCTGGGTTGGGCTGTGGGTCGTGTGGGGTGTCTTTGCTTTCTTGTACCCTAAGATACGCGGCAAGGCATTTGCTATACCATCGAAGGCGCTTTTGCCGTTGTCTGTGGTTATCCTAGCATCGATATTCTCTGAGATGATGGTGCAGATGGGGGTGCCTGTCACGCTTCGCACGGCAGTGACCCGGGGTGTTGAGGTAGTGGCATGGCTTGCAACCGCTTGGCTGGTGCTTCGGGTGATTGATGCTGTGTTCGTGCGTGCCGAGAACAACAGTCGTAAGCACAAACGCCTAGAACAAGTCTCCATCCTAAATCTGTTTCGTAAAGTTGCCAAAGCGTTCATGGTCATCGTTGCGGTGATTATTATCTTTGGTAATCTGGGCTTTGACTTGACGACGGGTATTGCAGCACTTGGGGTGGGTGGTCTTGCACTTGCTTTCGGTGCCCAAAAAACCATCGAGAACCTTATCGGTTCGGTGGTCGTGGTGGCTGACCGCCCGATTCGCGTAGGGGATTATTGTAGATTTGGGACGATGGAGGGTACGGTGATTGACATCGGAATACGCTCTAGTCGTATCAGAACGCTCAATAGAACGGTGGTCACTGTGCCAAATGGTGAATTTAGTGCCATGCAAATCGAGAACTATGACGCCAGGGATATGTTTTATTTTTATCATCATCTGTACCTAAAACGCTCTGCCAATCCTGACGAGATCGGTAGGCTGATCAATGACTTGCAACTGTTCTTAGAAAACCACGTCTATACTAACGACGAGTGGACACTGGTCAGGTTAAGCGAGCTGCGCCAAGATGCATTCGTTATTGAGATGCGCTGCTATCTGGATGCGGCTGATGTGACGGTGTTTTGGAAAAAACAAAGTGAGCTTTTGGTTGATGTGCTGAACGAAGTGGCTAAGTATGACGTAGATCATGCCTTACCAAGCCAAGAAATTAGCCTAAAATCCGACCGCGATAAAGACCCTACAATGCCAGAAAATGCGGTATAATAAGCGGTTTTTAATATTGATGTGAAAATTATGTTTACCGACAGCCATTGCCATTTAACCTATCTAAAATTAGACAATCATGATCACAATCCAGAAAGGCTGCTTGGTGCCATGAAGGACGCCAATGTGAGCCGAGCCATGGCGATCATGTGTCATTATGATGAGTTTGATGATATTAAAGCGTGGGTGGATAGATCAGATGATAAGCTCAACATTGGCATGAGCGTCGGACTGCACCCTTGCCAAGGTGCTGATGTATTGGCAGGTGTGACGGTGGAGAAGCTGCTGACACTTGATCATGATAAGGTCTGGGGCTTTGGCGAGACGGGTCTTGATTATTATTGGGATGCTGGCAAAAAAGATGCCCAAAAACACAGCTTCGCCACACACATCTACGCCAGCCAAAGCGTCAAAAAGCCCATCATCGTCCATACTCGCGCAGCTTCTCATGATACGCTAGACGTACTATCTGCCGAGAGATGTGAGCATGGCATCATTCACTGCTTCACTGAAGATTATGCCTTTGCCAAGCGTGCGCTTGATTTGGGTATGTATATCTCGTTCTCTGGTATTGTGAGTTTTAATAAATCTGCTGAGCTTCGTGAAGTCGCAGCAAAGCTACCATTGGATAGAATTCTAATCGAGACGGACAGCCCGTATCTGGCGCCCGTGCCAAAGCGTGGCCGTGATAATGAACCGACCTATGTGCCATATGTGGCAGAAGCCTTGGCAAAAGTCTATGGCAAAAGCTGTGAGGAAATTGGGCAAATCACCAGTCAAAATTTTGATAACCTACTAAATCAATATCGCTAAGCCCTTGAAGTAACCATTTATATTACCAAAGATTTTTTAATGATTGATTTTAAAGAAAATAAAAGAATTAGCCTTGCCCCGATGATTGACTGGACGACGTCGGATTTTAGATTTTTTGCGCGTCTGTTTAATCGCCACATATATCTGTACACCGAGATGATCAGCACGAGTGCCATTTTAAAGGGCGATACGGATTATATTTTGCGTTATGATGACAGCGAGCATCCTGTGGTGTTACAGCTTGGCGGCTCTAGCCCTAGCGAGATGGCACACTGTGTACAGATTGCCGATAAGATGGGCTATGATGAATTTAACATCAATGTTGGCTGTCCGTCCGACCGTGTTCAGTACAACAAAATCGGGGCGTGCCTTATGGCAGAACCAAAACTGGTGGCGGACATGGTGCGTGCGATGAAAGGCAGTACCGATAAGTCCGTTACCGTCAAGCACCGCATTGGCATTGATACGTTTGACAGTTATGAGTTTATGCGTGATTTTGTGGGGACTGTGGCGGAGGCTGGCTGTACGCACTTTATCGCTCATGCTCGTATCGCATGGCTTAACGGCTTATCCCCCAAAGAAAACCGAGAAATTCCGCCCCTACGCTACGATGATATTTACCGCCTAAAAACAGAATTTCCCCAGTTATGTATAGAAATCAATGGCGGTGTGGACAATCTCGATGACCTCAAAACGCACCTAAATCATGTGGACGGCGTGATGATAGGACGGGCGTTTTATCACAATCCCATGCTCATGGGGGCGTGCAATGAATTGTGGGGCGAGCCTATCCCAACGCACCGTGAAATCCTAGAAAATCTCTACCCTTATCTTGAAAAACGAGCCGAGCAAGGGGCGAATTTGGCGACCTTGACACGGCATTACCTAGGACTGTTTCAAGGCTTGATAGGAGCAAGAAAATGGCGACAAGATTTGAGCGGTAAGCGAAATCTCACCGTGGACGACATCAGAAACAGTGCGCAAACGGTACTGGCATTAAATGGTCAGTAAGTTTCTTGAGAAGAAACATTGCATCAACAAAATGGCGTTTTTTTTCACTGATGCGTCGCGTTAAGATATTATCATATTGAAAGTGTTTCTTATTCACTGCTTGCTTTCAATAGGAGAAAGTCATGAAATTATCACACGTATTCGGCGCAGCGCTACTTGGTCTGAATGCTACAGCTCACGCAGCGAATTATGAGATTGACGCAGCTCACACCAACGCATGATTTGCCATTGATCACTTTAACACCAGTACGAACGTTGGTGATTTCTTTGGTCTGACAGGCTTGATGGAATTTGACAAAGAAGCGCGCAAAGGCAAAATCGACATCACCATCCCGATTGACAGCCTATAAACTGGCTCTGAAGCGTTCACAGGTCACCTAAAATCTGCTGATCTGTTCAATGCTGAAGCACATCCGAACATGCGTTTTGAATCGACCAAATTCAACTATGTTGGCAAAGGCAAGGCGCGTAAATTATCATCTGTTGATGGCAATCTGACGCTACTTGGTCAGACTCATTCTGTGCGTCTAAAGGTCAATAAATTAAACTGCTATGACAGCCCAATGGCAAAAGCAGAGGTGTGCGGTGGCGACTTTGGCACGACCATTGACCGCACTAGATGGGGCATGGATTATCTGGTGGCGATGGGCATGGCAAAAAAGTTCGCATCGACATTCAAGTAGAAGCGGTAAAACAGTAATCTGATGCCAGTTCAATAAAAAATGGAATGAAAGTTTCGTTTTTTTGTTTTGTGTATTTTTAAATATTACACATAAAATAAATATACCGCCATTGCCAAGCCATTATTTAGAACATGTAGTAGTATCGGTGCAATCAGCGAATCGCAGCGTATCCGCGCATAACAAAAAATCATTGCCAGCCCAAAAATCACACCCATCTCAAACGCACCATACTGCACATGAACTAATGAAAATAGGGCGCTCGTGATCACGCTGGCTGTGAGCGATGCGTGGTGATTGTTAGGATGAATTGCGTCTTTGATCAGCCCGAACATTACCCCTCGGAAAATCAACTCCTCATAGATGGGTGCGATCACGACGGTCGCTAGGACAAGTAACGGCAGATTCGCTGTGCTTATCATACCATCCATGAAAGTCATCGGCGCACGACCTAGTGTATGCGTGATGAATTCACTAACCACCAAAAATAGCGCAAGCCACCAGGTGCATACCGCCAAATGCCGCCAATAAAAAGGGCGGATACCCAGCCATTTCGCCGGTCTGTCACAAGCATGATATGTTGCCATGATGAGACCAACCACACTTAAAGTCAAAGCGCTTGCTATGACGCTAAGACTAACTACCACGCCGTGACGACTGCCAGCTATAAGACTAAGATCTAACATCCGTCCAAATACCCAAACATAAGCTGTCTGACTTATAAACATGAGTAGAATAAGCAGTAAGCATAACCACGTTGCGCGTATTTTTAGTTGGGTAAGGGAGTGTGAGGGCATGATTAATGGCTAATTATTAAGGTTTAAAATTAAAGAGTACCATATTGCTAAGGTTTTTGCTTGATTGATGAATGGCTAAGATTGGGTGTGGCTATTTTTGACCAATCATTCACGAATGGTTAGCAAATACTTAAATTTTTAAAGGAATTGCTGTGATATAATTCGCTGATATATTTATTGGTACGATTGAATATTTTGGAGGATAATATGAGTTATTTTGGTACAGATGGCATTCGTGGGGAATTTGGTGTATTTCCGATCACGCCTGATTTTTTGTTGCGCTTAGGGTTTGGTGCGGGACGAGTGCTAATGGAACGCGCCGGCAATTCAAAAAAACGCCCAAGCGTACTGATTGGTAAAGACACGCGCCTATCTGGCTATGTTATTGAGGCGGCGCTGCAGGCGGGATTTAACGCGGCAGGTGTGGATGTGTATATGCTGGGTCCATTGCCGACACCTGCGATTGCGCATTTGGTGAATAGCTTCCACGCAGACATGGGTGTGGTCATCTCGGCATCGCATAATCCATACCAAGATAATGGCGTAAAATTCTTCTCTTGTGAAGGTAAGAAAATCTCTGATGAAATTCAAAACGCCATTAACCTAGAGTTGGATGCGTTAGTGGGCGATACTGATGCGCGCCTGTCTAGACTTGTAGGTATTAAGGCGGATGGCATCGGTAAGAGCTTTCGAGTTGAGGATGCTAAGGGGCGTTATATCGAGTACTGCAAAGGCAGCTTCCCGTATCATTTGAGCCTAAATTCACTAAAAATCGTGGTGGACTGTGCCAATGGCGCAGGCTATAGCGTAGCGCCTCGCGTGCTTCGTGAGCTTGGTGCAGATGTCATCGCGATTCATAATACGCCTGATGGAGTGAATATCAATGACAACTGTGGATCGACTCACCCAAAGACTCTACAAAAGGCTGTACTAGAACATGGCGCTGATGTTGGCATCGCACTAGATGGTGATGGCGATCGCATCATCATGGTAGATGAGGAGGGCTCGATTGTTGATGGTGATGCTGTGCTATATATTCTAGCAAATCATCTACAACCTGCCGGCGTGGTGGGTACGCTCATGAGTAACGTGGCGTTGGAGCTGAGTTTGGCGGAGCGCGGCATTGGGTTCCACCGTGCCAAGGTTGGGGATCGTTATGTAATGCAAGACCTTGAGACCAAAGGCTGGAGTATCGGCGGTGAGCCGTCAGGTCACATCCTATGCCTAGATAAGAGCCGTACAGGCGATGCCATCGTTGCAGGATTGCAGGTGCTCATGTGCATGGTTGAGCGCGATGTGAAATTAAGTACGTTGACTGACGGTTATACACCATTCCCGCAGACGCTCATTAATGTGCGACTGTCGCAGATGTCAGACCCTCATGATCATCCTGATCTTGTTGCGGCATTTGATGACGCTGAGCAAAAGCTATCTGGCAAAGGACGCCTACTGATCCGTAAATCAGGCACAGAGCCTGTCATCCGTGTCATGGTGGAATGTCAAGATGAAGCATTGTGTCAGTCATTGGCGCAGGATATTGCGAATAGAGTGCAGCAGGTTTTGAGATAATTAGTAATACAGATAAGGGGAATGGCCGCTTTATGCTAAATAAAGCGGTTTTTATGTTATTGAAGTAGGGACTATTTAAAATGATGGTATTTCCAAAAACCTAGTTATTAGATGTGTGTACTTTTTAATCTTGAACATACAATCCAACCGCAACAAATAAAAAAGTAACCATGAACACCTACAAACATCTTAGCGTAAATGAACGAGAAAAGATAATATTAATGCTTGCACAAGGCATAAAACCCAGTAAAATCGCAAGCATGTTAGGACGTTCTTGTTCAACAATTTCAAGAGAAATATCAAGAAATTGTAAGTTAAACCAAGCATGCAAACCTAAGTTTAAATTAGATGACAAAGAGTTATGTCAGTTGGTGCATGATAAGTTTATGAGTCACAGGTGGTCTCCAGAGCAAATCAGCAAACGTCTTAGGCTTGAGAATACAAAACACCAAATAAGTGCCAATACAATTTATCGAGCCATTTATCATGGATGGTTTGATGAAGGTGGCAGATTGGCACGTCGTAAGCTACGCCATAAAGGTAAGACAAGCCATGCTAAGACTCATGATGAAAAGCGTGATAAAATTAAGATCAGTCATGAATTATCAGAACGTCCAAAGATGGCTGATTTATACTGTCTTAGGTATCTCTGGTGGTCATTGTCTACTCACCTTAGTAGATAGAAAAAGCCGTTATCTGTGGTGCAGAAGATTGCCTGCCAAGAGGGCAGAACATGTACAAACTGCAATGATTGATTTATTAAAGGATATAAAAGTCCATACAATTACCCCTGATAGAGGCAAAGAGTTTGCTTATCATGAAAAAATCAGTCAGCAGTTAAATGTAGAGTTTTACTCCCCCCACCAAGACACCCTTGGGACAGGGGAAGTAATGAAAATACCAATGGACTGCTTAGAGAATATTTCCCTAAGCAGCAAGATTTAAGCAAGTGGCATGAAAGCGATATTATCAGTAAAGTAAATGAACTCAATCATAGACCCAAAAAGTGTCTAGACTGGAAAATACCTTATGAGGTTTATTTTGATGAAGTGTTGCAGTTGGTTTGATAGTTCAAGACAAAAAAATCTCAACAGCGATGTACTGGAAGGGCGAGCCTGGCTGTTTTGAACTACAAGATCAAGCGGTAACTGCTGCACCTGTTGTTATTCCTGTGGCTGCACCAGTATAAATCGTCAACGAACGCATTAACCTAGAAGCGGATGCATTGTTTAAATTTGACAAATGGAAGCTTGAAGACATGTTGCCAGCAGGTCGTGCTAAGCTTGATGAGCTTGCTGTTAAGCTGCTTGAGTGGGAAGCGCGTGGCGACAGTCGCGTGGTGATCACAGGTCATACCGACCGCTATGGCGATGACATGTATAACATGAATCTGTCTATGCTGCGTGCGCAGACTGTTCGTCAATACTTAATCTCAAAAGGTATCGCCGCGCGTAAATTAACTGCAACGGGCGCCAGTAAAACACAGCCACTACCTAACGTCGCGTGCGACATTAACGCACCAAAGGCAATTTAGGTTCAGTGTCTGCAGCCTAACCGCCGTGTTGAAGTGGATGTTGCTGTTTTTGCAGACGTAGCACCACAGCAGTAATTCGATTGCTAAGCTAAAAAGACGGGTCAGTGACTCGTCTTTTTTTTGTGTTTGGCGTAACAATTTCCCAAAATTGATGAATAGATAGCTAACTTTTAGCCGACCAGTAACAATTCACCCCGCTCGTTTGCAATTCTCCAGTAGATTGCAATATAAAAAAGTGGCAAAATTCACATCAACAACAGCAAGCACACTGGGCACTTGTGTCATGTGAATTGCATTTACAAATGATTTTGCGCATAATGTGCAAGTTTTAAAGAACCAAAATGGAGAACATCATGTCAAATTTAGATACACTAAAGGCATTGAGCTTAAAAGCTTGTCTGGGTCTTACGGTTGCTGCTGGCGTTAGTGCAATGACGCTACCTACCATAGCCCAAGCAGCGCCTGCCAGTCAGCAGGATGCAGTAAAAAATTTAAACCGCCTGCTGTCAAACACCCAATCAATGACGGCTAATTTTAGCCAAACCACCAAAGCTGGCAAAAAGACCAATAAATTTAGCGGAACGATGGCAGTACAGCGCCAAAATCAATTCCGCTGGGAAACTAAGTCTCCTGCTGAGCAGCTCATCGTCGCTAATGGCTCAACCATGTGGGTATATGACAAAGACCTAAGCCAAGCCATCAAGCAATCTACCAGTAACCAAGTAGGTGACACGCCTGCGCTATTACTGTCAGGCGATCCTGTGAAGATTGCGAATAACTTTAATGTCAGTCAGCCGAACAGCACCAAGAATTATTTTAAGCTGACCCCCAAGGGCGGTAACGCAGGCTTTAATGAACTGTACATTAGCTTTAATGGGGGCAAGCCTGTACTGATGGTGCTAAATGACGCCATGGGACAGCGAACTGACATCCGATTCAGCAATATCAGCTTGAACAAAAAAATTAACGCAAGTCAGTTTAGCTTTACACCACCAAGAGGCGTTGAGGTGATTAATCAATAATAATCAGTAGGAAATATTGACAGTTTGCTATGATTGCTTTGTTAGGTTTAGCCGATCGAGATATTCTAGGCAGACTGAAATAACTTTTTACAAAATCCTAAGCGTGCGATGCTTGGGATTTTTCATTGTTTGAGACTTTTATAAGCCAAACTGATAAAAAAATAAGCATCTTTCATGAGTATTTTTTTTAAATGTGCTATAATGCATCCCACATTTTGGGTGCGTCAAAAGGTTTGACCATCCTTGAATTGGTTATTCAAAAAATCACGCAGGGGTGATTATGCCAGCCGAATGGTCAGCCATTGTCTATCTATTAGCCGCATTAGGGCTAGTTGTCTTTATGCTTGTCGTGCCGCGCTTGCTTGGCGGTCGCTCATCAGGTTCCCAAAAACAAGAAAATTTTGAAGCAGGGGTGGTCTCAGCAGGGTCGGCCCGTATTCGTTTGTCTGCCAAATTCTACCTTGTGGCGATTTTCTTTGTAATTTTTGACTTAGAAGCCTTGTATCTGTACGCCTATTCGGTGAGCGTGCGCGAAGTGGGTTGGCTCGGATTTGCTACCGCCTTTGTCTTTATCGCCATTTTATTTGTCGGTCTTGTCTATGAGATGCGACTTGGGGCGATGAACTGGGCGCCTGCCGATAAACGTGTTAAGAAACAACGCATTCATGAGCGTCCTGCCGACTTTGACTTGGCGAGCATTACCGTCTTTAATGGTATTGATGAGCTACACTCAGACCCTACGGGCAAAGTACCTGCCCAGTCATCAGGACGTATTTTCTCAGGACGTAAAGAACTACAAGCCGTACTTGATAAGGATAGCGAGCAAATGGCAAACATCGATCACATCAACACCACGGGACGTGTCACCACTCAAGACTTCAATCAAGACAATGCCAAAGATTCAAGGTGATTCAATACAAAATCGTTGCCATGATGGCGGCGTTTTTGTGTTTCTGCTTGTCTAGAATGACCAGATTCTTTGTTCTAACTCATTTATAAATTAGCCAAATTTACTTAAAAGTGTAGCCATTATGAAATATACACTCACTAAGGCAAACGAAAGCCAAAGCCAATACCCGCATCAAACCCGTGAGGTTGTTGACGACATCACCCAAGCTGAGATTGACAAAAATGTCTTTATGGGTAAATTGTCGGATTTGACGCACAACCTTGCCAACTGGGGGCGAAAAAATTCGCTGTGGCCGTTTAACTTCGGCACAAGCTGTTGCTATGTGGAATATGCCACGACCTTGACAGGCGTGCACGATTTATCACGCTTTGGGGCGGAGGTTATCCGAGCTTCCCCCCGTCAAGCGGACGTGATGATTGTGGCGGGGACATGTTTTGTCAAAATGGCACCTGTGATACTGCGATTGTACGAGCAAATGCTAGAACCCAAATGGGTCATCTC
Source organism: Moraxella bovoculi 237 (assembly GCF_000696305.2). Classification (GTDB taxonomy): domain Bacteria; phylum Pseudomonadota; class Gammaproteobacteria; order Pseudomonadales; family Moraxellaceae; genus Moraxella; species Moraxella bovoculi. The sequence continues at coordinate 49,856 of NZ_AOMT01000026.1, forward strand.
TATGGGGGCGTGTGCCAACTCGGGCGGTATGTATGACATTTATTCGGTGGTGCAGGGTGTGGATAAAATCCTGCCTGTGGACGTTTATATCCCTGGCTGTCCGCCACGCCCTGAGGCACTCATTCAGGCGTTAATGCTTCTACAAAACTCAATCCAAGAAGAGCGCCGTCCACTTGGTATTCATCTTGACCAAAATATCTATCAGCCGATTATGACCCCAGAACGGGATAGAAAAAATAGCGAGCGGATTGCGGTTAAAAATTTAAGAAGTCCTGATAATGTGGAGTGAATTTTGTTTTGTGAGTAAAATTCATTAACTAGGAATTGACAAGGTGTCATGTAATGCAACATAAGAAGTTTGATAGAGAAATTTTGAAACAGATTAAATCTCTTTATGTGCATGATAATTGGCGCGCCCCCATTGCTTATGCTAAAAGTAATATAGAAATTTCAAGAAATCGTTTTAGTCATTTTATGGAGCATTTTTTTACTGGAATGCACGGAGAAAATTACCACCTTATTCATCATTTATTTCCTGCTACTCCATTTTGGAGCTTAAAAAAAGCTCATCATATTTTAATGCAAGATGATGAGTATTGTTCCATAAATGAAAGATTTGGGGGGAATTTTTATTTCTAACGATAAAAATCCTTCTATGTGGCAACAGTTATGGAGAAGGGGGTATGTCTAAGGTAATGTTGGGAGTTTTGTTGGCGTTATCGGCTGCTGCTCTTAATGCGTCCATTGGGGTATTTAGTAAAGTTTTGCTACAAAATGGATTGAGTCCACAAGATATTGCTTTTTTTAAGACGGTTTGTGCTTTTGTGATATTGAGTTTAATTTTGATTAACAAGCCATTATCAGTACAAAAAAAAGAAATTGTTAATAGTGAAATAACATCAGATTTAAATTGGTTAAATCTACTGACTAAAATAGCCATCTGTGCATTTTTGGGTATTTTTGTATTATTTTTCTTTGAAACAACCGCTTATCAATATGGCTTTGCATCAAATGTTGTGGTTGTTTTAATGGCTTGCGCCTCTGTTTCGGCATTGCTATTTGGGAAGATTTTATTAAACGAGAAATTAACAATTTCCGCTATTTTAGGGACGTTATTGGCGATTATTGGAATATTTGCAATATCGTGGTCTGGTGGTAGTAATTTAAATATGCTATTAAATGCAATTATCGCAGGTAGTGGCTATGGTGTTTTTTCGGTTTTGGTAAAAAAATTCTCTTTAAATGGTGGAATTTATTTAACGAGATTATTTATGATGTTTGGTAGTATGTATTTATTTTTTCCTTATTTAAATAACATACACCACATTGATTGGAATGCTTTGATTGTAATGAATGTATTGGCATTAGCAGTATTGCCCACCATACTGGGATTTTATTGCACAACTAAGGCTTTAAATTATTTGACAGCAGCAAAAGTGCAGGTTACAGAATTATCCGAACCTATTTTTGCAGTTGTTATGGCTTGGGTGTTTTTAAGTGAATTGCCAACCTATCAATTTTTTGTTGGAGCGATTTTTATTATAATGGGCATTGTTCTAATCAACCAAATGCACCAAAGTTTATTGGCAAAAATAACTAAATAGATTCGCTTTAAACCGCAAGCACCAAATTAAATTAAGTTAAACAAATTAACAAACACAAACAAAAGTTGGTATTATGAGCATTCACCACATTCACGATTTTGAGATTTTAACCGAATTAAACGCTAAGTTTACAGGACTGACCGTCCAAGAGACCGCTGAAGGCATTCCGACTGTGTGGGTGGATAAAGCCCAAGTGCTTGATTTATTGCTGTATTTGCGAACACTGCCCAAGCCTTTTGTGATGCTGGTGGATTTGTCCTGTATTGACGAGCGTTTGCGTAAGCACCGCTATGGACAGCCTGCGTCTGATTTTACCGTGTTTTACCATTTGATGAGTTTGGAGCGAAACTCGGACATTCGCATTAAAGTCGCTTTGCGTGAGGGCGAGCATATTCCGTCCGCCACACAAATTTACCCCAACGCCAACTGGTATGAGCGTGAAGTGTGGGATATGTTTGGCGTGGTGTTTGACGGACACCCCCATTTGACACGGATTTTATTGCCAAAATATTGGGAAGGACACCCACTGCGTAAGGAATATCACGCAAGAGCGACCGAGTTTACGCCGTATTTTCTAAACACCGCCAAACAGCAATTTGAACAAGAAAACCTACGATTCGTCCCCGAAGAATGGGGAATGAAACGCTCAGGGCGGGACGAAGATTTTATGTTTTTGAACATCGGTCCAAACCACCCGTCCGCACACGGGGCGTTTCGCTTGGTGTTACAGCTTGACGGTGAGGAGATTGTGGATTGTATTCCTGACATCGGCTATCATCATAGAGGTGCGGAGAAAATGGCAGAACGCCAAACGTGGCATTCGTTCATTCCTTATACCGACCGAATTGACTATCTGGGCGGTGTGATGAATGAGTTGCCGTATATCATGGCGGTTGAGAAATTGGCTGGCATTACCACCCCTGACCGTGCCAACGTCATTCGCATTATGATGAGTGAGTTTTTTAGGATTACCAATAACTTGCTCTATTGGGGGACGTTTATCCAAGACGCTGGCGGTATGACCCCTGTGTTTTATATGTTTGCCGACCGCCAAAAGGCGTATGATGTCATTGAAGCGGTAACAGGCTATCGTATGCATCCTGCGTGGTTTAGAATTGGCGGTACGGCTCACGATTTGCCAAATGGTTGGGAGCGACTGGTGCGTGAGTTTTTGGATTGGATGCCAAAACGCCTTGATGAATACTATAAGGCAACGATGACCAACACCGTGCTAAAAGGACGTACGCAAAATGTCGCCCAATACAACGCCAAACAAGCCCTAGCGTGGGGTGTAACAGGGGCGGGACTTCGTGCCACGGGCATTGATTTTGATTTGCGTAAGGCTCGTCCGTATCTAGGCTATGAGAATTTTGATTTTGAAATTCCTGTGTTTTATAACGGTGATGCCTATGACCGCTGCTTGGTAAAAATTGAAGAGATTCGCCAATCACTGCGTATCATTGAGCAATGCCTAAATAATATGCCAAGCGGAGCGTATAAAGCCGAACACCCGCTTGCCGTGCCACCGCCAAAAGACCGCACCTTACAAGACATTGAAACGCTCATCAACCACTTTGTGTCGGTGTCGTGGGGGCCTGTCATGCCACAAGGGGAGAGTGCCTGTATGGTAGAAGGCGTAAAAGGGCTAAACAGCTATTATGTAACGTCCGACAACTCAACGATGAGCTATCGCACTCGTATCCGTACCCCAACCTTTGCCCATTTGCAACAAATGCCGTCTGTGATTAACGGCTCTTTGGTATCAGATGCGATTATTTATTTGGCAAGTATTGATATTGTGATGGCGGATTGTGATAGGTGATAGTTAATGGTGTGTGATTTTTATGATTATGCACCACTAAAAACCTAAGGGAGTTTATGGGCAGATTTTTGATCAATTTGATTAGCGGTATTGGCTTTTTGGTTTTTTGCTATTGTGTATTTGTATGAAAATGGAGGGCTTAGCAAAACAGTATTTGGCTTGATTTTATTTGTTATTATTGGTGTTGTTGGTTTGATGTCTGTGCTTGCCAATAAAACTGCCCCAAATAACACCAAGAGTCATTTACAAGACAATCGCCAAACAGGTTTAAAAATCAGCATTTTTACCGCTTGTATTATGGTAAGTGTCTTATTGTATAAAGTGAGTGGTATGTGACATTATTTAATCATCGTTTTATTTTGTGTCGTTGCCATTATCTTTGTGATTGCCAAGCATTAAAAATCAAAATAAAAATCATGTATTTCCAAAAATAAAATTAGAAAATCAATTCAATGATTTATTAATATCAATATTGATTAATACTAATAAAAATTCAAAGTCATTTTGTTTTTTTGCAGTCGCTTATGATGAGCTTATCTTAGCAGTGATATTAACTTTGGCTTGGGTGGTATTGGATTATGGCCTGTTGTTATTATATGCTTATTTGTTTGCCAAAATTGCCAATGTCATCTTTATCAAAATAAGTATGATACTATCGGCGGTGGTGTTATTGGCATTTACCTGTTTTGGGGTAATAAGTTCACTGCGTGATTTATTATAAACCAGTATTTTATATTGAACGGTTAAAAAAATGAAAAAAGCCATTGTCTTGCCCCTAATCATTACATTATTGGCACTCACCGCTTGGGTATTTTATGACCCAGCCCCCAAACCCAATCCCAAGCCTTTTGAAGTGCAAAAAGCAGAAGATTTTGACTATGTGTTTGGTTTAATCAAGCAAGAATATCCCTTATTGCAAGCACAAAAAAACGCCACAGGCTATGATTTTGTTGCTGATTATGCCAAGCACAAAGCCCATATTATGCAGGCAAAAAATCCCACTGAGTTTTTCTTTTTATTAAACGATGTGCTTGACAAATTGGACAACGAACACACCCATATGATGACCAAAGCCGATGTGCAATACGCCATTGGCATTTATAGTCAAAGCAATCACGACGATTATCGCTGGCAGATTTATACCCATTTGACTCGTGATAAACGCTTGCAACAAGCCTATGCTACCGAAATTGGTATGACGCCCGCCCAAGAAGAACAGGCACGCCGTGATAAAATTGCCAAAATTGATGCCCAAATTGCTGTGCCTGCCAATGTGCAGATGTTTGATGTTGTACCCAATCAGGTGGGCTATTTGTCGGTGCGTGAGCTGACCCATGTAAGCCTACTGGATACGGACGAACGCCACGCTGTGATGCGTTATTTGCAAAAAATCAAGCATTACCCTGCTTTGATTATAGATATTCGCACCAATACAGGGGGCGATACTCGCTATTGGACGCAGTTTTTGTTGCCTGCCATCACAGCTCGCCCCTTATCGCTTGATTTGTATAGCTTTTTTAAACAAGGCACGCACATGGACGCTTACAAAGCCACTCGCCCCACGATGACGGACATTGACCGCACGCAGGTGGCAAAGGCGTTGCCTGTGTCGGCAGATTTGGCACGGATTTTGGATACATTTGCCTATCAAGAAATTCAGCCTTTGCGTGTGGATATGGACCCAGACGGCATTGGGTTTGGCGGTAAAATTTATCTATTGGTGGACAACGATGTGTACAGTTCGGCAGAAACTTTGGCGATTTTTGCCAAATACACACAGTTTGCCACTTTGGTGGGGACGCCCACTCGTGGCGATGGCGTAGGCACTGACCCAATGATTGCGATTTTGCCCAACACCCATTTTGCTATCCGCTATGCCAAACAGCTTGGGATTGCCCCAGACGGCACGATAAATGCTATCCGTGGCACACAGCCTGATGTACTGGTGGCAAATCCACCAAACTTTACGCTTCCCACCGATGTCGATGTCGCCAAAAACGACCCTGTGATACAGCGTGCGGTGCAGTTGGCATTATCATCGCATTAGTGGCGTATCATTTGTCTGTTTTAAATGGCTTTTGTTATTTTGATGTTATTGCATTGATATTGGCGTTAGGCGATAAGTGCTTGGAGATACGCCATAATGTGCTTTAAATGCACGATTAAAATGGGTTTGTGGGCCAAACCCTGTCTCAATGGCAATTTGGGTAATCAATTCTGACAGCCTAGGGTGCTGATGTGCCTTTAATGCACCACCTAATTTTTCATTAGGCAAAGCACGCAACACACATACCAGTATTGATTGGGCTAAATTATCCACCAAAAACGCATTGCCAATTTGATTGGGGTTTTGAGCTTCATCACTCATTAACTTTACCAACGGATGCAGTGTTTGTTCATTTAAGGTTACAATAAAAAAATCTGGCAGATTTGCCAATAAGTTACTGTGTTTGTCGGCATAAAAATTTAAGCACAGCATTGTGCAATCGGCCTGGCTGCCAACTTGATTGACCAAAAATGCCCCTGACATACTTTGGGTAGCACAAGTGGCATCAATCAAGCGATGTGTGTCAGCATTGGCATTTTGTATGCAGTGGGTTATCCCACAAAACAAGGCAATATCCCCCGCCCTTAAAATGTGAGTTGTGTTTTTACAGCAAGTTTTACCGCGCCTTTGGGCAAAAGGATATGGCACGGTGGACGGTAGAAAAATAAGAATAATTCTTACTAAATACTTACACAAAATTTTGCACGGTAACTTTGTGTAAAATTTGAACGCAACACTGTGTAAGTTTATGTTACAATACACGAATTTAGCTAGCAGATGTAGCCAGCTTCGCAAGCTGTTCATAAAAAGGGTCTTTTATGAAAATAGTAACCGACAAAACCCCCAAAGTTAACATTCACGCCATTTTAACACCCCAAGAAATTGACGGCATTCATCATCATATTCATCACTACCCACAACCGAGGGCGGCGGTGCTTGATGCCCTAAAACTCGTCCAAAAACGTAACGGCTGGGTGGACGACGCCCAAGTCCACGCCATAGCCCATATGCTGTCCATGCCTGTGGCGGACGTGGAGGGCGTGGCGACATTTTTTAACCGCATTTATCGGATGCCAGTCGGTCGCCATGTGATTTTGATTTGCGATTCTATCGCTTGCTATCTGAACGGCTATGAGGCATTGGCGGACGCTTTTAAGCGTGAGCTTGGCATCGATTATGGGCAAACCACAAAAGACGGTCGTTTTACCCTGCTTCCCATTTGCTGTCTTGGCAACTGCGATAAGGGGGCGAGTGTGCTGATTGATGAGGATACTTATGGACCTGTATTGCCGTCTGAGGTCGGTCTATTGTTGGAGCAATACGCATGAATAAACCAAATGTCGCCGAGCAAATCAATGCTCGTAAAAACGGACTGGCCCCAAGCCAACTAAATCGCCAAAAAACCCCAATCTGGGGCGTGGGACTGGCGGATGGTCAAGCACCGACTTCGCTTACGCACCCTTTGACATGGCGACTGTATCATCATGATGCAGTGCTGACATTGGCAGATTATGAAGCCTTAGACGGCTTTAAAGGGCTAAAAAACGCCCTAGCCAAAGACCCAAGAGAAGTAGGCGAGATGATAAAAACCGCCAACGTGCGTGGGCGTGGAGGTGCTGGCTTTAACGCAGGGCTAAAATGGACGTTCATGACTCCGCCTGACGGTGGCGTGCGGTATTTGATTTGTAATGCCGATGAGATGGAGCCTGGTACGTTCAAAGACCGTCTGCTTATGGAGCGGATTCCGTTTCAGCTTATTGAGGGTATGCTCATCACTGCGTATGCCATTGGGGCGAGCGTGGGCTATATCTTTATCCGTGGCGAATATGTCCTAGCCGCCGAACGATTGCAAAACGCCATTAATGAATGTATCGCCAATAATTTGCTTGGCGAGGGTATTTTGGGGACGGAGTTTAACTTTGAATTGCATGTTCACACAGGGGCAGGGCGATATATCTGTGGCGAGGAGACGGCTCTTATCAACTGTTTGGAGGGTCGTCGTGCCAACCCACGCACCAAACCGCCATTTCCCCAAGTGTCAGGGGCGTGGGGTCGTCCAACGGTGGTCAATAACGTTGAAACCTTAAACAACATGCCTGCCATTTTGTTAAATGGGGTGGAGTGGTATTTATCCTTGCCAAACGCCAAAGGTAAATCCACTACCCCCGGCACTAAGATTATGGGGTGTAGCGGTCGTGTCAAGGACGCAGGGCTGTGGGAAGTGCCATTTGGCTATACTGCTCGTGAGCTGATTGAGCTTGCTGGCGGTATGCAGGACGGCTTAACCTTAAAGGCGTGGCTACCTGGCGGAGCGAGTACCGACTTTTTGACGGCAAGCGATGAACACCTTGATCTTGTCATGGATTTTGACCCGATTATGAAGGCAGGCTCACGCCTTGGGACGTGTCTTATGATGGTGGTGGACGAAACGCAAGACATGGTGAGCCTGTCTAGAAACTTACAACAGTTTTTTCAAAGAGAATCGTGCGGTTGGTGTACCCCTTGCCGTGATGGCTTGCCGTGGGGCGTAAAAATCCTTGATGCGATGGAAAACGGACAAGGGCAAGCGGACGACATTGACAAATTGTCCGAGCTGACACGAGATTTATGGCTTGGCAAGACCTTTTGTGCTCATGCCCCAGGGGCGATGGAGCCACTCATGAGTGCGTTACGCTATTTCCGTCATGAATTTGAGGCAAAAGTGGGCAAATCAGAGCCACAAGACAACAAGGTAGGGGCATAACATGGCAATCCTTCATATAGACGGTAAAACCTATGACGTGGACGGCTCGGACAACCTATTGCAGGCGTGTCTGTCGCTTGGCATTGACGTGCCGTATTTTTGTTATCATCCTGCCTTGGGTTCGGTGGGGTCGTGCCGTCAATGTGCGGTCAAGCAGTACATGAGCGAGGAGGATTATCAGGCAGGACGTGGCAGGCTTGTCATGAGCTGTATGATTGCCCCTACGCCAAAAAGCGATACTTGGATTTCGGTGGACGATGCCGAGGCAAAGGCATTTCGCAAAAGCATTGTGGAATACTTGATGACCAACCACCCCCACGATTGCCCAACTTGTGAGGAGGGTGGTCATTGCCATTTGCAAGACATGACCTACATGAGCGGACATAGAAAACGCCGTTACCGCTTTACCAAACGCACGCACCACAACCAAGACTTAGGAGCGTTTATCAATCATGAAATGAACCGCTGTATCGCTTGCTATCGCTGTGTGCGGTTTTATAAGGATTACGCAGGTGGCACGGATTTTGGGGTGTATGCGTCAAATAACCGTGTCTATTTTGGGCGTGAAGAGAGCGGACAGTTACAGAGTGAATTTAGTGGTAACTTGACCGAAGTTTGTCCGACTGGCGTATTTACCGACAAAACGCATTCCGACCGCTACAACCGTAAATGGGACATGCAATACGCCCCAAGCATTTGCCACGGCTGTTCAAGCGGTTGTAACATCTCGGCAGGCGAGCGTTATGGCGAGCTTAGACGTATCGAAAACCGCTATAACCATGACGTAAACGGTTATTTTTTGTGCGACCGTGGGCGTTTTGGCTATGGCTATGTCAATCGTAGCGATCGCCCAACCCAGCCTGTGCAAAATGTAAACGGACAATTTGTCAAAACCAGTGCAAGCCTTGCGGTCGATAGCGTAGCGGAGTTATTAAAAGGCAAAAACGTCATCGGCATTGGTTCGGCTCGGGCAAGTTTGGAGAGTAATTTTGCCCTAAAAAAACTGGTCGGAAGCGATTATTACAGCACAGGCGAGCGAGCACTCGTTAAAGACGTGGTGGATTTGGGTGTGGCGCTGTTACGCCACAAAGACGTGCATAATGTGTCTTTGGCAGAGATTGAGACGGCAGATAGCGTGTTTGTGTTGGGTGAGGATTTGACCCAAACGGCAAGCCGTGTCGCCCTGTCGGTGCGTCAAGCGTCCAAAAACAAGGCCCGTCAAATGGCAACCGCCCTAAAAACCGAGCATTGGCTTGCCGAGCCTGTCAAGCGTATCGGGCAAGAGGCGTACAGTCCCATTTATGTGGCGAGCGTGGTGGATACCAAGCTGTCCGACATCGCCAAAGTGTCTGCCGTTGCCACGCCAAACGACATCGCCAAACTGGGCTTTATGGTGGGCGACATCATCAAGGGCTATGCCGATACGCTAGATGAGATTGGCGAAAGCGAGAACGCCATTTTTGCCAAAGAACAAGAGCCAAATCTTGTGATAGATGAGAGCATGGCAATGGAGTTCTTGGCTCATCATATCGCTTATGATTTGATTATGGCAAACCGTCCACTTGTTATCACAGGCACCAGCTTGTCATCAAAAGCAATCCTACAAGCGACAGCCTATATTGCCCAAAGCTTGACCGCCAAACGTGCCAAAATCGCCCATGTGGAGCGTGAATTTGTGGAAGTGCAAAACGCCAAAATCCGTGATGAAGTGGCTCGTCAATTCATTGACCCTGATAAAGATGCCAAAACGGACGGCACACACACCACAGAGCGAGACCCCAATGAGTTTGAAAAAGAGCTGTCATCTCGTTTATTAAAAATAAATGCTCTATATGCCGACAAAACAGGCGTGTACGTTGCCATGCCAGAGGCGAACAGCGTGGGCGTAAACTTGCTTGGCGGACAGGCGATAGAGGAGATTTTGGCAAAAGAATTTGAGGCGGTGGTGGTGCTAGAACATGACTTAGCCAACCTTGCCCCAAGCCAATTTGACAAATTGACCGAAAAAACGCTCATCGTCCTAGATCACCAGTCTTATGACTGGCACACCAAAGCCGATATGGTACTATCTGGTGCATCATTTGCAGAAAGCGACGGTACGCTGGTGTCTGCCGAAGGGCGAGCAGGGCGGTTTTTCGCCAGTTTTGACAAAAAATACTATGAGCCAAACAGCGAGCTAAAAGACAGCTGGCGTTGGCTACACGCTGTCGCTAATGCTTTATCTGGCAACAGTTTGACAAATGGCAATGATGAGCCAACATGGTATCATCTTGATGATGTCATTGATGAGCTTATCACTGATTATCCACACCTTGCCCAAATCAAAGACGTTGCCCCTGAGTCGGATTATCGCATTACGGGGCTAAAAGTCGCCCGTGAGCCACGCCGTTATTCGGGGCGGACGGTGCTACGCTCACCCATTTCTATCCACGAACCCATGCAACCTAAGGACTTAGACAGTGGTTTGACGTTCTCCATGGAGGGTTATGTGGGCGATAAGACTGACCCAAGCCTTATCCCATTTGCGTGGAGTGCAGGCTGGAACTCGCCCCAAGCATGGAACAAGCTCCAAGACAAAGTGGGCGGACGGCTAAAAGGCGGAGATGTCGGCATTCGTCTGTTTGATGACTTGCCAAAAGTTGAGACGGTATTTGACAAAGCCGAGCTTGACAGCATGATAAGCACGAGCATTTTTGACGGTCGTGCGGTCGTTGTGCCTGTGCATAATCTATTTGCAAGCTCACGCATGGCAAGCCGTAGCCCTGTGGTGGCAAGTCAAATCAAGCCTGCCACATGGACAATCAGCGATGATGATGCCAAGCGCTGGATTATCAAGGCAGGCGATAAGCTAACCCTTGCCCAGCATGGGATACAGATTACCCTGCCTGTGGACGTGGTGGACTATGTGGCGGACGGCTGCATCGGCTATCCTGACGGGCTTGTGCCGTTTATGGTCGGTGTGCCGACAACCGTCAAAAAGGCGGAAGCCGACACGCCTGTCTATGTGCCTGAGTATCAAAAAAGCGTGGCAAATTTGGCAACTATCAGGCGTGAAAATATCTTTACACCAAAAGCTGGGTTTAATAACGCACCGTTAGCAATGCAAGTGGGGGCATAAATGAGTATTCGTGTGATTCCTGATGTGCCGTCGTGGCTTGGCGGTTTGTCGTTTGAGTGGTGGTCGCTTATTTTTATGACCGCCCAGACCTTGATTATCTTTTTAGGGCTTGTCATCACGGCAGCACTCATGATCGTCTATGAACGGCGTATGCTTGCCCTGTGGCAAGACCGCTATGGTCCAAATAGGGTCGGTTGGCAAGGGTCGCTACAACTGGTGGCGGACATGCTAAAAATCTTTTTTAAAGAAGACTGGACGCCCAATTTTGCCGACAAACGCCTGTTTACGTTCGCCCCTGCCATTGCCATGTTTACCGCTTTGGCAAGTTTTGCCATTATTCCGCTATCGCCCACGCTTGGGGCGGCGGATTGGAACATTGGCATTTTGTTCTTTTTTGCCATGGCAGGGCTTGCTGTGTATGCCGTTATGTTTGGCGGTTGGGCAAGTGCCAATAAGTTCTCGCTCTTAGGCGGTTTGCGTTCGGCGGCTCAGACGATTAGCTATGAGGTGTTTTTGGGCTTGTCGCTCATGGGCGTGGTGGCGATGGCAGGCTCGTTTAACTTGCGTGAGATTGTAGAAGCTCAAACAACCGTCTGGAACGTCATTCCGCAGTTTTTGGGCTTTTTGACCTTTGTGGTGGCAGGCGTGGCGGTTACGCACAGACACCCCTTTGACCAACCAGAAGCCGAGCAAGAGCTTGCTGAAGGGTATCATGTGGAATACTCAGGCATGAAATTTGGTATGTTTTTTATTGGCGAATATGTCAATGTCGTGGTGATTAGTGCCTTGATGACCTGCTTGTTTTTTGGGGGTTGGCTTGCTCCTTTTAACCTAGACCTACCCTTTGTTCCGCCTGTGTTTTGGTTTTTGATTAAGACCTTGTTTTTTATGACCTTATTTGTGTTGGCTCGTGGCTCGCTCATGCGTCCACGCTATGACCAAGTGATGAATTTTGGTTGGAAAGTGTGTTTGCCTGTAACCTTGCTAAACCTATTGGCGACTGCTTTTGTGATTTTGATGGTGAATTAAATGTTTGCAACTTTAAAAAATACGGCGGTGGGCATTTTTACCATTGTACGCTCTATGTGGATGGTAAATTCTCATGCCTTGCGTCCACGAGACACGATTTTGTACCCCGAACAGCCTGTACCTGTACCACCCCGTTTTCGTGGGCGAATTGTACTAACAAGAGACCCTGACGGTGATGAGCGCTGTGTGGCCTGTAACCTATGTGCGGTGGCGTGTCCTGTGGGCTGTATTAGCCTACAAAAGGCGGAGCGTGAAGACGGTCGTTGGTATCCTGAATTCTTTCGTATCAATTTTAGCCGTTGTGTGTTTTGTGGTATGTGTGAAGAAGCCTGTCCGACTACCGCCATTCAGCTGACCCCTGATTTTGAATTGGGCGAATACAAACGCCAAAATCTTGTCTATGAAAAAGAGCATTTGCTGATTAGTGGCGTGGGCAAATACCCAGAATATAACTATTATCGAGTAACAGGCATGGCAACAGACGATAAGCCCAAAGGGTCGCACGAGCGTGAAGCAGAGCCTGTCAACGTACGGAGTTTGTTGCCATGATTGATGTGTTAAAGGCGTTTTTGGCAAATGGCGATGCGGTGGGCTTTTATGCCTTGTCGCTGGTGGCGATTTGGGCAAGCCTAAGGGTGGTTACGCACGCCAATCCCGTCCATGCCATTTTATCCATGATAGTAAGCCTACTGGCGGTGGCAGGGGTTTTCTTTATCATCGGAGCTCCATTTGCAGGCGTGCTTGAAATGATTGTCTATGCTGGGGCGATTGTGGTCTTATTTGTGTTTGTCATTATGATGTTAAACTTAGGCACGGATACGACAGAAGAAAAGACGTGGCTGACTGCCAATGCGTGGGCAACCCCGTTTTGTATGACGCTCATCATCGGTGGTGTGCTTGTTGGGTTTTTGACCGCAGGGAGCAGCACCATGTTACAAGATAACACCATTGGCGTAAAGGACGTGGGCATCAGCCTATTTACCCAATATGTCTTGCTTGTGGAAGTGGCAGGATTTTTATTGCTTGGGGCGTTGGTGGCGGCCTATCATTTGGGTAAAAAAGCCCTAGATGATGAAAACGTGAGTCATTATCAAGATGATCCAAACAATGATGCGCCAAACCGCCAGCCTGACGCACCTGTATTTAGCCAACAACAAGGGGGTAAATCATGAGTTCTTTACAAACGGCAACCCAAACGGCAGAGCTTGCCAGTCTTGGCGTGCCTGCTCATCATGCCTTGATTGTCTCGGCGATACTCTTTGTCATTGGCTTGGTTGGGGTCATGGCAAGACGAAATGTGCTGTTTATGCTTATGAGCCTTGAGATTATGATGAACTCCGCCGCCCTTGCCTTTGTGGTGGGGGGTAATATGTGGGGCAAGGCAGACGGGCAGATTATGTTTATTTTTGTCTTGACACTGGCGGCAGCAGAAGCGGCGATAGGGCTTGCCATACTGTTGCAGTTTTATCATCGGTTTAGAAGCCTTGATGTCAATCATGCCAGTAAGTTAAAGGGGTAGGGCGGTATGAATTTGTTAGCATTGACCTTTATTTTCCCCTTGATTGGCTTTTTGATATTAGCCACAGGGCGAGATAGAATTTCAGAAAAACTTGCCACGATAATCGGCGTGGGAGTCATGGGTTTGTCCGCCTTGACCACGGCAGTTGTGGGCATAGATTATCTGGCAAACAGCAGTGATAAGACGGTATTTACGACACTGTGGACGTGGTTTTCGGTGGGCGGTTTTGCCCCAAAATTTGGCTTGGCGTTGGACGGTTTGTCCTTGACCATGACCGCCATCATCACAGGCGTGGGCTTTTTGATTCATCTGTTTGCCAGTTGGTATATGAAAGGCGAGACAGGATATGCCCGTTTTTTTAGTTATCTAAATCTATTTGTGGCAAGTATGTTATTGCTTGTACAAGCGGATAACTTACTCCTACTCTATCTGGGTTGGGAAGGCGTGGGTATTTGCTCATACCTACTTATCGGTTTTTATTATCACAACCGAGCCAATGGACGGGCGGCCATCAAGGCATTCACCGTAACCCGTGTTGGCGATGTGTTTTTGGCGATTGGGCTGTTTTTGTTGTACCAACAGTTTGGCACGCTAGACATTCATACTATCATCGCCAAAGCTCCCGAGCTGTTTACTGTCAATAATCCTACCATGGTGCTGACCGCTCTCATGCTTGTGGGTGGGGCGTTTGGTAAATCGGCTCAAATTCCACTGCATACTTGGCTTGCCGATGCGATGGCGGGCCCTACGCCTGTGTCGGCTCTGATTCACGCGGCTACCATGGTAACGGCAGGGGTGTATCTGATTGCTCGTATGCACCCTGTCTTTATGCTGACCCCTAACGTGCTACTGTATGTGGTCGGTGGTGTGGGGGCGTTGTCTATGCTCGTGGCGGGATTTTGTGCGTTGGCACAGACCGACATTAAGCGTGTGCTTGCTTACTCTACCATGAGCCAGCTTGGCTATATGTTCATTGCTTTGGGCGTTGGGGCGTGGCAAGTGGCGATTTTTCACTTGATGACGCACGCATTTTTTAAAGCCTTGCTATTCCTAGCCAGTGGAGCGGTGATTATCTCAACACACCATGAGCAAAATATCTTTAAGATGGGCGGTCTGCGTAAAAAAATCCCTCTTGTGTTTTGGTCGTTTGTCGTTGGTGGTGGGGCGTTGGTTGCCTTGCCTTTTGTAACGGTTGGCTTTTATTCAAAAGAAGCGATTTTGTGGGAAACTTATGCCACAGGACACATGAGTCTGTTTTGGGCAGGCGTATTCGGGGCGTTCTTAACGTCAATTTATACCTTCCGTTTGATTTATCTCGTGTTCTTTGGGGAAGAAAAAACGCATGGCGAGAAGCTATCTGGTATCAGCTATGCCCTGCCTTTGGCGGTGCTACTGGTGCTATCCACAGGGCTTGGGGCACTCATTCATCCGCCTTTGGCAAATGTCTTGCCAGCGAGTGTGGTTAGTACCCTAACAGACGGCAAGCACACTGCTGAGATTATCGCTGTGGGCGTAACCGCACTTGGCTTGGCGGCAGCTTACTTTTTGTATGTGCTTGACAAGGGTAAGATTTTGACAAAATGGACAAATTCTGCCTTTGGTGGGGCGTGTGCTTATTGGTGCTATCATGGGCTTGGATTTGACGCTCTTTATGACATTGTTTTTGTTAAGCCGTTTTTGACGATTTGCAAGCTGCTAAAGGGCGACCCCGTGGACAAACTTTGGAACATTTTGCCAGCATTGGCAAGCGTGGGCAATAAGCTTACGACCAAAACTCAAACAGGGCGATTGGGCTCTCATGCGTTGAGCTTCGGCTTGGGGTTGGCAGTTGTGCTACTTTTGGCAATAATGATGGTGGTATAAGATGATGGAACAAAATTGGCTTTTGCCGACATTAATTGCCATTCCTTTTTTGGCGGGATTTTTGTGTTGGCTGATTGAAAAAGTAAATGACAAATTGCCACGTTGGATAGCGTTATTTGCCATGCTTGCCACATTTGGGGTGAGTTTGGTACTGTGGCAACAGGGAGACTTTGGCAGTCTTATCGTAATAAATGATGCAGCCGAGGGCGGCCCATTACCATGGGCGGCTGAGTTTATTGTGCCTTGGATTGCGTCTTTGGGCATTAACTTTCATCTGGCGATGGATGGTTTGTCGCTGCTCATGATTGCGTTGACGGCATTTTTGGGTGTTATGGCGGTCGGCTGTTCGTGGGGCGAGATTACCCGCCGAGTGGGATTTTTCCATCTTAACCTATTATGGTCATTGGGCGGTGTCATCGGTGTCTTTTTGGCGATTGATTTGTTCCTTTTCTTTTTCTTTTGGGAACTCATGCTATTGCCGATTTACTTTTTGATTGCCTTGTGGGGACATAACGCTACAGGCGGTAAGACCAAAGAATACGCCGCCACGAAGTTTTTTATCTATACCCAAGCATCTGGGCTGATTATGCTCATCGGTATCTTGATGCTGGTCATCATTCATTTTAGTCAAACAGGCATGCTAAGTTTTGCGTATCATGATTTGTTGGGACTGGATTTGGGCAAATGGGAATATACCATCATGCTGTGCTTTTTTATCGGCTTTGCAGTCAAATTGCCCGTATTTCCGTTACATGGCTGGCTACCTGATGCCCACGCCCAAGCCCCAACAGCAGGTTCGGTGGACTTGGCGGGGATTTTGATTAAGACGGCGGCGTTTGGTTTGCTGCGTTTTGTATTGCCGTTATTTCCCACCGCATCTGCTGAATTTGCCCCTGTGGCGATAGTTTTAGGGGCGATTGGGATTTTTTATGGGGCATTTTTGGCATTTGCCCAAACTGACATCAAGCGCCTGCTTGCCTATACCAGTATCTCACACATGGGCTTTGTCCTGCTTGCCATTTATGCTGGCAATATCATCTCGCTACAGGGCCTGATGGTGCAAATGCTCGCTCACGGTTTATCTAGTGCGGCACTGTTCATCATGGCGGGTCAGCTGTATGAGCGTCTGCATACGCGCGATCTGAACCTGATGGGCGGTATGTGGGGTCAATTTCGCTATTTTGCGCCGCTACTGATGTTCTTCTGTGCGGCATTGCTTGGCATCCCTGGTACGGGCAACTTTATCGGCGAGATTTTGATTTTGGTTGGTTCGTTCGATCAGTATCCTGTGATTGTGGTGCTTGCGACAATTAGCCTTGTGCTTGGCGGATTGTATTCGTTGATTTTGATTTATAAGGCACTTTTTGGGGATAATACCGCACCAAAATTAGCCAAAGAAAACGGTGGCCGCCTAAGAGATCTGTGTAAGCGTGAGCTATCGCTACTAAGCGTACTTGCCATAGGTCTGGTCTGGCTTGGCCTGTATCCTCAGCCTGTGCTAAACACCTCTGATTCTGCGATGAGCTGGATTGCTAAGGCGTATGCTGATGAACTGCCTGCCAAGCATAGCGCGCCGCACGGCATCGCTGATCATGTGCATGGACGCCATCACCACCACGGACATCACCATCAGCATGGACATGAGCATCATGAACACGGCCATGGTGAACACCATCACAGCAAGCATGGCAATTAAGGAGAAAATTTCATGAATCATCTAATCGAATCCTTAATGTCTCTAGCGCCGATGGTGATCATTGCGCTGACGGCAGTAATCGTCATGCTTGCCATCGCAATCAAGCGTTCGCATTTTTGGTCGGCGACCCTAACAGTAATCGGACTAAATGCCGCACTCATCACCCTAATCTCGCAAGCATTTGGCGTATTGCCAAGTGGCGCATCGAATATGCTATTTGTGGTGGATGGCTTTGCTGTATTTAACATTGCGATCATTCTAATTGCATCTTTGGCTTGCTGTACTTTGGCTTATGGCTACTTCCAGACGCTAACTGATAATAAAGATGAGTTGTATCTGCTCATGCTTATTAGCACGCTTGGGGCAATGTTGATGGCGTGTGCAACGCATTTGGCATCGTTCTTTATGGCGCTAGAACTACTATCCGTGCCGATGTATGGCATGCTGGCTTATGCGTTCATGCGTTCGCGTTCGTTGGAGTCTGGTCTTAAGTATCTGGTCTTGTCCGCCACAGCGTCCGCCACACTGCTTATGGGCATGGCATTTATCTTTGCTGATACTGGTGTATTGGGCTTTAAAGAGCTTGGGTTGGCACTTGTGCATGGTCAGGCAAGCATGTGGTTTGCACTCGGTGCGATCATGATGGTGGCGGCAATCGCCTTTAAGCTGTCAGCCGCGCCATTTCATGCGTGGGTGTCTGACGTCTATGAGGGTGCGCCTGCACCTGTGGCGGCATTCTTGGCGAGCGTGAGTAAGGTTGCCATGATGGCATTGGCGATCCGCTTCTTGACGACCACCATGATTACAGAACTCAATGCATTCTATGGGGTGCTGATATTGATCATTGCTGCGTCGATCTTGCTGGGTAACTTGCTTGCCATTCGCCAAACGAACCTTAAGCGACTGCTTGCTTATTCTTCGGTCGCGCACATTGGTTATGCCTTGGTTGCACTGCTCAGTGTTGGTGCGGGCAGTGCTGGCGTGATTAGTATGTACATGGCGGTGTATGCACTGACTTCTATCGGTGCCTTTGGTGTGATTACCTTGATGTCGAGCCCTTATAAAGAGCGTGGGCGGACGTCTATCTCGGGCGAGGCGGATGATCTAAGGTTTTATCAAGGGTTATTCTGGCGCAGACCTGTCTTGACGGCTGTCTTGACCATGATGTTGCTGTCATTGGCGGGTATTCCATTGACCGCAGGATTCATGACGAAGTTCATGATCATCTTCTCATCAGTACAAGGCATGCGCTTCTGGGCGGCATTGTTTGTGATCTTAGGCAGTGCGATTGGTCTGTCATATTATCTACGCGTACTGACCCAGCTGTATCAAAGACCCAAAGCGCATCTGGAATTTGACGTGCATCACGAATGGGGTATTAAAGCAGGGGGTATCATGCTGCTCGTTGTCACTGCGCTTATCATTTTCTTTGGTATTTTGCCAAATGGTTTGATGAATTTGGCAGGGCTTGCGATCATTCAATAAGGTACGTCGTTGATTAATGTATGAAACAAGTGTCCTGTTGGGCACTTGTTTTTTTATATAAAGTTGTTACAATTAAAATCGAACTTAAGACAACTATATCAATCATAAAGAGAATAACAATGTCTGATCAAAACGCCACACCCATCAAAGTACTCTCTAAGACCGTCTGGTCGCCCACGCTATTTAGCTTCACCACGACACGCCCGGATGGATTTCGTTTCGATGCTGGGCAGTTTGTGCGTTTGGGCGTCGCTCCTGATGAATTGATTGCAAATGCCAATCAGCCCAAGCCTGCCATCAGTGCCAAGATTTTTCGTGCTTACTCGGTGGTGTCATCCCCTTATGATGAGCATTTAGAATTCTTCTCTGTGGTCGTGCCCGATGGGGCGTTTACCTGTCAATTACAACACCTACAAGTCGGCGATGCGCTATACTTAAACCCCGAGCCTTTTGGTTTTTTGACCCTTGCCCGCTATCAAGAGCCTGCCCCAAAAGATCTATGGCTACTTGCCACAGGCACAGGGCTTGCGCCTTTTTTATCGATGCTTGGTGATTTTGATACTTGGCAGAATTATGACGACATCGTATTGGCATACAGCGCGCGAACACAGGCAGAACTGGCTTATATAGATAAGATTCAAGAACTTCAGGCAAGCTTTGGTGAGCTTGTAGAGAATGCGGCGCGTTTTCACTTTATTCCCATCGTGACTCGTGAAGATGTGGCTGACTGCCTGCATGACAGACTGCCTACGCTGATCGCAAATGGCGAGTTAGAAAATCATGCCACCATACCGCTAAGCCCAGAGACTTCACATGTAATGCTCTGCGGTAATCCACAGATGGTAGATGACACCAAGGAAGCTTTAAAAGTCAAAGGCTTAACGATGAACCGCCGCGGGGTAGGTAATATTGCGGTGGAGAATTATTGGTAAGTTTTAAAAGATATTATAAAGGAATGTTTATGAAAGCCCTGTTGGTTGTGGATGTACAAAATGGCTTTGTCGGCGGCAATCTGGCGGTGACAAACAGCCATATGATTATCCCCACGATTAACCGCTTGATTGCTCATTTTGATACCGTGATTTTGACCCAAGATTATCACCCTGCCGACCACATTTCATTTTACCAAAATCATGACGGCAAAGCCCCGCTTGACACGATAGAGTTACCCTATGGTACGCAGGTTCTGTGGAATGCTCACTGTGTGCAAGGCACATCGGACGCTCTTTTTCATGCTGACCTACAAGCTGATAAAGCCGAACTCATCATTCGCAAAGGCTATCATCGCCACATAGACAGCTATTCGGCATTTATGGAAGCTGATAGGGCGACCAAAACGGGGCTGGCGGGCTATCTGAATGAGCGGGGCATAGACAGCGTGTATGTAGTAGGCATTGCCACTGATTTTTGTGTGGCGTGGACAGCGATAGACGCCGTAATGTTTGGTTTTGAATGCACGGTCATCACAGACGCCACCGCCCCGATAGACATTAACGGCTCGCTGGATAAGGCAATGGCGGACATGACGGAAGTTGGGGTGAAATTTATTAATTCAAAAGATATTTTAAATCAATAACTTATAAAATTTTTAAAATTTTTAGCAAAAAATACTTGCCAAATTTTAAAAGTCGTATATAATACGCCCATCAAGACGACATCGACAGATGGTCTAGATTGACAACTTGGGGACGTGGCGGAATTGGTAGACGCACTGGATTTAGGTTCCAGCGCCGCGAGGTGTGAGAGTTCGAGTCTCTCCGTCCCCACCATATTAAAAACCAATAATCAAACGATTATTGGTTTTCTTCGTATGCCTAAACGAAAATTTGGCATAAGGTCTGATATGCGACATTTTTTATTTGATATTATTTTTACGATTGTGTGTTTCTTTATCGCTGCGTGGTGGGGTTATTCGCGTGGCGGTATGTCAGGCATGCTCGTGGCGCTGGGCGTGACCGCGATTTTGGCGGTTATGGAAGTGTCACTGTCTTTTGATAACGCCGTGGTAAATGCTTCTATCCTAAAGGGCTGGAATGATTTTTGGAAAAAGATTTTCTTAACCGTTGGGATGTTGATTGCGGTATTTGGCATGCGCTTGGTATTTCCCATCGTCATCGTGGCGGTGACTGCCAATCTAAGCATGCTTGAAGTGATTGATTTGGCGCTTAACAATCCTACCAAATATTCTGAGCATCTGAACGCGCATCATGCGGAGATTTCTGCGTTTGGTGGGATGTTCTTGTTGTTAGTGTTCCTAAAATTCATGTTCGGTGATAAAGACGTTCATTGGTTTAGTTGGCTAGAGTCACGATTGGTGAAGTTTAGCAAGGTGGATGCGATGAGTGTGTTTGTTGCATTGGTTGTGCTCATGATCTCGATGAGTTGGGTGGATGAAGCCAAAGAGGGCGTTGTTCTAGTCGCGGGAATCTGGGGTATCTTGGTATATCTAGGCGTAAGCGTGCTATCAGCGCTGCTAGAAGGCGAGAGCAATCCTGACGAGATCGTGTATGATGCCAAGGGCAATCCTATCGCCAACACCGCAGGTGTGTCATCAACCATCCTAAAGGGTGGTATCGCAGGCTTTATGTATCTAGAAGTGCTGGATGCGTCTTTTAGTTTTGATGGGGTGATTGGCGCATTTGCCATCACTAGCGATGTCGTGATCATCATGATCGGCCTTGCCATCGGTGCGATGTTCGTGCGTTCGATGACGATTTATCTTGTGGATAAAGGCACGCTGAGCGAATTCGTCTATCTAGAACACGGTGCGCATTATGCCATCGGTGCGCTGGCGATCATCATGCTGTTATCAACTAAATTCCACGTGCCTGAGATCGTAACAGGTCTGATTGGTGTGGCATTCATCGCGCTGTCGGTGTATAATTCCATCCAGTATAACAGACGAAATCCGACTTAGGCAAATCATCTTCAAAA
The DNA here is from genome assembly GCF_000696305.2 of Moraxella bovoculi 237. GTDB lineage: Bacteria > Pseudomonadota > Gammaproteobacteria > Pseudomonadales > Moraxellaceae > Moraxella > Moraxella bovoculi. Next base: position 71,716 of record NZ_AOMT01000026.1, read on the forward strand.
TAAAAATGGCTAGGGCAAAAAATGCAAAAAGCGCTAGCCATTTTTTGTAAAGTTATGTATAATAACTCAAATCTGTGCCAAAGCGAGCGACCATGAAAAAAGATAACTTAAATTTTGCCTATCTTGCAAGTTAAGTTATTTGATTTTTCTAAGTTGTTCGCTTTTTTGTGGGTGTATGATTTGATAAAGTGTGGCGTATTTGCCAAAAAATTTTGTCTAAAATTTGCCCCATCTTGCACTCGCCTCATTTCAAATTTTTATAACAAGTAATCTCACACCATTCATGTTCGGAGCGTGTCATGACAACAAAAAAAGCCATTTTAGCCTTAGCCGACGGAACCATTTTTCGTGGTGTAAGCATCGGTGCAGACGGTCAGACGACAGGTGAAGTTGTCTTTAACACCGCCATGACAGGCTATCAAGAAATTCTAACCGACCCAAGCTATGCCAATCAGATGGTCACCTTGACCTATCCGCACATCGGTAACACAGGCTGCAACAGCGAAGACAGCGAATCGGGTCGCATTCATAAGGTGTGGGCGAGCGGTCTGATCATCCGTGATCTGCCACTACTGCACAGTAACTTCCGTGCTGATCAGTCATTAAGCGAATACCTAATCTCACACGGCACGGTGGCGATTGGTGACATCGATACGCGTCGTCTAACCGCACTACTTCGTAATACCGGCGCCCAAAACGGCTGTATCCTAACAGCTGATGCTAATGGCGAGATTGACGAACAAAAGGCAATCGAACTGGCAAAAAATGCGCCAAGCATGAAGGGTTTGGATCTGGCAAAAGTATGCTGCGACCAAGACGGCTATGAGTGGACAGAGGGTTCGTGGGAGCTGGCGCACGACGGTCGAAATGCCAAGACCACTGAGACTGGCGGCCGTTTTGCCAAGATTGGTACGGATATTGAGCAGCGCTTTAATATCGTGGCATATGACTTTGGTGTTAAGACGAACATCCTTAGAATGCTCGCCGATCGCGGCTGTCATGTGACGGTAGTGCCTGCGACCACACCGATTGATGAAGTTCTAAAACATGACCCAGATGGTATCTTCCTATCTAATGGTCCTGGCGATCCAGAACCATGTACTTATGCTATCGATGCGATTCGTCATGTGATTACTAATACGGAAATTCCTGTATTTGGCATTTGTTTGGGTCATCAGTTGTTGGCTTTGGCAAGTGGCGCACAAACCATCAAGATGAAATTTGGCCATCATGGCGCCAACCATCCTGTACAAAACATCATCGATGGTACAGTGATGATCACCAGCCAAAACCATGGTTTCTGTGTGGATGAAGATAGCCTGCCTAGCAACGTGCGTGTGACACATCGTTCATTATTCGATGGTTCAAACCAAGGCATCGAGCTGACCGATCACTCAGCCTTTAGTTTCCAAGGACACCCAGAAGCAAGCCCTGGTCCGCATGATTGCGCTGTGTTGTTTGATCGCTTTGTGAGTGAGATGGAAAAAGCTAAGGCTTAAAATTATCCAATAAAAATTAAATAAACTAAGACAGAGAAAAACCATGCCAAAACGTAACGACATACAATCCATTCTAATCATCGGTGCAGGCCCCATTGTCATCGGTCAAGCCTGTGAGTTTGACTATTCGGGTGCCCAAGCCTGTAAAGCCTTAAAAGAAGAAGGCTACCGAGTTATCCTAGTGAACTCAAACCCAGCGACCATCATGACCGACCCTGCGATGGCGGATGCGACCTACATTGAGCCGATCACTTGGCAGACAGTTGAGCGTATTATCGAAAAAGAACGCCCAGATGCAATCCTACCGACAATGGGTGGTCAGACAGCACTGAACTGTGCGCTAGACTTAGATAAGTATGGCGTGCTTGCTAAGTATGGCTGTGAACTGATCGGCGCGACCAAAGAAGCCATCGAAAAAGCTGAAGACCGCGAATTGTTCGACAAAGCCATGAAGAAAATTGGCCTAGAGTGCCCGCGCGCAGACATCGCTGAGACGATGGAGCAGGCGCTTGAGATTCAATCACGCTTTGGCTTCCCTGTAATCATCCGTCCATCGTTCACCATGGGTGGCTCTGGCGGTGGTATCGCTTATAACAAAGAAGAATTTATTGAAATTTGTGAGCGTGGTTTTGACTTATCACCAACGCATCAGCTTCTGATCGATGAGAGCCTAATCGGCTGGAAAGAATATGAGATGGAAGTGGTGCGTGACAAAAAAGATAACTGCATCATCGTCTGCTCTATCGAGAACTTTGATCCGATGGGTGTGCACACAGGTGACTCCATCACTGTCGCACCTGCTCAGACCCTCACCGACAAAGAATATCAGCTCATGCGTAATGCATCTATCGCCGTACTGCGTGAGATCGGCGTAGAGACGGGCGGTTCAAACGTTCAATTCGGCATCAACCCTGATAATGGTCGCATGGTAGTCATTGAGATGAACCCACGTGTCAGCCGTTCATCTGCACTAGCATCAAAGGCAACTGGCTTCCCGATCGCTAAGATTGCTGCCAAGCTGGCAGTCGGCTATACGCTAGATGAGCTTAAAAATGACATCACAGGCGGTAAGACACCTGCATCATTCGAGCCATCAATTGACTATGTGGTTACCAAAGTGCCACGCTTTAACTTTGAAAAATTCCCACAAGCTGAGCCAACGCTGACCACGCAGATGAAATCTGTGGGTGAAGTGATGGCAATCGGTCGTAATTTCCAAGAATCAATGCAAAAAGCATTGCGCGGCCTTGAGACGGGTGTGACAGGTTTTGATGAGATCATTGATCTGACTGGCAAATCAACTCACGCCATCGAATCAGAGATTAAGAACCGTCTAAGCATTCCTACACCTGAACGTATTTTCTATATCGCTGAAGCGTTCCGTCATGGCTTTAGCTTGGATGATGTGTTTGAATTGACGAAGATTGATCGTTGGTTCTTGATCCAAATCGAAGACATCGTAAAAACCGAGAATGAAATTAAATCGCTAGGCTTTGGCGACCTAGACGCTGATAATATCCGTAAGTTTAAGCGTAAAGGCATGAGCGATCTGCGCATTGCTGATCTGATGGGCATCAGCCAAAAGCAATTCCGCAAGCATCGTTGGGGCTTGGGCGTCTATCCTGTGTATAAGCGCGTGGATACCTGTGCAGCGGAGTTTGAGACATCAACCGCGTATATGTATTCTAGCTATGATGAGGAATGTGAGTCTCGCCCAACTGATAAAGACAAAATCATGGTCATCGGTGGCGGTCCAAACCGTATCGGACAAGGTATTGAATTTGACTACTGCTGTGTACATGCAGCACTTGCGATGCGCGAAGATGGTTATGAGACCATCATGGTGAACTGTAACCCAGAGACCGTATCTACAGACTATGACACGTCTGATCGTCTGTACTTCGAACCGGTGACGCTAGAAGACGTACTAGAAATCGTCCGTACTGAGAACCCGAAAGGTGTCATCGTACAGTATGGGGGTCAGACACCATTGAAGCTGGCAAGAGCGTTAGAAGAAGCGGGTGTGCCTATCATTGGTACCAGTCCTGATGCGATTGACCGCGCTGAAGACCGCGAGCGCTTCCAGCGTATGCTACATCAGCTAAGCCTAAATCAACCACCGAACGCACTTGCTACCAGCACTGATGAAGGTCTGGTACGTGCCAAAGAAGTTGGCTATCCGCTGGTTGTTCGCCCATCTTATGTATTGGGTGGTCGTGCGATGGAGATCGTGTATAACGAAGATGAACTGCGCCATTACCTAAAAACGGCTGTTCAAGCATCGAACGAAGCACCTGTACTGCTAGACAGATTCCTGGATGATGCGATCGAAGTAGACGTGGACTGTGTGTCTGATGGCAAAGAGGTTGTCATTGGTGGCATCATGCAGCACATCGAACAAGCAGGTGTTCACTCTGGTGACTCAGCGTGTTCATTACCTCCTTATTCACTAAGCCAAGAAATCCAAGACCAAATCCGTGAGCAAACCATCGCCATGGCGAAAGAGCTTGGAGTTGTGGGTCTGATGAACGTACAGTACGCGGTTAAGGATAATACTGTCTATATCTTAGAAGTGAACCCGCGTGCCAGCCGTACCGTACCTTTCGTGTCTAAGTGTATTGGCAATTCATTGGCGAAAATCGCTGCTCGCTGCATGGCAGGCAAGACATTGGCGGAGCAGGGCTTCACCAAAGAAGTCATCCCAGGCCACTACTCAGTGAAAGAAGCGGTATTCCCATTCGCTAAATTCCCTGGTGTGGACCCAATCCTATCACCAGAGATGAAGTCAACAGGCGAGGTAATGGGCGTTGGTAAGACCTTCGCAGAAGCGTTCTATAAGTCAATCATCGGCTCGAATGAGCGCCTGCCAGGTCTACCAACTGAGGGCGAGACCAAGACTGTGTTCTTGTCAGTGCGTGATAGTGATAAGAAATACGTCCCAGAAGTGGCACGTGCCTTGGCTAATTACGGCTTTAGATTAGTGGCAACTGACGGCACACAGAGGGTGCTGGCAGAAGCTGACATCGATTGTCAGCGTGTGAATAAAGTCAGTGAAGGCCGTCCGCACATCGTAGATGCCATCAAAAATGGCGAAATCGCAATTGTGATTAACACCACCGAAGGCAAGCAAGCGCAAGAGGATTCTTTCTCTATCCGCCGCAGCGCGCTACAGGGCAAGGTGTTCCATGTGACCACAATGTCAGCAGCACAAGCGGTATGTAAGGCTTATGAAATTAAGCTGCCTTTTGATGTGTATAAGCTTCAAGACTTGCACGCCTAAGATGGCAGATGAATTTGGCTTGAAGTTTTGAATCAAAACTGCTACCATTAGCCAATATTCTGACTGATAAAAAACACCACTCTTTTTGGCGTGGTGTTTTTCACTATTTGTATTTATTCATGGAGAAAATCATGCAGCGTTATCCAATGACCCCAGAAGGGCACGCCGCTTTAGAAGCTGAATTAAAACAGTTAAAAACCGTTGAACGTCCACGCATCACCAATGCCATCGCAGAGGCTCGCGAGCACGGCGATCTCAAAGAAAACGCCGAATATCACGCCGCGCGTGAACAACAGGGCTTGTGCGAAGCGCGTATCCGTGACATCGAAGCCAAACTTGGCGGCTCGCAAGTCATCGATCCTACCAAGCTACCCCAAGATGGTCGCGTGGTCTTTGGTGTGACAGTGACTCTTGAGAACATCGATGATGGTGAAGAGCGTCGTTACAAGATTGTGGGTGATGACGAGGCTGACGTTAAGACAGGTAAGATTTCCGTGAACTCTCCTATTGCTCGCGGATTGATTGGCAAGTCTGAAGGCGATGAAGCGAGGATTCAAACCCCAGGCGGCTTGGTAGAGTTTGAGATTTTGGAAGTTATCTACGAATAGGATTATCATGAAACATCTACACATGCTCATGGCGCTGATCACGCTAGGGTTGTTCTTGTATCAGACGATTTTTGTTTTTAGTGGTAAGCAGCTGGTATTGTCGCGCGCCTTTAAGGGGGCTAGCCACCTTATTTATCTGCTACTAGTGGGTACAGGTCTGTATCTATTTTGGCAATTAACCCAAGTAGCAGGCGTACAGCATTGGGCGATCGCTAAATTAGTGCTGCTATTCGTTGCGGTATCGGCGAACATTAAGGCCATCCGTCCAACCAGCACCAATGTGCAGGCTCGTGCAGGCATGCTACTTGCTGTGATGGCTTATTTGATCATCGTCATCTTGGCATATACCAAGCCAGGCATGTAACTTCTGTAGTAGGTATCTATCATTAACAGCAGATCCAAAGTTGGGTCTGCTGTTTTTTACAAAAATATTGAGAAAAGTTATTATTTTTACCGCCCAAAAATGGTAAAATTATCTAATTTTTGAGTTTATAAATTTCGAATAAATCGCTCGGCTCGTCCAAGCGATCAATCAGGTTTGTGCCTAAGGAATGACATGCAATTAACGGCAAAAGACATCCGCATGAATGCCCATGCCGCCAACAAAGATGAAGCATTAGCGGTGCTTGGTGGTGTACTCGTCGAAGATGCTTTGACCACGCCAGAATATTTACAAGGCATAAAAGACCGTGAAGCGCAGTCGGCGACTTATCTGGGTCAGGGCATTGCCATTCCGCATGGGACACCTGCCTCGCGCGATGCTATCATACAGACAGGGGTGCGCTTGGTGTATTTTTCTGATGGGGTGGTTTGGAATGATGAGGGTGATGTGGTGTATCTGGCTGCGGTTATCGCTGCCAAGTCTGATGAGCACCTGCAAGTATTAAAACAGCTGACCAAGGTGTTGTCTGATGACGTGTCAGATAAAGTTAAATCTGCCAAGACACCAGAGGATGTGCTTGCCATTATTCAAGGCGCGCCATTGTCATTCTTATTGCATGAGAATCTGATCAAGCAAGACGATAGCGCCAAAGACTCAGACGCATTATACTTTACCGCCTTAAATGCACTAAAGTCATCAGGCATGGTAAATGGCATATCCGCACTGTCCAGCCAATCAACATCATTGGTCAATAATATTAGATGTATTACCATTCAAGGTAAGAGCGAGCAGATTAATCAGTCGGCGCTTGCCATCGCCATAGCCAAACAGAACATCGCTCCAAAAGCCGTGGCTGTGGTCGTTGCCAATGAATGTTTAGATGTTAAGAAATTAAGCCAAGCTTACGATGCCATGCTTGACGATGAGTTCGCCACAGCGGTTGATGGTGTAGATACTGCTAAGATCATAGAGCTGTTAGGCGCAGAATCTAACCAATCTTGGGCGACTAAGACGGCCGTCATCCTAAACGAACACGGGCTACACGCACGTCCTGCCACTGCGCTGTCAAGCCTTGCCAAAGAAGCCAATGGCGAGATTAAAGTTGCGGTGGATGACGGGTTTTTTGTGTCGGCCAAAAGCCTATCGCGCTTATTATCTCTTGGTGCTGTCCGTGGTCAGACCCTAAAATTCATCGCAGAGCCTGACACGGATGCGGTGGCGCACTTGGACAAATTAACTCAGGCAGTGGCTGATGGATTGGGCGAGAGCGTACAAGCTCTGGCAGCGACTACAGCAGCCAATGAATCAACACCAGTCGTGCTTGATTTTAGTGATAAAGCCACTCCAATCGTCAAGGGTGAAAAGAGCTCGGCAACCACAGCATCGTCAGGTCTAGCGGTGGGTGAAGCTCATGTCGTTCGTCAGATGCGGTTTGAATACCCAGCGACTTCAAGCGATCCAAAGGCAGAATTTGCCCGACTCATGAGTGCGATCGAGGCGGCCAAAGAAGAACTTTCTCAGACCATCAGCCATGCTAAGAGCACCGCGATTGCTAAGATTTTTACCGCTCATTTGGTGCTGTTAGAAGATGAAGAGATAACCTTTGGTGCCAAAGACGGCATCGATGATGGGCTGTCTGCCGAAGCGGCTTGGCATGCGCATATTGAGACGATGGCAAAATTACAATCATCAGTCTCCAATCACCTGCTGGCTGAGCGCGCGGCAGACTTAAGAGATGTCGGTCAAAAGGTGCTTTCTGCACTGACAGGTCAAGAGCTACCGAGCGAACCTAATTCTCCGTATGTGCTTATCAAAGAGGATCTAATGCCATCTGATGTGGCAAGTCTAGATCCTGCACGAGTGGCAGGCATTCTAACAGCGGTAGGCGGTGCCAGTTCACACAGTGCCATCGTTGCACGTGCCTTAGGAATCCCTGCTTTGGTGGGTGCAGGTGCAGAAGTTCTAAACATCGATCAAGGCGCCAAAGTTTTGATGAATGCAGGTGAAGGCTGGTTCGTGGTTGAGCCAAGTGAAGCGCAGATCGAATCGTGTCAAAAAGAACAGCTTGCCCTAAAAGAGCGCAAACGCATTGCTTATCAGCACGCACATGAACCTGCCATCACACAAGATGGTCATCGTGTCGAAGTGGCGGTGAATCTGGGTAATGTCGATAATACTAAGCCTGCTGTGGATAGTGGTGCTGAGGCAGTGGGACTACTTCGTACTGAGCTTGTATTCATGGCTCACAGACAAGTGCCAGATATTGACACGCAGATTTGTGATTATGAGAAAGTTTTTGATGCGCTAGAAGGCAAGCCTTTGGTGGTGCGCACCTTAGATGTTGGCGGGGATAAGCCTTTGCCATACCTGCCGATGCCGAGCGAGGATAATCCATTTTTGGGAGTGCGTGGCATTCGTCTAACATTAAAGCAGCCAGAACTTCTTAAGAATCAACTTATTGCGCTCATTCGTGCATCCAAGGGTCGGGATCTTCGAATCATGTTTCCGATGGTGGGGCAGCTTGAAGAGTGGACGCAAGCTCGATCGATCTTAGATGAGGTGCTGGCAGAATATCCGCATGATAATCTACAAGTGGGCATCATGATTGAGGTGCCAAGCGCGGCGATAATGACGAATGCGTTCGCCAAGGAAGTGGATTTCTTTAGTATCGGCACAAATGATTTGACCCAGTACACCTTGGCGATTGACCGCGGTCATCCGGTTTTATCAAAAGATGCGGACAGTCTGCATCCAAGTATCTTGACGCTCATCGACCATACGGTCAAGGCAGCACATGCTCATGGCAAATGGGTGGGCGTGTGTGGTGAGCTTGCAGGCGACGAAAAAGCAGTGCCTATCCTAATGGGACTTGGCGTTGACGAGCTTAGTATGTCGGTATCGAGCATTGCTTTGGTTAAAGATCAGATTCGCGGACTGAATCTGGTCGATTGTCAGTACCTTGCCAAGCGAGCTTTGGCATGCCAAACTGCCAGCGACGTGCGCACCTTAACTTATAAGGATCGCAACTGATGTCAGTATTATGTATCACATTGAATCCCGCCATCGACATGACGGTATCGGTGGATGGGCTGCGAGTGGGTGAGGTGAATCGCGCTTTATCATCCCAATCTGATGCTGCTGGTAAAGGGTTAAATGCCGCTCAGATTCTTGCTGATCTTGGTATTGATACCATTGTATCGGGCTTTTTGGGGGCGGACAATGCTGTCATATTTGAGCAGTTATTTACAGATCGCCAAGCAATGCAGGGCGGGTTGGTTCAAGATGGTTTTGTGCGTGTGGCAGGCGAGAGCCGTACGAATATTAAGATCGCTGATAACAGTACGACGACCGACATTAACGGCAAAGGCTTTTTGGTGAATGATGCTGACAAGCAAATGCTATTCAAGCAGCTTAGTGATCTAGCCAAAGATTGCCAAGCTGTCTTGGTGGCAGGTAGCCTACCGCAGGGCTTTGATGTTGGCGACTTTGATAAATTACTCAGCACTCTAACGGCAGTCTGTGATAAAGTGGCGGTCGATGTCAGTGGCGACGCTTTAAAAGTTGCCTTTAAGCATAAGCTTTGGCTTATTAAGCCTAATGATGATGAGCTGTTTGAAGTATTTCATAAGCCTGCAAAGACCCTTCAAGAACAGCGCGCGCTGATTGGTCGCATGAACATTGATAACGTCATCGTATCAATGGGCAGCCAAGGCGTGAACTGGTTCGCTGGTGATAAGGTATATCAGGCGACACCACCAAAAATGACCGTTGTTAGCACGGTAGGTGCAGGCGATACCTTGGTGGCAGGCATGATGACCGGGCTATTACAAGGCTTAGATGCCTTGAGTGCTTTGGCGCGTGCGACCGCCTTATCAGCTTATGCGGTGAGCATTGTTGGCTTTCGCGCGGCGAATGATGAAGAATTGTCCCGACTGCTGCCACAGGTTCAAGTTCGTCAGGTCGCTGATGATTAGATTTATTTAATGGTTTCTTGGTGGTTTTAAGTTAAACCGCTGCCTTGAGACTGATATTGTTATCCTAATGTAGGAAAATTTCATGCAATTTTTATCCACTTCTTATGTGATTTTCCCAAAGCAGGGAACAGCATATTCGCTGCTGCTTGCCAAGAAACTGGCAAAGGCGCTACAAGACAGAGCGGTTCCTGCCACGGTAAGTCTTGATGATAAGGCAACACATGCGCACAAGATCATCATTGGTGATCGTCAAGCTGTCGAAGGCAAGACCATTTATCTGAATCAAGATGCCTTAGATGAAGCGCAATTTGACCAAGATGATTATCTGAATCAACTACTACCTGTATCAGCTCAAGAATCTACGAGTGCTGTAGGTGCTGTATCACCATCTAATCAGCCGCTTAATGTCGTGGCGGTAACAGCTTGTCCGACAGGGGTAGCGCATACCTTCATGTCAGCAGAAGCGATCGAGAACCATGCCAAGACTCAAGGGTGGAATGTCAAGGTTGAGACTCGCGGGCAGGTGGGTGCTGGTAATGCCATCACCGCTGATGAAGTGGCTGCTGCTGATCTGGTGTTCGTGGCGGCAGACATCGATGTTGATCTGTCAAAATTCCAAGGCAAGAGAATGTACCGCACTTCAACGGGGCTTGCCCTAAAGAAGACAGCGCAGGAATTTGATAAGGCATTAAGTCAAGCGACAATCTATCAAGGCGGTGCAGCGAACGCTGCACAGGCGGCAGATGCTGATGACAAAAAAGGCATCTATAAGCATCTGATGACCGGTGTATCGCACATGCTACCACTTGTGGTGGCGGGCGGTCTGATGATCGCCATGTCGTTCATGTTCGGTGTGGAAGCATTTAAGGATCAAGCGATCGCCTTTGGTCTGCCAAAAGCATTGATGGACATCGGTGGCGGCGCGGCATTTCATTTGATGATTGCTATCTTTGCAGGTTACGTGGCATTTTCAATCGCGGATCGCCCTGGTTTGGCGGTGGGTCTAATTGGTGGTATGCTGGCTACGACAGCCGGCGCAGGCATCTTGGGCGGTATTGTTGCTGGTTTCTTAGCGGGCTATACGGTAAAATTCCTAAATAACGCCATTAAGCTGCCGCCAAGCCTCTCTGCGCTCAAGCCCATCCTGATTTTGCCTTTACTGGGTTCGCTCATCGTGGGGTTGTTGATGGTTTATGCCATTAACCCACCTGTGGCGGCACTGATGGAGATGCTGACCAATTGGCTAAAATCCATGGGTGAGATCAACGCCATCATTCTAGGCATCATCCTAGGCTTGATGATGTGTGCGGACATGGGTGGTCCTATCAATAAAGCAGCTTATACTTTCTCTGTGGGTATGATTGCTTCAGGTGTTTATACCCCAATCGCTGCCGCCATGGCGGCTGGTATGGTGCCACCGATTGGCATGGCGATCGCAACTTGGATCGCTCGCCGTAGATTCAATGAAAACCAGCGCAATGCGGGTAAGGCCTCATTTGTACTGGGTCTGTGTTTCATCTCTGAAGGCGCGCTTCCGTTCGTTGCGGCAGACCCTGCACGCGTGATCATCGCCTCACTCATCGGTGGTGCGCTCACAGGCGCGATCTCGATGGGTCTTGGCATTGCTTTGCAGGCGCCTCATGGTGGATTGTTCGTGATTCCTTTTGTGTCGCAGCCCTTGATGTATCTGGTGGCGATTGCGGTGGGCTCTGTCGTAACGGGCGTGATCTATGCATTCATTAAGCGTAGCGAACAGCCGAATCTCGCTCAAGGTTAAATGATTGGTTTTGCTAAATTGTAAATAGTTGTTTTAATTAATCTTTTTTTAACAAAAACATGAAAACCTGTCCTGTGATGGGTTTTCATGTTTTTTATGGTTGTGTTACAATAAACTTTGCCCAAATTGGGCGGTTATGTTTATCTGGATTTTGTTTATAATTTTGCCAAAATAAATCATCAAGCTGTATAAAGAGGTTATTGTGATGGATGTCGCCCACAAAGAAACAACAAACTCACTCATGGCACCCCTAAAAGCTACCGCGCTATTGATCAGTGCGTGTGGTGCTTTGACATTTGTAGGCTGTGCAAGCAAGCCAACTTACAATGGTGGTGCGAGCAATCAAAAAATCGTGACCAATAGCCGCGGTGTACCAAATCGCTACATGGTAAAGCAGGGCGATACTGTTAGTAAGATTGCAGAGCGTTATGGGCTTGACTGGCGTGAACTTGGGCGAATGAATGGATTGGATTCTAAGTACACCATCTATACAGGGCAATACTTAATCCTATGGCAGGGTAAAGGCGATACAGCTGGCAGAACCCCAACGCCATCTGCCCAAAGAGCACCAGCACCGACCACAACCAGAGCGCCTACACCTGTGGCAAGTACGCTACCTCGTGCGACCACACCGCTGCCAACACCTGCGCCAAGCTACACACCGCCACCTGCTGCTAATGCACCACTATCAGTGGGTAGTGCGGGTCTGATGCAGTTTCGCTATCCTGTGGGCAGCAGTAACCCTGTGGTTCGTCGTTATGGTACGACCACCATTAATGGTCAAAGTGTCACCAGTCAGGGCATGTGGTTCTCGGGTCGTGGCGGCGATGCAGTGCTGGCGAGCCGCTCGGGAACGGTGATTCATGCTGATGGTAACATCGATGGTGCAATGATCGCAATTGCTCATACAGATGGCTTTGTGAGTAACTATTTCCACATCCAAAATGCAGAAGTTAAGTCAGGTCAGACCGTGCAAGCAGGTCAAAAGATCGCAAGCATGCGTGCTCAGCCTGATGGTGCGGCATTGCTTGAATTTCGTATTTCTCGTAATTCCAGCTACATCGATCCGCTTTCTGTCCTAAAATAATCCATGATAGTACGCGATAAAAGTAACAGCCTAAAGCTATTGTTCGTCTGGCGTGGCACGATACTGCCAAAAGTGCTACCCATGGTGCTCATCTTAATGGCAGTGTCTATGGTGGCATGGATGCTCACCCACTATAAGGTGTATACCGTCACGGGCGTGCCTGCGGTGGGTTTTACTGTATTTGGGGTGGTGTTGTCGATATTCTTGGGGTTTCGTAACACCGCCTGCTATGACAGATGGTGGGAAGGGCGAAAGCTATGGGGCGCGATGATCGCTAATACGCGACATCTAACCCGCGACAGTCATTTTCTCGAACCTTATCAGAGAGATAAGCTGCTAACTGACATGTTGATATTTATTGGTCTGCTGCGCAATCGTCTGCGCGGACAGTCGGCGAGTATTGAGCAGTTTACGCATTATCATCCGATCGACCAAGATGAGATAGATCGATTTAATCAGCATATCAATGCACCGCAGCTGTTGCTTGAGCGGATGCAGCTGCGTCTGATGGATGCAGTCAAGTCAGGCAGTATGACAGATATCATCTATACCAGCGTTCAGCGTCATGTGGTGGAGATGGGTAGCATTCAAGCAGGCTGCGATCGTATCGCCAGCACGCCACTGCCTTTTCCGTATTCGGTGCTGCTGCATCGGGCGGTATTTTGTTTTTGTTGGATGTTGCCATTTGGGCTGGAGTCGGTTATGGGGATTTGGACGCCATTTTTGGTGGGGTTCTTATCCTATCTTTTGCTTGGGCTTGATGAGCTTAGTTATCAGCTAGAAGAGCCGTTTGGTACAGCGGATAATGACCTGCCGCTAGATACCATGGTAAGACTGATGGAGCGTGAAACCTTGGCGCTACTGAATAACCCCATTCCCGATGCGATCAGTGCTGATCAATATTATAATTATAGCTAATTAAATCAAATAAATAAAAACCCTTTAAAGCATCGACTTTAAAGGGTTTAATTTGGTGGGCCCACACAGACTCGAACTGTGGACCAAAGGATTATGAGTCCTCTGCTCTAACCGACTGAGCTATAGGCCCGAAACGAGCGTTTATTATACTAAGATTTTATGATTTTTCAAGTGTTTTATTAAAATAAAAAACCGATGAATCATCATCGGTTCTTAAAATATGGTGGGGACGGAGAGACTCGAACTCTCACACCTCGCGGCGCTGGAACCTAAATCCAGTGCGTCTACCAATTCCGCCACGTCCCCAAGTTGTCTATCTAGACCATCTGTCGATGTCGTCTTGATGGGCGTATTATATACATTTTTTGGAAGTTGACAAGTATTTTTTATAAAACTTTTATAAAAATAACATAAGATATTGATTTATATTATTTTATTCTTTCATGATTTTCATGTTTTTGTCATTAATGAGTATGGACATGAAGTCTTCGGCGCATACACAGTACCCTTGATAGTGCTGACTGATCTCCTGTGCGACATGACCCATGTTAGGGGCAGGGTTATTTGGCTCATAAAAAGACGCAAATCTGGCACTAAAATGCGTCAGGATAAGATTAGGAAGTTTTACACGCTGGGCGAATTGCGTCACCATCTTGGCGCTGCTGTGCTGTGGGTCGAAGCTGCTTTCGCCTGTCCGAGACAGCACCTTATCCAGTATCGCCTGTGTGTAGGTCGCTTCATGAACCAGAGCATCAGCATCATGGATCACATCAGTCAAAAGTTCTGGTGTGTCATTATCGCCAGCGATGACGATCTTGGATTTGATGTGCATCTGCTCAATGTATTCATTTGGGATGATGGGTTCATTATTGATATGTATGGGCTGGTGCGGTAGATTGGTCTTGAATATCTGATGCCAAAAGTGCTTGGGGATGTTATCGCTAACGAGCTTGTCAATGTTCAGCTTATGTTGATGTATGGCTTGTTTAATGATAAACGCATAACTAGGACAGCGGTGTGATAGGGCGGTGGTCTTGATATTGAGGGTTTGATTGTCCAATGACAGGGTGATTGGTTGATCATGTTCAACGATGATACGCTCGATGGCGAAACTTAATCTAAGCTCGGTATGGGCGACATAAGCGTCTAATAACGCAAAAACACCCTTAGGTGCGATGATGGTCAGCGCAGTGGTGCGCCCATGCATGGCAAGGCTTGCCAATAAGCCCGCCAAGCCATAGCAATGATCGCCATGCACATGAGTGATGCAGATGGCGCGCAAGTTACTAAGGCGTAGCTTGGTGTACATGAGCTGATGCTGTGTGCCTTCGCCGCAGTCGATCAGTAGCCAAGGCGCACGATGATTGGTGCTTTCTTGCTCACTGGTGGGTAGTTCGACGGCAAGGGCGGAGACGTTACGTCTTTTGGTGGGGATGCCGCTGGACGTACCCAAAAAAGTTAACTTAAACATAATCAGCTGACCATCTGCCACATCTTTATCGCCTGTGCCATGTGAGCGACATCATGCACTCTGACAATACTTGCCCCCTTTTGAATGGCAAGCAGGTGAGCAACCGTGCCTATCACGTCTCTGTCGGTTGGGACGTGGTCTTGAGCAGGGGCAAATGTACTTAAAATCTCGCCTAAGAATCGCTTACGGGATACACCAAAGAGCATGGGCAAGCCAAAATGAGCGATAATAGTATCCAAGTTTTGCATAAGCGTGATGTGATGAGCGTGATTTTTGGCAAAACCCATGCCCACATCTATCACGATGTTTTCACGTCTGACCCCTGCGTTTAGGGCGTTCTGAATGTCTCTATCTAGCTCGCTGATGACTTCACGCACCACATCATCATAATTGGCAAGGCTGTTCATGGTTTGGGTCATCGTATCAGGTTCGCCCCGTGAGTGCATGATAACCACAGGGCAATCAAGGCGAGCAACCACATCGCATGCCCCATCTCGGTGAAGTCCACGTACATCATTAACCATGTCCGCCCCTGCATGAATGCCTTGTTCCATGACGACAGGATTGCTCGTGTCAAGCGATAGCCACACATCTTTGCCAAACTCCGCTTGTAAGGCCTGTACCACAGGGATAACCCTATCAAGCTCGGTCTCGGTTGCTACGCTTGGGGCGTTGGGGCGAGTGGACTCTCCGCCAATGTCAATAATGTCCACGCCCCAGCGTATCATCTCATCGGCATGGCGTAGGGCAGTGTCTATGCTGTTAAAACGTCCGCCGTCTGAAAATGAATCGGGCGTTACGTTTAGCACGCCCATGATTCTAGGGGTGGATAGATCAAGGGTTTTATGATTAAAATGCAGTATAGTCATCGTATGATCCTACCTTGAAATTTGGCTATCATACCACAATCTACCACAGATAACATTGAAATCACAAAGGATAGCTTTTGCAATATTTTGACCGACATGACGGCGGAGAGAACGCCATTTTG
The DNA here is from genome assembly GCF_000696305.2 of Moraxella bovoculi 237. Classification (GTDB taxonomy): domain Bacteria; phylum Pseudomonadota; class Gammaproteobacteria; order Pseudomonadales; family Moraxellaceae; genus Moraxella; species Moraxella bovoculi. The sequence goes on from NZ_AOMT01000026.1 coordinate 87,703, forward strand.
GTACATCTTGACATACGTGAGATGATTGACCCTGATGATTTAGAAGAGTTTCGCCTGCTGGTGCATTCGGCAGGAGCGAATGAGCTTGACATCATCACAGGTGGACGGAACAAGCCGCACGCCAAATATTTTGTCGGCACGGGCAAGGCAGACGAGATTGCCCAGGCGGTGGCGCGCCATGAAGCGGACGTCGTGATCTTTAACCACGACCTAACCCCAAGCCAAGAGAGAAATCTAGAAGCCTTGATTAAGTGCCGTGTGCTAGACCGCACGGGGCTGATTTTGGATATTTTTGCCCAGCGTGCCAGAACGTATGAAGGTAAATTGCAAGTGGAGCTTGCCCAACTGTCGCACCTTGCCACTCGCCTTGTGCGTGGGTGGACGCACCTAGAGCGTCAAAAGGGCGGTATCGGACTTCGAGGGCCGGGGGAGACGCAGCTGGAGACGGACAGACGACTTTTGCAAATTCGGGTAAATCAGCTCAAAAACAAGCTCGATAAAGTCAAACAAACCCGCTCGCAAGGACGCGCCAAACGCCAAAAATCAGACGTGCCGACCGTGTCGCTTGTCGGTTACACCAACGCAGGCAAATCCACACTCTTTAACCGCCTTGCCAATGACAATATCTACGCCGCTGACCAACTGTTCGCCACGCTAGACGCGACACTTCGTAAGGTTAAATGGGCGGGCGTGGGCAATGTTGTGCTTGCTGATACGGTGGGCTTTGTGCGTCATCTGCCCCATGAGCTGGTGGAGAGCTTTCATGCCACGCTAGAAGAGACTCTAGAGGCCGACCTACTGCTTCATGTCATTGACAGCAGTAGCCCCGAGATGCACGAGCAGATTGATGCGGTGAATGCGGTGCTTGATGAGATTGGTGTGACTGCTCCTGTGCTACTGGTGCATAATAAAATTGACCGCACCGATGAGATGCCAACCATTCACTACAAAGAACAAGGCGTGCCACACCGTGTCTATGTGTCTGCTCGTGAAAACCTAGGCATGGACGAACTCACTCAAGCCGTGCAAGAGCTATTGGTGGGCGGACTGTCCGACTTTACGCTCACCTTGCCCTATCACGCAGGGCAATTTAAAAATACCTTGCATGAGCTTGGGGTCATCACCCATAGCGAATTTGACGATACAGGGCATGAGATGCTCACCGTGCGCCTTGCTAAAGCTAAATTAAAAGAATTGCTTGGTAAATATCATTTTAATGCCTTTGACGTATTGCCGTCACACGAGGCAAGCCAATTTTTGCCAGAATTGGAAGAGTTTGAAAAGGTGGAAGTTAAGGCGAATGATGATAAAGATCACAATGATGATTTAGACCCGTTTTGTTTGTAGGGCGTGGTTTTGGTAAGTGGTAAGTAATACACACTCTGTGATTTGCTAAGATAAACAAAACAACAAGAGAGTAAGCAATGAAAAAGTTTTGTTTATGTATTTTAAGCCTTTGCATTTTAACAGGTTGCCTAGCTAGGTCAATGCGACCACCACCACAAAGCCGGTCATATTTTTACAAACCAAACAAAAAGAATGTTAATGATGAATTAATTAAAAGTGATATGGAAGAGTGAGGATGTGAAAATATTGGATTTGTAAACATGTCTGATAACAAATATGTTGAATCTCAAATTTGTATGTTACAAAAGGACCATAAAAATCGTGCTTTTAAAAGGGTGTATGTAGCGATTTGTATTTTGGCGGATATTGCTCCACAAAGCAAATCTTAGATTAGGCTCTTAAACAAAATCCAATATTATTTTTAGGCCATAAGTACACCATCGACTGCTAAATCTACACTTTTCTCACGGATTATGAAATCTTCGCACTCATTTTAAACCATTAATGATATTTCATTCTCTCAGAAAATACCGAACATTTCTATAAAGTGGACCGATCACGGCTTGACCTTGTGAATAGATAGTGCTTTAATAAAAGTTAATTTGTTACAAGGACGACCATGAAATCCCCATATTTGACCAAGTCGCCGACTTTCTGGCTGGGCATGCTTGCTACTGTTATTATCGTCATTGGTGTGCGCGAGCTTGCGTTGGTCGTTTGCACTGCTTTTGGCATGCCCACCGCCACCAACATTGTTGGTCTGGTTTCACTCTTTGTCGTGCTGATGGGCGTGCGGCTCATTAAGGGTGGTTTGCCAAATTGGCTATCATCATCGTCTAGCGTGCTACTGGTGGACAGTGGGTTTGCCTTTCTACCCGTGTCGGCAGGAGCGGGGATTTTGTTGTTTGGGCTTGGGTCGGACTTGCTTGCCGTGTCGGCGGTCATCGTACTTAGCACCGTGATACCGCTGTGGGCGTTTGCCAAATTGTCCCAAAAATGGCTCAAAAACAACGATCAAGACAACGCTGCCAAGGACAGGGGGTGAGTCATGGATAACATCACCATTGACAGCACCACCATTCTGATTGCCTTTGTCGTTACGCTCATTGCTCACATCGGGGCGAAGTATGTCTTGCGATATATCAACCGTTATTTTCGTGGGATACCGATGATCATCATCGCCATTGTGCTGACGCTTCTCATTCTCACAGTCATTCAGCTGCCTTATAATACCTACTATGCCAACGCCAGACCTGTCTTTGATCGCTTGCTTGGGTATAGCACCGTTCTGCTTGCTGTGCCTTTGGCAGGTATGGATTTTAAGGGCTTGCCTGTCAAAAAGCTGTCTATCATTGTCGTCATGGCAAGCTTAGTTGGGGCGATCGTGCCGATGCTGCTTGCCTATTTGTTCGCGCTAAATATGGATACGATTCTGTCATTCGCCACGCGTTCGGTGACCACGCCTGTGGGCTTGTCGGTCGCTCAGATCATCGATGCGCCACTTGTCATGGCGAATCTTATCATCATCGTATCGGGGATTTTGGGGGCGGGGGTTTGCCGAATTTTGTTCAAAAACATCACGGACGACAGAGCAAAAGGCTTGGCGCTTGGCTTGGTCGCTCACGCCATTGGTACGGTCGAGGCATGGACAATCAGCCCCACCGCAGGGCGATATGCTGCCTTCGGGCTTGCCATCAACGGCTTGGTAACGGCGGTTTGGCTGCCGATGGCGATACTGTGGCTGTTGAAGTGACTTAAAAAGCACCCACTTGGGTGCTTTATTTTAATCAATGCGTTCGCCTGTTTTGTCTATATAAAAGGGTTCACCAAAAATGATTTCACCATTTAGTGATACTTTGCCACACCATTTTCAAACCCCCGAACATCATCATATTGATAAGGAATTACAACCTTACCTGTTTTGTCAATAAAGCCGTATTTGTTGTTTTGACTCACTGCCGCCAAATCTTCTAAAAAATACCAAATCCAATCTACTCGACAGGAATAATCAGCTCGCCTGTCTTATGTACAAACCTGTATTTCCCATTTTGTTCTACCTTTGCCAAACCGCTGTGCAGGCAACCAACATCATCATACCCTGTTACCTTTGGTTTTTCACACGCTAAAACAGACAAAGGCAAAAGCAATGGGGTAAAAATAAGGGGTTTGATATTCATGATAATTTCCTAAAAAGTGTGGGGTTATCATAATTAATTTAGGTGAGATTAACAAGCGTGTTTTATTTTTCCCATTAAGAAAATATACATCAACAAAACTGCTATTTATTTCTTATTTTTAAAAATTTATAATGGAATAAATTTTAACAAACATCAGGTATTTTTATGATTATCCCCAGATTATCGCACGAACGTGGTTTTGCCGAGCATGGTTGGCTGACAAGTCGCCATAGTTTTTCGTTTGCTGATTATTATGACCCCAATTTTATGGGCTTTTCTGCCCTCAGAGTCATCAACGAAGACTGGATAGCCCCGAGCATGGGCTTTGGTATGCACCCACACAAGGACATGGAGATTTTGACCTATGTGCTGTCGGGGGCGGTCGCTCACAAGGACAGCATGGGCAACAGCCAGACCGTGCCAGCAGGCGAGTTTCAACTCATGTCGGCAGGGACGGGCGTGCGTCATTCGGAGTTCAACCCGAGCGACACGGACGAGCTACATTTGTACCAAATCTGGATAATGCCCAACCGCATGGGCGTAACCCCACGCTATGAGCAGGCAAGGTTTGATGAGTACATGGGCGGTACGCTAATCCTATCGCCCACAGGGGAGAGTGGGTCGTTTGTGGTGTATCAAGACGTGAAACTGTGGCGGTATCAGTTGGACGGCAAGCAAATCGTAAGCCTTGACAAAGGTAGAGCCTACTGGCTACAAGTCGCCAAAGGGTCTGTTGTGATAAGTGGCGAGCAGTATCAAGCAGGCGATGCGGCAGCGATAATTAATGAAAGTGAAATCATCGCCCAAAGTGGTGAATTTGCAGAATTTTTGTTATTTGATTTGCCACGCTGATGAACTAATGTGTTTAATCTGAAATAAAAAAACCGCTTAGATGATAAGCGATTTTTTATTTCAGATTAACCGCTTGCCTAATGGCGTGTGGCATCTGATGGGCAAAGAGTCCACGAGTGCCATCTTTGGCGAGTAGGTCGCCTGCGTGGGCGTGCAGAGTGACAGCTGTCATCGGGCTGGTGTCATACTGCGCCAGAATGCCTGCCATCATACCACTTAGCACATCGCCCATACCTGCTGTCGCCATGCCAGCGTTGCCCAGTGTGCAGATCTCAAGTGTGCCTGTGTGGTCTAGCGCTAGGCTATTCGCGCCTTTAAGCACCCACTGACCGCCATAGGTGTGCTGCAGGGCGTGAATGGCGGCGAATCGATCATCTTCGATGGCCTGCGCGGCGGTGTCTAGCAGTCTGGCGGCTTCGCTACTGTGTGGGGTTAATACCCATTTTTGGGGTAGTTTGCATTGCATTGGATAGGTCGCTAAATGCCACAGTGCATCTGCGTCTAATATGACGGCTTTATTTGTCATATTGGCAAGTAGATGGTCAAAAATACGCTTGAAGGTCTGCTTTGCCCATCCATCGCGACCTAATCCCATCCCGAAACACACCGCATCCATCTTAACTAAGCTGTCCAAAGCATTGGCATCATCAATATCACCAAGCATGAGATTGGGCGAGCGTGATAGGATCGCTGAATGATGATTAACGTGTGTCAAGACGGTGGTACGTCCTGCGCCCGTCGCCATTGCTGATTCTGCTGACATGATGACCGCACCGCCCATGTGTGGATGGCCGCCGATGACCATGACAGAACCGAAGTCACCCTTATGGGCAGTATGCTTGCGCGGAGGTAATGTCGGCGGAGTGTCAACGAGATGAGCGATGGGGCGAATCGCACCATCATTCGGGATAAGTGGCACAGTGATGACTCTACCTACTGCATCCTTACTGGTAGATCCAAACAGACCGCTCTTAAGACCGATCAGGCAGAGTGTCACATCAGCACGCACGCAGACGGGCAGGGCGATGCCTGTATTGGCATGCAGTCCGCTGGGTACATCGACAGAGATTTTTAGCCCTTGGCTGTCATTGAAGCGATGAATGAGTGCCTGATAATCTTCATCGAGCGCACGAGACAGTCCAATGCCGAATATGGCATCTATCTGAATGTCGGCAGGCGGGGTGTTGTTAATATCATCGCTGATAAGAATGCTCGTCATTTGCGCCTGTGCTAGGGCTCGATTGGCGTCTGGTGTGGTGGGTGGGTTAGGCAGGACGACCGTCACGTCAAAGCCAAAATCATGCAAATATCTAGCAATCATCAGCCCATCACCGCCATTATTACCCGTGCCGCACCACACACAGATGCTGTCTGTATCACGGGCGATGTCTATGATGTGGTGCGCCATCAGCAGGGCGGCTTGACACATCAGCCCAAAGGATGAATTATCCTGATCGAACCATCGCTGTTCCCACAGGCGCACATCTTCTGCGGTATAGATAGGCTGTCTCATGGTATTTATCCTTTGGTGGGTGGTGTGATTGCGCATGGAGCCAATCATTCATACGTATTATATAAAGTCGGGCACGCCACTATGGAAGCGTAGCTCGCCATCGGGCGAATCGATCAGCTCCGCCTCGACCTCACGGAAGAATGCAACACGCTCATCGATGCTCTCATCGGTGATGGACTGTGCTAAGCGCAGATAGTCTTCGTAGTGGCGACTTTCTGACTTTAGTAAATACTTATAATAACGTGCCAATTTCTCATCGCCAATCACATCCGCCAGCGCCGAGAACCGCTCACACGAACGCGCCTCAATGAACGCACCGATGATCAGCACATCAACCATCGCAGCAGGCTCCCACGTGCGCTTATGCTTAAGTAGACCCTTGGCGTAGCGACCTGCTGACAGATATGACCATTCAATGCCGCGCTCTTTCATTAATGTCAGCACTTGTTCATAATGTAGCATCTCTTCACGAACCAGCTGAGCCAGTCGCTCCTGAAGTTCACGATGAAATTCATAACGAAAAATCAGATTCATCGCCGTTCCTGCTGCCTTCTTCTCGCAGTTGGCGTGGTCTTGCATGAGTAGGGGTAGGTTGTCCTTAGCGGCGCTCAGCCATTTATCCGATGTGCGCGCACCTAGGAACTCATGAATGTGACTGATGTCGGTGGTGGCTTTGGCGCGCGTGGTAATGTTCTGTAAATCGTCTTCAGGGGCGATGGTCGCATCTGGGTTTAGGATGTCGTTCATTGGTGTGTCGGTCCTGATCGTCTCAATGTTCAAAAAAATTAATCAATCTATCAATGAATATTTGTGTAAACATTTGTGTTCTCTGTGTAAATATTGGCTTAAGCTAGCTTAATAATGTTACAGCGTGATGACCATTTTAACATATTTTTTGGGTGAAAAAGGTGTGAATATTGCCCAAAAAATGTACAATATTGCACAATAATGACACCAATTTACTAATGATAATAATAATATATCTCGTCATTAACAAAATTTTGAAGGCTTGATAAATAAATAACTATATGAAAAATAATAAAAAATTAAAAAACATTAGAAAAATTTAAAAATTTTTTGGTTAAAGGTGTTGCAAAATATGACAAACTTGGTATTCTATAAATGAAATGTGGATCTGGCAAAGGTCTTTTCTGAGTTTTTACAATTGAAAAAGTCACGAACCAGATTCTTTATTTCGTAAAATAACCTCGCAGGCTTGTTTTAAATTTTAAATAATCAAGTTTTGCATTGGGCGCAGCTTTAGCGACCCAAACTAAAAAATGTAATGTGGAGAAACCCATGAAAAAACTACTTTTAGCATCAGCCGTCGCTGCTCTATCTATCACAGCTGTACAAGCTGCACCAACCGTTTACGGTAAAGCATTCCTTACTCTTGACGTTCAAGACGGTAACAGCAACAGTGCCGCTAAAGATTCACGCACTCAACTAAACTCTAACTCTTCTCGTATTGGTCTAAAAGGCTCGGAAGCATTGACCAATAATACCAACTTGCTTTATCAATTGGAATACGGCGTGAAGGTTGATGACAACTCAACCCAATTTAAATCACGCGACACTTACTTGGGTCTTGCCAATAAACAATACGGTACTTTGGTAGCAGGTCGTCTAACAGCGATTGATGACTATGTTAATTATGCTAACGAAGCTCAAGGCGGTGTTATTGGTGGCAATGGCGTGTTGGCGTCTTTTGATGCACCTCGTGCTAACAATACATTTGCATATTTTTCACCAGAGCGTAACGGCCTACAATTCATGGGTATGTATGCGCTAGATGAGAACAAATCTACTGACAACCTAAACGGCGACGCATTTGGTGTTGGTGTTAAGTATGAGCCAACCAACGCTCCTTACAAAGTAGGTGCTACTTACATCAAAGCAAGTCAAGCAGGAGCTAAAGATAACAACCTACAAGCTATCCGTGTAAGCGGTGCTTATGCTGCTAGCCCAGTATTGACTCTAGGTGGTCTATATCAGCACACTGACCGTAGCACTGATGACAACGAAAATGCATTCACTGCTTCTGCTAACTACAAAGTAGCTCAAACTCCTTGGACTACTTATGGTCAGCTAGACTTCGTTGACAACTACGAAGGCAAAAAAGACGCTGAAGTATTCCGTACCGTTGTTGGTGGTAAATATGTATTCAACAAAGCAACCACTGGTCACATCTACGGTGCATACCAACGTTCTGAAGGTACTAACCTAAAAGCTGATGCAGATGGTAACAAAGCCAATGCATACGGCATCGGTGGTGGTATCGAATACAAATTCTAATCTGATTTAGAATTTAGATATCAAAAAAGCTCATCCTACGGGATGGGCTTTTTGTTTTAGTGTGTGATGATTGAGCTTTTTGCCAAATTTGACTAAGATTTATTCAATATGGTTATTATATACTGTATAATCATGTTGTATTTGTGTTAATAAAATGGGTGCGATATGATTACTGAGTATTTGGTGGATATATCACGGCTACAGTTTGCAGTGACGGCGCTGTTTCATTTTCTATTTATTCCCTTGACGCTGGGCATGACATGGCTACTGGTGATCATGGAGTCGGTATATGTCATCACAGGCAAGCAGGTTTGGCGTGACATGACGAAATTTTGGGGGAAGTTATTCGGCATTAATTTTGCACTTGGGGTAACGACAGGCATCACGATGGAGTTTCAGTTTGGTACCAACTGGGGGTATTATTCGCATTATGTGGGTGATATTTTTGGTGCGCCGCTTGCCATTGAGGGTTTGATGGCGTTTTTTCTTGAATCGACGATGGTGGGGTTGTTTTTCTTCGGCTGGGAAAGAATGAGTCGTGTGCAGCATTTGTTTACCACAATTTTCATGGCACTTGGGACGAATTTGTCTGCGTTGTGGATTCTGGTGGCGAATGGCTGGATGCAAAATCCTGTGGGGGCGGAGTTTAATTATGAAACGATGCGCATGGAGATGACGAGCTTCACGCAGATTCTGCTAAACCCTGATGCACAGAATAAGTTTGTTCATACTGTCTCTGCTGGCTATGTGGTGGGTGCGGTTTTTGTATTGGCAATTTCGGCATTGTATTTGCTACAAAAAAGAGATGTAGAATTCGCCAAGCGCAGCTTTCATGTGGCAGCTGCCTTTGGTTTTGCGTCTATTTGTAGTACGATCGTGCTGGGTGATGAATCTGGATATTCCATCGGATTGGCTCAACAGACCAAGCTTGCCACCATGGAGGCGATGTGGGAAACCGAGCCTGCACCTGCCAGCTTTAATCTGGTTGCTGACATTAATGAGTCGGAAGGTAAGAATGACTGGGCGATACACATTCCATATGCCATGGGAATCATCGGTACGCGTTCGCTTGATAAGCAGATTCTAGGCATTCATGACATCAAAAAAATCAACGAAGAGCGAATCAAAAATGGCATCGTCGCCGTAAGCTCTCTTGATCAAATGCGCGAGGATAAGAGTGCAGGACGTGTGATTGATCCGGCGGTGCTGGAGAGCTTTGAGAAGAACAAGAACGATCTGGGTTTTGGGTTACTGCTTAAGAAGTACACAAGCGATGTCACGCAGGCGACGCCAGAGATGATCGCACAGGCGACAGATGATACCATTCCTAGAGTGACGCCGATGTTTTGGTCCTTCCGTGTGATGGTGGGACTTGGCTTCTTGATTTTGGTGCTATTCGCATTAAGCCTATTTTACACGATCAAAGGCACGTTCACGCAGAAGCCTTGGCTGCTCAAGTTCGCTGTCATCATGTTGCCTGCGCCTTGGATCGCGGCAGAAGCAGGGTGGTTCGTGGCGGAATATGGTCGTCAGCCGTGGACGGTGTATGGCATCTTACCAACTCATCTGTCTGTGTCGAACATCGATGTGTTGAATGTGATTTGGTCATTGACGGGCTTCGTGGTGTTCTATACGGCTTTGTTCATTGTAGAGATTTATCTCATGCAAAAATACGTGCGTCTGGGTCCTGCCAGTCTGGGCACGGGTCGTTATTATGGCGAGAAGACAAGTCCGAACATCATCAATCCGAGCGAGCATAAAGAGGTGTAGCCATGTTATTTGATTATGAAACTCTAAAACTCATCTGGTGGCTACTCATAGGCGTGCTGCTTATTGGTTTTGCCATCATGGATGGGCATGACATGGGCGTGTGTAGCTTATTACCTTTCGTGGGTAAGACAGATGAAGAGCGTCGTGTGATTATCAATACCATTGGACCGCACTGGGAGGGTAATCAAGTATGGTTCATTACCGCAGGTGGTGCGATATTTGCGGCATTACCATTGGTGTATGCCACGGCATTTAGTGGCTTTTATTGGGCGCTTATGGCGGCGCTGTGGGCGTTGTTCTTTCGCCCTGTTGGCTTTAAATATCGCAGTCTGGTTAAGGATGATCGCTGGCGCACGGCATGGGACTGGGGGTTGTTTGTTGGTTCGTTTACCCCTGCTTTGATCTTTGGCGTGGCGTTTGGTAACTTGTTCTTAGGCGTGCCTTTTGGCTTTGATAATAGCTTGGTATCGACTTATACAGGGTCGTTCTTTGAGCTGTTGAATCCATTTGCGCTACTTTGCGGATTGGTCAGTGCGACGATGCTTATCATGCAGGGCGGTACGTATTTGGCGCATCGCACGGTAGGCGACATCCAAGCCAGAACGATACGCTACACTGGCATCGTATCGGTGCTGATGGTGGCGTTGTTTATCATTGCAGGTTTCTTTTTGGCGAATATTGATGGCTATGTCATCACGAGCAGCATTGATAAGAATGCGCTGATCGATCCGATCTCAAAGACCGTTACGCTTGAGTCAGGTGCTTGGTTGAATAACTATCATGAGCAGCCTGCCTTGTGGGTATTCCCTGTATTAGGCATCGTGATGGCGCTCGTTGCGGTGGTGTTATTGAGAGCCAATAAAACACTGCTGGCCTTTATCGCATCGAGCTTGTCCGTGCTTGGTGTAATCATGACGGCAGGCGTGGCGTTATTCCCATTCTATATGCCATCATCGTCAGATCCACGTTCTAGCTTGACTGTAAGGGACAGTACTTCTAGTCAGTTCACGCTCATGGTGATGGTGTATGTGGTTGTGCTGATCCTGCCTGTGGTCGTGGCATATACGAGCTGGGCTTACGCCATCATGCGTGGCAAAGTCACCAAGGCATATATCAAAGAAAATGAACATACGTTATATTAACGACTAGGGGGAATTATGTGGTATTTTGCATGGATATTAGGCTTAGGCTTTGCGGTACTACTGGCGGTAGTCAGTGCAGTCTGGGTGGAATTTGAAGAATCGCGCCACGATGCATTCTACAAAGATGTCGATGTTGATTGATTCATCATTGATTAAGAGAGCCGCGTAACTCTTTTGTTGCGCGATTTTTTCATAATGGTATTTTTAGCGATTTGTATAGATATTGGTGTTATAATGCGATTTTTTGCTGTGTTTCACTTTTTTATGCGACCATTCAATCTAAAAAACTCCTTAATAATCGCCACGTTGGCGGTGTTGCCATTAACGGTATCAGCGCCCAGTACTGCCCAAGATGGCGGGATTGCTGCTTTATTTGGACAAAAAGCCCAAAAATTCCTACCTGTGCATGAAGCGTTCAAAGTGGCCGTGCGTATGGAAGGTGATGAGGTCGTGGCGACGTTCAAAGTCACACCCAAGCATTATGTTTATCGTGATAAAATCAGCGTGAGAGCGCCTGATGGTATCAGTGTTGGTAAGTGGCAATTTGACAAGACTGCCACCATGATCGATGACCCGACATTCGGGAATGTGGCGGTATTTGAAGAAGATGTGACTGCCCGTGCCAAATTAAGTTCGACTAAGGATGTGAGTGAGTCTTTGGCACTCCGCTGGCAGGGCTGTGCTAAGGCAGGGCTGTGCTATCCGCCTGAGATAGTGAGATTCCAAGCAGATATTAAAGGAAGCTCTGCTAAAGACAATATACCAAATTCAAAGACTGATGAAGCCGCAGCGGATACCAAGCCTAAAGTACAACCAGAGCAGAAAGCTGTCTTAAACATCGCAGCACCGATCACCTCCAATCAGCCAGAAGATGCTAAGTCGTCTGAAGATGTAGCTGACAATAATGCCAAAGAATCTCAAGACCAACAATACGAAGCAATCAATGCGGATAAACAGAATGAAGCTGCTGCCGATGAAGCGATAGCTTCTGATGCTAATGTTCAGAATGATGTGATAGATGAATCAAGCACGCCAGCTAATGATGTCGTCCAAACCATGCCTCAGGATGGACAGTACGAGCTTAATCACACGCTAACACTGAGCGATCCGTTTGGTATTCATAAGAATCCTGTATTGGCGTTAGGATTATTGTTCTTGGCGGGGCTTTTGTTGGCATTTACACCTTGTGTGTATCCGATGATTCCTATTGTCGCGAACATCGTCGCCCGCCAAAAAACCATTGACAGCAAAAAAGCCTTCGCGCTGTCTGCCGCCTATGGCGTGGGCGTCGCGACTGCTTATGGTCTGCTGGGTGCTCTCATTGCGTGGCTAGGTCGTACGGTGAATATCTTGGGCTATCTACAGAATCCCGTTGTGCTCATCGCCTTTGCTTTATTGTTCGCGTTGTTGGCATTGTATATGTTTGATATGCTAAAGATTAGCCTGCCGAGTGCCATTCGAGATAAGCTACAAGCCAAATCCCAAGCTGCTGATGACAAGCTTGGCAGCATTGGCGGTAGCTTCTTGGCAGGCGGGTTGTCGGCTTTGGTGGTATCGCCTTGTGTGTCAGCACCGATGGCGGGTGCGCTTGCGGCGGTGTCAGTCAGTGGTAGTGTGCTGTTTGGATTCTTTGCACTGTTCATGCTTGGCATTGGTCTGTCGCTGCCGCTTATGTTGATGGGTACAGCTCAGGGCAAATGGATGCCTAAGGCGGGTGCGTGGATGGCGCGCGTGAAGGAGTTCTGTGGCCTGCTGCTGCTTGCGGTTTCGCTATTATTGATTGAGCGTGTGTTTGTCTCGCCTGTTGTTCTGTTACTGTGGGCAGTATGGTTTATCATCGTGTCGTTATGGCTGTGGCGATTGGCTAGGATGCCTGCGCGTGTGTTGGCTGTCTCTGGCTTTATTTGGGCTGCGTGTCTGATGGCAGGTGCATCGATGGGTGCTAAGGATGCGTGGCGACCGCTTTCTGTGATGAAGGCATCAACGGTATCCCATACTGACAAGCACATCACCACGATTGACGAGCTTGATGCGATTCTAGCGAGCCATGATAAGGTGCTGATTGATCTGACGGCAGACTGGTGTGTGGAATGTCGCATCATGGAGCGTGAACTATTCACGGATCGTCCAGAGACCTTGAATGACGTTCAAGTGGTTAAATTTGACATCACGGAGGTCACCGATGATGGTCGCGCGCTACTGGATCGCTATCAGCTCATGGGTCCACCTGCGTTGATATTCTACCAAAAAGGCAATCTGCACAACATCATGCTGGGGCAGACGAAGCGAGCTGAATTTGAAACTGCCTTAGCGAATTTCTAATAATTAAAAACCACCATAGCAATTATGGTGGTTTCTTAATCTCTTAATCTCTGCGCAAAAATTAAGCCCTGTATGAACAGGGCTTAATGGACAATCAACGATTATTTATTTTTTAGGCGATCTTCCCAGAAGGTTGCGCCTTTGATGCCAAGCTTAACAGGGTCGAAAGTATAGTTCGTAACGCCTGCTTTCTTTTGCTCTTCATAGTCGCGAAGGGCATTAAGTGTAGGCTTGGTTAGGAATGCGAACATTAGTAGGATGCCCACGATGTTTAGCCACGCAGTCATACCAACACCGATATCGCCCATGTTCCAGATATAACCTGCACTGTTCAAGCTGCCATAAGCCACAACCAGCAATACGCTGATCTTTGGAATCCATACGCCTAGCTTCTGAGTGCTTGCTTTCATGCGACGCGTTAGATAGGCTACGTTCACTTCAGCGATGTAGTAGTATGCCAAGATTGTAGTGAAGGCAAAGAAGAAAATCGCAACGGCGATGAAGTGGTTGCCAAATGAACCAAAAGTAGTCTCTAACGCCATCTGAGTAAAGGCAGGCGTGCCGATTTCAGCGATGCTAGGATCGACGTTTTGAACGATGAATTCTTTGGTTGTCTCATTTTGGATGTTGTAAGTGCCCATGGTCAAAATCATAAAGGCAGTCGCTGAACACACCAGTAGGGTGTCTACATATACTGAGAATGCTTGTACCAGACCTTGCTGAGCAGGGTGCTGAACTTCTGCAGCACCTGCGTGGTGAGGACCTGTACCTTGACCAGCTTCGTTAGAATACACACCACGCTTAACACCCCAGCCAATCGCTGCGCCTAGGCCTGCCATTGGGTTAAGGATGTCACTCATGATAAGCCCAAATACCGCAGGGATCTTGTCAAGGTTCGTTACCATAATGATGAGCGATAGAATGATGTAGCCCAATGCCATGAAAGGCACAACCAGCTCTGCCACGCGCGCGATACGCTTAATACCACCGATGATGATCACTGCTAATAGAGCAACAACTACCGCCATCACGATAACACGGTTAGTACCGACATCAATGCCAGCGAAGTTCATCATCGCACCATCGCCCGTGATACGAGTAACCGCACTAACAACACCGTTCGCCTGTACGCCAGGCAAGAATATGCCGCAAGAGATGATAGCTGCGATGGCGAATAGGATGGCGTACCATTTTTGACCCAAGCCTTTTTCAAAATAATAAGCAGGGCCACCACGGTATTGACCTGTGATCGGGTCGCGCTCTTTGTAGATCTGTGCCAGGGTACTTTCTGCGTATGCAGTAGAAGCGCCCAAGAATGCCACAAACCACATCCAAAATACCGCTGAAGGGCCACCAAAGCCAATCGCTGCTGCCACACCTGCGATGTTACCCACACCGACACGGTTTGCCAGTGCTATCACAAACGCTTGAAAAGATGAGATGCCGTCAGCTGATTTGGTCTTGCTGAACATCAGATTAACCATTTCTCGGATCATGCGAATTTGCACGAAGCGAGTCATGATTGAATAAAATAAGCCTGCACCCAAGCATAGATATACCAGTGCAGGACTCCAGATAATACCATTTAACGTATTAATAAAATTTTCCATCACTATTCCTCAGCCCATTGGAAAATATAAAATAAAAGCGACATTCACGACTATCAATGAAGAATAAAGCATTGACTAAACAGAGGTGACGTGAACTTAATGTTGCAATTTGCCATAATTTCGCAACAATTGCCAGTAAAATTTTCAATTATGGGCTATTTTTTTACAAAAAAGCTTGATTTTTGGATGAAATTTATACTAATTGGTTTGAACTTGAAGAATTTTGGCGCGATTTATTGAGGCTTGTCAATAAAGTTTTTGCAAGTTTAACGATTGTGTTGTGCTTGTGTAAGATTTGGACGGTTTTGCTTGTATTTTTACGTTAAGCTTGTCATTATACTGCTAAGTTTAGCGATTTTTAACATAAGACTGCTTAATTTGAACGCCAAGAGTGACTTTATTTCTATTCATAAGGAAAAAACATGAAAAATTTCAAAAAACTTACCTTTGCTGCACTATTGGCAAGCTCGCTAAGCCTGTCTGGTTGTGGTTATAACACCCTGCAAGCCCAAGATGAGCAAGTAACCGCATCATGGTCTGAGGTGGTGAACCAGTATCAGCGCCGTGCTGACCTAGTGCCGAACTTGGTTGCTGTCGTACAGCGCTATGCTGAGCACGAAAGAGAAGTATTCACCCAAGTAGCATCAGCGCGTGCAGCCGCTGGCACTGTCCAGATCACACCTGAGACACTAAACGACCCAAATGCGATGAAGCAATATCAAGAAGCCCAAGCGCAAATGACGGGTGCATTATCTCGCCTGATGGCAATCTCTGAGCGTTACCCTGATCTTAAAGCCGACGCGATGTTCCAAGATTTACAAGCTCAGCTAGAAGGCACTGAGAACCGTATCACAGTGGCTCGTCAGCGTTATATCCAAGACGTCCAAGGTTATAATACTACCGTGCGCCAGTTCCCAACGAACCTAACGGCCATGGTGTTCGGCATGGATCCAAAAGCCAACTTCACCGTTGAGAATGAGCGCCAAATCTCAACCGCACCGACCGTGAATTTTGATAATGGTTCAGCCGCCGGCGCATCGGGCACAGCGACAGGCACGAACACAGGCACAGCAACGTCAGGACAATAAAATGGCGGATGTGCCAAATAACAGCGGTAAATTTAAATTTAGCCTATTAGATAGAGCGGCTCGTCTAAGTGCAACCGCTTTACTAGGTGTCTGCCTGTCATCGGCAGCCACAGCGAGTAGTGCAACAGTAACTGCCACCGCTCAGGTTGCTAGCGAAGACGATCTTGCGGCTGTCGTTGTCGCGCGTAATGGTGCGATTAACGACACGCTAAGAACGGCAGGCGAGCCGTTATCGCCATTGACTGAATCGGTGCGTGATTTCACCGATGAGATGAGTGACGATGCTACGGATGATGGCGCTGTTGCTACAGCTCAGACACCGACCACTTCAAGCGCACCAAGCGTCACCCATGATAAGCTCATTCTAAATGAGCCTGTTGTGGATGCGGCGCGCATCTTGAGCGCAAGCGAAAAGGCCCATCTCTCCGACCAGCTGCGCACACTATATAATGATAACCTCGCTCAGGCAGCGCTTGTTATCATCCCAAGCACCGAGGGCATGCCGATCTTTGACTATGCGATGGCGGTTGCTGATCGCTGGCAGCTGGGTAGAAAAGACACCGACGAAGGTCTTTTAATTGTCGTTGCGATTAATGATCGAGATTTATACATCTTGACAGGCTATGGGCTAGAAGGTGTGCTACCTGATGCAGCCCTAAAGCGCATCATTCGCCAAGACATCACACCTGCCTTTAAGAGCGGGCAGTATGCGCAGGGTTTGTCTGCTGGTATCGCCAGCATTAGCGAGCGTCTGCGCGCTGACCCTGAGACGCTGCAACGCGCTGATGCCGCAATCCAAGAGGAAGAGAATTTTGGTGAAGAGAGCGTATCGCTGTTCGGTTTGCTGATTATTGGCTTTATTTTTGGTACCTTTTTGACATCGATATTCGGTAGGGTGCTTGGGGCGACCATCGCAGCTGGCGGTGTTGGCTTCATGGGCATGATGGCGGGTGCTGGCTTCATGGTGGTACCGATTGCCATTGTGCTTTGGCTGATCCTATTGTTCTTCAAAGGCGGGTCTGGAGGCGATCGCGGTGGTAGAGGTGGACGCGGTGGTGGCGGCTTTGTTGTATTACCGACAGGTGGCGGCGGATTCGGCGGTGGTGGCTTTGGTTCAGGCGGATTCGGCGGCGGTGGCGGCGGATTTGGCGGTGGCGGTGCGGGCGGCTCTTGGTAATTAAACCCCGTAACACCTCTAGCGATGTTGCTATTTTGCACCTTTCATTTTTTATGATTTTAACCTTGATTTAATTATGCAAACTATCCAATCAACCAAAAGCCTTGCTCGACTGTGGCGACAGCTCTTTTTTATTCCGATGCTTCACAATCGCTGGCTAACCGATGACTTAAAGTCATCACTAACCCAGAGTATTACAGATGCTGAGCGCGGTCATCACGGTGAGATTTATCTTGTCATTGAGAATCACCTACCCATCGGTGAGGCGTATGAGATGGATTGCCGTGAGCGCGCCTTGGCTTTGTTTGGGTTGCACCGCGTTTGGGATACTGCTGAGAATACAGGTGTATTGATTTATGTGAATGTTTGTGAACATGATTTGGAGGTTATTGCTGATCGTGGCATTGATGATTTGGTCGATGATGAAGAATGGTTAAAGCTAACCCAGAATGCGCTAAATGCATGTAAACAAGGCAATTTTGGCGCAGGTCTGACTACGCTGATTACCGAGATTGGTAATCTGATGCGCATCCACTACCCAGGGGGTGTCTTGGGCAATGAGCTTAATAATGATGTGGTGTTCTTAAAGTGATGAATAACCCGTTGACTTGGCTGATATTACTTATTGGCGCGGGGATTGTTTTGTATTTTATAGCCCGTTTTTTACCTAAGAAGTTAAATAACCCAATGCGCCACATAGCGCCGATAGAGAGATTGCAAGCTGAGCTGATTCAGCGTGAGCCTTATTTTGATTACACCATAAGGCAAGATCGTATTATTGTATCAAAAGACGGCTCCATTCACGCTTTTATCATTCTAGATGATAGAGCGGTCAATACCACCAGAAAACTTGACGACGTGATGATATTTAGCCTAAAACAGCGCTATCGCACCAAAGAGCTGTCAGAATCAGTCGCAAAGCTTCAACAATTTAAAAAATAACTAAAAATTATCCTTGTAAGCGCTTTGTTTTTTTGATAAAATACCGCCTTATTTTATGTCCTAGTCGTGTTCGTTATCAAGAGCTATCAAGGGATAGCCACGGCACACAGGTTTTTTACGGAGAACGTAGATGTACGCAGTAATCAAAAGTGGCGGTAAACAACACCGTGTTAGCGTTGGCGAGACTCTAAAAGTTGAGCTACTAAAAGCTGAAAAAGGTGAAACGCTGAAGATTGAAGACGTGCTAATGGTTGTAAATGGTGCCGACATCAAAATTGGTCAACCGGTTGTTGCTGGCGCTAGCGTTGAAGCAGAAGTGGTAGAACATGGTCGCGGCAAAAAAGTGCGCATTGTTAAGCACCGTCGTCGTAAGCACTATCACAAAGAGCAAGGTCACCGTCAATGGTTCACTGAGCTAAAAATCAAAGCAATCAACGCTTAATTACCACTTATTTGATGCTTTTATCTAATAAAGCATCCACATAGGAGACATTCTCATGGCACATAAAAAAGCCGCAGGTTCTACTCGTAACGGTCGTGATTCTAACCCAAAAATGCTTGGCGTAAAAGTATTTGGCGGGCAAGACGTTGTTGCAGGTAACATCATTGTTCGTCAACGTGGCACTGAATTCCACGCAGGCGAAGGCGTAGGCATGGGTCGCGACCACACACTATTCGCTCTAACTGAAGGCGTAGTGAAGTTCGAGACTAAAGGTCAATTCAACCGCCGTTATGTATCTGTATTGGCAAAATAATCTTAGCTAAGATTATCCCAATTAAAAAACCATCACAAAATATTGTGATGGTTTTTTAATTGAGTTTATTTTTTTGGATATAAAATAAGGTTCATTAAGAGCCTTATTTGCAAGATTTGATAGGATTATTTACCAATCCATTGACGGATCTTCTCGCGCTCTTCTTCGCTAGAGTTAAGCCAAAGCTGCATAAAGCCGTCTAAGTTATCACGAGCGACAGGCGCTTGGGTTGGTGCGCTTGGTGCAGTCACTGTAGTGGTAGGTGCTCGGTTCAAGGCAGCCATGGTTTTTTGGTTAGAAGTTACTGCATTATTACGACCAAACATGCCACCGATGCTTTGAGTGATTGAACTTAGTACGCCTGTACGGTCTTCAACGATGCTCTCTTGAGCGATGACCTGACCATTATGGGCAACGGCTAGGGTTGGTGATTTTACGTATTCTTTGGCAGCGCTGTAGTTATTTGGTTGGTTTGGCATGACCAGTTGATAGGTTTGGTTGTCCTGAAGGTCTGCTGTCACTGTGATGTTACCAGATTTTAGGTAATCATGATCACCGCGAGTCAGATCAAAGATACGATCATAACGCGCAGTGACGACATGACGACCTGCTTCTAGTTTGAATTCTCTTTGTAGTGGTTGTAGCGCACCACGATGAACTTCTTGACCGTTAACGGCGGTTACTTTGATGTTATCATCGATCAGTAGGCGTACTTCTGCGTGAGCATATGCTGCGCTTAGTGCAAGCGAGGCGATGATGGCTTTGGTGATCATTTTCATGAGCTTTTCCTTTAGGGTGAAATTTGGGTCATTGCTTAATTGGTTGAATTAATTGTCAATTTTATGTTCAGAGATTTCGAGTAAAAACGCCTCTCTTTCGATGATGCTCTTGGCTTCATCGATGGTTTTCTTGGGAACTTGCACGCGAGATAGGTGTGTCAGCAGGGGCGAGATTTGATCTAATACTTGAATCATGTCACCAGCATTGCGTGGACCGCTATCTAGCATGAATTCAAAAATCGGTTCAGGCAGTCGCCAGTTTTTACGTTTTAGGATTGAATTAAGTAGTGCCTTTCTATCATCAATGTCTTCGTTAGTCGGTAGGCGGAAAGTGGGCGCAAGAGACAACCGTGTAACCAAGTCCAACAGTCCAATCTCAAGCTCGCGCGCAGGATTATTCGCCAAAAACACTATCTGCTTGTTCTGTTCGCGCACTCGGTTGATGAGATGAAATAAGCCTTCTTGCCATTCGCGACTGCGATGAATTAAATGCAAGTCATCAATGATGATCAGGTCAAACATCTCAAGCCCAACTAAGGCACTGGCATCACCGTCATTATCGATCATATCGCCAAGCGATAGGCTGATTGCGCTTTTTTTGTAGGTCCGGGTATAGTTTCTATATATTGCTGCTGCCAGATGCGTCTTGCCGTAACCATAGGCGCCAATGATGAACAACTCTCTAAGATTGCCAAGACCCAGCTCACGTATCGCATTTAATACGGGCAAGAATCCATCCCCACGAAAGTCACTAAGGCTGGCATCCTGCTTTAGATCAAGATTAAGCGATGGCTGAATAAAATCACTCATTAATTACAATTACCTACATGGGCTTGATGGATTTTTATTATTAACATTATGCTGGTATATTCTGATGAATCCATCAAGTCATTTTATACATTTTAAAGTTGCCTATATATAGCACATTTTGGGAAATGTTGGCAAGTGATTCTGTGGATTTATAAGAAATCATTTAAGCCACTACCATAATTTTAGCTGCTTATACCCTAGATACCAATCGCTTCCAAGGTAGGCGGCATAGGCATGGCGAAACAAGACATTGATGACGGCAGATACAGGTAGGGCGATGAGCATGCCAACAAATCCAAATAATGATGCGCCAGCAAGTACGGCAAAAATAACCCACAGTGCTGACAGTCCGATTTTATTACCAAGTAATAGGGGTTGAAGGACATAACCTTCCAAAATCTGACCGACTCCAAAAGCACCAGCAATGAGTAATAAGTGCTTCCAGTCAAGACCAAACTGAAAAAACCCTACCGCAAATGCCGCAATGATGCCGATCCCAAAGCCTAAGTAAGGCACAAAACTGGCAATCCCTGCACCAATACCAATGATCAATCCTAATTTTAATCCGATCAGTTCTAATTGTACGGCATAGATCACACCAAGTAACACCATGACGGTGAATTGACCTTTGGCAAAATTCATCAGTGCTTGATGGCAGTCTTGGGCGATCTCGATGATTTTTCCTGCATGATCTCTTGGTAGGGCGTTTTGCCAAATTTGCAAGCGTTCATTCCAGTTTGTCAAAAAATAAAAGGTTAGAACTGGAATTATGATGAGCAGACCAATGCTGTTAGCGGCACTTGCACCAGAAGTTAAAATCCTTTTGATGATGGTTTGGGCATCGGCCACTTGATAATTGGCTTGAACATAAGTAGCCAACTCGTTTGAAATCATATCAAGATTGATTTCAAGCATGCGGTAATGAGTGAATTGCCCAAGCCAGGGTCTAAGGGTGGTGTTATACCATTTTAATAACTCAGGTATCGCTGCCCAAGCCAGCTGTATTTGTGTCCATAGCATGGGTGCAAGCCAAATCACCAATATCACAATGGTTAGGCTGATGGACAGATATACTGCAGTGATTGCTAAAATTCTGGGTAGGAATTTACTAAAAATATTAACCAAAGGGTTTAAAAAATATGCCAAAATAAAAGCGGCAGCGAAAGGTGCGATGACCACACGCATGAGCCATAATGCGTATAAGAACAAGCATAATGCCGTCACAATGAACAGACGACGAAAAAAAGGGTCAATGGAAAATGCTCTCATAAGAACCATTTATCAGTAATATCAAGATGTTGGTGCATATCATAATGAAAAAGACGACAAAAATACAGACAAATTAAAAAAAATGTACAAATTTTCATAAATCATGATTTTTATCAGATTTTTAGATGATTTTTTTGCTATAATTGGCGACATCATGTTTGATAATATTATCCAAGGGTTTTTCATGACACAGCAAAATTCATTAAGCTATAAAGATGCAGGCGTAGACATTGACGCAGGCGAAGCGCTAGTACAGCGTATCAAATCAGTCGCCAAGGCAACTTCTCGCCCTGAGGTGTTGGGCGGACTGGGCGGTTTTGGTGCGCTTTGCCGTATCCCACAGGGTTATAAATCGCCTTTGTTGGTGTCGGGTACGGACGGTGTCGGTACCAAATTAAAGTTGGCATTAGACCTAAATCGCCATGACACCATCGGTCAGGATTTGGTGGCGATGTGTGTGAATGATCTGTTGGTCTGTGGCGCTGAGCCTTTATTCTTCTTGGATTACTACGCTACTGGTAAATTGGATGTTGATACCGCAGAAGCTGTCATCAAGGGCATTGGCGATGGTTGTAAATTGTCAAATTGTGCATTGATTGGTGGTGAGACTGCCGAGATGCCAGGCATGTATCAAGACGAAGATTATGACTTGGCAGGGTTTTGTGTTGGTGTGGTTGAAGAAGAAGAGGTTATCACTGGCAAGAACGTTCAAAATGGTGATGTTCTGATTGCACTTGCTTCTAGTGGTGTGCATTCTAATGGCTATTCATTGGTGCGTAAAGTCATTGAGGTTACCAATACCGATGTGGTCAACGAGCAACTGGGCGAAGAATCTTTAGCTGATGCCTTGATGAAACCTACCCGCATTTATGTCAAATCGGTAAATGCTCTACAAAAGGCGATTGGTAACAGCAATATTCATGCGATGGCACACATCACAGGTGGTGGCCTGACTGAGAACTTGCCACGTGTACTACCTGAGAACCTAGCAGCTCAAATCGACACTTCAAGCTGGAATCTGCCTGCGGTCTTCCAATGGCTTCAAAAGGGTGGCAATATCGACACGCTGGAGATGTATCGCACCTTCAACTGTGGTGTTGGCTTTATTCTGGTTATCCCAAAAGAGCATGCTGATGCTACACTAAGCTTCCTAAAAGATCAAGGCGAGGATTCTTGGGTGATTGGCCGTATCGCTGCGCGTGATACGGATGCGGTTGTTTACCAATAAGATATTAATAAACCGTCACTTTGGCGGTTTATTTTTTAAATGACTGATAATTTGATTGATTGTAAATCTATGAAAAAATTAAAAATCGCCGTGTTGGTTTCTGGTAGTGGTTCTAATCTTCAAGTGATGATTGATGCCATGCAGGCAGGGCGACTGCCAATTGAGATTGTTGGTGTGATTAGTAATGTCGCCGATGCCTATGCGGTGACACGCGCTAATAATGCAGGCATTCGCACGATGGTGCTTTCACATGTGCCTAACGGCAAGAAAATGGGCATCAAGACTTTCGAGAAGCATACGCTAGAACTCTTAAATGAGTGGATGCCTGATTTGGTCGTTTTAGCTGGGTTCATGCGTGTGCTGTCGGCGGAATTTATCTCTGCTGTGCCTTGCGACATGATTAATCTGCATCCATCGCTCCTGCCTAATTATAAAGGACTAGATACACATGAGCGTGTGTTACAATCTGGCGATAAACTGCATGGATGCAGCGTGCATGTGGTCACAGCTGAGCTTGACGCAGGTCAGGTATTAACTCAGGCTGTATTGACGGTTAAGCAGAATGAATCACCAGAATCGCTAAGATTGCGCGTGCAGAAGCTTGAGCATCAGCTGGTGCCGTTCACGCTAGAGTTGATCGCAAAAGATGTTCTGTCATTGGATAAAGATGTAATTTCTGATAATTTGGCTTTGCCATATCGACTGTGGTTTGAATGATTAAGAAAAACCCCAAATGATTACTTGGGGTTTTTAATATTAAATTAGTGGTTTTCTTTGGCGTGGTTTAGGGTGTATTTAGGAATCTCGATGGTAAGATTCTCATTTGATACGATACACTGACAAGACAATCTAGAATCAGGCTCTAACCCCCAAGCGCGATCTAGAAGGTCGCCTTCGATGTCATCCATCTCTTCTAAGCTATCAAAACCTTCACGAACGACGACGTGGCAGGTAGTACATGCTTTTGACATATCGCAAGCATGCTCAATCTTAATGCCACGCTCAAGCAGACCTTCGCATAGATTTTCACCTTCATTGAGCTCTACTGTTGCACCTTCAGGGCAGATTTCGTGATGGGGTAGGACAGTTACGGTTACCATGATCTTTCTCGTTGCTTCTTTGATTGGTTTAAGATACTTAGTTTGTGTGCCACTCGGCAGTGCTTGTGCCTTTTAACGCGGACTTGACATTTTGATCCATGATGATCGAGGCAAAATGATCGCTTAATGGTTTAAGCTTGGTATTGGCTGCATCGATGGATTTTTTGTCGTCGCCTTGTAGCGCATCTTTTAGTGCCTGCATGGCGGCAAGCAGGGCTGTCTTATCAGATTGGGATAATAAATTGTCAAATTCATCCAGTGCTGAATCTAGTGCGATGAGCTCGCGTTCTGCTTCGACTTTGGTCTCGATAAGTGCGCGTAAACGTTTGTCTTCGTTAGCATGTAAGAAGCCAGCTTGAAGAAGTTGCTCTTGCTGTTCAGGGCTTAATCCATAGCTTGGGCTGACTTGAATCTGACTGCGCGCGCCAGTAGTGGTCTCTTGGGCGGATACGGTAAGCTGGCCATTCGCATCAATATTAAAGCTCACCTCGATGCGTGCATGACCAGCCTTCATCGGCGGAATACCATGCAATTCAAAGCGTGCCAAAGTACGACAATCTGCTACCGCTTCACGTTCACCTTGCACGACATGAACGACCATGCCAGTCTGGCCATCTTGATGGGTGGTGAACACCTGACGACGTGCAACAGGAATCGGTGTGTTTCTTGGGATAATGACTTCAGTTAGGCCACCCATCGTCTCAAGCCCAAGCGATAATGGCGTCACATCTAACAGTAGTAAATTGTCATCGCGCTTATTGATGAGCTGATCGGCAGCGCGTGCCGCACCTAGAGCTACGACCTCATCGGGATTTAGCGTGCACAGCGGCTCTTTATCAAAAAATTGATGAACTGCTTGCTGGATGATGGGCATACGAGTTGAGCCACCGACCAACACAACTTCTCGAACGTCATCTTTGTTGATTTTGGCATCTTGTAAGACTTGTTGGCAGATTTGTATGGTGCGTCTGGTGACAGGCTCGATGATGTCGGCTAACGTTGCGCTATTGAACATCGTGTGAACAGGCATGCCTGATACTGTGATGTCAATCATCACAGCATAGCTGCTGCTTAGGGCTTGCTTGTATTGCTTGGCAAGCTTGGCAAGTCGTGACTTTTCTGCATTGTCAATGTCGGCAGGGTTTAGATTTGCGCTTTTGATAAAATAGTTGGCAATTAAGCGATCAATGTCATCGCCACCAAGTGCGCTATTACCACCTGTTGCCAGAACTTCAAACACGCCATCTGATAATCTCAAGATGGACACGTCAAATGTACCACCACCCAAGTCATAGACAAGATAAATACCTTCTGAAGTATTCTTATCCAGTCCGTAAGCGATGGCAGCTGCCGTCGGTTCATTTAATAGTCTAAGCACCGTTAAGCCTGCAGCAGTAGCAGCGTCTTTGGTGGCGGCGCGCTGCGCTTCATCAAAATACGCGGGTACAGTAATGACAGCACCAGCGATACTGTCAGGCGGTAATGCAGCTTCAGCATGACGCTTCAGGTGTGACAGGATGTGCGCTGAAGTCTCAACAGGAGATTTGTCACCTTGAGCGGTTACGAAAGCGGGCATGGTATGCTTATCGCCAACCAAAGTATAAGGGTGTGAAAACTTGATGTCTACCTTACTGCGACCCATGAACCTCTTGGCGGAGATGATGGTATTCTTAGTGTCATCAGCATAAGCCAGCGCGGCTTTACCAATCAATGGGCGGTCGGACTGACCACCATAATACACGACCGATGGCATGAGTGGTGTATCGCCAAAATTCAAGACATCGGCACGCCCGGAGCGCACCACGCCAATCAAGGAATGGGTTGTGCCCAAATCGATCCCAAGCGCAAAACGATGCTGGTGGGGGTTTTTGGATTGGTTGGGTTCGCTAATTTGCAATAAAGACATGGTATCTCTTAAAAGCTGGCTAATGCGAAAAATTACGCAAATAAATAAATGGCTGACTTCTAATTTTAATTAATCTAATCAAAACATAAATGACGATCGTTAGCTGTTATCATCTATACATAAAGATCGTCATCGTCGCCATTGGTGTTTAGGCTGTCGGTAAGCTTATGCTGAACATCAATGGCGAGTTTTTCTAGAAATTGTATTTTTTGGGCGTTAACTTCAGCATTTTGCCAATCTTTGGCTTGATAGCTGTTATTGAAAGCGGTGTTGTAGCCTGATTTTTGGTTATTAATGGCGCGAAGAAGTTCGGTCAGCTCGTCTTGGCTATCTAGACCGTCTAGCGCCATACGAAATTCCATCATCTCATCCAAAAAATCCCAATCATTGATCGATGCATTCAAATCGCACTGTACACCAGCCAGCTCAAGCAAGTGAGCTGCCCGTTTATCATCATGATATAAGCTGTCATAGGCATGGTTGATGAGCGATGCCATTTGTGTGGGCGCGCTGTGAGCTTGATCGGGATGATGAATTTTCTGTAAGGCTAACAAAGATTTTTTTAGTGCATCTTTATCAATATCAAATACCACAGGCAAATCAAACAGTGCGAAGAAATTATTATGACTCGTCATATCGTACCATCACACTGTAAAGGATTCACCGCAGCCGCATTCACCTGTCTGATTGGGATTGGTGAATTTAAAGCCAGAGTTAAGACCTTCAGTGACGTAATCCATCTGTAAGCCGTTCAGATAAACTAAGCTCTTAGGATCGACAAACACGCTCACGCCATCGCTCTCAAAACGTTCATCAGTGTCATTTGGCGTATCGACAAATTCTAGCACATAGGCAAGTCCTGAACAGCCTGCCGTTCGCACGCCCACACGAATCCCTTCTCCGCTACCACGGTTGTCTAGAAAGTCTTTAACGTGTTTGGCAGCTCGTTCGGTTAGCGTGATCATAACTTGTCTCCTATGTACTACAAAATTAAGCGTGTGCTTTGGCTTGATAATCTTCAATCGCTGCCTTAATGGCGTCTTCTGCCAATACTGAGCAGTGAACTTTTACCGGTGGTAGGGCAAGCTCT
This sequence comes from Moraxella bovoculi 237, assembly GCF_000696305.2. Classification (GTDB taxonomy): domain Bacteria; phylum Pseudomonadota; class Gammaproteobacteria; order Pseudomonadales; family Moraxellaceae; genus Moraxella; species Moraxella bovoculi. The sequence goes on from NZ_AOMT01000026.1 coordinate 114,875, forward strand.
TCAGCGATGTCTTTGTTCTTAATCGCGGCAGCTTGGTCTAGCGTTTTGCCTTTTAGCCATTCGGTAACCAGTGAGCTGGAGGCAATCGCTGAGCCACAGCCGTAGGTTTTGAATTTGGCGTCTTGGATGATGCCATCATCGCCAACTTGGATTTGTAGGCGCATCACGTCACCACAAGCAGGTGCGCCCACCATGCCAGTACCGACATTTTTTGAGTTTTTGTCTAGGTTGCCTACGTTACGTGGGTTTTCGTAATGGTCGATAACTTTGTCTGAATATGCCATGATATTTTCCTATTTTAGGTTAGGCTTGATACTCTTTTAATGCTGTCGATTATTCGATTATCAAGACGATTGCCTATTCAATTTTAGGGATTTTGTGATTTAAAAAATTAATGCTCTTGCCATTCAACTTTGCTAAAGTCAACGCCATCTTTGAACATGTCCCATAACGGAGATAGGTCGCGAAGCTTTTCAACAGCGTCAGTGATCTGTGCTAGAACGCGATCGATGTCTTCGTCAGTGGTATAGCGACCGATACTAAAGCGAATTGATGAGTGAGCCAATTCGTCGGGGCGACCAATCGCACGCAGCACATAAGATGGCTCAAGCGTCGCTGAAGTACAAGCCGAACCAGAAGATACTGCTAGGTCTTTTAGCGACATCATCAAGCTTTCGCCTTCGATGAAGTTGAAGCTCACGTTTAGGATGTTGGGGATGCCGTGTTCAAAGCTTCCGTTAAGGTAGATCTCTTCGATGCCTTGTAGGCCGTTCCATAGCTTATCACGCAGACGAGTGATGTGTGCATGATCTTCATCAAAACGCTGTACTGATAGCGCAAAAGCTTCGCCCATACCAACGATCTGATGGGTAGCCAGTGTGCCTGAGCGCATGCCACGTTCGTGACCGCCGCCGTGTTGCTCTGCTTTTAGGCGAACGCGTGGCTTACGTCCAACGTATAGCGCGCCGATACCTTTAGGACCGTAGATCTTGTGACCACTGAAGCTCATTAGGTCAACTTTTAGCTCTTCAAGGTTGATTTTGAGTTTACCAACCGCTTGAGCGGCATCCACATGGAAAATAATGCCTTTGGTGCGAGTGATCTCGCCGATGGCTTTAATGTCTGTCACAGTGCCAAGCTCGTTATTTACTGCCATCAAGCTCACTAAAATGGTGTCTTCACGAATCGCATCAGCTACCTGCTCTGGCGTGATGATGCCTGTGCCTTCTTGAGGGGTTAGATAGGTAATCTCAAAACCTTCTTGTTCAAGCTGACGGCAGGTATCAAGAATTGCTTTGTGCTCGATTTGGCTTGTGATGATGTGCTTGCCTTTGGTGTGATAAAAGTGCGCCACGCCTTTTAGGGCTAGGTTGTCTGATTCGGTCGCACCACTTGTAAACACGATCTCGCGTGGATCAGCGCCAACGGTTTCAGCGATTTGAAGGCGAGCATTTTCAACTGCTTCTTCTGCTTGCCAGCCAAAGCCATGTGAGCGGCTGGCAGGGTTGCCAAAGATGCCATCGAAAGTCATGTATTGAACCATCTTATCGGCAACTTCCTTCGCGACGGGTGTGGTGGCTGCGTAATCTAGATAAATTAAGGAATTCTGGCTCATGCTGGATTTACCCCAAGTAAGTTAATGGTATTAATGTGATCTTTTCTATCGCCTTTATTGTTTAGAGCTTTGTACTCCGGGCGTTCGGCGATGCTTTGTGTGTTTTTGGAATTAAGAAGCTCATCAAGTGTGACGTTGCTAAGATATGCTTCGATATGTGCAGACAAATTATGCCATAAATCATGCGTCAGACACATCGCGCCATCTTGGCAGTCGCCTTTGCCGCCGCACTGCATGGCATTAACACTCTCATCGACTGCTGTAATAATGCTCATGATATCAATCTCATCTAATGGTTTGGCAAGGTGGTAGCCACCTGATGCACCGCGTGTGCTATTTACGAGGCCCTTTTTACGAAGCTTAGAAAATAGCTGCTCAAGATAAGAGATTGAGATGGATTGGCGTTTTGCGATGTCGGAGAGTGAGACTGCACCTTGATGGCGATTCTCTTGTACCGCCAAATCAAGCAGGGCGGTGACTGCATATCTGCCGCGAGTGGTTAAGCGCATAAGAAAATACCCAAAAATGCCTAGTTCTGATTCGAACATCGGTGAATTAATTTAGGCTCATTATAATAATTCCTAGTAAATAGGTCAAGATTATTTATTGAACTTTGCTGTTATTTTTATTAAAAGATAAATTTGATAAAACTCATCATCGCGAATATTAAAATTTATTTATTTAAATCAATCGTTTATAAAAAAAGCAAAGCCCATAAACCTTGCTTTTATTGATATAAAATAACATTTAATCTTTAATAATTTTAAATAAAAAAGTGTGATACCAAGGACGCAATCGCAACCAAAGAAGCAATAATAAAGCCTGTAAAGGTACTTTTTTGTTTGGTCTTAGCCTCGGCAAGCTGTGTGTTTAGGCGTGCGTTTTGGGTTGTTAGTCCATCGATTTGAAGTGATTGTTCGGACAGCTTAGCCTTTAACTCGCTTAATTTCTCAGCGCGTTCTTCGGGGGTTGGCTTGTTTTCGGTTTTTTTGACTTTACGTAGGAATTGATCAATCACACCACCCACACCCAACTGGACCAAGAATGCCTTAAAATTAGCCACTTGTTCGGCAGCGCCGCGAATCTGAAGCTTCTCAACCGCTTCGACGCTGTGATTGGTTAGTGTGCTGATAATCTGAAAGCTGTAAGCATTGACCCTGATGTCAGCAACCGACTTATCAGCGGGCAATTCTTGATCAAGTAATACGCCGTGGTGGCTGAATGTTGCAAAAATCTGAACGTGTGGCAGATAGGTGCGAATACTTACCACTACGCCTTCTTGGGTGAGTGGGTAGGCCAGTTGACGCAGCTTTGGATTAAAACGCAGCATGAGCGTGATGGCAGATTCTAAAAATACCAAAAGCACGTTCACAAAGCTGCCAGAAATGACGCCCGCATCGTTTTGGGCCGACTTATTATAACTGCGCTGATTTTGCGGTTTTGGGTTGTCGTTAGGGGTATTTTTTGGTGTGTGTATGTTGTCCGTCATGTTAATCCTAAGTCTTTATTAAAGTAATAAAGGTAAATAACTTAAAAATATGCAGTTGATTGTAGCTTAAAATAAGTCAAAAAACAAAACGCATGGTTAAAAATTACAGATTTTTTCAAAAAAATACAAATTTTTTGTTAAAGTTACATAAAATTATATAATTTTACTTGCATATTGCCAACACCCTTGCTATAAATGGTAGGCAAGTTTGTTATAACAAACAATGGAATGGTACGTGCATTGCCTGTAATTTGTAAGGTTTTATTCGATTTTTTACAAAAAATTTGTAAATTTTACAAGATTTTTGCATTTATCCACTTGTAAATGTTTAATGATAATCATACAATGCACACAAAGACAGGTGATTAGACTTGTCTAGGCTTTTAATTAAGTTTTTAATTAACTCAAAAACATGAGGAACATCACATGAATAAGTCAGAATTGGTAGACGCGATCGCAAGTGAAGCAGGTTTAACAAAAGACCAAGCTACTAAAGCGCTAAATGCATTCACTTCAAGCGTACAGGGCGCTCTAGAGCGTGGTGATGACGTTGTGCTAGTTGGTTTTGGCACTTTTAGCGTAAAAGAACGCGCAGCACGTACCGGTCGCAACCCAAAAACTGGCGAACCACTAGAAATCGCTGCAAGCAAAGTGCCTGGCTTCAAAGCTGGTAAAGGCCTAAAAGACGCGGTAAACTAATCCTATAATTTACGTATTAACTTTGGATTAGACCAAACCCTTTATGCAATGTTCATGAAGGGTGTTTTTTTACCCAAAAAATCCAAAATATTGTAAAAAATTTTGTGTATTTTTAAGATTTAGCGTATTATAGTAAGGTTTTAGTTTTGATTTAAAAGAAGTGAAGTTTTATGGATAAGTTGCGCGATTTTTTACAGAGTTGGCCTGGTCGCATTACCTTAGGTTTGATCATGGTGCCGATGGCTTTCTTAGGCGTGCAGGGAATTGGTGGCGGCTCGATGAGTGGCAATGATCTGATTAAGGCTGGAGATAGCACCATTGACTTGAGTGTGTATCAATCAGAGCTGAATCGTTATCGTACCCAGCTCCTTCGGAATAATGATGCCAGCCTGATTAATGAAGGTGCGATGGCAGATGAGGTACTAGAGAGTCTAATTAATCGCGCGCTACTTCAAAATCAAGCCCATGTGCTTGGCATGACGGTCTCAGATGATGAGATCACTCGTCTGATCGCTCAAGATGAAGCTTTTCATCAAAATGGAGAGTTCTCTAACGAGGTGTTTGCCAGTTTCTTACAGCACAACAATCTAACAAAGGATGAGCTGTTCGCCAGATTTCGCACCGAGCTTAGCGTGCGTCAGCTGACGGCCAGTATCTTAGGTACGGCGATCTATCCAGCAGCGCAAGTCAGCCGACTGCTTGATCTACAGCTTGAAGCCCGTGAAGTATGGGTTCATCGCCTAAAATGGCAGGACTATGCTGGCGCAGTTAGCGTATCACAAGCAGAGATCGATGAATACTATAATGCCAATAAAGATGCACTGATTCGACCGCAGACGGTGGATTTGGCATATATTGAATTGACGCCGTTGGATGTCAAGGTGGAAGCACCAACCGAAGATGAGATCAATGCGCAGTTTAGCAGATACTTGCAGAAGAACGGTCTTAGTGATGGCCGTGAATTGGCTCAAATTCTGGTGGCAGACGTCGATAAAGCCAACGAGGTGAAAGCCAAACTAGATAATGGTGAATCATTCGAGGCATTGGCCAAGCAATATTCTGAAGATCCAAGTGGTGCTGAAGGTGGTAATATCGGTAAGTACAACCCTTCGGTATTTGGTAATGATGCTGGCGTGGTGAATGCGGAGCTTGCCAACCTAAAAGCAGGCGAAGTAAGTCAGCCTGTGAAGACCAGCTTTGGTTATCAGATCTTTAAGGTGACCAAGGCGGGCGATCTTAGTGCCAGTGATGTACGTGACGAACTGATTCAATCTGCGATCGATGAGAAGCGCCAAGCGGCTTATAACGATCTTATCGCTAAGATCAATACGATGGCGGTTGATGGCATGGGGATTGCAGACATTGCTGCTGAAGTGAATCTTCCTGCCAAGTCGATCAAGTCGTACCAAAAAGAGAACAACATCACAGAGCTGTCTCAGCCTGCGGTTGTGGCGGCGGCGTTTGATGATTTTGCCATCCAAGATCAATCAGTCAGCCCGAACATAATACTTGGAGATAAAACGGTATGGGTGCAGCCAACCAACTATCAAGAAGCCAAAAGCTTAACGTTGGCTGAAGCGACAGAAGAGATCAAGGCGCGCATCACCAAACAAAAAGCGACCAAGCTAGCATTGCAGACAGCAACTCAGATCGCTGACGATGCCAAGGTCAATGGTGGACAGTCACTGATGACGCCAAATGCTAATTTTGGCATCACCACACGTCAAAATCCGCAATTAAGCAGTCAAGAGCGTTCAAGTTTATTCCTGCATAAGTCAGGCGTTAATGACATTTGGGCAGTTGAGACTGATGCAGGGGCAAGCGTGATCGTGGGCGGTCCTGTGTCTGAACAAGCCACAGCCCAGATCTCACCTGTCGAGCGTGCTCAGGCTGCGATGATGATTCGTGATAATATTGGTCAAGACCAGCTGTCCGATTATCTACAGTATCTAAAAGACACCACAGAGCTGACAGTGAATCGTGATGCATTAGGTCGCTAACTGCCGAACAATAAAAAAACCACGTGATGATTAACGTGGTTTTTTTATTGTTTACAAGGTTTGTTTGCTTATTTACCAACGAATTGGCGTAACGTGTGGGTTGCTGGCTTTGAGATTCTCGTAAGTGCCTTTGACAAAGATGTCTTCATTGACGGTGCTAATGTTGGTATGACCGCAGAACGCCATCGTGATGTCACACTCTTTGTAGATAATCTCTAAGGCACGGCGAACGCCATCTTCGCCATACGCCCCCAGACCATATAGGAATGAACGACCTATCATCGTGCCTTTTGCTCCTAGTGCGATGGCTTTTAGCACGTCTTGACCTGAGCGGATACCGCTGTCTAGCCAGATTTCGCATTTTGAGTTTTCTGCTTGTACCGCTTGTACGCAGTCGGCAAGACTGGCGATAGAGCTTGGAGCTCCGTCTAACTGACGACCGCCGTGGTTGGAGATGACCATGGCGTCCGCCCCTGATTTGGCAGCCAAAATAGCGTCCTCAGGCTCCATGATGCCTTTGATGATGAGCGGGCCGCCCCACAGCTCTTTGATGCGAGCGACATCGTCCCAATTAAGGCTTGGGTCAAACTGCTCTGCCGTCCAAGACGATAAGCTAGACAAGTCACCCACCCCTTCGGCATGACCGACAATGTTGCGAAAAGTGTGACGTTTGGTGCCAAGCATATTAAAGCACCATTCGGGCTTAGTCATCAGATTGATGATGTTTTTTAGGGTAGGCTTAGGGGGTGCAGACAGACCGTTCTTGATGTCTTTGTGGCGTTGTCCTAGTACCTGTAAGTCAGCCGTTAGGATAAGAGCAGAGCATTTGGCTTCTTTGGCACGGCGAATCAGGTTTTCCATGAATTTCTTATCACGCATGACATACAACTGAAACCAAAACGGCTTGGTGGTGTTCTCTGCGACATCTTCAATGGAGCAAATACTCATCGTTGAGAGCGAGAAAGGTATGCCGAATTTCTCGGCAGCACGGGCGGCGTGAATCTCACCGTCTGCCCACATCATGCCTGTAAAGCCCGTTGGGGCGATTGCCACTGGCATATGCACCTCTTGCCCAATCATCTTGGTCGCCAGCGTGCGACCTTCCATGTCCACGAGCACACGCTGACGCAGCTTGATGCGATCAAAGTCGGTCTCGTTGTTGCGATAGGTGGTCTGTGTCCAAGAGCCACTGTCCACATAGTCATAAAACATTCTTGGTACTTTGCGTTCAGCGACGCGTCTGAGATCTTCAATTTCGGTAATTTTACTTAAATCTGCCATAAGATGACCTTATTTTGGTTGAATGAATCGATGCCAGTTCTTTTGGTAACGAGCTGTCGATGACGAACTGGGCGAATGTGAGCACGCCCCAAGCACAGGAATGGCCTAGGACATGAACAATAAAAGTGCCAATCCCAGTATTTTTAAATCATGGGCATGGCTGGTTGGCTGTCATGCACTTGACTGACCGACTTTGGTTGGTCATGGTGGTTTATTGTAACAAATGTCTGCCTAATCGTCTTAAAAATTACAAAACTTTTAGGCACATCAATCTGACCCAAACCAATCAATACCTTGAAAGACCGCCAGATTGACGAACAAAACAGGACAAAACAAGCCAGCAGGCTGTTTTGTCCGTCAAGGTTATCAAGCACGAGCAGATGTTTTTACCATCACGCCAAAGAATACGAGAGGCCAGATGATCGCCCCAACCCACCATAAAGGGTTGACAACGATTGCCATGCCGACAAGACCAGCTTGGGCGGCATAATAAATCATGGCAACCAAGGTCTTACGAATGACGAGACCTTCACGGTTGACCATGCCCACCACCGCACAAGCAGCGACGACATTATGCACGCTGATCATGTTGCCAGATGCACCACCCACCGCTTGTAGAGCGACGACTTTGGCAGCTTCGATGGCGTTCAAGTCAATCTGAGTGGCAGTGCTCCATTGAAAGTGAGCAAACATCATGTTTGAGACAGTGTTGGAGCCGGCAATGAACGCCCCCAAAGCCCCAATCCAAGGCGACACGAGTGGCCACATATTTGCAAATACATCAGCAGCACCTGCCGCCAGTACTCTTGGCATGGCGATTATCGGCTCGGCGACATCGGCAGGCGTGCCTGAGTTGATGAACACCTGCACCATCGGAATGGAGAACAGCAGGGCAGGTGCAGCGGCAAGCATCGTTTTGCCAGACGCTGCCCAGCTTTTTTTGACCTCATTGCCCTTCATGCCAAACAAAAATATGCACACAATCGACACCAAGAGCAGCACCGCCGCTGGTGAATATAAAAGCTGTGTTTTGTTGGTGATGGTGGTATCTAGGATATTGCTAAAAGTGATGACGGCATTTTCATTTAGCCATGCTTTTAGGGGTTTGATGGTGCGTGTGGCAATCAAGATGCCAATGACCAGCAGATAAGGCATGAATGCAAGCCATACAGGGTGTTTAGATTTTTCGTTGATGTCAATGTCGGTTGCTGCCATCGTGCCTTTCCAGTCTTCTTCCCAGTGGTCACGGCTGGCAAAGTCGAATGTGTCCTTTGGGGTCAAAAAGCCGTATTTTGCCGCAGGGATGACGATTGCCATGCCTACGATGGAGCCGACCAAGGAAGGCAGTTCAGGTCCGATGAATTTGGCGGTCAGATAGTAAGGAATGGTAAAAGCAAGCCCTGCAAAAATGGCGAAAGGTGCTGCTTTTAAACCCTCAACGAACGAGCGCTTTTCGCCAAAAAATCGTGTCAAAAATCCGCACAAAATCAGCGGAATCAAGAATCCAACAACAGCATGAATGAAGCCGACATTGGCACCGATTTGTACGATGTAATCACCAAAGGCAATGCCTTGTTCAGCGATGGCAGTACTCACATCATCCTTATTTTCAAGACCAGAATTCACACCAATTAAAATGGGTGTGCCCACCGCTCCATAAGAAACTGGCGTGGACTGAATGATGAGAATCGCCATGACGCACGCCATCGCAGGAAAACCCAACGCCAAGAGCAGCGGAGCACCCACCGCCGATGGCGTACCCCAGCCTGTCGAGCCTTCGATGAGTGAGCCAAAAAGCCACGCCACGATAATCATCTGTACACGGCGGTCAGCAGAGATACCCATGAAGCCTTGACGAATGGCGACAATGGCACCAGAGGTTTTGATGGTGTTTAGCAGCAAAATGGCAGAAAACACGATGAGCAGTACATTGGCAGCAGTCAGCACGCCATGAATGGTGGCGGCGGCGATTTGGTTGCCACTGGTATGCCAAAAAAAGTAAGACAATAAAGCTGTGGCAAGATAAGCGATCGCCATCGCCGTCTTGGCAGGCAGACGCATCACAACGAGTAATATAAAAACAATGAGAATTGGCAATATCGCCAAAAAGGTAAGCATAACAGTGCTCCATGCGACCATAAAGGCACGCCGATTAGTCAGTTCGACTCATAAAATCAGCCCATAAAAGCTTGGGTTTGATTCATTGAGTCGATTTGTGTTGTGTTTAAATCCATATCAAAAGTAGAGCAACTGCAAAACAGTTGCTCAAATTCATCGTTATTGTACTGATTTTTTTGCCAAAAAGGAATAGCTCTCAATTAATTTTTGTCCGTTTATCAAATGACCGCTTTGATTATGACCGTCTAAACAGGCATCGTGCTTTTTGGGTCGGTCAATGTCATGATGTCCATCACACTAAAAGGGTAACACAGCAGTCGTGTTGGCGTCACCAATATCGGAATCACAACTCCCAAAGTCTCAATCACCAGCTCATCTGCATTCATCACATCTGCACGATGGACAAAAGGCAGCGGTCTGATGCGTCCGACTTGACTGAGCAGGGCATACACCTCATCACAAAGGTGACAACCGTCTGTGCCGATCAGATACCAGTCATTGCCCAAATTAATGTTAAAATTGGATAATAATGTCTGATAAAATTCAAAAAATTGTTCATTGCTGAGTGTGTCTAGCGCGAAACGGTTTTTTGATAAATCAGTTAACTGATTGATAAATATTGGATTATTCATATCGATAAACATCTAAAATAGTGTAAAATAGGATGATTGTCATTATAACGTAAAATAAGGCTGGTATAGTGCTTAAAAAATTTTTTCGTTGGATTGTTCTGTGTGTTGTTGCTGTCTTTTTGGGGTTTAACTTGATGGTAGCGGCACTTTTGGGCGTGGGCAAATTTACACCAGTGACCGAGTCGGCGTTCATGATGGCGCACAGATTCGGCGGCGGTACGGTCACTCAGATGTGGGTGGATTATGACAATATCACCAAAAGTGTCAAGCAGGCCGCGATCGTGAGCGAGGATGCCAAATTTACTCAACATCACGGGTTTGACTTTGATAGCATTGAGAGCGCCATTAAGGAAAATGAAGCTGAGGGCGCGATCGCAAGAGGTGGCTCAACCATCAGTCAGCAGCTTGCCAAGAATTTATTTTTGACTTCGCATCGCTCATACATTCGAAAGGGCGAAGAGGCGATCATCGTCCTGATGATGGAAGGGATTTGGGATAAGAAGCGCATCTTAGAGGTGTACTTGAACGTGGTGGAGTTTGGCGATGGGATTTATGGCATTGAGTCAGCGGCACGCCACTATTATGGCAAATCCGCCAAAAATCTTAATCGCGAACAAGCCGCGCTGCTCATCAGCATGCTGCCAAACCCAAAATACTATCAAAAAAATAAAAACGCCAAACGACTTAGAAACAAACAACGAATCATACTGCGTCGCATGAACAGCGCAGTATTGCCAAGCTAGAATGGTAAAAAAGTCAGCAATAAGCCAATATAATCAACAAAATACAAGGAGAATGCCGTGACCCAAAGAGCCACCAATTCAAGACCTGCAGCCAAGCGCGCCACTTCAAAAGTGTCAAGCGTGCTGTCCGAAGCGAACAATTTACCAAGCATTGAGCAAGTCGCCATGCAAAGCGTGCTAGGCACGGCACCACCACCAGCAGATCTGCATGAGATTCAGCATATCATGAATGAGGTGGGCGGCTTTACGCCAGAGTGTTACATCAACCGTGATCTATCAACGTTAAGATTTCAGTTGCGTGTGCTTGCTCAGGCGGTGAACCCGCGCAACCCTTTGCTTGAACGGATGTTCTTTTTGACGATTTTTTCGTCTAACATGGATGAGTTTTTTGAGATTCGTGTGGCAGGATTGCTCCAAAAGATGAAAAATGGCGACAAGTCCAGCAGTTTAGACGGTCGTAAGCCATCAGAGCTACTTGCAGAGATCAGTCAGGTGGCGCATCGTGCGGTCGAAGAGCAGTATCGCATCTTGAACGAAGAGATTTTACCTGAGCTTGCCAAATCTGACATTCGTTATCTCAAGCGTCATGAGCTTACAGATGCCCAAAAGGCATGGATGAGGGGGTATTTTTTTAATCAGGTGCTGCCTGTATTGACACCGATTAGCATTGATCCTGCGCATCCATTTCCACGCCTTGTGAACAAGTCATTAAACTTCATCGTAAGCCTAGAGGGTAAGGATGCCTTTGGGCGTGACATTAATCGTGCCATAGTGCCTGCGCCGCGTTCATTGCCGCGTGTAATTCGCCTGCCCGATGAGCTGACATGTGGCAAGGATCATCATATCATGCTGTCTGCGGTGATTCATGAGCATGTGGGCGAGCTGTTCTTGGGAATGAAGGTCACAGGTTGCCATCAGTTTAGATTAACGCGTAATGCCGACCTTGCGCTGTCCGATGATGTTGAGGATCTGGCTAAGGCACTTGAGGGTGAGCTGGATAATCGCCGCTTTGGTCATAAAGTTCGCCTAGAGGTCACAACAAACTGCCCAAAAGAAACTTACGAGTTCCTACTGCAAGAATTTGAGCTCGACGAGAGTCAGCTGTATCGCGTGAATGGTCCTGTGAATCTGACGCGCATGCTGACGAGCTTTGATAAGCCAGAGCTTAAATTTGCGCCATTTACCCATGCTATCCCTAAGGCATTTCGCGGCATGGAGAGTGTGCGAGTCGCCAAAGAAGGCACGTCGATGTTTGATGTCATCAAAAAAGAAGACGTGCTTGTGCATCATCCTTTCCACGCCTTTACACCGGTGGTGAATCTACTGTGGCAAGCGGCGAATGATCCCGATGTGTTAGCCATCAAGCAGACCATCTATCGATCTGGTACGAATTCTGAAATCGTACAAGCGCTAGCCGCCGCCGCTCGTAATGGCAAAGAGGTCACGGCAGTGATTGAGCTGCGTGCGCGTTTTGATGAAGCGAGCAACATCGCGGTGGCGAACATGCTTCAAGAGGCTGGGGCGGTTGTGGTGTATGGCGTGGTGGGTTATAAGACTCATGCTAAGCTTATGCTCATCGTCCGCCGCGAAAAAGGCAAAATTCGCCGTTATGCACACTTAGGCACGGGTAACTATCACGCGGGTAACGCTAAGGCATATACTGACTATGGTCTATTCACCGCAGATAAGCAGATCTGTGAAGATGTGCACGGCGTATTCGTGCAGCTAACAGGCATGGGTCGTCCGATGCCATCGCATCAGATTCTGCACGCGCCTTTTACTTTGCATGATGGGTTGATGCAGATGATTGATGATGAGATTCATCACGCCAAAAACGGCAAAAAAGCGCGAATCATCATGAAATGTAATGCGGTCACCGAGCGTCGAATCATTGACAAGCTGTACGAGGCAAGTCAGGCAGGTGTGCAGATTAATTTGATTGTTCGTTCTATCTGCTGTCTGCGCCCACAAGTAAAGAACCTATCAGAGAACATCCGTGTGCGCTCCATCGTCGGTCGATTCCTAGAACATACGCGCGTGTATTATTTTTATAATGATGGCGATGAGAAGCTGTACTGCTCAAGTGCTGATTTGATGGATCGTAACTTATTGCACCGCGTTGAGACTGCATTTCCTATCTTGGACAAAAAACTATTCAAGCGAATCTATGAAGACGGCTTGATTAACTACCTTCAAGATAACGTTCAGGCTTGGGAGCTTGATGGGCGTGGCGAGTGGAATCAGGTGCATCATAGCCTTGACATTCACGATGCCCAGAGCATCCTACTGGAGAAGATTTGCTGATGCAATGCCCTTGTGGAAGCCCATCCTACCAACACTGCTGTCAGCTGTTGCATGAAGGTGTGCCTGCTGCTACGGCTGAGGCACTCATGCGTTCACGGTTTAGTGCTTTTTATCTTAAAAATATCGACTATATTGTCGAGACGACCGTGCCAAGTCAGCAGGGTTTATTGGATAAGAATGCGCTACAATCATGGGTGGATGAGATGAATTGGACGCGTCTTGATGTGATTAGCCATGTCGCCAAGATCGGCAAACGCCACGCCCAAGTGCATTTTAGAGCTTATTATGATAACGGGCGGGGCGAATCTTGTCATGACGAGCATTCAAGCTTTGTCAAGGTTGATGCTGTTTGGTACTTTTTAGATCCTACTGTGGCAAATGCGTTCACTAACAAGCAGCCGTGCTTATGCGGTAGCGGCGATAAATTTAAAGCGTGTTGCGGTAAGTTCTTATGATTTGTTTGATTTGTCCATGTTTGTATCAAAAAAAGGTGTCTATAAGCACCTTTTTTTATCTATCCATTAAAATTATGAAATTCGTTGTCAAAGTCTTCCCCGAGATCATCGTGAAAAGCGAATCCATCAAGAAACGCTTTATTAAGGTGCTGTGGGGCACTATCCAAAACGTACTCATGCAGCACGATAAGACGGTTAAGGTCATCCGTCATTGGAATTTTCTTGAGGTGCGTTCAAGATGAATCAAAGCGCGCCCAACTTCGTGCGGCATTGACTTATATTCCAAGGATTCATCGTGTGCTGGAGATTGATGATTCGCCTTTTACGGACATGCATGATATTTTTGAGCAGACTTTGGTGAGAGTCAAAGACGAGATTGAGGGCAAGAGGTTTTGTGTGCGTGTTAAGCGTCGCGGCAAGCATGATTTTGATTCGATGGATGTCATCCGTTATGTGGGCGGTGGGCTAAATCAGCATATTCCTAGCGCCAAAGTTTGGCTAAAAGACCCTGAGGTCTTCATCAAGATTGAGATCGAGCATGATTGCTTGATGTTCGTGCAGGCGCGTCATGAAGGGATTGGGGGGGATTCCCGATCAGCACCCAAGAAGATGTGTTGTCTTTGATCTTGGGTGGTTTTGATTCTGGCGTGGCAAGCCACATGTTCACAAGCCGCGGCAGCCGAGTGCATTATGTGTTCTTTAATCTGGGTGGGCGTGCGCATGAAATTGGCACCAAGCAAATGGCATACCATCTGTGGCAAAAACACGGCAGTTCGAACCGTGTGAGATTTATCACCGTGGATTTTGAACCTGTGGTAGCTAAGATTCTACAGAAGATCGATGATGGTCAAATGGGCGTCGTGCTAAAGTGTATGATGGTGCGTGCTGGCAGTAGCATTGCTAAGGACTATCGCATTGAAGCGATTGTCACGGGTGAGGCATTGGGGCAGGTTGCCAGTCAGACGCTGACCAACTTACGCGTCATCGATAAGGCAAGCGATACACTCATATTAAGACCGCTCATCACTCATGATAAGAAAAACATTGTCGACATGGCCAGCATTGGTACGGCCGATATTGCCAAATCCATGTCTGAGTTCTGTGGTGTTATCTCAAAAAACCAACGGTTAAGGCCATCGAGCATAAGATTGTCGACACTGAAGTGAATTTTGATTTCGACATTCTACAATGCGCCATTGATACCGCCATATGCATGGATATTCGAGACATAGCAAACGAAGAACATGATAATCAAACCGTCCAGTCGGTTGATACTGTATCAGCAGATGAGGTTGTCATCGACATTCGCACGCCTGACGAGATCGAGGATTCACCACTGGATATGGAAGCGGATGTGATCGAGATGCCTTTTTGTCGCTTGGGTACGAACTTTAGTGAGTTTGATCAATCAAAAACCCACTTGTTGTATTGTCAGCGCGGTGTGATGTGCGGTTTGCAGGCAATGGCATTAAAGAGTAAAGGTTTTGATAATATTAAGGTTTTAAAGCTAAAATAACAAAAAGGGCGTGATGCTCTTTTTGTGTCTTTATACGTTTGTCTTAATGAGATAATCAATAACGACGGGCGCATGATCTGAAAACCAATTATCCTTATAAACCCATGCGCCTACGGTACGCTCTTTCCAGTCGGGCGAGCAGGCTTGATAATCAATGCGCCAGCCCACGTTCTTGGCGCGCGCTTGTCCGCGATTTGACCACCAAGAATACACCTCAGATTCCTTGCGTACAACGCGAAACGTATCAACATAACCCAATTCATCATAAATATGATCTAACCATGCGCGTTCATGAGGTAGGCAGCCAGATGCTTTTTGGTTGCCTGACCAGTTTTTGATATCGACGCGCTTATGCACGATGTTGTAGTCGCCGCAGATGATGACGGATTTATCTTCATCGCGCCAGTGTTTTAGGATTTGTTTGTATTCATCTAGGAAGATGTCTTTGCGTGCTTGGGCTTCATCGCCTGATGAGCCAGATGGTAGGTATAGAGATGAGATAAATACAGGCTTATCAAGACCTAAGTCAAACTCTGCGGTGATGAATCGACCCTGACTGTCAGCAAGCTCAAAACCAAGACCACGGCTCAACGATACGATCGGCAAACGACTATAAATCGCTGTGCCTGCATAGCCTGCACGTTCAGCGGGAAATAGATGGGTGTGCCAACCTTCTGGCTTAAATTTATCCGTCCATTGATCATGGTTGATGCGCGTCTCTTGCATGCAGACGACATCCGCTTCAGATTCATTCAGCCAATCAAGCAAGCCCTTTTTCTCGGCGGCGCGCAGTCCGTTGACATTAATGGAGATGACGCGCAGTAGGCGTTCATTGGCGTTTAGGGTGTGATGTGATTTTGGTCGGTGTAGATAAGGCATGAGATAAATTGCAATTTAAAAAAGGCGACATTCTAGCATAAATGCCGCCAAAAGATAAGGGTAGGGCTGATGCGGATTGTGTTATCAATCCTCAATCACAGTCTCTTCGCTTGATTTCCAGTTGTAAGCACCGTACATGAGAATCTGCATCTGACGTGTGCAGCGACGGAGCATTTCTTGTTTGTGGTGCTCAACATCAATAGGGTCTTGTTTGTCGGTGATGTCTTCAGCATCTTCATCATCAAGGTTTGGTGTATAAGTCAGCTCTAGCCAGTCGATGATCCAAGAGAATGACAGATTAACACCAATCTCAGCCAATAGGTAGCGGTCTTCGCTGCCAATGTGTTCAAAGGCAGGCTGTAGCGCCAAGTCCTCGCCCATGATCTTGGCGAAGTAGTGAATCTGTAGACTGATCGCGTTACGTACCGCCTCGGAGCCACCAAAGCGCTCCGATGCGATGAATTGCCAATATCTAGGCTGCGCATCTACGGCCTTGAAAAATATTTGTACGCTCTTGGCGATTTGACGTTCAAAACTGCGTTTTTTGCCCAGCTGCATGTGCTCGCGTAAGATGGATAGTGCATCACCCAATTCATCTTCAACCAACGCTTTGCCAAGGCATTCCATGTCATCAAAATGACGATAAAAGGCCGTCGGCACAACCCCAACCTCGCGAGTGACTTGGCGCAGACTGATGGAGCTGTATCCTTGCCCGGTCATGCATAAATCTAGAACAGCATTAAAGAAAGCTTGACGTGTTTGGCGTTTTTTTTGTTCTCGAGTGGTGGTTTTTGTTTCTGTCATGAATCAATCCGATGAAGTCAGTGTGCTTAAACGCGCCCATTAAAGCGCATAAAATTGAGTGAATAACTGTGTATTATGAATAAAAATCTAGAAATTTTCAATCAAATTCATAAAATGTTGCATTTTTGTTAATATGATTTTTTATATTAAAAAAAAGCCAAGCGTGAACCGCTTGGCTTTATCACCTTGATGATTAAGACTTGGTGCAATCTAGAAGGGTGGCGTTGTTCGCACCCAGTACTTGGGCTTTGTTGCCATCTAAGATCAGAGTCATTGGCTTGCCATCGCCTTCAATGCCTTCATTAGTGGTGAAGCGTTTTTTGTCATTTAGGTTTTGGTTTAGATCGTAAGTGATATCATCGGCAGTAAGATGTGCCTCGATTTCGCCTTCGTGATTGTGTACAGCAATATTTATACTCTTGTCGCCGCATTGAAATTTGTCACCATCATGATGATGTGCATGATCGCCATGATCGTGTGCGTGATCATGATTATGGTCGTGCTCTGCATGATCATCATGTTCATGGCTGTGATCGTGATCGTGCGCATGATCGTGATTATGCTGTGTATCGGCCGTATTTTCAGAAATATTTGCTGCTTCGGTAGCGGGGGCGGCCGCCTCAATGGTTGTGGTCTCGGCAGGTGCTTCGGCTTGTTTTTTATCGCAAGCGGTTAAAGCCAAAGTAGCAACCAGTGAAGTTAGGATGATTTTTTTCATGATAAAACCTTAATTTGATGTGTCAATATGGTGAAATATTTAAATATTAGATGCAATGATCAAGATATATTATAACAAAATTTACAATCATGACTCAAGCCTTGTAACTTGATAACAAAAAAGCCGATAACTATCGGCTCTTTGAGGTTAATGCGCAATCACACATTAAATCTAAAATGCATCACATCGCCGTCTTGGACGATATAGGTTTTGCCTTCTAGGCGAGACTTACCTGCTGCTGCTGCGCCTTTTTCTCCGCCATGTTCGATGAAATCATCATAAGCGATCACTTCGGCACGGATAAAGCCACGCTCAAAGTCGGTGTGAATAACACCTGCCGCCTCAGGAGCGGTCGCACCCACAGGCACCGTCCACGCGCGCACTTCTTTGACCCCTGCGGTGAAGTAGGTTTGTAGGTTTAGTAGATCATACCCTGCACGAATCACACGGTCAAGCCCTGCTTCACTCATGCCCATGCCTTCTAAAAACTCCGCCTTTTCTTCTTCGTCAAGCTGGGCGATTTCGGCTTCAATTTGGTTGCACAATGCCACGACAATGGCGTTTTCGCTTTGGGCAAATTCACGCACCGCATCTAGGTGGGGGTTATTTTCAAAACCGTCTTCTGCCACGTTGGCGATGTACATGACGGGTTTTAGAGTGATAAGCCCGTAGGATTTGATGAGTTTTTTCTCATCATTGTCAAGATTTGCCATGCGTGCAGGTTTGCCGTCCGCCAAAAATGGCTCAATTTTTTGAAATACCGCCAAAATCGCCTGAGCGTCTTTGTCTCCGCCTTTTGCTTTTTTGGTGGCGTTAGTTATCGCACGTCCTACCGCTTCAAGGTCGGCAAGGGCAAGCTCGGTATTGATGGTCTCAATGTCGGATAGGGGGTTTACTCGTCCGTCCACATGAATGACGTTGTCATCATCAAAACAGCGTACCACATGGGCAATCGCGTCCGTCTCACGGATATTGGCAAGGAATTGGTTGCCCATGCCTTCGCCCTTGCTCGCCCCTGCCACAAGCCCTGCGATGTCCACAAATTCCATGCTGGTCGGTAGCACACGTTCAGGCTTGACGATTTCTGCCAATGCCTTTAAGCGTGGGTCTGGCACAGGCACGATACCCGTGTTTGGGTCTTTGGTACAAAAGGGGAAGTTTTCGGCGGCAATGCCTGCCTTGGTGAGTGCATTAAATAGGGTGGATTTGCCAACGTTTGGCAAGCCTACGATACCACAGTTAAAGCCCATGAGTTGTCTCGCTGTTAAATTAAAGTTGCTTAAAGCATTAAAAATCATAAACAAACCATTATACCAAAAATTATCATTAATCTGTGAGATTTTTGGCAAAAAAACGAAATGTGATGGCGTGGCTTAGGTGATATTTTTTGATATTTTTGACATAAAAACCACATGACAAATCCCCCAAAAGATTGGTATAATGTGGGTAATTCTGCACGATCTTGTAGAATTTTTTATCCTTTTAAGCCCTTTATATTGTTAAGGAAATATCATGGCTATCGAACGTACTCTATCTATCATCAAGCCGGACGCAGTTGGCAAAAACCACATCGGCGACATCATCGCTCGCTTCGAAAAAGCAGGCCTTAAGCCAGTTGCTATCAAATACAAGCACCTAACTCAAGCAGAAGCAGAAGGTTTCTACGCAGAGCACAAAGAGCGTGGCTTCTTCGCTGACCTAGTAGCATTCATGACTTCAGGTCCTGTGGTTGTATCTGTACTAGAAGGCGAGAACGCTGTACTAGCACACCGCGATATCCTAGGCGCAACCAACCCAGCTGAAGCTGCTGCTGGCACCATCCGTGCTGACTTTGCAGTAAGCATCGACGAGAATGCAGCTCACGGTTCTGACTCTACCACTTCAGCTGAGCGCGAAATCGCTTACTTCTTCGGTGCAGACGAAATCTTCCCACGCACTCGTTAATTGATTGCCAGATATTATCATCTGATTAATCGTAAACAGCTTGCTTTTTTAGTGGGCTGTTTTTTATTTTGCGCAAAATCAAACAAGCGCGCCAATACCAAAAAATCATGACTTTGAACGAAATTTTTAGTATAATATGATGTTTTTATGTTTATTGTAGCAGTCCGATTGTCATGACAAAAATCCCCGTAACCCACACGCCAGAATCCACTGATTCATCCAATAAGGTTAATTTGCTTGGTATGTCCAAGGTAGATTTGGGTGAGTTTTTTGTGTCGCTTGGCGAGAAGCCGTTTCGAGCGACGCAGGTGATGAAGTGGATTTATCAGTTTGGCGTAACGGACTTTTTTGAGATGACAAACATCTCAAAAAAACTTCAACAAAAGCTTGATGAAGTCGCCTGTGTACTACCGCCGAAGGTGAAATTTAAGCAGTTTAGCGAAGATGGGACGCGTAAATGGGTCTTTGAGGTGTCGGGTGGTTCGCTTGTTGAGACGGTGCTTATCCCTGCTGAAGATGGCAAGCAGTTTGGGCGTAAGACCTTGTGTATCTCATCTCAGGTTGGCTGTGCGCTGGATTGTTCGTTTTGTAGTACGGGTA
Source organism: Moraxella bovoculi 237 (assembly GCF_000696305.2). Taxonomy (GTDB): domain Bacteria; phylum Pseudomonadota; class Gammaproteobacteria; order Pseudomonadales; family Moraxellaceae; genus Moraxella; species Moraxella bovoculi. The sequence goes on from NZ_AOMT01000026.1 coordinate 134,672, forward strand.
AGCAGGGCTTTGAGCGTGACTTGGACGCCAGCGAAATCATCGGGCAGTTATGGGTGGCGAATCAGTCATATATGGAAGATATCGCTCCGACCGAGCGAGAGAATCGCGTGACCAATGTCGTCATGATGGGCATGGGCGAGCCTTTGTTGAACTATGACCCTGTGGTCGCCAGCATGTCTTTGATGCTTGATGATCACGCGTTTGGATTATCAAAACGCCGCGTGACTTTATCAACATCAGGCGTGGTGCCAAAGATGTATGATCTGGCCAAGGACATTGATGTGGCACTTGCCATCAGTCTGCATGCACCAAATGATGAGCTTCGAGATGAGCTGGTACCAATTAACAAAAAATACCCACTGGCAGATCTCATCGCCGCCGCCAAAGCATACGTCTATGAAGAAAATCCACGCCAAAAAAAACACGTCACCATTGAATATGTGATGCTCGCCGGCGTGAATGACAGCGATGAGCACGCGCGTCAGCTTGTGGCACTATTAAAAGATTTGCCAAGTAAGGTGAACCTAATTCCATTCAACCCGTTCCCACATGCACCTTATGACCGCTCAAGCAATAACCGAATCCATGCGTTTAGCAATATTCTTAATAATGCAGGTTTTGTGTGTACGATTCGTCAGACTCGCGGCGATGACATCGATGCGGCGTGTGGGCAGTTGGTTGGGCAAGTTGCTGATCGCACCCGACGCGCCAAAAAATGGAAAGAAAGCATCCAAAAGCGCCAAGACCATGCTTAATCGTTATATTTGAATAAGTTGGCAAAATTTTTGAGACTTGATAGAATGGGATGTCTGATGGTTTTTAGGTTGAAAGTTTGCCGTACTATGGCGATTGTTAGCATCGCTCTTGTGATGACCGCATGTCAGGGCGTTGATCGTAACATTCATCAGAATAAGACCGAACTTGCTAAGATTCGTACCGCCATGGCAGGGCAATACATCGCGGCAGGTAGGCTAGATGATGCCAAGCGCCAACTTGACATGGCGCTGACAGCTGATGTAGGCTTTGCGCCAGCCTATGACATGATGGGTGTACTGCTTCAGAGTGAAGGCAGTGAGGCGAACCTTGCGCGTGCGGATGGTTATTTTTATCAAGCGCTTAAGCTTGATAACAATCTGATGCGTGCGCATAACAACTATGCGGTGTATCTGATGCAGGTTGGACATTATGATCAGGCGATTCATCATTTTAAGATTGCATCGGCCAACCTAGGCTATGAAGGCCGTGTGCAGTCACTAGAGAATCTGGCCACAGCTTATCAGCGCATCGGTCGGCATGATGATGCGATTAGTGCTTATCAACGTGTCATTGATTCGGGCAGTGCTACTGAGCGAAGTTATGTGCAGCTGATCGATCTACATGTGGCGCAGTCAAATATGAATGATGCCCGAAATATATATCAAAGAGCCGTGGCTGCCTTCGGTCGATCGTCAGCATTATCAGATAAAGGCACTCAATTACACATGTCAGATTTACCCAAAAATTAAAAGAGAGTTTCCATGTCACATCACAGTCCTATCAAGCGCCGTCCCACCAAGAAGATTCACGTTGGTTCTGTGGCGGTGGGCGGCGATGCGCCAATCAGTGTGCAGAGCATGACCAATACCAACACCTGTGATGTTGAGGCGACGGTTGCGCAGATTCAGCGCTGCGTCGATGCGGGTGCTGATTTTATGCGAGTCTCAACCCCGACGATGGAGTCGGTGGCAGCATTCGCCGAGATCAAAAAACGTGTTAGCGTGCCACTGGTGGCAGATATTCATTTTGACTACAAAATTGCTCTGGCGGTGGCGGATGCAGGTGCTGATTGCTTGCGCATCAACCCAGGCAATATCGGCAACGAACAAAAAGTACGTGAAGTCATCGCGGCAGCGCGCCATCATGGCGTGAGCATGCGCATCGGTGTCAATGCCGGTTCTCTTGAAAAGGATCTACAAAAAAAATACGGCGAACCGACAGGCGAGGCAATGCTTGAGTCGGCGCTGCGCCACATTGATATTCTAGACCGCAATAACTTTGATCAATTTAAAATCTCAGTTAAGGCGTCGAACGTATTTTTGACTTTGGATGCTTATCGACTTATCTCGGCGCAGGTGGATAACCCTCTGCATCTTGGTGTGACTGAGGCAGGCGTGTATCGCACGGGTACTGTCAAATCTGCCATTGCCTTGGGTGGGTTATTGCTAGAGGGTATCGGCGACACCATGCGTATCTCATTGGCAAGCCAACCAGAAGAAGAGATCAAAATCGGCTTTGATATTTTGAAATCCCTTAACATCCGTTCAAATGGCGTGAACTTCATCGCTTGCCCTAGCTGCAGCCGCCAAGAATTTGACGTCATTAAAGTCATGAATGAATTGGAATCTCGCTTGGAAGACATCCGTGAGCCTATTGATCTGTCGGTCATTGGCTGCAAAGTTAATGGACCTGGCGAGGCAAAAGAAGTGGACATCGGTGTCGTGGGTGCAAGCCCAAATTCGCTCGTGTATCTGGGTGGTCAAAAAAGCCATCTGATCGATACCAAGACGCTTGCAGATGAAATTGAGCAAATGGTGCGCGCCAAAGCCAAAGAGCTTGCTGAGGCAAGAGCCATTGCCAAGCAAAAAGAGATTATTCGGGTTGGGTGATGAATCATTCTTTGCAAACCGATAGATTGAGCTTTGTTGAATTGGCAAAGTTAGCCATGCAAACGGTTAATAAAACCATGACTGCATCAGATTTATGGCAATTTGTATTGCGAAATGATTTGCATCACCAACTAAAGACTTTCGATGTTCAGACGCAATCATTTAAGGGTAAAATACCCGAGGCGACATTTAGCGCTGGAATTTGCACATCTGGTGATATTTTTGAGGCTGTGCCAAATACCAAACCAAAGCAATACATCTTAAAAAATAGCAATGCCACATTTCAAGAAGTTAATTCTGTGATGTCAAGACCACCTAAAGCAACAAGAAAAAAAGCCGCTTATCATGAAAGGGAGCTGCATGCTTTATTGAGTTATTTTTTGAAAGAAAACGACTATTTTAAAGCATATTCCAAAACCATCTTTCATGAAGAAAGCTCAAAAGGCGTAAGAGGCGAAGATAAATGGCTGTATCCTGATATGGTGGCAGTTAATTTTGAATACGCCAATTATCAAAAGAATAACGTATTAAGTTTTATCAAAAAATTTGATATTTTGCCCGTTAAAATTTTTTCTTTTGAAATTAAAAAAGAACTGAACTTTTCAAATTATAAAGAAAGCTTCTTTCAGGCGGTGAGTAATTCAAGTTGGGCAAATGAAGGTTATTTGGTGGCGCTTGACATCAAGCAAGATGGTCAATTCATCGAAGCTTTACAAAAATTAAGCCAAAGCTTTGGGATTGGTATTATTGAGATGAATTTGAATAATATCGGTCAATCTAAGATTTTATCACCTGCCAAATTCAAAGAAAAAATGGATTATTCGGTGATTGATGAGCTGGCAAGAAAAAGCCCGAACTTTGCCCAATTTCTAAAAACAGTAACGGATTTTGATTTATCGAACTCCAACAGATTTTTGAATGAATTTGATAAGATTTTGTCACATGGCGAATTAGCATCGACCTTGCAGCAGGTATTTTTGACCGAATGATTTGAGCTTTGATTGATTTTAATACATAAACCGGTGATATTAATAAGGAAAAAACATGAGTAAAATTACCGCCATTCGCGGATTTAATGATGTGCTACCGAGCGATGCACAAAAATGGCGCAAGCTAGAAGCCATCTTGGGTGATGTGCTTGATGGTTATGGATTTAGCCAGATTCGCCTACCTTTGGTTGAGGAGACTCAATTGTTTGCCCGTGGTGTGGGTGAGGCAACTGACATCGTCGAAAAAGAGATGTTCAGCGTGATTCATGGCGGCAAATCTGAAGGTGAAAGTGCGTCATTTACGCTGCGCCCCGAAGGCACGGCAGGCTGTGTGCGTGCGGTGATTGAGCATAATATGCTTCGTGGCGATGCGCCAAAGCTTTGGTACATTGGACCGATGTTCCGTTATGAACGCCCACAAAAAGGCCGCTATCGTCAATTCCATCAGCTTGGCGCCGAGGTGTTTGGCAATGATCTGCCTGATGGGGAGGTGGAATTGATCGCCATGACCCATCGTTTTTGGCAAAAGCTTGGCGTGTCAGAGCACGTTAAATTGCAATTGAATACCTTAGGCGAGGAAAGCGAACGCTTGGCGTATAAGACGGCGCTGGTTGATTACCTAACGGTGCGCAAAGATGAACTTGATGAAGACAGTCAGCGCCGACTCACCACCAATCCGCTGCGCATCTTGGATTCTAAAGATGAAAAAACCCAATCCATCTTACAAAATGCGCCAAAGCTTGATGATTTCTTGGGCGATGATACCCGAGCGCACTTTGAGCAGGTGAAGGCATATCTGACCGCGCTTGGCATTGGTTTTGAACTCAATGATAAATTGGTGCGCGGGCTTGATTACTACAATAAGACGGTTTTTGAATGGGTGACGGATAAATTGGGCTCTCAGGCAACCGTATGTGGTGGTGGTCGCTATGATGGATTGGTCGGTGTGCTAAAAGGCAAGCCTGAGCAGTCTGAGCCTGCGGTGGGCTTTGGTATGGGTCTTGAGCGTTTGCTACTATTGATTGAGGCGGTTAATCCTTTTATGCTAGAAGCTGACTGCGATGTGTTTGTGGTAGCGCAGCCCGAGGTGTATAAAGAGGCCTTGCTATTCGCTGAAAGTCTTCGCAATGAACGAAGCGATCTTCGTGTAAAAATGGCAAATGGCTCAAGTCTAAAATCTCAATTCAAAAAAGCAGACAAGTCAGGCGCTAAATACACCGTCGTGCTCGGTCAAGATGAAATTGATCGCGGTGTGATTAGCGTCAAAGACATGACGACTGGCGAGCAGAGCACCCAAGATAGAAACTGGTTTTTAAATTAATTGATTGCTGGTCGATTATTGATTAATATTTATGGCAAATTTGCCAACTGATAGGATAATGGCATGACAAAAGATTCGTCAAACATGACAGACAACCAGGCTATGAGCGCACTCAAAAAACACGGCAGTACCATCATATGGGTGATCGTTGCTGTGCTTGCAGGTTATTTTGGGTGGGAGTATTATCAAAAGAACTACGCCAAAGTTGATACTGTCGCTGCGGATATGTATACTAACATCGATGAGCGTAATGAGGTGATTAAGCTTGCCAAGCAAAATCCCGATCTGGACGCTGCAGCGCAGGAGAGCACTGCTAAGGACGAAGCGGCATTATTCGCTGACATTGATAAGTTGGTCGCTGAGCATCCAAATACTGCATATGCATGGCAAGGCCTGATGTTAAAGGCGCGCCATCAAACGGATGCAGGCAAGCTGACTGAGGCTGTCACAACGCTTGAGCAGGCACAATCGCTAAAACTTGATGATCAAGGCTTGGCAGCGATGACAGATTTGCGCCTAGGTCGTGTGCTGCTTGACAACAATGAAGCTGATAAAGCGCTTGAATTGGCAAATAAAGAGTTGCCGGCAGCGTTTGAGGCGTCACGTCAAGAGTTGTTGGGTGATATTCACATCGCCAAAAATGATACCGAGAATGCCAAGAAAGCTTATGTGGCAGCATGGGAGGCGCTACGCAAACGCCAAGAACAGCGCGCTGTATTAAGCCTGAAATTGCAGTCGTTGGGCGCTGAAGTAACACCGATCACCCCAAGAACGCCTGTGGTCGCAGCGCCTGTGCAAGTCAGTCAGCCTAAGAGTGCTGAAGCTACCCAAGAGGGTGGTGATGAAGCTGAAGCACCTGCTCAAAACTTAGAAACACAAAACACACAAATGGGTAATTAGTCGTTATTAAATCAGCTTTATAATGATGAGCGAATAATCACCTCAAAAATTGCTGCAGCGCACAGTTGGCGGCTATACAGTATAAGGATAAAATATGCACACTCGTTTTGTAAAAACTGCTCTGGTCTGCGCATTAAGTGCGGTGGCTTTGGTTGGTTGTGGTAAAGGCATTAAGGCAGAAAGCAAAAAACCTGCCAAATTAATCAAAATCAGCGCACCTGTTGCGGTGCTATCACCTGTGTTTAGTGCATCTCTAGATCAAGGTCGTAGCATGATGAAAGGCAGCCGCGCCAGCAAAAAAGACGTGGTTGATCTACAAGTTGCCCAAACAGGCGAGGGTCTGATTGCTGCTAGTCGTGGCGGCATCGTTGCCTTATTAAATGGTAAGCAAACCGTCTGGTCGGTAGATCTTAAAGAAGCCATCACCAGCGGTGTAGCATCTAATCAATCAGGCAGCGTTGCCATCGTTGGTACGCGCTCAGGTAAAGTGGTTGCCATCAATGCTCAGACGGGTGCGATCGTGTGGGAGAAGGCACTACCAACATCTAGCCCAACCCCAGCACTCATTACTAACAATCGTGTCCTACTGTCAGGCAATAATGGAACGCTTTATGGTCTAGACCTGCAGACAGGTACAGCCATGTGGCAGTTTAGCACGCAGAATGTCGATGTGAGTGTACGCGGCGCCGCTAAGCCGCTACATTTGGATGAGCAGACAGCGCTATTTGGTACAGCGGATGGTCGTATCCATGCGATTAACCCTGCTTCGGGTACGCCATTATGGACGCGCCGTGTGGGTATGGCGACTGGTGGCAGTGCGGTTGAGCGCATGAGTGATGTGGATGGTACGCCATTGGTGGTAGGTCAGCACTTATATGTGACAAGCTTTAGTGGTCAATTGGCGGCTTTTGACATGTCAACAGGTCGCCCGATGTTCGTAGGCGAGATTTCAAGCACGAAATCACCGACTGTTCTTGGTGAGGTGCTTGTAGCCACAGGGGTTAATGGTGATGTTAAGGCCTTTAACCGCTTGACAGGCGAGACATTATGGCTAAATGAAAACCTAAAACACCGTAAGCTTACCAATCCTGTTACTGTGGGCAATCATGTCGCGGTTGGTGACTATGATGGAGTGATTCATCTGTTCGATGTCAATGGCAACATCGTAAGTCGCGCTGAGACTAAGGGTCAATTAACCAGCCTGCAAGTCAATGGTAATCGCCTATATGCTCAGAGTGCGTCGGGCGTAGTGAGCGTTTGGCAGTTTTAGGTTTTTTAATTGACCTTTTTCCTTTGCTGTCAAATGATGGCAAAGGATTTGGTGTTTTTATTTGATTGTAAATTTATTTTTTAAATAATTTTGAGAGATTATGAGTATTAAACCTGTGGTTGCCTTGATTGGCCGCCCAAATGTCGGAAAATCAACCCTATTTAATCAGCTGACCAAGTCTCGTCAAGCACTGGTTGCGGACATGGCTGGTCTGACGCGCGATCGTCAATATGGCGATGCGAATTTTGGGAATAAGTCATTCATCGTCGTGGATACAGGCGGTATCGGTGAAGCGGATGATGGTACGGGCAACATCGACGACTACATGGCGACTCAGTCTTATACCGCCATTCATGAGGCAGATATCGTCGTCTTTGTGGTTGATGCGCGTTCTGGCTTGATCGGTGCGGATAGCGAGATCGCCAGATTCTTGCATACTCTGGGCAAGCCGGTATATCTTGTGGCGAACAAGATGGATGGCGTACATGAAGCCTCGTCGGCAGAGTTTTTTGAATTGGGTTTTGGTGAGCCATTTCCGACCGCTGCCAGTCACGGTAAGGGTGTTACTAACCTTCTAGAAGTCTTAACGGCTGACATGCCAGAGGATGAGGCTGATGATAATGATGATGATAGCCTAAAGCTTGCTATTATCGGACGCCCGAATGTTGGTAAATCAACACTGGTCAATCGCCTACTGGGCGAGGAGCGTGTGGTCGTCTTTGATATGCCGGGCACGACCAGAGACAGTATTTACATTCCTTTTGAGCGCGAAGGCCGCAAATATACGCTGATCGATACGGCGGGTGTGCGTCGTCGCGGTCGTATTGATGAGAAGGTTGAGAAGTTCTCTGTTGTTAAGACCTTGCAGGCCATTAAGGATGCGAATGTCGTTGTCGTTGTGGTTGATGCCAAAGAGGGTATCGTCGATCAGGATCTGCACATGTTAGGCTATGCACTCGATGCAGGTCGCGCGATAGTGATTGCCATTAATAAATGGGATGGCTTGTCCCAAGACCAAAAAGACTATGTGAAGCTTGAGATTGATCGTCGCTTTAACTTCGTGCCGTGGGTGAAGATTCATCTAATCTCAGCACTGTATGGCAATGGCGTGGGCGAGCTTTATCCGTCAATTCATAAGGCGTATGATGCATCGATGTTCAAGGTGTCCACGTCTCGTCTGACGCAGATTCTACAAGATGCCGTGCAAAATCACCAGCCACCAATGGTCGGTGGTCGTCGCATCAAGTTAAGATATGCGCACTTGGGCGGGCATAATCCGCCAGTGATCGTCATCCATGGTAACCAGACTTCCGCCTTACCAAAGAGCTATCAGCGTTATCTTGAGAACATCTACCGCGATGTGTTTAAACTAGAGGGTACGCCTTTGCATGTCGAATTTAAGCAGAACGCCAACCCATACGAAGGTAAGAAAAACCCTAAAATTAAAAATAAGGCGAAAGTCATGCGTGAACGTAAACGCATTGCAGAATTTAAGAAACGCGATAAGAAGCGCTAGATTTTCCATCTAGTTAGTAGAATTAATTTTTGAGAGTGTATTGTAATGAAAACTTTGCCTGCATTAATTGTTGCCACCATGCTTTTGGGTGCGTGTACTAGTCTGCCTGACAACCCCCGAAAAACACCTGTCGTTCATGCGGAGAATAAAATCATGAAGCAGCAAACCATCAAAAGCAAATACAGCTTTGAACAGACGGTTGAGAGATTAACTGCTGCCATCCAAAGCAAAGGTATGGCGGTATTTTCGACCATCGACCATCAACAAGCCGCCAAGGAAGCGGGTCTTGATATGCAGCCTGCGACCGTTATTGTGTTTGGCAATCCAAAAGCGGGCACGCCATTGATGATCCAAGAACCCACCTTTGCGCTGCAGCTACCATTAAAGGTGTTAGTGACACAGGTGGGTGATGAAGTCTTGGTGAGCTTTAACGACACTAAGGCGATGATTGAGCAGACGAATATTAATTATGCTCAGGTAGAGAGCACTTTGGCGGGTGCTGAGAGATTGATCATTAAAACTGTCAGCGAATAATAGAGTAGCTGATTAAAAGCGTCTCGATTCACTTGAATTTGTATCTTTGGCACTCATTATAGAGGCAATTGGGCGCTTTGGCGCATTTCATCCATCCAGATAATAACGGGAGTAAAACAATGTCTATGTATTGCAATACTTGTAGATTTACAAGACCGACCGTTTTGACTGTCTGGGTGATGACTGTGTGATGTGATCAGACGTGACTTCAATGCGGTGCAAACCTTCTTTCGGGTTTGCACTTTTTTATTGTAAATTTACAATATAAACCATGAATCGAATGAATTTGAGAATAAAAATATGAAAACACAAAAGCAACTCATCAAGCTTGGCGAGAAATTGGCAAACTGCCTAATTTGTCCAAGTGTAATTAAAACGCGCAATCAAACTGCACTAAATCCTTTGTTGAAGAAAGGTGGTGTTCATGATAGAGACAACCCCAAAACACGCCATAAAAAAGAGCGTGCCAAAATACGTTTGCACCTAAAACATAGGGGGCATGACAACAATTTTTAAAAATTTTTGAAATTTTTTGTAAGATATTTGCCCCACGTCCGTCTAAGGTGTATCATAAAATGGTTTATGATGTTTAATTGGAGTTTATCATGTCAAATCTTAATCGTAAAATCACAGGTCTTGCCGTAGCAACCCTACTTGCCACAGGACTTACTGCTTGTAAAGAAGAAAAGGTAGAAGCACAGCCCATGGAGCAAGGCTACCAAAATGCCGAAGATCAGCCTGCTACTGCCGAGCCTAACACCGCTACCGCCACCGCTACCAAAACTGCCGAAGGCAAATGCGGTGAGGGTAAATGTGGCGAAGCAGGGTGCAGTGCCACCATGACCGATAAATCAGCCAATGCAGGTTGTGGGGCGAACACCGCTACTGCTGCCGCCGACAAATCAGCAACTGCCAGTTGTGGGGCAAGCACCGACAAAAACGCTAATGCCAGTTGTGGCGGTAACAAATAAATAGCGGTTTAGGCTTGCATGACAAGGTTTTGGGAATTTTTCATAACCTTGTCATGCCCTAATAATTTTGGCAAATAAATTGGAGAAAAAAGATGATACAAACCAAAAACTTAATCATCGGCTTTGGTAAAGCAGGCAAAACGCTGGCAGGGCTGTTTGACAAACAGGGCGAGCGTACCATTTTGGTTGAGCAATCGGACAAAATGTATGGCGGAACGTGTATTAACGTGGGCTGTATTCCGTCAAAAAAACTGATTCATGAAGCCAAAACAGACAGTTTTGCTGTTGCCATGCAGGACAAGGACAAACTCATCTCTGCCTTGCGTGAAGCTAATTTTAACAAAATCAATGATTTACCAAATGTAACCGTCATCAACGCACAAGCGAGCTTCGTTGATGACAACACTGTTGCCCTATCCACAGGCGAGACGGTGCGTGCCGAGCGGATTTTTATCAACACAGGCACGACCCCCATTATGCCACCGATTGCAGGCGTGGACGGCGAGCGTGTTTATGACAGCACGGGGCTTTTAAACTTAGGCGACAGCCAAGCGACCGCGCCCAAGCGGCTGGTTATCGTGGGTGCAGGTTTTATCGCCCTTGAATTTGCCTTTATGTATCACGCTTTTGGCAGTCAAGTGAGCATTGTTGAAAAATTTGACAGCTTTTTGCCAAAGATTGATGATGACGTGCGTGCGATTGTGCTTGACCTATTAAATGAGCGCGGCATTACGGTGCATTTAGGGCAAGATGTCCAAGAATTTAAACACCTAACAGAGCATACCCAAGTCATCACCGATAAGATGACCCTTGATGCTGATGCTGTGCTTGTCGCCATTGGCAGACGACCTAACACAGATGCTCTAAACCTACAAAACACAAGCGTACAGCTAAGCGAGCGTGGCTATGTGGTGTGCGATGACAAACTAAAAGCCACCGACCACATTTGGGCGATGGGCGATGTCGCAGGTTCACCGCAGTTTACCTACATCTCGCTTGATGATTATCGCATTGTGGCGGATGATTTGTTTGGGAGTGGCACACGCCACAGAGCCGACCGCCACACTTTCCCAACGAGTGTTTTTATCACACCGCCTTTATCACAAATTGGCCTGAGCGAAAAACAAGCCAAAGACAGTGGCAAAAATTACCAAGTGGCAACCTTGCCCGCCCAAGCCATTGTCAAAGCCAAAATCACAGGCAATACCAAAGGCTTATTAAAAGCGATTGTGGATAAAGACAATAACGAGATTTTGGGCGTTACGTTGTTTTGTGAAAATAGCCATGAGATTATCAATTTATTTAAATTGGCAATGGATAATGGCGTTAAAGCGGATTATTTTAAAGAGCAAATTTTTACGCACCCAACCATTAGCGAATCATTAAATGATTTATTTGCCGAATTTTAATCGTTTTAAATAAATTTAATTGGTGTAATTTAGAAGGTGTCTTATGAAAAAACTCACTCTTGTCATTGCAATTAGCATCTTGGGATTAACTGCGTGTAACAGTTTTGCCAATACCTCATCAAAACAAAACAATGCCAAATCTCAAACTCAATCACAAATCAAACCAAAAGCAAAAGGCGTTTGGATTGATGTGCGTAGCCCAGAAGAATATAAAGCGGGGCATTTGTTAAATAGCGTCAATATCCCTGTTGGCGATATTGCATCAAAGATTTCTGCCATTGAGCCTAATAAAAACAATCCTATTAATCTATATTGCCGAAGTGGCAGACGTGCCGAAGTTGCTCGCACAGAACTCTTAAAATTGGGCTATACCAATGTTACCAATCACGGCGGCTATGAAGACCTAAAACAACAAGGTTATCGTTAAGGAGTATTTTATGAAAATCAATGTTGGTAAACCTGATAAAATCGTACGAATTATTTTGGGTGTTGTTATTATTGGCTTGGGTGTTTATTTTGGTTCTTGGTGGGGAATTGTTGGGCTTGTGCCATTATTGACAGGCTTTATGAATTTTTGCCCCATTTATCATATTTTGGGCATCAGCACTTGCAAGTGCCATGTTGATAACAAACCCTAATAATTGGGAAAATAAAATGACAAGTAAAAGACCATTGCACGGGGCAGGGCTTGGCTTTCGCCGTGAGTTATTGCCACAAATGTCTTTTGATGATGTGAATGCCGTTCATCAATTAGGCCAGATTGATTTTTTTGAAGTGTCGCCTGAAAATTGGATAAACTCCCACGGAATTATGGGCGGACGTTTTGAAAATATCTTGCGTGCTTATAGCGAGCGGTTTTCTTTTATTTGTCATGGACTTTCTTTGTCTATTGGCAGTTCAAAAGAATTGGAGGTGGCTCATGTAAATAATATTAAGCATTTTATGAAGTCGCATAACATCAATTTATTTACCGAGCATTTGTCTTGGTGTAGTGATGACAAAGGGCATTTGTATGATTTATTGCCCATTCCTTGCACCGAAGAAGCGGTATTTTGGGTTGCCGAGCGTATTAAAAAAGTACAAGATATTTTAGGCTCTCAAATTGGCATTGAAAACGCCTCATATTATTATCTACCGCCCCAAAGCCAAATGTCCGACAGTGAATTTATTTCTGCGGTGGTAAAAGAAGCTGATTGTTTATTGCATTTAGATGTGAATAATATTTTTGTCAATAGCCAAAACTTTGGTTTTGACCCACACCAATATTTGCGTGAATTGCCGCTCGAGCGGACGTGTTATTTGCACGTTGCTGGGCATTATGTGGATGATGACGGCTTGATTGTGGATACGCATGGCGATAGTGTGGTGGAGCGTGTTTGGGCGTTGTTAAATGACGCCTATGGTTTGATATTTGCCAAAACAGGTAAAACGGCAGATAAGATTCCGACTTGTTTGGAGCGTGATTTTAATTTCCCAGAACTTAGCGAGCTTACCCGTGAAGTTAAATTCATTCGGGAAATTCAAGAACGCCATAAAAATAATTCTACATTTAAATTGGCCTAATTATTTTAATGATAATTTAATAAAATGGCATAACAATGATGATTGATAAAGCACCCAAGTTACGCATCTTTCAGCGTGAATTTGGCGATTATATCCGCAAACAAAAACACGATAATACCGATACCGTGCCTGCTCGTGTGGGGCAATTATATCAAAATCTGATTTATAATAATGTCTCTGGCTTTGTCAATCAATGCTTTCCCATTACTCGCAGTATTATTGAGACGCATTTTGGCATATTGGTTTGGCAAAATCTGATTAAAGATTTTTTAAAACATGGCGATATGGCAAGTCCGTATTTTAGTGAAATCACCGAGCAATTTGTCGGCTATTTGACAGATAGTGTTTTGACAAAATTTGATTTGCCCATTTATTTGTCAGAATTTGCTCATTATGAATGGGTGGAATTGTTTGTAGATAATCTACCGAACAATAATCCCAAGCCTATTTTAATGTATCAAAATGCGTCTATTTTTATCAATCATACCGCCCAGATTTTATATTATGAATGGGCGGTGCAGGATATTAGCGTGGCATTTTCTCCGAGTCAAAAAAGCCCGACTTTTTTGGTGGTGTATCGTAAAGTGGTGGACGGTACATTTAAAACGGCATTTATGACCATAAGCCAGCTTAGTTTTATCATACTAACCTTTATGCAAGCAAAGCAAAATGAAGAGGTATGCTATCAAAATACAAATGAGTTATTGGCAGAGCTACAACGCACCTTTGAATTAAATGATGAGATTTTTGATAATATCAAAATTTCGTTTGATGATTTGGTCAATACAATGATTGATAATCAAATTTTTTATAACCAATATTTTTAATAAAAATAAGGTAAATTATGATAAAAAAATACAACGCTTATTATAATAAATTTGTTGTAAATTTAAATAAATTGGACTTTTTGCCATTATTCGCCATTCGTCTTTATCTTGCCCCTGTGTTTATTATGGCAGGGCTAACCAAATACCGTTCGTTTGATGATACGGCACAGTGGTTTGGTAATGCCGATTGGGGGCTTGGTTTGCCATTTGCATCCTTTTGGGTGGCTATGGTGATTGTTGCTGAATTGATTGGCGGTGTGGCGTTATTACTCGGCGTGGCGACTCGTTTTTTTGGCGTGTTATTGGCAATCACAATGGCGGTTGCCATGCTTCTTGTGCATTTAAAAAACGGCTGGCACGCCATTACCCCAACCGACCCTGCGACCAATATCGCCCAGTTATTTGGCGGATTGGGACAGGTAAGTTTGGATAATTCCATACAAGCGAGCGAGCGATTAAATAAAGCCCGTGAAATCTTACAAACGCATGGCAATTATGACTGGCTGACCGAAACGGGTAATTTTGTGGTTTTAAATAATGGCATAGAATTTGGCATGACTTATTTTATCATGTTAATTGTGCTAATTATTTATGGGGCGGGGCGTTATATAAGCATGGACTTTTGGATAAATAAAAGTCTGCCAACTTTGAAATAGTACTGTGTCAAACTCGTTCACAGTGAGGGCGTGCTGAACCTTTATAACACAATTTAAAATTTAGAAATCTTGTGAAAATAAAATGATGTTTTTGCATGAAAAATGGCTAAATCTTGTTTTTCTGCGTCAAAAACTGGTCTGATAGAATGACTATCAGCCTTAAGTTTTTTCCTTGAAAAACGTGCGATTTTTCTCATTTTTCATTGCAAATACAAAAGTTCAACACGCCCTATTTGTACAGCTTTGCTCGTTTTCCTTGTCTTATTTCAAATTTTTTTTTGACTTAAAAATGCACCAAATACAATTACGCCAATTTGATAAAAAAAGCATGGACGAGATCTATCAGTCCATGTTTGCTTTTGCGTATAACCAATTAAATCACGAACAGCACGCCAAAGACGTGGTGCAAGATGCCCTCTTAAATGCCCTAAAATATGCCGATAGTTTTCAAGGAAAGTCCGCCTTTAAAACATGGGTATTTGCCATTTTAAAAAATAAAATTGCCGACTTCATCCGCCAAAACAAACATTATGAAGTCATGAGCGATATGAGTGAAAATAGTGATGAAGAATTTTTGGCAATGCTGTTTGATGATATTGGGCATTGGCAAAACGGTTCATCGCCAAATGCCTTTGATAATCGCTGGGCAAGTCCGCATGAAACAGTTGAAAATGATGAATTTTGTCAAGTATTGGAACTTTGTTTGGAGAATCTGCCCAAAGAGCAGGCACAAGTTTTTTTGATGAAAGAATATATAGAATTGGGTAGTGATGAGATTTGTAAGAGTTTAAATATTACTCGACAGAATTTATATGTATTATTGCACAGAGCCAGATTAAGATTGCAAATGTGTTTGTCGGTAAAATGGTTTGTTTAGGGGGGATACAATGAAACGATTAAAGAATTGCCAAAAAATGACTGAATTGATGAGCTTATCACAAGAAGAACCATTGACTTTATCCCAAAAAATGACGGTGAAATTTCATCTTTTGATGTGTCCTGAATGTCGTAGGTTTGATGATAATAATCGGGTGTTAAAAGAGATGATAAAAAAGCATAAGAATTTAAAGGGATGATTTGTTTTAAAGCGATTAAAAAAGCTGATTTGACAATATCGTCCGCATGGGATTAAAGCTCTTGCGATGTTCGGGCAATATTCCATGCTCATAAATGGCGGTGGTATGGGATTTGCTGGCATAGCCTTTGTGCTTGTCTAGCCCATAATCAGGATAAATTTCGGCATAGTCATTCATGGCAGTATCACGATGAACCTTGGCAAGGATACTGGCACAAGCGATAGACGTGTGAAGGCTGTCGCCCTTGATGAGCGTGTGAATGCACGGCTGAAAGTCGCCAAAGTCATCGGATAGGGTGGGCGCAGCGTTGCCGTCTATCATGATGATAAGGTTGTCGTTTTTGCCAATGTCATTTAACGTTATCAAGTGTTCAATCGCCAATCTCATACCCAAAAGAGTCGCTTGATAAATGTCAATGGCATCAATCACATAAGCAGGTATATCAATCACAGCATAGCTTTGGCAGGTTTGTTTAATCGGGTCAAAGACCAAATTCCGCTTTTTTTCAGACAGTTTTTTGCTGTCGTTGATAAGAGCAAGGGGCGTATTTGTCAGGTCAATTTGCCCAAATTCGCCCGTCAAATCATTATCCAAAATCACCGCCCCAACGGTCATCTGCCCAAACAGTGAACCCCGCCCCACTTCATCAATGCCGATGACAAAGGTGCGTGATGTAGGTTCGTGATTTTTGTGGGCGACAACGGTGCAGGCGTGAGTGTGCGTGTTTAGAGTATGGGCTTTCATGAATGTTGATAATGAGTCAATACGGCTTCGGCGGCGTTATGATGACTGTCCTTACGTAGTGTGGCGGTTGTTTGTTGTAATTTTATGATTTGTGCGTTAGGGTCGCCTAAAATTAGCTTGACTTCTCTTGCGATATTAGCTGCAGTTGCGTCATGCTGGATTAACTCAGGTACGATTGGTTTTCCTGTCTGCCCGTAGGATAGGATATTTGGCAGAGATACATAGGGGATTTTTACCAGATGCTTGGCGATGGTGTAGGTGAGATTGCTAAGCTTATACACCACGACCATAGGGCGGTGCAGCAGCAATGTCTCAAGCGTGGCGGTGCCCGATGCCAACACCACCACATCAGATGCCATCATCACATCATGACTGATCGGTGTATCCTCGCCATAAACGACGTGGGCATGGGGCAGCAGATGAGGCGCACGCTCAAACAACATCAACTCTACCAGCCGCGCGTGTTCTGCATTCACTACGGGCAGCACAAAACCCACGCGATCATCAGCAAGCTCATCCATGCTATCGATAAGCAGTGGCAAAATGGCGTGAATCTCAGAGACGCGCGAACCTGCCATCATGCATAGAATGGTCTGGTTATTAAGCTTCTTAAGTGATGGAAAACTGCCACGATGATGACTGATAAATTCCGCCTTAGTCTCATCGAGTGCTCGTTCATCGGCTTGTAGCTTGTCCAGCAGTGGATGACCGACGCAGACAGCAGGGTGATTATGCTTGGCATATACATCAAGCTCAAAAGGAAAGAGGCACAGCACCAGGTTGGTGGCGGCTTTGATGGTATGAATTCGACTCTCTCGCCATGCCCACACGCTCGGGCTGACCATCTGCACGCAGAACACACCTTTTGGCTTAAGAACTTTGCCCAGTCTTAAATTAAAATCAGGCGCATCAATGCCAACGAAAATATCAATCCTCTGACGATCAAATTCTTCTAATATCTCACGTCTGGCTCGCAATAAATCAGGCAAATGCTTGACGACCTCGGCAAGACCCATCACAGAGAGCCGCTTCATGTCTATGATGGAGTGCAGCCCTAATTTTTGCATGCTTTGACCGCCTACGCCTACCCAGCAAATGTTTGGGTGAATGGCGTTCATCTGATGCATAAAATCCGCACCCAGCGCATCGCCTGAGACTTCACCTGCCACGATGCCGATGGTAAGCATGTCTGTCATAAGTCACCCAATTATTATAAATAAATGCCATATTTTACGAATTTCTAGGAATGCTTGCAAACAAATTCGTGAAAATTTTACATATTATTAAATTTTATATATTCATAATTTAAATTAATAAATAACCAATTTTTTATTAAGATAAACCATTTTTTATTTTATGTAATCTTTGGCATACTATGACTTAATTAATAAGTTTTAATTATGTAGTCATAGGAGTTAGTTATGAAATTAATCACCGCCATCATTAAGCCGTTCAAATTAGACGATGTTCGCGAGTCGCTGACACTGATAGACATACATGGCATGACAATCACAGAGGTTAAGGGCTTTGGTCGTCAAAAGGGTCATGCTGAGATTTATCGTGGTGCTGAGTATGTGGTGGATTTTTTGCCCAAGCTAAAAATTGAAGTGGCTGTTAGCGATGATTTGTCTGGTGAAGTGGTTCACACCATCACAAACGCTGCCAATACAGGTAAGATTGGCGATGGTAAGATTTTTGTACAGCCACTAGATGAGATTGTTCGTATTCGTACAGGCGAAATGGGTGAAAATGCTTTATAAAACTAATAAGGGGTAAAAGCAATGAGAAATTCAGTAGGTCGATTTGGTTTGGTGGGAGTGGGGCTGTTACCTGCCTTGGCGATGGCGAATGAGTCGGTATTAGATACTGGTGATACAGCTTGGGTGTTGACAGCGACGGCGTTGGTCTTAATGATGACCATTCCGGGGCTTGCACTGTTCTATGCTGGTATGGTGCGTAAGAAAAATATCCTATCTACCATGATGCATAGTCTGGGTGCTGCGGCTGTTGTTTCGATTGTGTGGGTTGCGGTTGGTTATTCGTTGGCATTTTCAGAAGGTGCCATGAATACATTCGTGGGTGGTCTTGATCATGTGATGCTGCATAATATTGGGCTGGATGAATTAGATGGCAGCATTCCCAAGCTATTAACCGTAATTTTTCAGCTGACATTTGCGGTTATTGCCATGGCCATCTTAGCGGGTTCTTTGGCTGAGCGAATCAAATTTGGCTCATTCATGGTGTTCGCTGCGGCTTGGACGCTACTGGTGTATGTGCCTGTATGCCACTGGGTGTGGGGTGGTGGTTGGCTGACTGGCGATGCGCTAGACTTTGCCGGCGGTACGGTGGTTCATATTAATGCGGGTGTGGGCGGTCTGGTGCTGGCTTATCTGTTGGGCAGTCGCCGTGATTATGGTAAGGGCAATCTTGCGCCTGCGAACTTGGCATTAACACTCATCGGTGCAGGTCTGGTTTGGGTGGGCTGGTTCGGCTTTAATGGTGGGTCTGCGCTCGGCGCTAACGGTAATGCGGTGATGGCACTCATCACCACTCAAGCAGCTGCGGCAGTGGGTGCAATAGCTTGGCTGATGGCAGAATACGCTAAGCGCGGTAAAGCGTCTGCACTAGGAGGAGCGTCTGGCGCTGTGGCAGGCTTGGTGGGGATTACACCTGCAGCAGGCTTTGTGGATGTGTCTGGTGCGATGGCGATTGGTGTATTGACGTCTTTGGGATGTTTTGTGATGATTTATTATGCCAAAAAACGTCTGCGTGTGGATGATGCACTGGATGCGTTTGGGCTGCACGGTGTGGGCGGCATCATTGGTGCGGTATTGACAGGGGTGTTTGTGAGTCCTGCGCTATATCCCGAGATTGTCGATGTGTCGTTATTAAAGCAGCTTTGGCTACAGGTTGAGGGTGTGATTGCTACCTTAGTGTATGGCGGTGTGATGACATTCATGATTGGCATCATTATTAAGAAGACCATGGGTCTGCGCGTGGATGCCGAAGAGGAATATCAAGGTCTTGATCTGGCCATCCATGGTGAGAAAATAGCAGATTAGCAACCTTAATCATCAAAAAACCAGTCACAATGACTGGTTTTTATGTGTTTGCTTTATTCACCAAGTCGATTGCGCTTTAGCAGAACCAACACTGCACCATTGCCACCATCGTTGGCAGGGGCGGATACGAAAGCGATGACGTCAGAGATTTGGCTTAGCCAGCCGTTCACACAGGTTTTGATGATCGCATCTGTGCCTTTGCCGTGGACGATTTTTACGACGGTCTCGCCATTTCTCATTGCGTTTTTGATGAGGGTTAGTACGGCATTGCGGGCGTCTTCAATGCTTGAGCCATGTAAATCCACCGCATCATACCAGCGTAGTTTGCCTTGTTTTAGCTGTTCGAAGACTTTATTTTGAAGGGTTGGGTTCTTATGGCTTAAAAATGCCTCGCCTGCCACAGGGTTAAGTAGTGCCTGCATGTCGGACAGATTAACACCAGTCATCTCCTCACCGCCTTCAGCATTGGCGCGGCGATAGATGGCATTATCGTCTTTTTTGGGTTTTTGGGCGATGGTTTTTTCGTTTTTTAGGGGTTGGACGCCACTCATCGCTTGCATGAATAGCACCTTGTCTTCATCAATGAGTGCGTTGTCAAAGCGTTTGACTTGATTGGCAACTTCTTTTTTGCCCATGACATTGGCACTGGTAGGTTTGCCGTTGCTGTCAGTCTCGGGTTTGGTGGATGATTTGCCACCCATTTCTTTGAGCTGGGTTTGGGCGTCTTTGGAGAGTAAGTCTTTAAATGTAGTCATGATGATACCTGTCGTTACACAGATGAGTGATTAAAAATAGATGAGTGATTAAGCCATGGGTTTGATTTTTGCTTGATAAAATTAATGGCAATCGGCAACACGCCAAATCCGATAATACTAAAAATCACATAGGTAAAATTATCTTTGATGACGGGCTGATTGCCAAAAAATAGCCGAGTAGCACAAAGGATGTAATCCACAAAAATCCGCCAATGACGTTATAACTGATGAACCGCTTATAATTCATACTCCCTGCCCCTGCCACAAAGGGGGCAAAGGTGCGAGCAAAAGGCAAAAAGCGGGCGAAAATCACAGTTTTGCCACCGTGTTTTTCAAAAAAATGCTTGGGTTTTGAACAGGTAGTCTTTGTTAATAAGACGGTAATTTTTTCCAAAAACTTTTGGACCGATGTATTTGCCAATATGATAGTTAAGCGTATCTCCAAGCACCGCCGCCACAAACAGCAGAGCGATAAGCAGGGCAGGATTTAGCTCGCCTGTAAATGCCGCCAATGCCCCCACCGCAAACAGCAAACTATCCCCCGGTAAAAACGGCATGACCACCAAGCCTGTCTCCACACAAATAATCAAAAACAAAATTCCATAAATCCATATTCCATAATCCGCCAAAAAGACGGCTAAGCGTTCGTCAATGTGCAAAATAAAATCAAAAAGTTGTAAAATGATGTACATATGGGCAGAACATGAAAAGGGGATAAAAACGGATAATTATAACATATTTTAGTGTAGCATTGGTATTTTGTACTGAACAAATGTAAAAATCTGGATTAAAATCATTATGACAACATAGAGTGCATAACAATTGTTTTGATGAGTTGTATCAAATTTTAGGGTTGATGGATGCGTTTATACTAAAGGAGCTTTAAAATTGATTTAAAAAAATCATTACACTATATAGGTAAAATTGTGATTTGCTTCTACAAAATCGTATTATTTTTTTTGGTTTAGTTGGTTTATAGAGATATGGCTTTTGAATATGTGCGGTGTGGCTAAACCAAAATTCCCCAATCTCAACAATGTGTCATATCATTGATAGATGGGGGAATTTTTAGTTTTGTTGGTTTTAATGCCATTGAGATGACAATATCGCAAGTGGCACTTAAAATGAATATTGCAATTTAAACCCAACCTCGCTAGTTTGGTTTTTGGGCTCGCTATAGGTTGCTACACCTGAATCGCCGTCTTCATCAGTTTCAATACGTTCAAAAGTACTAGAAGTGGGGACACGCCAACCACGATAATAAGGCGTATAACTGATTTTGGTTTGATTAGAAAATTGTTTGCTGATGGGTAATTCTATTTCAAAGCCACGAGCATTGTGTTGTTTTAAGGTGACGGTGCCATCACTCAAATAAGAGTATTGGCGACCGTAAATGCCTTGATTGTAAGCTATTTTTGGTGCAAATTCAAATCCATGAGCAAGCCCCACTTTTGCACCCAAGCCTATTTGTGTGTAGGCGGTTTTGTTTTTTCTATTGTAATCCTCTGAATCTATGCGAGCACTTAAATCTTGTAAAACACGGTATCCCAAGCCAGACTCACCAATAATGCTGACATTGGGGCGAATCGATTTTTCATAAACATATAATGAACGAATATCATAAGAGCGACGAGGTGCACCTTTTTGATGAACTGAACCGTAGGGGGTGCCTTCAGGGTTTTCTGAACTGGGGTTCTCTCCGCCTGTATAATCAACTTTACCTTTGGCGTATCTACCTTCTATTTTGATGGCATCTTTTTCATTAAAATGGTATTTGATAGAGCCGTTAAATGCGTTTAAGTCTCCTTTTTGTTGCATGAAACGTTCGCCGTTTTCATATTCTCGGTAGGTTTCCTGATAACGCTCAACACCCAAACCGACCTCGACTGGGTTTTTTGCGTGTGTCAAGGATGTGTATAATGCCCCACTTGCAATGAGGGCGATGGTTGTAATTTTTTGCATGATTTACCTCACAATTGGATGAATAAAAAGAGTTGTTGGGGCGTGTTTGACAAGGTTATTTGATGAATTTAAGATAAATTATTGATAATAAAATCATTTTTTCATTGTAAATGTCAAAACAATAATGCATGCCCCGATGTGGTTGTGTTTTTTGGAATGAATAAAACATAACCTTATTATTAGTGTGGAATATTATAGCATAATAAATCAATAAGTGTAAACGTGTGAACGATTAAAATAAAATTTCAATATGGTAATCGTTCGCCAATGATGTGATTGATGTGTCCTACTTCTTGGCACTAATAATGCCACTTGCCATGATGATGACAATGCCTAGCAATGCCCATGTGTCAAGTCGTTCACCAAACCACATCACCCCAAATATCATCGCAAACACCACGCCCAGATAGTTTAGCACCGCCACGACAAATTTTTGCCCAACTTGATAGGCATAAGTCATTAAAAGTTGCCCTGCTAGGGCGGTAACACCAATGCCAGCAATACAAGGCAGACTTGCTAGGGTCACAGGCGTAAAGCCAAAATACCACGCCAAAACGCCCGATGTCAGCGTGGATAATAATGAAAAATAAAACACGATCCGCCACGCAGGTTCGCCAAGCAAACTAAGCTCACGCACCTGTAGATAGGCATAGCCACTGATCGCGCCACTGGCAAGTCCGATGAGCATGGCGAATGTATCACCGCCTGTGGTGGGTTTTAGTAGAATCACCACACCAATGAAACCCAAAATCAAAGACAGCCACGCCATGAGTGATGGTTTTTGTCTTAGGATGATGATGGAGAGTAGTCCAAGGAATATCGCTGAAGTGTTCTGTAAGATGCTTGCGGTTGCTAAGGGTAGGTGCAGCACTACATAAAAATTCATCAATAGGGCGATAGAGCCCGCCAACGAACGCCAAAAATGCTCTTTTGGGTAATTGGTGCGAAAGCTTCGACCTTTAAGCCAAGAAAATCCACCCAATAACACCAAGGCGAACGACACTCGCCAAAAGGTCAGCTCATAGGTGTTCATGCCAAATTTCTGCCCAGACAGCTTGATAAACACAAGCATTAAGGCAAAGGCAAGGCTTGCCAGCACCATATAAAATGAGCCAAAAAACGAGCCTTGATTGGGATTGGTGGGATTAGACATGATTTTTAATTTGTGATTTAAAAGCGTTATAAAGGACAGGTATGTCCTAGCGTGATTCATTTGGCAATCCACCCACCGCTTGATATACCGCTATCCAATTAAGCACTTGATTGATGGCATTATCGGTTAGGGCGGTTTGGCTTTGGCGGTGGGTTTCTTGGTGTTCTGCCCATTCTTTGGTGGAAATAAGCCCCAATTCAAGGCGTTTTTGTTGGTGAGTCAATTGCTCTTTTGCCAATTTTTGAGCGGTTAATAAAACATCGTGATTGTCTTTGCCATTTTGCCAAGCATTTAATTTTTGTTGTACGTCACTTAGGGCTTTATGAGTTGTGTCTTGATAATTTAAGGTGGCGATATACTCATCAATCTGGGCGATGTTGATGTTGTGCTGGTATTCTTTATAATTAAGTTGGGGGATATTTAACGAAACACCCCAATTTAAGACAGGCACTTTTAATAAATCGAGTAAATTGGGTGATTGGGCGGTTGCCCCTGCACTAAATACAAGGGTGGGATATTGATTTTTTTGTAGTAGATTTTTTTGTTCGAGGCTGATTGCCAATCGCCAAAGCAAGGCTTGCAAATCAGGGCGGTTTAATATTGCATTGGCATTAATGTGATAAAAATCATGGGGAATTTTTGGGATTTGATGCTGATTTTTTAGGGTGGTAGGTAATTTATCCATATCAACGTGAGCGAATGATGAAAGGTTTGCCAGACTGTCATTTTTTTGATGCTTTAAAATTAGGGCGGTTTGTTTTAGATTGTTTAGGGTTTGTTCGATGGCAACCAAATCGGCTCTGGCAATTAACCCTAAATCAACTTGCTTTTTTAGATATTGGTGTTGTTTTTGTTGAAAGGCTTGGGCTTTTTGTGCGTTCATAAGTTTTTGGTTAATGCCAATCAAGTTGATATATTCTCGCACGGCATTAGCGCTCAGGCTCAAAAACAACGCTTGGCGGTCGGCTTGGACGGCATGGGTCTCCCATTCGGTTAGGTTTTGTTGTAATTGCAATTTTCCCCACAAATCCACCTCCCAACTGGCACCCAGATTAACGTCAAAGCCTCGTGAATGCGTGGTTTCGCCCGTTGATAGCGATTTTTGGGTTTGGCGGTTGGCGCCAGCTTGGCTATTTATCAAAAATCGCTCTTGAGATTTTTGTTGGTTAAGCAAGGATTTTTGTAGGGTTAATGTCGCCACCGACAATTCGTGATTGTGCTTGACGACCTTTTTCATATAATCATTTAACACCTCATCGCCAAACACCGTCCACCAATCGTGATGACAAATGGGGTCATCAATCGTCAAACAATGGGCGGTATTGTCCACCATGATGGGCGTGGGGGCGGTGGTTTTGGGTAGTGGGGTGCTTTGACAAGCGGTTAGGGTAATGATGCCTGTGATGATAATTAGCCGTTTGATATTATTCATTATTTATCCTTTGTTTAATGCTTCGATGGGATTTAGTTTTGCCCCTTTATGAGCAGGCATTAGTCCAAAAACAAGCCCAATCAGGCTAGCACAACCCACCGCAAGGGCGATGGAAGTCGCCGAGAAAATAACTTTAATGTCAAAGAGTTGTAACAATCCACCAAGCCCAAACGCCAAAAGCACCCCAAGCACACCGCCCAACGCACACACCACCATCGCCTCGATGAGAAATTGCCAAACGATGTCGCCATAAGTTGCCCCCACCGCCATACGCACACCAATCTCGCCTGTGCGTTCGGTAACGGAGACGAGCATGATGTTCATCACGCCAATCCCACCAACCAGTAGCGAGATGACTGCAATCGCCCCGATGAGTAAGGTCAAGGATTGGGCGGTTTTTTCGACCGTTTTGGCAAGGCTGTCGCTGTTAAATAGGGTAAAGTCTTTTTTGCCGTGCCGTTGGGTTAAAAGCTGGTTGATGCTTTCGCTGGCAAGGGCGGACGACTCGTTTGGTTTTAGTAGTACTGTAATGCTGTTTAGGCGTGGCGACTCGCCTGCAAAGCGGGCTTGGTAGGTACGATAGGGAAGCCACACTTTGAGATTGCGGTCAAAATTGCCCTCAATGCCATTGTATTTAAATACGCCCACCACTTTGGTCGGTACACCATTTAAGATGAGAATTTGCCCCAAAGCGTTATTTTGTTTGAAAAAATTTTGTTTGGTTTTTTCGCTGATGATGACGTTTTGGCTAAAATTATCCAGATCACTTTGGCGAAACATACCCCCTGCGACAAACTGCACATTTTGCAAACGATGATGGTTTAGCCCCACGCCGTCCACCTGCACGCCTTTGCTGTGATTGCCTAATTGGGCGGTCATACTCATGCTCAAATCTGGCGAGGTACTGGCGACAGAGGGTAATGTTTCGAGTGCATACATGTCATCAAAGGTCAAATCATTGGGCGGCGTGGTGTCGTCCTCGTTGTCACCACCCATAAAGACGCTGATGGTTGATGAGCCCATGCTGTTGATTTGGTTTAAAATTTGCTGTTTTGAGCCGTTGCCAAGTGCCACGATGAGTACCACAGAGGCGATGCCGATGATGATGCCAAGCATGGTCAAAAGCGTTCTCATTTTGCTGGCAAGCATGGTCAAAACCGCCATGTGAAAAGCCTCTTTGATACGACCGATGGCTTGAAAATTTAGCGTGCGGTGGGTGTTTTGTTGAAAATCTTGGGTGGTGTTTACAGTATCATTGCTGTTGTTGTCATCGCTGATGATTTGACCGTCTGCGATGGTGATGATACGGCTGGCACTTTGGGCGATTTTAGGGTCGTGGGTTACTAGGATAATCGTGTGTCCCTCACGATTTAACTCGGTCAAAATTGCCATGACATCACGACTACTTTGGCTGTCCAACGCCCCTGTGGGTTCGTCCGCAAAGATGATTTGTCCGCCATTCATCAAGGCACGAGCGATAGATACTCGCTGCTGTTGTCCACCTGAGAGCTGGTTGGGATAATGGTCGAGGCGTTGTTCTAGCCCTAGTTTGGCAAGTAGGGCTTGGGCTTTTTGCTCACGAGTTTTTTGACTCACCCCTGCATAGATGGCAGGCATGGCAACGTTGGCGGTGGCGTTGAGACTGCTAAGTAGTTGATAACGCTGAAAAATAAAACCAAACTTATCTCGCCTTAGGCTTGCCAACTGCTCACCGTTCATGTCTTGGGTGCAAAGACCGTCAATCCGATACTCGCCTGATGTCGGTGTGTCCAGACACGCCATGATGTTCATGAGCGTGGATTTGCCAGAGCCTGATTGCCCCACGATGGCGACCATTTCTCCTCTATAAATATCAAGGTCAATGCCTTTTAATACTTCTAGGGAGTCATCACCAAAAGCAAAGCTTTTTTTGATGTTTTTTAGTGATAAAATGGGTGTTGCCATGTCATAGCCCTATGCTAACACTTTCAACCGTGCCGTCTGAGGTGGCGACCACCACCTTTTCGCCCTGTGTTAGTCCTGATAGCACTTCGGTAGAGAGCTTGTCGTTGATGCCTGTTTTGATGGTGCGAGTTTCGATGGTAGGGGTGGAGCTGTGTTCATCATCAATGACTTGTACCTCAAAGGTGTCATCAGAGAGCTGTTTGCTAAGTGCGGTCATAGGAATGGTGAGTGCTTGCTCTTTTTTGTCAATGACGACAGTAACGTTTGCGGTCATGCCGATAAAGAGTTCATGATCGGGGTTTGGGACACTGAGCAGTCCATAATAATACACCGCCCCTGATTGAGCAGTGGTATCAATGGGGAACAATTCTAAATCTTGGAGTGTGGCCTCAAACTGTCGATTTGGTAATCCCAAAATAGTAAAGTGGGCATTCATGCCTGTTTTTAGCTTGGGAATGTCCGCTTCGGAGAATTTGGCTTTGATTTGCACCGTATCAATCTGAGCCAGCCTGATGATGGTTGGCGATGACTGCATGGCGTTGATGTTTTGACCCTCTTTGGTAACGACCGCCACCACCACACCATCCATGGGGGCGGTAATGCGAGTGTAGGCAAGGTTAGTTTTGGCGGTGGCGATTTTGAGTTTGGCTTGTTCAAGCTGAGCCATGCTTGCATTTAGCTCTTTTTGGGCGGTGGATAGTGCAGTTTTTGCTTTTGTGTAGTCTATTTTTGCTACCACGCCTGCTTGATAGCCTTGCTTTTGTTGGTTAAATTCATGCTCGATTTGAGCAAGCTGGATTTTTTTGATGTCGTGCTGAGCAAGCAAGGATTTGTAGCTTGCCTCATCATCTTTTAGGGCATTTTTTTGCTGAGTGGCATCGATATCGGCGATGGGTTCGCCTTTTTTGACCCGTTGTCCTAGCTTGACGTGCAGTCTGTCGACACGCCCCGTTGCCTGAGCCCCCACGTCAATCAGCTCCTCAGCATAGACTTGACCGCCTGCGATGACAGTACTCTCGATGTTGGCAAGCCCAGCAGTGTGCGTGAGGTATTGCTGTTTTGGTGGTTGTTTTTGATAAAAAAAGAAAGTAGCACACGCCACGCCAATCATCAAAATGATGATGATAATCAAGGGTTTTTTGAATTTTTTGTTTGTCATAATGTATGATGTTAAATAAATATCATTGCTATTATACAAAAAAATTCACCATAATAAAAGTATGGGATTGCTATGTTTTGACTGTGAGTAATGGCTTAAAGATAGGTTGAGCTGGGTTTGATTTTTCAAGCAAAAACAGGCGATATACTTTACAGGTTGGATGGTTGTAAAAGGTCGGGTATTTCTTAATGTATTCAATTTGGTTTGCCCATAAATAAAGGCGAATCGCTCCGCCTTTATTTATGGATTTAAGGTTTTAACCGCCAGTTTTAACGATTTGGCAAATGCTCTTTGACGTCTTTGGCAAATTGACGTAATACGTCCACTGTGCTACCCCAATCCAAACAGCCGTCCGTTATCGATTTGCCGTATTCCAATTGGCTTAGGTCGGCAGGGATATTTTGGCGACCGCCTTTTAGGTGGCTTTCAATCATGAGACCCATGATAGACTTGTTGCCTCTTTGGATTTGTCTTGCAATGTTTTGGATAACCATCGGCTGCAAGTAGGGGTCTTTGCCAGAGTTGGCGTGGCTTGCGTCTACCATGATTTTGCCGTTGGTTTTGCCACGGGCAAGCTCGTTTTCGGCGGCGGCGATGGCAGTCTCATCATAGTTGGGCTGGTCGTTACCACCACGCAAGACAACGTGGGCGTATTTGTTGCCTTTGGACTTGATGATAGAGACTTGCCCGTCCGATGATAGACCCAAAAAGCTATGCCCTGATTTTACCGCTTGCATGGCATTTACCGCCACGGTCATGGAGCCGTCCGTACCGTTTTTAAAACCGACAGGGCAAGATAAGCCACTTGACATTTCACGGTGGGTTTGTGATTCGGTGGTTCTGGCTCCGATTGCCGACCAGCTGATTAAGTCCTGCATATATTGGGGGGTGTTGGGGTCTAGGGCTTCGGTGGCGCATGGTAGGCCTTTTTCGTTTAATTCAAGCAGAAGCTTACGAGCCATGCCAAGCCCCTTTTCGATGTCGAAGCTGTCATTCATGTCAGGGTCGTTAATCAGACCTTTCCAGCCTGTGGTGGTGCGGGGCTTTTCAAAATACACACGCATGACGATGAATAACTCATCTTTTAATTCATCCGCTAAGGCTTTTAGCTTGTCCGCATACTCATGGGCGGCATCGACATCATGGATAGAGCATGGACCCACCACGACCAGGATGCGCTTGTCTTCGCCATCTAGGATGTCTTCGATGACTTTACGGCCATGAAGGACGGTATTAAAGGCTTCACTGGTTAGTGGGTAGGTGCGTTTTAGTTCTGCGGGGGTGATGAGCGGTGTGATTTTCTCGATGTTCACGTCGTCGATTTCTGTATGATGAGTTAAAAATGACATAGGGCTACCTTATGGTTGGCAGTGCTTGTTGCGGTATACAAATACACTCAAATAAAAATGCAACCATTATGCACACAATGAACCCATTTTACAAGCTTTAGCGGGGCAAAAACTCGCGAAAGCTCCCAAAAAATTTAAATTATCTGTGAGCATCGCATCAAAAATCTAATTGTGATCGAATTAATTCAAAAAATATAAATATCAATTAAAAATATCTAAACAATAAACTGATAGGTTTCACCCCTACGGTTGATTTGTCTTTGAGTAAATGCGTTGGCTGTGGTATGATAAATGGGTTTTGTTTACTGTTGATTTTTTGAGAAAAATAACATGACCACGCCCACTTATTCTGAGATTTTATCCGTTGTTGCTGATGATTTTGCTGTTATGGACAAGCAAGTTTTTGGCTCACTAAATTCCAAAGTTCAGCTCATCATGAAAGTGTCTGACCACGTCATCAACGCAGGCGGTAAGCGTATGCGACCCTTGATGACCCTGCTCATCTCACGCATGATAAAGGATGAGCGGTATCAGCCAAGCCTAGAACTTGGGGCGATTACCGAGATGCTCCATACCGCCACGCTCGTGCATGATGACGTGATTGATCAGTCTGGTATGAGACGGGGGCGACCGACCGCCAACGCCACTTGGAACAACGCCACGGCTGTGCT
The DNA here is from genome assembly GCF_000696305.2 of Moraxella bovoculi 237. Taxonomy (GTDB): domain Bacteria; phylum Pseudomonadota; class Gammaproteobacteria; order Pseudomonadales; family Moraxellaceae; genus Moraxella; species Moraxella bovoculi. Next base: position 164,580 of record NZ_AOMT01000026.1, read on the forward strand.
GGTGGGCGACTATCTTATCGCTCGCTCGTTTAACCTTTTGACGGGGTTTGGCGATATGACATTATTAAAGCTGTTCTCGGACGGGACGTGCGACATTGCCGAAGGCGAAGTGCTACAATTACAACACCAACACAACATTGAGACGACCGAAAGTGACTACCTACAAATCATTGACGGCAAGACTTCACGCCTGTTCATGATGGCGTGTGTGGGTTCGGCTCTACTTCATGGCAAGCATGATGACAAAGAGTTACTTGCTAATTTGTCTGATTTTGGGCAACATTTTGGCAATGCCTTTCAGATGATTGATGACGTGCTGGACTTTATGGGTGACAGTCAAACGATGGGCAAAAATCTGGGCGATGACCTAGCCGAAGGTAAGCCGACCTTGCCGATTATCAAAACCTTAGAAATCCTAAAACAAGCCAATAGCGATGACTATGACAAACTAAGAATCGCTGTACAAACAGGCAAAACCGACAATGCTGAGACGCTGATTGGCTTGGTGAAATCATCAGGAGCTTTGGAATACTGCAAAAATCGGGCGTTGGATGAAACCCGCCTTGCCCAAACGACTCTTATGAAACTGCCTGACAACCAATACCGCCATGCGTTGTATCAGTTGACCCAATTGGCGAGTGCCAGATTGATATGAGTTATCTGGTTCTTGCTATCAGTGCCAGCGTACTGGTATCTATATTCCTAAAAATGGCGCGCAGCCGTGGCATCGATGTCGCTCAGGCGATCTTAATTAACTACATCACCGCCATTATTTTATGTATTTATCTATTAAAGCCGAGCTTTGATGTTAGCCAAATCATGGCAAATGGCGCATTTATTTTTGTTGCCTTGGGGGTGCTGCTGCCCAGCGTATTCATCATCATGGCAAAAGCGGTGCAGATGGTCGGTATCGCCAAGTCAGACGTGGCGCAGCGTTTGGCGTTATTTTTGCCGATATTGGCATCATTTACGATCTTTGGGGAGGATTTGACGCTGGCGAAGGGTGCAGGTCTTATTTTGGCATTCTCATCGCTCATCGCTTTGACCTACAAGCCAGTCCATCATACAGATGTTAAAGTATCCGATACGACCGATTTTAAGCGCGCCGCCGCCATTCTGGGCGGGGTGTGGCTAGGTTATGGCGTGATTGATATTCTGTTCAAGCAGATGGCAAAGCTGGGCAATGCGTTTCCTGATACGCTGTTTGTAAGCTTTGTGTTGGCGTTTGTGTTGCTCTTTATTTATCTTATGATGAACAGAACCAAATGGCAGCCAAAAAGCCTAGCCAGTGGTGTGCTGTTGGGCGCGCTCAATTTTGCTAATATTTTATTTTATATCAAGGCGCATCAAGTCTATAAAGATGATCCGACATTGGTATTTGCTGGCATGAATATTGGCGTTATCTGCCTCGGTGTGGTGGTTGGTCTGGTGATATTTAGAGAAAAAATCTCAAAAATCAACGGGCTAGGTATTCTATTAGGTGTGCTGGCGGTGTGGTGTCTTTTCTATCTAAGATAGTGTATGAGGTATTGATGGTATCAAGCGATCATCGATAACGTTTCTTGTACAAAAATATTTGGCGATTTGCATTCGATTTGTGGTGTAATTAAATTTTAAACCTACCTAGGAGCATAAGATGAAAAAAGTAGCACTATCAATGATGGCAACGTGTTTGGTATTGGCAGGTTGTCAGACCATTAAGGATTATAACCCGCTCAAAAAAGAACCTAAAGCTGATGCTTCCAATCCTGCCAGTGTGTTCTGTGTGGAGCGTGGTGGTAAGTCAGTCATTAAGACCGCCAAAGACGGCAGTCAATACGGTGTGTGTCAATTACCTAATGGCCCAACCGTTGAGGAATGGGAATTTTATCGTAAGCACCACTAAAAACAATAACGCCAACCTGATGATTGGCGTTTTTTATTGGATTAGCTTAATGGTTAATGCTAACTTCGCCTTCTATCACGGCTTTGCCTGTTTTATCAATCGCCCCAAGCTGTATTTTATCGCCGGACTTTTTGCCAACAAAGGCAATGGACTGGTTATTGATGCTGGGGTTTGTGGTGTCTTTGACTTTCAAAATGGGTGCATAAAATGGTCAAGCTAAATCATAATATAGCCCAATCACCAATTTGCCCGTTTCACCAATAAAGCCGCATTTGTCATCTTTGACCGCCAAAGGCAGCTCATCGGTAAATCCATAAATAAAATCATAATCTAAACCAAAATCAACCATGATATGATAAGCTTGTCAAAATCAACGTCATAATAAAGGTCTGTGGTAAATTTTATCATGCCTCATTTGTCATTCTTGGAGACAGGTAAAATGCCTTGCTCTATTTTGCCGTGTTTATCATATTCAAAAGGCAAGATAACTTCGACTTTGTCATCATATATGCCATATTTGCCTTATTTTTTAGCAAAATAAGCTGATTTACTTCTATGTGCTTTAATAACCTTTACATCATGTAATTCATCATTTGTCAGGTCAATAACGACGTTGCCGTTTTTATCAAGTACGCCATAAAGCCCTTGTTTTTTGACGATATAATACGAATCTTGTCTTATTATGTCATCATAAACCGTATCAATGATGACTTTGCCGTCTCTATCAATCACGCCATGTAAGCCTTATTTGGCAACAATCATGTCAGTGCCATTAAATTTTTCAGTCTCATCATAAATGAGCTTGATGGCAACGTTACCCTGTGCGTCTGGATGGCCGTATTTATGCGCGATGGGGTCTTGTATGGAGACAAGTCCCTGATGGGCTTTGGCACGTTGTAATGCCCGTTGTTCTGCTCTTATTTTGGCCTGTATTTGGGCTTTTCGTTCATCTTGGCGTTGGGTTTCTAATTGGTTTGTGGTTTTGTCTTGTGGTGGCGTGGTATTGGCATAAGATGAATTGACCAAAATCACCATGGTAAATAAGGATTTACCCAGAAAGGTGAGGCGTGTTGTCATGGTGATTTTCCATAAAAATATCAAAGGATGGTTTAGCACAAACTTTTGCCCAATTTATCAAAATCCTTTATAATGACTCCCCATTTATCCAACTTATTTATTATTATGAGTCAATTGAACCCCCGCCAACAAGAAGCCTTAGCCCATGTGTCAGGACCGCTGCTCGTCTTGGCGGGAGCAGGTTCAGGTAAGACATCGGTCATCACCCAAAAAATCGCGCATCTAATCACCAACTGCAATACACCTGCCGAGCGTATCACGGCGATGACTTTCACCAACAAGGCGGCTCGCGAGATGAAAGCGCGTGTCTCTAAGCTCTTGTCTAGTGAAAAAACTCGCGGACTGACAGTGTCTACTTTTCACCAGTTTGGTTTGCAGTTTTTGCGTTATGAGCTCATGCACACACCGCTGAAGGCGAACTTTAGTATCATGGATTCGGACGATTCTAAGCGGCTGCTGATGGAGCTGATGATGCGAGACAACATGAGCGGCGCTGAGAGTCGCGAGCTGGCTAGTAAGGCGATGAAATTCATCTCTGATTGGAAGAATGACTTGGTATGGCCTGAAGATGCCGCGCAAACGCTGTCCGACCCAGAAGATCTGATGTTCGCCCATCTGTATGGGTTGTATGAGCGTAATCTGCGCGCGTACAACGCAGTGGATTTTGATGACTTGATTGTGCTGCCTGCCAAGATTCTAAAAGATAACGAGATGGTGCGTGACAAATGGCAGCGCCGCATTCGCTATCTACTCGTGGACGAATATCAAGATACCAACACCGCACAGTATGAGCTGGTTAAGCTGCTGGTCGGATCATCAGCGCGATTTACGGTGGTCGGTGATGATGACCAATCCATCTACACATGGCGCGGTGCTAAGCCTGAGAACATGGCGCTGCTTAAGCAAGACTTCCCCAATCTGCACGTCGTCAAACTCGAACAAAACTACCGCTCCACCAACCGCATTCTAAGCGCTGCGAATACGGTCATCGCCAATAATGAGCATATTTTTGATAAGGCGCTGTGGTCGGACAAGGGTGAGGGTGAGCGCATTCGAGTGATTACTTGCCCGTCGGATTTTGATGAGGCGGAACGCGTCGCCAAAGAAATCGTCGCACATCGCCTGCGTAACGGCAACACATGGGATCAGTATGCGGTGCTGTATCGCTCGAATTTCCAAGCGCGTGTGCTAGAGACCGAGCTGCGTCAGCTGAATGTGCCTTATAAGCTCTCGGGCGGTACGTCATTCTTTGCGCGTACTGAGATTAAGGATGTGATGAGCTATCTGCGCATCATCCTAAATCCTGATGATGACGCGGCGTTTTTAAGGATTATTAATACGCCGAAGCGCGGCATGGGCTCGGCGACGCTTGAGAAGCTGGGTCTGCTCGCCCAAGAATATGGCATCTCGCTGCTGTCTGCGTGTTCTCATGCGGGTCTCAAGGCGGCTGTTGGTGCTAAGGCGAGTAATACTTTGTATGCATTTGCTGATTTTATTGAGCGTTACACGCGTGAGCTGTATGATAATGCTGACCCCATGCCATTGGTACGTCAGATGATCATCGAGACGGGTTATATTGATTACATCAAAGAAGACAGCAAAACCCCACAACAAGAAAAAAACCGCCTTGACAACATCGAATCCCTCTACCAGAGCATCGCGACACTCATCGACCGCGCTGAAGAGGATGAGGATAAGACCATCGAAGCGGTGATTCGTAAGATGGTACTGCTTGACATGCTTGAGCAGCAACAAGAAGAAGAGAACACCAATAAGGTGAACCTAATGACGCTCCACGCCGCTAAGGGGCTTGAGTTCGATTACGTGTACATCATCGGCGTCGAAGAAGAGATTCTGCCACACCGTAATTCGCTACTAGAAGAGAACATCGAAGAAGAGCGTCGTCTCATGTATGTGGGCATCACGCGTGCCAGATTGGAGCTGACTTTAACAGTTGCCCAAAAACGCCGCGCAGGACGTGATTTTAAGCAGACGACCCCGTCACGATTCTTAGAAGAGCTGCCAACCGACCACATGGATTACCCAGGCAAATCAGGCGTCAAAAAAGACCCAAAACTGGTCGCTCAAGACTACCTGTCGAACATTCAAGCCATGCTTGCAGCCAAGCGCGGCGGCTAATAACAAAAGTCGCAATGATATAAAGACATAATTGACATAAAAACTGTGCTAAAATGACCGCGACTTAAAAACTAATTATAAAAAGAATTTGGAGAGAATTGGTGCAAAGTGTTGACCATTCTGAATTGGAACATGCCTTACAGCGCATCACTGCCCTAAAAGAGCTGCCTGAACCACAGGCGCTCAAGGAGCTGGTGGATCTGTTGCGCGTGAATGATGGCGACGAAGAGATCGCCAATGATAAGATGGATGGGCTGATCGAATTCATAGAACAAAAACCTGAATATGGCGCATCGCTTGCCGCATTTATCCTAAGACTAACCAATAAATACAACCAAGTCACTTTATATACCGATACGGGCATCGCCTCAGATCACAGTTTTTCTTATAGTGTTAATCGCCTGATAGGACATCGATTCTTGCCACTATTGCCTGATGAGGATTCGGTGGTGGAGCTGGCAAGTTACCTATTTAATGAACGCAGCGACTTGCGTTGGGTGCGCATGATTGATGAAGACAAGTGGGACAAGCTGGTCGAGCTTGTGCATGTCGATGAATCGGATCTAGCACTGGTGGCGACTGCTAAGAATAATATCCTAAACGCCATCGTTATCTTATCTTATCGCATAAGTGGCATGGGTCTGCATCCTGATTTGATGTCTGCTTATCCGCAGATGCTTAACCACTCTGCCGCTTTCGTCGCTCAGAACCAAGAGGCGGTTTTATTCGTGAATCAATACCGTAAAGCGCATGAGCTTGACCTAATGACGGACATCATGCCTGATGAGGACATCAGTCCTGCACCGCTGCTTGTTATGTTGGAGCAGTGCGAGGAGATTGTCACCAGCGTGCGTAAGCGTATCTATAAGACGGGCATTTCGATTCGCCTGACGAACATGCTTGTGCGACTAGAGCAGAGCTTGCATCGCATGCAGGTATTGATTGAGCTGGTGTCAGACATCGACAAGAAACGCGACAAAGCTATCGTGGAACTAACTGCTCAGATTGTGCGCACCGCCAAGACGCGTTATAGCTTTGGTTATCTGATTGAGAATAATACCAAGCTGCTGTCGCGCAAGGTTACCGAGAATGCCAGTCGTGTCGGCGAGCATTACATCAGTACTGATCGCACAGGCTATCACAAGATGTTCAAAAAAGCGGCGATCGGTGGCTTTTTTATTGCTTTCATGGCGACGATAAAAACCCTAGGCTCGTCATTGGTGCTGGCACCGATTGGTAAGGCATTCATTAACAGCATGATCTATGGCTTAGGCTTTGTGACGATCCACATTGCAGGTGGTACGGTTGCCACTAAGCAGCCTGCGATGACGGCTGCCGCCATTGCCTCGACCATCTCTCATGGTGCTGGCAACAAAAAAAACCAGCAGCTCACCAAGCTTTCTGAATTGATTGTTGATATCTTGCGTACGCAGTTCGTGGCTATTATGGGTAATATTTCGATTGCGATGCCGATTGCGCTGATGATTGCCTATGTTTGGCTATATTTCACGGGTGCGCCGATGATCGATGGCTCGAAGGCGGCGCATCTGCTGCATGAGCTTGATCCGATTCGCTCGTTGTCACTGCCGCATGCGGCGATCGCAGGCGTGTTCTTGTTCTTATCGGGGCTGATCGCAGGTTATTATGATAATCTGGCCGCCTATAATAAAATCGGTGAACGCATTCGCAGACATCGCTTGTTGTCACACATCATGCCTAGCAAATGGCAAGATAAGCTTGGTGGTTTTATTGAGGCGAATCTGGGCGCGATCATGGGTAACTTTATCTTTGGTTGCTTCCTAGGTAGTACAGCGACGATCGGCTACATGCTTGGGTTGCCGCTGGATATTCGCCACATTGCTTTTGCGTCAGCGAACTTCGTGCATGGGCTGTTCTACCTATCGCCACAGGATTTGACGTGGAGGCTTGCGCTACTGTCCTTCGTTGGCGTGCTGCTTATCGGTATGGTGAACCTGATGGTGAGCTTCTCCTTGGCGTTGTTCGTGGCACTGCGCTCAAAAGAAGTGGAATTCTTCGAGTGGAAGAAGCTAAATAGCTTGATATGGAAGCACTTCTTGGTCAATCCTTGGGACTTTTTCTTTCCTAGAAGTGAGTCGGTGAAATATGCCCAGATTGACAGTGAAGGGCGTGTGATCTATGAAGAGGTGTCAGATGAAAAAGAACCCACCACGCGTGTGCTGCCTGATAACTATGTCGTGCGTCGCCTAGGTCGTAAACCTAAGGACAAAGACAAAGAGCAGCAAAAAGATAAGTCAGGCGATGAGAATAAAGACATTCGCGAGGCGATCGCTGAACATCATAGCGATGATGAGGAGATTGAGACAGTAGAGGTAAGAGAGGATCAAAATACCACGCCACTACCCAAGCCTGACAAGCCACCAAAACTACCTAAGTAATGCTATAATCAAAAACACTACCCATCACTGGGTGGTGTTTTTAATTTTTCAACGACTGCGCTTGGCGATATGCCGTAATGTGTAAAATTAAGGGGGATATGTCTAATGATTTTGTCAGATTCATTCAAGATGAGATGGGTGATTATTATAAATTAACTTACAAAAAGATGTTCGGCGAGCATTGTCTGTTCTATGGCGATAAGCTTATTGCGATCATTACTGCCGATGATGAGATCTTTGTGAAAGTGGATGGGCAGACGCGTCATGAGTTTGCGCAGGCAGGCGCTCATTCATACACTTATGTTGCTCAGGGTAAGCAGCGGGTCATGCATTACATGAGCGTGCTAAGTGAAGTGATTGATGGTCTTGATGAGCTTGTGCGTTGGTTTCAATTGGGTGTTAAGGCGTTAAAGAGCGCGGATGGATAATCCAAATGCGATGATAAATGCAAGTCTATTAAGCCAATATATTACCGCTTGAATGATGATGATAAGATGATATTATACAGCGATGACGGTGCATGTGGGTGCGATCTGATATAATGTCACCGCTACAATTAGCCACAGTTAAATCTGATAATAGAGAATCTTATGAATAATACAAATAATATATTAACCCCATTTGTCTTAAATAACGGCGTCAAAGTACCCAACTGTCTCGTTGTCGCTCCGATGACGCATTATGCATCGAATCCTGATGGTACATTATCTGATGAAGAGCGTGATTTTTTGGTGGGTCGCTCGGATGATTTTGGGTTATTCATCACAGCAGCGACACCTTAGTTCACCCAAGTGGCAAGGCGTTCTTTGGTCAGCCTTGCGCCTATGATGAGCAGTATTTGCCGAGCCTGACTCAGATTGCAGACATCATTAAGAAGGGTGGTGCGAAGGCAATCTTGCAGATTCATCATGGTGGTCATCAGTCTTTAGCTGAATTTGGCGAGGTGATTGCGCCGTCTGCCATGGATAACGGCAAGCAGATCGCTCGTGCGATGACGGTGGATGAGATACGTGCTGTTATTAACGGCTTTGGCGTGGCGACTGACCTTGCGATACGAGCGGGCTTTGATGGTGTAGAGATTCACGGCGCTAATAATTATCTTATCCAGCAGTTCTTCTCACCCCAGTCGAATCAGCGTGATGATGAATGGGGTGGCAGCCTCGAGAACCGCCTGCGCTTCGTGGATGCTGTCATACAGATGGTAGATGAGGTGAGAGCCAAGCACGCCAAGCCTGACTTTATTGTCGGTTATCGTTTATCTCCTGAGGAGGCGGGCGAGCAGGGACTGACGATGGCGGACTGTTTTGATTTGATTGATTATCTGGTTCAGCAACCATTGCAATATCTGCATGTCTCGCTGTGGGACTTTTATAAGAAAGCTCGCCACGGTGCAGACACGAACCTTACTAGAATGTCTCTCATTCACGAGCGCATCGCTGGACGTCTGCCACTGATTGGGGTGGGCTGTCTACTGTCCGCTGATGATGTGAATCGTGCTTATGCGACAGGATGGGCTGAATTCATTGCGGTTGGTAAGGCAGTGATGATTAATCCCAACTTCGCCACATTGATGAAAACTGGCGAATACGATAAGATCAGCACTGCCATCGATCCTGAGTGCAACCACATCTACAAAATCCCAAGCCAGCTGTGGGCATACCAACAAAAAGGACTTGCCTATTTGCCGTCTTTAAAGGGCAAACAGTGGCAGCCTTTGGATATTTGATTTGTGGACTTGAAAATATCAAGACAGACAGCATAAAGATGACATTAACCAGCACTAACGCGGAGCAAGCCATGAGCAATCCCAATCTTAATACAACAGATATAAATAACGCATCCTTTGACAGTCTAGACATCGATAATCTAGACTTCGATGCCATGCTTGGCGACTTCGCTGATGTAACCGTTGAAGGCGGTTTTGATGCGGACAGTGCTGAGGATGACTGCGCAGGTGGTGCTTGTAAAATCTAAATCAGATAACGAACCGCCTTTATGGGCGGTTTTTTATTTTATACAGAATTAATCGAATGGAATAAGTGATGAGAATTGTAGAGGATTTGGGTCAGATAGAGCAGACCATCACACAGCATAGTATCGTTTTACTGTATGTGCAAGCGCCGAACTGTGGTGTGTGCAAGGTGTTCTTGGAGTGGGTGAGGGGTATGGAGGCGGATTTTGATGATGTGCAGTTCATGCAGACGAACATTGCGGATGTGCCAAGTATCGCAGGGCGTTTCCATGTGTTGACCGCGCCTGCTGTGTTGGTGTTCTTATCGGGAAAAGAGGTGTATCGAGGCGCCAGATATCTAAAATTACATGAGATCAAAGAAGCTCTGCAAGACTGCCAAAGTTTACAATGATTATTTCTGTTCATACCGTGAAGCAATAATATAAAGACCACCAAATCGGTGGTCTTTATATTATGCAAGGGTTATCCCTTTAGGATTTTGGCATGAAATTCAATATGTTCACGCATGAAGCTTGCGATGAAATAGTAGCTATGATCATATCCGCTGCGCAGATGAAGCGTCGCATTAAAGCCAAGCTCGTTAGCTTTTTGGGTGAATTTCTCAGGTTGTAGCTGCTCAGGGTAGAAGCTGTCCGCCAGGCCTTGATCTATCAGGATGGGTAGGTCTTTGCGGGTGCATTTATCCACTAACTGCAAGCTATCATATTCTGACCATGCTGCAGCATCATTGCCTAGGTAAGCACTAAAGGCTTTTTTGCCCCAAGGGATGTCGCCTGGGTTGACGATGGGTGCGAAGGCAGAGACGCTCTTGTATCTTTGTGAGTTCTTCAGAGCAATCTGCAGTGCGCCATGCCCACCCATGCTGTGCCCGAAGATGGCGCGCTCGCCAGTCACAGGAAAATGACTTTCGATGATCTTTGGTAGCTCATGCACCACATAGTCATACATTTGGTAGTGCTTGGCCCATGGTTCTTGAGTGGCGTTGACATAAAACCCTGCGCCTTGCCCCAAATCATACGCATCATCATCAGCCGCGCCATCACCCCTAGGCGATGTATCAGGCATTACCAGTGCAATGCCATGCTGACTGGCGAACTGCTGGGCGTGTGCCTTCGTGGCGAAATTCTCATCGGTGCAGGTAAGACCAGACAGCCAATATAGCACCGGCACTTTTTTGCCGTGAAGGGCTATGGGTGGCAGATAGATGGCAAAGGTCATCGTGCATTGGTTGGTATCAGAGAAATGCTGATAACGCTCATGATGCCCATCGAACATCTTGTAGTGGTTGATTTGGGTGAGTTTATCCATGATTATCCTATCAATATTGTGGTAGCCCTTAGAGTGTCTAAGGGTGGGGTATTTGAATGAATTAGAAATGTATCACTGAACGGATTGACTTGCCTTCATGCATCAGATCAAATGCGGTATTAATCTCATCAAGTGGCATGGTGTGCGTGATGAAGTCCGTCAGTTTAAACTCGCCTTTCATGTATTGGTCGATCATATTAGGCAGCTCAGTGCGACCCTTCACGCCGCCGAACGCCGAACCACGCCATACACGTCCTGTCACCAGCTGGAATGGTCGCGTGCTGATCTCAGCACCTGCAGGCGCGACACCGATAATAATGCTCTCGCCCCAGCCTTTATGGCAGCATTCTAGCGCTGAGCGCATGACATTGACATTACCGATGCATTCGAATGAGAAGTCCACACCACCGTCTGTCATTTCAATGATGACTTCTTGGATCGGCTTGTCAAAGTCATTGGGGTTGATGCAGTCAGTTGCGCCCAACCCCAAAGCTTTATCAAATTTATCCGCATTAATATCAATGCCAATAATGCGACTTGCACCTGCCATTCTCGCGCCGATGATCGCTGCTAGGCCGATACCACCAAGACCAAACACTGCTACGGTGTCGCCTTGTTTGACTTTGGCAGTCTTGGTAACAGCACCGATGCCTGTCGTTACGCCGCAGCCCAGCAGGCAGACTTCCTCTAGGGGTGCTTCTTTTTGGATCTTGGCAAGCGAGTATTGAGAGACGACTGTGTATTCTGAGAAGGTGGATGTGCCCATATAGTGATAAATGGGCTGACCATCCTTAAAGAATCTGACCGTACCATCTGGCATAAGACCTTTGCCCTGTGTGGCGCGCACTGATGAGCAGAGATTGGTTTTGTTGGATTTGCAGAATTTGCATTCTCGGCATTCGGCGGTGTATAGAGGAATGACGTGATCACCAACAGCAAATTCAGTCACGCCTTCGCCAACCGCTTCAACAATCCCCGCGCCTTCATGTCCAAGCACGCAAGGGAATACACCTTCAGAGTCCTGACCGCTCAAGGTGTAAGCATCAGTATGGCAGACGCCTGTGGCGACGATGCGCACTAAGACTTCGCCTTTTTGGGGTGGCATGAGGTCAAGCTCTTCGATTTTTAGGGGTTCGTTGGGCGCCCACGCGACCGCAGCACGAGTTTTGATGAAGTTCATGAATGTACCTTAATTCGTAAAATTAAAAAAGTTTATGAATGCGTATTATATCAAATCGAGAGTTATAAAAATAATTGTTTTAGGTAATTTTGGGTGTTAATAAAACTAATGCGCTATTGGTTTTTACGCAGTTTTTAACGAAACTTTTGGTATGCTTGAGTGTATTTGGATTATAAATCAAAAGTTGAATTATCGCCAAGTCCGCTTTATAATGCGTTTAAATCCTTAAACCAAAAACAACAACCATGACCCAATCAAATACTAAGTCAATACCAAGCCCCGACCATGCCATGTCCGTCATGAAAGATTGCATTCCCATTTTTACCGTTTTAGCGGACGAAAATCGCCATTTGATTTTAAAACTGCTACTGGATAATGGCAAAATGAACGTCAATCAACTCACCGATAACCTACACCTATCTCGCCCTGCGGTGTCTCATCACTTAAAAATCATGCTGTCCGCCAATGCGGTGAGCGTGGAGCAGATTGGTAAAGAGCGGTTTTATCGTTTGGCGATGAAAGATGAGATTGAAAAAATGGGCGAACTCGTTGAATTGATGAAAAATATTATCCGAATAATTCAAAATAAGATATAAACATGAAACAAATTATTCGTTATAAAAAAATTCGTGGCAAACAAAAAATTTTACGCCGTATTGATGATTGGGCGGCTCTAAATTGTGAGCTTAATTTGGCGTATTTGGAGCAATATAAAAGAGACTACGTCAAATTTTGGGTAAAACCGTTCTCTAATCTTAATGTTGGCAATAGCATTTATCCAGAGCCGTATGGCGAATTTAAAGAAAAATTGCTGTATGGGTTATTTGAGATTTACCACGCTTGGAAAATACAATTAGATGAGTTGGGCAAACCTTATTATTTAAAAATTTGGCTATTTGAAAAAAAGATTTCTCGCTCGCAGGTGGTTTGTGCTGTTGATGAGTGTTTGGATTTTTATGATAATACATTTGCCAATATTAAAAATGTAAGTATTGACGAATTAAAACTAGCGTTTAATCATGATTTGGATAATTTTTCAAAATTAAATTGGCAACAAGGCGTGGACGTTGGGTCTGTTGAAAATAATTATTTGGATATGTTTGATGATAAAAACAGTCAAGAATACAGGCAAGCCGAGCGGTGGTTTCATCAAGTCAAAGAACAGGCGTTTGATGTGTATCATGCCCCCAATCCGAGCGATGTGGCGTTTTATTATTTGATTGAAAATGACAGGGTGTGGATAGGGGGTTAAAGGGCTTGACAAGGGACGTGTTTGTTTTTTTAATAAGTTTAAATTTTTAAACATATAAACACAAGGCAATCACCATGCTTTTTAAGCCCTTTACTTTTCCCAATGGCACAACCGCCAAAAACCGCTTTTTTAAATCCGCCATGGAAGAACAGCTCGCCTACGACAGCAAGCCAACCGACACGCTTGCCAGCCTATATGACACTTGGGAAAGGGCGGGGCGGGTATACTCGTCATGGGCAACGTCATGGCAAACAAGCAGGGCAAAGGCTCGGTTAATGACGTGGTGGCGGACGATGAGAGCAGTTTGCTCATGCTCAAAAAGTGGGCAAATGCTGGCAAGCAAAACGACACGCTCATCATCATGCAAATCAACCACGCTGGCAAGCAGTCGCCCAAAGCGGTCAATGCTGTGCCTGTCGCCCCAAGTGCCGTACCGCTTGTTGGTATGGACGGCTTTATCAATCCGCCACGAGCATTGCAAAATTCTGAAATTCATGAGTTAATTCAAGCATTTATTAACACCGCCAAACTTGCCGAACAGGCAGGCTTTCATGGCGTGCAGATTCATTCGGCTCATGGCTATCTCATCAGCCAATTTTTGTCGCCACACCACAACCGCCGTGATGATGAGTGGGGCGGAAGTCTTGCTAACCGTATGAATTTTTTATTAAAAATCTATAAAGGCGTTCGGGCGAATGTGGGGGCGGATTTTTTGGTGGGGGTTAAGTTAAATTCGGCTGATTTTCAAAAGGGCGGATTTGATGAAAGCGAGAGCATTGCCGTGGTGCAAGCCTTGTCCGAGCTGGGCATTGATTTTATTGAAATCTCTGGCGGTAATTATGAAAGCCCACAAATGCTGACGGCAAAACCAAGCACGAAGGAGCGTGAAGCGTTTTTCTTAGACTATGCCAAAAAGGCTCGCAAGGTAAGCTCTGTGCCACTTATCATCACGGGTGGATTTCGCTCCGAGCAGGCGATGAATGGCGCACTGTCAAGCGGACATTTGGACATGGTGGGTGTGGCTCGTCCCTTTGCCCTTGTGCCTGATTTGCCCAATCAAATCCAAAACGAAACTTATAGGACGGTGCAGACCGAGCGGATCAAAACGGTCGTTAAACCGCTTGATAACAAAATCGGCTCGGTGCTGGAAATGGACTGGTATATGAGTCAGATGGCACTTATCGGGCAGGGCGAATCGCCTAATCTAAAACTATCCCCGTGGAAAGTGCTATTTAAAACCATTTGGGAAAATGGCAAGGCAGGACTAAGCACAGGGAGAAGTTAGGAAAAATGAGTCCGTTTTGGGCTGATTTTAATTTGAAATTGATGACTTGGATAGGTGTGTAAGGGCAAATTGCAATTTGCCCTTTTTTATGTATTGATAATTGGGCGAATGTGATTCGCCCTTACGCATTCATATTGCAAAAGTGGCTTGATAGAAAAATGCTTTTGCACGCCTACCTACCCACTCCAATCAATATTATAAATTCCATGATACACCGCCCACACAAATAAGACACCGATGACGGCAATTAACATTTTTTGGCGGGTTTTAGGTTAAATTTACCGCCATGATGTTGATAACGAGAATACAAAAACAGCCCAATCCCTGGTACATACAGTAGCACCGACAACAGCAGATAATCAAGCCCTGCGGCATAGATAATCCACAGCCCATACAAACTTGCCAGTAGCCCCGTTAATTTGACATACCAAGCCAACGCTCGGTAAGCGGCAGCTTCAACAGATACGCCCCAATCAAAAAATACGGCACCAAAATCATGGACGTTGAGATAAGTAGTAGGACGTTGTAGCTTTTGCCTGTCATTAGCATCAAAAAAAGACACGTCTGCACTACAAGCCCTGTGAACCACAGCGAGTTGATGGGCGTGCCGTTGGCATTGACTTTGTCTAGGGTTTTTGGGAATGCTCCGTTTTTTGAGCCACGATATGGCACCTCAGCAGAGTACATTGCCTAGCTGATGTAGGACGCCAGCACCGACACGATAAGGCAGGCCGTGATGATGACCTTGCCCACATCGCCCATCATGTGCGACAACAGCCCTGCCATGGACGGGTTTGCCATTTGGGCAATCGTCTCACGGGGCAACACGCCATAAGACAGCACGGTAATGGCGACATATAGAGCAAGGGCGATGATGATACCTAGGACGGTCGCAAGTCCAACATCGCTTTTTTCTTGGCGTGGGCGGACAGCACGGACGCACCTTCTACGCCTGTGAACACCCACAGCGTGATGAGCATGGTGTTTTTGACTTGGTCTAGGGTGCTATTGCCAAGGGCGCGCCCTGTCATATCTTGGCTAAACGTGGCAGGCGAAAGATACCAAATGGTAAGCCTGATAAATAGCACAAGCGGAAATACCTTGACAAAAGTCGCCACAAGGTTCACCGTGGACGCTTCTTTGACCTCTTTGGTAATCAAAATATAAATAAGCCACACGATGACAGACGAGCCGATAAAGGCAAGGGCGGTGTTGCCCTGTCCAAACAGCGTGAAGGTGTCGGAGTTGGTAAACTGCCCCACGCCTTCAAAGGCAACCACCAAATAGCCCACAATGCCAATGGTTGCACACAGCCAATAGCCCCATGCCGACATAAAGACTGCCAAAACGCCAAAGCCTTCACGAGCATAAGTATAAATCCCACCGTCCAACTCAGGGCGAAGCCGTGAAATGAAAAAGAACGACAAGCCTAAAAAGATAATGCCCACGCCTGTGATAAGCCAGACGATAAGCAGGGCTTGACCGCCTGCCACTTGTGCCATGTTTTGGGGCAGGCTAACAATCCCCGAGCCAATCATCGAGCTTAATACAAGGGCGGTTAGGGATAATAAACCGATTTTTTTGTTTGACATAATGGTGCCTTTTATTTTAATTGTTGCCCAATTTGGCGAATGTGTTCTACGCCAATCCCACAGCACCCACCAATCACGCTTGCCCCCGCATGTTTGCCCATTTTGTCGCCCATGCCAAATAGCCCAATGGGTGCAAATCATCACGCAACTCATCGATTTGTTCGTTGGCAGAGTCTGTTTCGTCTTGGGGTTTGAAGGCATTGGCATACGCCCTAAAAGCGAATTTTTTGGCGGTGTTGGCAAGCATTTGGGCGGTAATAAGCAGGGCGGTGTCAATCACTTCTGGTTGTGAGCAGTTGAACAAAATGGCATCAATCCGAGCGTCAAGGGCAAGCATGGCAGATATGGCGTCCTGCACGCTCTCGCCTGAGCGTAGGCATGACGTGTCTGTGCTGGTCGCTGTGTCATCAAGGGTAAACGACACCCAAATTTGTCGGTCGTGGGGCAGGCGTGCGATGAGTTCGGTAGGCTCGATGCTGCTGCTTTGGGTTTCTAGTAGCCAGATGTCGGCATGATTTTTTAGTCCATTGATAAGCGGTGTGGCAAGTCTTTGTACTTGATTTTTTTCAAGCAAATCAGGGCGATACGAACCAAAAAAAAGGGGCGGAATAGACCCTGCAACTTTGCCACGCCCCATATGGCGTAAGGCATTTTTGGCAAGCTGCCCTGCACACTCGGCAAGCAGTTGTGCGTCCTTGTCAAATCGCTCATCGCCAATATGAAACGGCACAATGGCGTAGCTGTTGGTCGTGATAACGTCCGCTCCTGCCTGCAAAAATTCTGTATGCACCTGTTCTGCTAGATGTGGCGTCTCAATTAAGGGCAGGGCAGACCATTTAGGCTGGCGAAAAGGGGCGTTTAGTCGCATAAGCTCACGGCTCATGCGACCGTAAAGTAGGGTAATGGGCGTAATCATTCCAAAGATAAAAGGGTAAAAGGAGAATAAAGGGCGGTATTATGGCACAGCGGATAAGTTTTTCTTATAAGCTTATCAAGGATTAATATGAGAATGTTTACTGATTTTGGGTTTGTTATGAGACCATAAAAATAAAAAGCCGACAATTGTCTCTTTTCATATACTCTATTGATATCAAGGATTATGCCAGCACACCCATTACGCCAAAATAGCCCAAACGCAGCCCAAGCAGCACCAAGATCCATAAGATTATCTGGCGAAAAACACGCACCGGCAGATAGCGATTAATGCGTGCGCCAAGTGCCATAAATACGAAGGCAAGGGCGGTGATGATGCCAATCTGAGTCCAAACCTGTGTACTTAGTGCTGTTAATGCATCGAATAACACAACAAACTGCGCCACCTTACCCATGAAGAAACACAAATTCGCCACGCGGATGATGGTTTCTTTGTTGTCACTGATGGAGAGTAGATACATCATCATAACGGGTGCCATCGCATTGGTTGCTCCGCCCAAAAGACCGCCGAAGATGCCGACGATAACCATGTTGGTCTTGGTATTTTAGGACGATGGGGTGACCGCCCAAACTGGTGACGGCATACCATAGCACGACCAGTGTGAGCAGAATCATAAGATAGGCTTGATTCAGCCAAAGCAAAAGATAAGCGCCTGCCATGCCACCGGCAAGCCAGAGCACAACGAGCTGCCAATAATTAACAAGATAATGACAGAAGTTATGGACGATGCCACGCCCTCCGATGAGCCATGCTGATAGATTTAAGATTGCTGTTGGAATCAGTACAAGGATGATCGCATCGGATAAGCTGTACGTGCCATTGATGGCGGCGATGGCGATGAGTGCAAATCCCATGCCGCTCACACCATGTAAAAGTCCTGCGAATGTTACTGCGCCAAAGAGTAACCACTGTGCATCCATAAGACCCACCTATATATAAAAGTTCTGCCATCAGCCAGCCTAAGCTGCTGCGAGAAAATGACTAATTATAAAGGATTTTGCATGCAATAATAAAAATAAAACCATTGAATGATAGAAGCGCGTCTTTTATTGATCTTTAGATGAGTAAGTTTGCGTCATAAGCCGTGTAAAAACACTTGCAAAATCTCAGAAATTTGATAAAATGACAATCCTATTCGGGGTGTAGCGCAGCTTGGTAGCGCACTTGCATGGGGTGCAAGGGGTCGCGAGTTCGAATCCCGCCACTCCGACCATTAAATAATCAAGGGCTGTCCCCCATCGTACGACAGCCCTTGATTTTTATAGGATTTAAGCCCTTTTCTTGTCTTTGGCTGTCCGTCATAATCTATTGCTATCCATGAATTTTGTTGGTGTTATTGTTGGTATTTGAGTTCATCCTTAACATACATCAGCGCATCATAAATCACACCTTTTTCTTATAAATAAAAACCACCTTAGATAAATGTAGTTGGTGTTTTAAACATCTAAACTTGTTACTTCTACAAGAAGGTATTTTTCATTTCATCATTGATGATTTAATTTATCAATGTTCTCGCCTTTTGGCTCGCCACAAAATAACCATGACTGCAAAACTGCTTTGAATAAAATAAACAACGGTTGGCATAACAATAAATGGACTATACACACAGACATTTCGCCAAAATATCATGCTTTCATATTCTTTTATTTTATTATTCATTTCTTGGCTTCATTATCATCATCTTCCCATTGTATAAGCCGTTTTACGATTTTGCCAAATAGTGTATCTTTTTTATAATCGCCTTTTTTATTTTTATCATGAATCGGCATATCAGTCAAAATAAACAACGCTTCATAAATGCTACTCACCGCATAAATATGAAACTCGCCACGCTCTACCGCCTCCACGACATTATCAGGGAGCATGAGCTGTCCGATGTTGGTTTTTGGGATAATCACGCCTTGCTCGCCGTTAAGCCCACGCTCAGCACAAGCGTCAAAAAAGCCAATGATTTTTTCGTTCACACCGCCAATCGCCTGAGCGTCCCCAAGCTGATTCATGGAGCCTGTGATTGCAAGTGATTGATTTATCGTCACATTTGCAAGGGCGGACAGTAGCACGGCACATTCGGCAAGCGTGGCACTGTCGCCGTCAATGCGGGCGTAACTTTGCTCAAAGGCAAGGCTTGCTGAGAAATTAAGCTCGGCAAATTGGCTAAATAATGAGCGTAAAAAGCTCGTCATGATAAGCATTCCCTTGGCGTGCAGACTTCCGCCAAGCTCCACGTCTCGCTCTATGTCTAGGATTTCGCCCGTGCCAAACTTAGGAGCGATGAGTGCGGTCAAGCGAGCAGGTAATCCAAATTCGCTGTCGGCATAGGCAATCACGGTCAAGGCGTTGATTTGTCCGACCACTTTTCCTGTGGTATTGATAAGCTGTTGTCCGTTTTGAATCTCTTGCCAATATAATTCCTTTAAATAGCCTTTACGTTCTTTAATGTCATCTAAGGCATTTTGGACGTGGGTTTTTTTAACAGTTTTGGCAATATTTTTATCATTGTTTTTATTATCAATATTATTAGAATGATTTAAATAAAACTGTCGTGCCGATTCTACCACAAGTTGTAATAATCTATCGCTGTGTAAATCCAATTTGTCTTTATCATCAGCATAGACAGACAACTCGTCCAATATCGCCCCAAAGGCGGTATTGTCAAATGTGGGCAATGCTTGTTTTTTTATCATGTCAGCGATTTTACCAATGATAAATAATTCGCTGTCGTGATTGCGTGGTAAGGTGTCATTAAAATCGGCTCGGATTTTAAATAGGTTATTAAATTCAGGTTCAAATTCTAATAATTCATAATATAAATCAGGCTCGCCCAATAATATCACTTTTACCGATAATGGCGTGCTGTCAGGCGATAAAGATACTGAACCTGTTAGGGTTAGCATTTGTTCTAGGCTTGATATGCTTAGCGATTTTGATTGTAAGGCTCGCTTTAACCCTTGCCACGCATAGGGGTGCTCTAATAACGATGACGCTTCTAATAATAAATATCCGCCATTGGCTTTATGTAACGCCCCTGCCCGTATCATGCTTGCGTCCGTTAAAATCGTGCCAAGCTGAGTGATGTATTCAATATGCCCCAACAGATTGGGGTGGGTTGGCATATCTTCAAAGACAATGGGCGAACCGCTATTTGGCGTATGGCTTACCGCCACATTGACATAGTAGCGGTTAGGGATATTTGCCGTTTTTACCATAAAGTCTTCATCATGCTCTACGATAAATAGGATATTTTTTATAATATCTTTTTGATAGTCGGTTAAATATTGGCTGATTTTTTTATCATGTTTATTATCATATTTTTTTAAAATTGGGGCAAATAATGGCGTGATGATTTTAATCAAAAGTGTTTCGTGAAGTTCGTCTATTTTTTGATTCACTTCATCATCTAAATTGTCCAATTCTATATTTATTTTGGTGAGTTTTTTTTGTAGTTTATCAAGGGCGGTATTGTTAATGGGTTTTTTGTCATCGATGGGGGTAAATACTGCTTTTTGGTCGGCAGAGTGCAACAAGGTCAAATTATGACTTTTGGCGGTGGCGTTTATTTCATCAAGCAAATTTCTTTCTTGTTTTTGAGCGGATTGCTTAATGGTGGTAACGCTGTTTTGGTAACTGATACTATTAAATTTGGCGATGATTTTTTTATACAGGTCGTGCCAAAGTTTGTGCATGTCCTTGGCAAAAATCGCCCCTTGACCGCTTGGCAGGGTAAGTGCAATGGGGTGGCGGGGTGCGTCAAAATTATGCACATAGACCAAGTCGGGCGGGGTCGGCTCGTGTTTGGCACGCTCGGCAAGCAGACGTGTGATGAGCGTGCGTTTACCAAGCCCGTTTTCACCTACGGCAAAGACATGGTAGCCGTTTGCCTTGATGTCAAGGGCGGTCTGTATGGCATTGACGGCTCGGCGTTGCCCAAATTGGTGCAGTGCAGGGCGTGCGTGCGTGCTGTCGGGCGGTAGGGCGTGGGTGTCGGTGTAGCGTTTTAGGGCGGTGTGGGGCAGGCGGTAGGGGGCGAATTGGTCGGTCATTGTTGTTATTAAAATATGAAAAAGGGATATTTTAACAGATTAAAACGTGATAAAATAGGGGATTTGAAATTAACTTGACTTTATAACAATGACTTATCATAAAATATCCGCCAATGCTGATGAATTTGCTCGTGAATTAGAGCGTGTCTCCGATAAGCTAAATTTAGTATTTAGTGAAGTGCAAATAAAACAACTGCTCGGCTATTTGGATAATCTTTTGCTTTGGACAAAGGCGTATAATCTCACCGCCATTACCGCCCCAAAAGAGGCGTTTGTTAAGCATATTTTGGACTGTTTGGCAATCGTGGCGGATTTACCGTTTGCTGATAAATCAGGCATAAGCGTGCTAGATATCGGCACAGGGGCAGGTTTGCCATCTGTGATTATCGCCATCATGCGTCCCGATTGGCACGTTACCGCCCTTGACAGCAATGGCAAAAAGGTGCGATTTATCCGTCAAATGGTGGGCGAGTTGGGGCTTGCCAACGTCAATCCTGTGGCAAGTCGCATTGAGGATTTTGACGGGGGGTTTGATGTCATTACGTCTCGGGCATTTGCCAGCCTTGATGATTTTGTCAATCTTGCCAAGCCCTATTTAAAGACGGACGGCGTGTTATATGCCATGAAAGGCAAAACACCAACAAGCGAGGATGTGGTAAATTTGACAGATTGGCAAATTGAAGTCAAATCCATTTTTGTACCACAAATGAGCGACGAGCGGTGTGTGGTGTATTTGACAGCCAAATAATAGTTAATATATTGATTTAAAAGGTATTTTATGGAAATTATCGCAATCGCCAACCAAAAAGGCGGTGTGGGTAAGACAACGACCGCGGTGAACCTTGCGGCGGCTTTATCCACCATCGGCAAAAAAAAGGTACTGCTCATTGATCTAGATCCACAAGGCAACGCCACAACGGGCGCGGGACTGGATAAGAATGATTTGGGCAAAAGCATCGTCGATGTGCTGCTTGATGACACAAAAATCCATAAAGTCATTCAAAAAGACGCGCCTGCAGGGTTTGACATGGTTGGTGCTAACCGAGATTTGGCAGGGATTGACGTGTCTTTGGCAGATGTGGAAGATGCGCCATTTTTATTAAAAAAAGCCATCAAAGCCGCCAAAAAGAGCGGAAAATTCGGCTACGATTATGTCATCATGGACTGCGCACCCAGCCTAAGCATGCTGACTGTGAATGCGTTTGCCGTCGCTAAGAATGTCATCATCCCGATGCAATGCGAATACTATGCACTAGAGGGTGTGGTTGATCTGATCGATACCATCAAGCGCCTAAAAGACATCAATCCTGACCTGCATGTGCGCGGTGTGGTGCGTACGATGTTCGATGCACGCAACACTCTAGCACAAGACGTGTCTGCCGAGCTTGAAGGGTATTTTGGTGAATTATTGTACAAGACCGCCATTCCGCGCAGCGTACGTCTGGCTGAAGCACCGAGCTTTGGCCAATCGATTTTTGGTTATGAAAAATCATCCAAAGGTGCAATCGCTTATCATGCCTTAATGAATGAAGTCATCGATCAAGCAGAGAAGCCTGAGTTGTTTAAGGCAAAAGTGCGTGCGCAGTTCGATTGGTAACTGACAATATCGGGCAAATTATGCTAAAATAGGGCGTTTGACTTTTATATATACTGGCTCATGGCGGGCGGTGCTTGGTTTGATTTGGGAAACATCATGAAAAAACGTGGACTTGGCGATAAGCGTGGCTTAGATGCGCTGATGGGCAACATAAAAAAAGAAAGACGAATTGCCACAGATGCTGGTGCCTTGATGGCAGCTGAAGAGACGGCTGCGCCTGTAGATGCCAAGGCGGATTTTAGCTTATTGGATGATGAGCAAAACATCAAATCCGTCGGTATCACCAAGAAAAAGCCCAATAAAAAATCAAAAGACAAGCCCGCTCAAGATGATAATGACGGCGAGCAAATCACGCTCGTACAAATCCACCCAAATCGCCTACAGTCAGGCAAATATCAACCACGTCGCGACATGAATGAAGAGGCGCTCAATGAGCTTGCCAATTCGATCCGTCAGCATGGTGTGATGCAGCCGATCGTCATCCGTCCGCTGTTGTCTAATGAAGATAAGACGAGCGACACCGTTACACACGAGATCATCGCGGGTGAACGTCGTTGGCGCGCTGCTAAGATCGCAGGGCTGACCGAGATTCCTGCCATTGAGCGTGTTCTGTCAGATGAGATCGCCATTGCGTTGGCGCTGATTGAGAACATTCAGCGTGAGGATTTGAATGTACTTGAGCAGGCGGCCGCCCTCCAAAGATTCCACACCGAATTTGGCATGAGCCATGCGATGATCGCTGATGTGGTGGGCAAAGCGCGCGCCACCGTCTCCAACCTATTACGCCTAAATAACTTACATGATACTGTCAAGAGCTACATGACCGAAGGGTTATTGGACATGGGGCACGCGCGTACGCTACTGTCCCTATCGGACAAGCAACAACCCATCATCGCCAAAAAAATTATCGACGGTAAGATGACCGTTCGTGATGCCGAAAAGCTGGTAAAATCCATCCTAAATCCCGAACCTGCCAAAAAAATCAACTCCGACAGTCATGAGATTAAAGCCATGAATCAAAAACTGTCCGATCTATTAGGTGCTACCGTCAAGCTAAAACAAGGTAAAGACGGCAAAGGTAGTGTTGAGATATTCTTCCATGATGATGACGAGCTGCAAGGGCTGTTATCACAATTCGGACTTAAATAAAAAAATCACAAAAGCCAAACAAGGAAGTTTGGCGAATCCCCTTTATTTTTTGTTAAAATTAACAAAATCCATCAAATGCATTCATAAAAACGACCATCATGCACACAACTCAAGCAACTTCTAATTGCAAGCAAGCCTTTGAACGCGCCGATAAATTTGCCGTATTTAAACGACTGATGTCGTATCTTAAGCCTTATTGGTGGGCGTTCATCTTGGTGATGATTGGCTTTGCCATCAGTGCAGGCGGCGAGGTTGCGAGTGCCAAGCTGCTTGAGTACATCATCGAAGCGATTAATAATAATGACAATGTGCGCAAATTTTGGTTCCCGTTTTTGGTGATTTTACTGTTCTTTTTGCGCGGTGTTGGTGCGTTCTTGGGTGGTTATTATGCAGCATTGATGGCGCGTAGCTTGGTGTATCTGCTGCGCGTGGAGGTGTTTAATAAGCTATTAAAACTGCCTTCAGAATTTTATTTGAATAACCCTGCTGGTACGATTTCATC
This sequence comes from Moraxella bovoculi 237, assembly GCF_000696305.2. GTDB lineage: Bacteria > Pseudomonadota > Gammaproteobacteria > Pseudomonadales > Moraxellaceae > Moraxella > Moraxella bovoculi. Next base: position 188,909 of record NZ_AOMT01000026.1, read on the forward strand.
GAAGCTGATCTTTGACGTGGAGCAGGTGACTGCAGCGACCACTGAATCCATCACGACATTATTGAAAGATGGCTTGACTGTCATTGCGTTGTTTGGGTTTTTGTTTTATACCAATTGGCGATTGACTTTGGTGTTGATGCTTATTGTACCGCCGATTTTTTGGATCATTAAAAAAGTATCGAAGCGATTTGCCATGCTGTCCATGGACATTCAAGACACCATGAGTGCGGTCAGTCACATCACTAACGAGGCGATCTCGGGCTATCAAGTGGTGAAGAACTATGGCGGACAAGTCTATGAATCGCAACGATTTGACAAGGCATCAAAAGAGAACCTAAATAAAGGGCTAAAAATCACCGTGCTTGCCGCCATTAACTCGCCCGTCATTCAGCTGCTGATGGCGACAGGGATGTGTTTTGTGATTTGGCTGTCGCTGCGTCCAGAGGTGCTTGGCGATACCAGCGCAGGGGAGTTCGCCTCTTATTTGGTGGCGGCAGGTTTGCTTGCTCGCCCTGTCAAGGCACTGACTGACGTCAATCAAAAGCTACAAAGAGGCATTGCCGCAGGTGTGTCTATTTTTGAGCTGATTGACATGCCAGAGGAGCGTGATATAGGCGTGCTGACCCCGACGCTGCATGGCGATATTCGATTTGAGAATGTGAGTCTAACCTATGAAAGCGGCACGCAGGCGATAAAGGGCTTTGACCTTGACATCAAGGCAGGCGAGACGGTGGCGGTGGTTGGGCGGTCAGGCTCAGGCAAGACCACGCTGGTGAACTTACTTACTCGTTCGCTCACGCCGACATCAGGGCAGATATTGATAGACGGAACGCCCATTGATGAGATTAAATTGTCATCTTTGCGTGAACAGATTGCCATGGTGAATCAGCAGGTGACGCTGTTTTTGGATACGGTCGCTCATAACATCGGTTATGGGGCATTATCCGCCAAATCCCGTGATGACATCATACAAGCAAGCAAATCAGCTTATGCTCATGATTTTATTATGGATTTGCCAAATGGCTATGACAGCTTTATCGGTTCGGACGGTTTGCAGCTGTCAGGCGGACAACGCCAACGGCTGTCTATCGCACGGGCTTTATTAAAAGATGCACCGATTTTGATATTGGATGAAGCCACATCCGCCCTTGACAACGAAAGCGAGTATTTTATCCAAAAGGCGTTGGAGTCCGTCATGCGCGGTCGTACCACGCTTGTCATCGCTCATCGTTTATCTACCATTCAAAACGCCGACCGCATCATCGTCATGGATAAAGGGCAAATCGTGGAAATCGGCACGCATGACGAGCTATTTGCCAAAGGCAGTATGTATCGCACCATGTACGAACGCACCTTTGATGAGCAAAGCGAGCAGGGTAAGGCATGAAAAACCTAGAACTTCTCATCACAAAGGCATGGCAAGAAAAATCCCTCATGCTTGCCACACTTGCCCCGTTGTCCGCTCTGTATGGCGTGGTGGGGCGTGTGCGTAAGTTCTTGTATGATAAGGATAAACTTGCCAAATACCACGCTCCCATCCCTGTGATGATTATCGGAAATATCACGGTGGGCGGTAGTGGTAAAACGCCACTTATCATCGCCCTTGTCAAATATTTACAAGGCAAAGGCGTAAACGTGGGCGTGATAAGTCGGGGCTATGGGCGGGTGGACAGTAGCCCTGCGTTGGTTCGTGAAGGTAGTACTCCTAAAGAAGTCGGCGATGAGCCGTGCCTTATCGTGGGCGAGACAGGCGTGCCAATGGCGGTGGGAGCAAATCGTGGTGGGACGATTGAGATTTTGCTTGAAAATTACCCAAATCTACAACTCATCATCAGCGATGATGGACTGCAACACTATGCCCTACACCGAGATGTAGAATGGATAGTCGTGGACGGGGTGCGTGGGTTTGGCAATGAGAAGTTATTCCCACAAGGCTTTTTGCGTGAACCGCTTGACCGCCTAAATGGTGCCACCGTGATTTATCATGATAGCCGAGCCGAGAAATATGATAATAATGCCCTTTTAATGCACTTAGCCCCAAACAATCCCATGCCACTTTTGGGAAATGACAAATCGGTAAATGATGAAACTTTACCACCCCAAAAGGTCTATGCGGTAAGCGGTATTGGCTATCCTGCTCGCTTTTTTAAAACGTTAAATGAGCTTGGTTTTGACGTGGTGGAGCGTGCTTTTGGCGATCATCATGATTTTACTCTTGATGATTTGACCGATTTGACCGATTTGCCAATCATTACAACCAGTAAAGATGCGGTTAAATTGCGTGAACTTGCCAAACGTCATAATCATACAATTTTTGATAATGTTTGGGTGTTACCTGTACAAGCGTTGTTATCGGAGAGTGTCTATGAAGAAATGGATAGGGTGCTTTTAGGATTGGTTAATGTTGCTTGATTTGTTTGGCTAAATATCCTTAATTGAATCTTTGTAAGTACATCATTTAAAATCACAAACCATATTTTATAGATTAAGAAGTAATCTCATGACAAATGAAATCAAACAGGCTCCGCAAGGCAGTCTTGTTATGCGAACTTTGGCAATGCCTGCCGATACCAATGCTAATGGCGATATTTTTGGTGGCTAGATTATGTCGCAAATGGATTTGGGCGGAGCAATCCTTGCCAAAGAAATTGGTAAAGGAAGAGTGGTAACGGTTTCGATGGATAAAATGGTGTTTTTACGCCCTGTATTGGTGGGCGATATGGTATGCTGTTATGGACAATGCACCCGTATCGGAAATTCATCTTTGGAAGTCAAAGTGGAAGTATGGCGAAAACAAATTAAGGACGGCTCTGGCAATCATGAATGTGTAACCGAAGCGGTATTTACTTATGTGGCTATTGACGCAAATGGCAAATCTCGCCCCATCCCCAAAGAGAACAACCCTAAGCTTGATTATGCACTTGGATTAATCAATGGCACTATCACTCCAAAAGAGCCAAATAATGGCAATATTTTGTTTTTGTGATTTTTATTTATCATTTGGTATGGTATTTTAAAGGTTGAATTTGTTAAAATAATTTAAGGAAAAATCATGAAACCCACCCCCAAAACCCACATCATTATCCCTGCCCGTTACAAATCCACTCGCCTACCTGCCAAGCCTTTGCTGGATTTGCATGGCAAGCCCATGATTCTCTGGACAGCTCAAAAAGCCCTGCAAGCGACTTTTGCCGACAGCGTGTGCGTGGCAACAGACGATGAGCGGATTTTTGCGGTGTGTGAGTGTGCGGGCGTGCCTGTGGTGATGACGGGTGAGCATGCATCAGGCACGGACAGACTGGGCGAGGTGGCACAGATTTTGGGTTTGGCGGATGATGACATTGTCATCAATATGCAAGGCGATGAACCGCTTGTACCGCCTGTACTGCTAGAACAAGCCAAAAATCTTTTGGTGGAAAATTCTGACTGTGTCATGGCGACTTTGTGTGAAGTGATTGATAATTATGATGATTTTTATAAAAATTCGGTGGTAAAAGTCGTCCACGCTCGCCAGAATGCCTTGTATTTTAGCCGTAGCCCCATGCCCTACGACAGAGATGCTCATTTGACAGGCGAGCTTGGTGAGAGACCAAAAAACGCCTATCGTCATTTGGGGCTTTATGCGTATCGGGTCAAATTATTAAAGGAATTTGGCACATGGGAGCAGGGCGTATTGGAACGTTTGGAGAGCCTAGAACAGCTTCGCATTTTAGAAAATGGGCAAAAAATCGCCATAGATATCGCCAAAGTCGCCCTACCGCTTGGGGTGGACACCGAGGAAGACTTGGATAGGCTAAATGCCATGCCGATTGATGAGTTTTTAAAATTCTGATATGAACGAACAAGAACAGTTGTCCTATTTTGCCCCGTTACTGCCTTGGCAAACCCATGCTTGGGAGCAGGTGGTTGGTCAGTTTTATGACGGTAAATTACCGCATGGGCTGTTGGCGTGTGGCATGGCAGGCATTGGCAAGCGTGAATTTGTGTGGCGGTTTGTGGCGTGGCTGCTTTGTGATGACAAGGGCGAGCAGGGGGCGTGTGGGGCGTGTGACAGCTGTCATTGGCTCATGGCAGGGACGCACCCTGATGTTATGGCGCTACCGTCCGAGAGCCTGCCTACGTCTGATGAGAGTGAGCGGTCGTCCATTAAGATTGATGACGTGCGAGCCTTGCAAGAGTATAGCCACGTCAAGGGGCATGGCGTTCGGCTCATCGTGCTAGATGATGCCGACAGTCTCACGATTGGGGCGAGCAATGCCCTGCTAAAAACCTTAGAAGAGCCACGGGCAGGCGTGCATTTGATACTGATAAGCGACAACCCTGCCAAACTCATGCCTACGATAAAAAGCCGTGTGCAAGCCCTGCCGCTTGGGGCTGTTGCTCATGATGTGGCGTTGGCTTATGTAGGTGGATTTCTGGGCGATGAGAGTCTTGCCAGACTTGCCCTGACGCTCACCGACGGGGCGGTATTAAAGGCGGTGGATTTGCCAAAGGCGGTGTGGTTTGGTAAGCGTGTATTGTGGCTAAAAACATGGCTTACGCTAAGGCATGGCGAGCGGTCAGCGGTGAGTGCCAGCGACTACTGGCAGGGCGTGATGAGTTTTGCTGATTTTGCTGTTTTGACACGGCTTATGCTTATGGACGTGGTGCGAGTGGGGCTTGGGCTTGATAGCATTCATACCGACATGGATGTGGCAGGGCTGATAAATGGGGAGGACAATCTAAGCCTTGATAAGGTAGAAAATTTCCTAGCAAGTCTTGATGGCATGGCGGTGGCGGTTGGGCAAAACGTGCAGGACAAAATGGCGTATGATGAGCTGTTTTGTCGCTTGGTGGATTTGTAACGCTTGGTTTTGGATTGTAGGGGCGAATCATATTCGCCCTTATGATTTTACACATTTAATAAATGAAACAATCGGAAATGGCAAAATGCTACAAATTTTATATCAAGATGATGACATGGTGGCGGTGAACAAACCTGCTGGTATGCTTGTTCATCGCTCATGGCTTGACAAGCATGAGACGGTATTTGTGATGACGGTTTTGCGTGATATGCTTGGGCAACACGTTTTCCCTGTTCATCGGCTAGACCGCCCAACGTCACGGGTACTATTGTTTGCCAAGTCGTCTGATGCGGCACGGGCATTGTCGGGGCAATTTGAACATCATACGGTAGATAAATCCTATCTGGCGGTGGTGCGTGGCTATCTTTTGGGTAGTGGGCGGATTGATTATCCGTTAAAAGTCAAACTTGATAAAATCGCCGATAAATTCGCCAAAACGAATAAAGAACCTGAATTCGCCATAACCGATTATGAGAATTTGGCAACGTGCGAAATGCCTTTTGTATCGGTGGATAGATACGCCACATCTCGGTATAGTCTTATGAAACTTACCCCAATTACAGGGCGAAAGCACCAACTAAGACGGCACATGACTCATCTTTTTCATCCTATTGTCGGCGATACCACGCATGGCGACACCGCCCAAAATCGTGCGGTGGCAGAGTTTACGCGCGTATCAAGGCTACTTTTGCACGCTCATACTTTGGCATTTGATGACATGAGCGGTAAGCGTATCACGGTGATGGCTCCGATTGATGATGACTTTGGTAAGGTGGTGCATGATTTTGGATGGAGCGGTGCAGGAATTATCGTTTGACATTAAAATTTAAGAACCAAGCAATGTACAAATTTTAACAAAATTTTAATTTAAAATATCATCAACATCCCAATATACAGCGAAGTAGTCAGGACATATTAAATGACCTGTTCGGCAAATATTATAGTGATAATATAAACTCATACCAATCGTATCTATCAAAACCGACAAAAAACTAAGAAAAATTAATGAATTCTACTCGTATCGAAGAGAAGCTCTCTATCTTGGCGGATGCTGCCAAATATGATGTCTCCTGCTCATCTAGCGGCGGCAATCGCAAGAATACAGGCGGTCTTGGTAATGCCTCTAAGTCAGGGATTTGCCACAGTTTTACCGAAGATGGTCGCTGTGTGTCGCTGTTGAAGATCCTATTTACCAATCACTGCATCTATGACTGCGCTTATTGTACGTCTAGACGTAGTAATGACACGCCGCGCGCCGCTTTTACCGTTGAAGAAGTGGTGGATTTGACCATGCAGTTTTATCGGCGAAATTATATCGAAGGGCTGTTTTTGAGTTCGGGGATTTTTAAGAATGCGGATTACACCATGGAGCGGCTTGTGCGGGTTGCCAAGACCTTGCGCACTGAGCACAGATTTCAAGGCTATATCCATCTAAAGACCATTCCAGGTGCGTCCGATGAACTGATGAAAGAAGCGGGACTGTATGCAGATCGCCTTTCGGTAAACATGGAAATCCCGACCAAATCAGGGCTTGCGCTCTTAGCACCTGAGAAGAACCATGACGACATGAAAGCGCCCATGCAAACGGTGCAAGAGCAAATCGTGCAATTCAAAGAGTCAAAAAAAGTCCATAAACACGCTCCTAAATTCACGCCAGCAGGGCAATCCACCCAGTTTATCATCGGCGCGACGGGTGAGACTGACCATCAGATCATCCGCTTATCGAGTCATTTTTATCAAAAATATGAGCTAAGACGTGTCTATTATTCAGGCTACGTGCCCATGCTGTCTGATAAACGACTGCCTGACATCAGCACGCCCGTGCCACTGGTGCGTGAAAATCGCCTATATCAGGCGGATTGGCTCATGCGTTTTTATGGGTTTCATGCTGATGAGATCGTTGATGCAGATTCACCTTTTTTGGATTTGCAATTCGATCCTAAATTGGCTTGGGCGATTCGCCATCGTGAACATTTCCCTGTCAATATTCAAACCGCGCCTTATGAGATGGTGCTTCGTGTGCCAGGCATTGGTGTGCGTACCGCCAAAAAAATCGTCAAATCCCGCAAATTCACCGCACTGACGTTGGATCATCTTAAACAGATGGGTGCGGCAGTGAACCGAGCGCGGTATTTTGTGGCGTTATCAGTGCCTAATCCTTATCTCAATGATCTGACGCGTGAGAATTTCCGTGAGCTGCTAATGGGTAATACCAAGACCAAATTCAGCGAGCATCGCACAGGTCAGCTGTCGTTATTCTGAGTAACTCATCAGACCATGCAATTGACACCTTATTCCCAACCATCATTGATGGAATCTGCTGATGAGACGGTGCTGATATTTGATGGTAGCTTCGAGGGCTGGCTGTCAGCAGTGTTCTACGCGTATGCGCAGCGATTGGCAAGATCGCCATTATCGATCGTGTCGTCTTTTGATCATGTGCCGAATTTCTTGGCGAATGAGATTTGGATTGAGAGTAATGAAGATCAGGCGGCGCGCGTTCTCATTAAGATTAAGCAAATTTTGCCGCTGCGAGAAGTGGTGTGGGCATTTTTGTCAGAAGGTGCCAAGATATATACGCATCTGTTTCGTGTTGTGGTGTATCAGCTGGATAATCCCAACAAGAAAGTCATGCAAAATTTCGCACATCCTGATGTGCAAGCGGTTCAAATCGCCGTCAAAAAAGTAGGTCGTGAACGCCATCGCATGCAGGCGTTCGTAAGGTTTGAAGATACCACCCAAGGGGTGTATCTGGCTAAGGTGAATCCTGATTTTAATGTGCTGCCGCTGCTAGGTGATTTTTTTGCCAAGCGCTTTGCCGATCAGAGCTGGCTAATCTTCGATGTGGTGCGAGGTTATGGGATTTTTTATGACCATACAGAGCCTACGGCAGGCGTGCGTGAGATTGCGCAGATTGATGAAGTGGTCTTGGGAGATTCGTCCGTGATTCACACGGATCGCGAGCCGATATATCAAAGGCTGTGGCAGGCATATTTTCGCCATGTCACCATCAAGGAGCGCATCAATCCTAAGCATCACATCGCGCAGCTGCCAAGGCGGTATTGGCAATATCTGACCGAGAAAAAGGGCGTTTGACGCCCTTTGTGTTGATGCTTATAGCCAGCCTGCATTGCGAAATTTATAATATAAAAACATACAAATCGCCAAAATCAGCCCAATCACAGCGAAGTAACCATAACGCCATGTCAGCTCAGGCATGAATTCAAAGTTCATGCCATAGATACCTGCCATGGCAGTCGGTACAGCCGCGATACCTGCCCATGCGGCCAGCTTTCTAACCACGTCGTTCTGTCCCATGGTAACCATCGTGGTATAGGTATTCATCGCGACAGACAGCATCTCGTTAAGTCCGTTTACCGCATCCAGCGAACGTAACAGGTGGTCGTTCACGTCTCTAAAATAGGGCTGGGCAGCAGCAGGAAAGGCTGAGATCAGCTCGTTTTTTTTGTGGTTAATAAAGAAATTACACACGTCTTGTACAGGCAGAATGACCGCGCGCATGTGAACCAATTGTGATTTTAATTCATACAGGCTTCGTAGCGTGTCACGGCTAAATTCTGATGAAAAAATGTTTCGTTCTTGTTCGCGCAGGTAATTACCCAAACGGTCGGTGATCGGCAAATAGTTATCGACAATAAAGTCCAAAATCGCGTGCAGCACGAAAATCGGGCCTAAGCGAAGACGTTCAGGGCGGCGATGATAATGCTCTCGCACAGGGGTGTATGAGTTGGATGCACCGCGGCGAATGCTGATGATGAAGTTCTTACCCATGAATATCGCGGTTGTGCCGTAGCGGATTTGATTGTCTTCTAGCTTTGCGGTACGTACCACCACGAAGATCATGTCATGGCCATAGCTTTCTACCTTTGGACGCTGATGGTCGGCAAGGGCGTCTTCTAGGGCAAGTTCGTGTAGGTCGAAGGCATCCTTGACTTCCTGAACGGTCTCAATGCTAGGATCGTAAAGACCTAGCCAGATGAATTGGTTGTTGTTGGTAAGTGCGCGACTGACGTCATCAATGGCGAGCTGTTCGATGGGTTCGCCTGTTTTTCTAGAATACGAATAGCAGATGATGGTTTCGTTGTCACCAGAATCTTCAAGGTCTTCAAATCTATCAGCGTCAGGGTCATACACCGTCATCGTCTCGATGGTGTCTTCATCTGTGGCATCAGCATCGCCGTAGATGTAGCTGTCTTGATTGTCCGATAAGACCAGTTCTTCTTCGTCTTCATCTTCTTCACCAAAATCCAGCTCGCCATCGGTTGGGCGAATGTCGTGTTCGCTGGTTTGAACTTTTAGATAGCTTTCGATGGTGTCAGGTCGATGCGGTTCTGATCTGGTTGTGGGTGCAGCTGGGGCTAGGATGTCGTCAGTATCGTGCTTGTTCGGCATGTCGCCCCCTTGTGTGCTTGATGTTTGAAGCTTATCCATGCCAAAACTTAGATGCTGGATAAAATTGCCATATTATAGCAACATTTTAGCTAACTTTCATTATAAATTCATGATTGTGTTCTTGCTGGGTGGTTTTCATGGTTTTTTAAAATAATTTGCAATTTAGCCTAGTCGTGGGCGTGATTTAATGGTACACTAAGCACGAAAAAACCACATAAAACCGTTTGTTTTTTCTCTATTTTAATTTGGCAAGTAATGACTTGCTATTTTTATTGTATTTTTTATGCTTTTAGGGGTGATTTGTGCCTGCTTGCACCGCTTCCACCAGTCTTCAAACCCATGCTCAAAATTGGCTACTGCCCGATGGTGTGGCAGATGTTCTATTTAAAGATGCTCAAAAACAAGAAAGTCTGCGCGATGCGTTATTGTTCGTATTGACGGCGCATGGCTATCGCCTTGTGTTGCCTCCTTTGATTGAATACACCGAGACGCTGCTTGGTGGGGCGGATGAAGACCTAAAACGCCAGACCTTTAAGATTGTTGATCAGCTGACTGGACGTACGATGGGTGTTCGTGCGGACATCACACCGCAGATCACGCGCATTGATGCTCAGCATGGCAAAGGCGTGGCGCGTTACTGTTATATCGGACAAGTACTAAAGACATTGCCGAACGGATTGTTCGGGTTGCGTACACCGCTACAGTTGGGTGCTGAGATTTTTGGGGTGGGCGATGTTGGTGCGGAGCTGTCTTTGTTGGAGCTTATCACTGCCTTGACAGATGAGATTGGTATGAGTCGCCGCGATCTTCATGTGGATGTGGGTCATGTGGCGATCTTTGAGAGCTTAACGCGGCTGCACGGCTTGGATGAGGCAGCTTGTAATCAGTTGATGGCGCTGTATAACAAAAAAGACTTGCCAGTGCTTCAAGCGTTCTGCGCCGATATGCCAGATGGCACTGATTTTTTGGTACTTGCTAAGCATAATCTGGCTCAAGATGCGACACCAGACGCCGATAATCTATTGGTAAAACTCTCCAAAAAAGCTCAGAACGATCCGATCATCATCGATGCAACTAAGGATCTGGCGACACTAAGTGCGCACATAAGAGCGCTTGGCATGACGGTGAGTGTTGATGTGACTGAGCTGTCTGGTTATCACTATCATACCGGTATTGTATTTAATGTATATCTGAATCAACCATCTACCACGCAGACACAGCCTTTGGTTCGTGGCGGACGTTTTTGTGCAACGGTAGGACGACAGGCGAGTGGCTTTAGTATGGATATTAACCGCTTGCTTGAATTCGTTGAACTCCAAGAAGACACCATCATTGTGGTGGACTATGAAGATCTAACGAATAGCACCGAGATCCAAAAAGAAGATCTAACCATACAAATCAAAACCTTGCAAGATGAAGGGTGTGTTGTTATCAAGCCACTATCCGCTGATGACAGACCTGTCCAGATTGATGGCGTGTTGCATCTTGATGATGCTGATGGTTGGGCTGTTCGATTGGTCGGTGATGACTGATTTTGATTTGTCGCTAATTTGAAAATTAATTGTTAAATGAGGAATTATCATGGGTAAGAATGTCGTTGTCTTAGGCAGCCAATGGGGCGATGAAGGCAAAGGTAAGATCGTCGATCTACTGACCGAAAAAGCAACCGCAGTAGCGCGTTACCAAGGTGGTCATAATGCAGGTCACACATTGGTCGTGGACGGTGAGAAGACGGTATTGCATCTTATTCCATCTGGCATCTTGCGCGAGGGCGTGACTTGCTTCATCGGTAATGGCGTGGTATTGGCACCGGATGCATTACTAAAAGAAATGAACGGTCTAATCGATAAAGGTGTACCTGTACGAGAGCGTCTGCGCATCTCTGCTGCTTGTCCGCTGATCATGCCTTATCACACTGCACTTGATCGGGCGCGTGAAATCAAACGCGGCAATGCTAAGATCGGCACCACAGGTCGTGGTATTGGTCCTGCCTATGAGGATAAAGTGGCTCGCCGTGCGCTGAAAGTAGCCGACCTATTCCGTAGCGACCTGCCAAAAAAGTTAGAAGCGATTTTGGAATATCATAATTTTGCGCTGACTCAATACTACAAGGTTGATGCTATCGATTATGATGCGACGCTTGAGCTATGTCAGCTATGGGCAAAAGAGCTAAGAGATTTGGTTGTCGATGTGACTGAAGAGCTAGAGACTCGCCGTCAAGCGGGTGAGAACCTAATGTTTGAAGGTGCTCAAGGCACGCTACTTGACATCGATCACGGCACCTACCCGTTCGTAACCAGCTCGAACACGACCGCAGGTGGCGTGGCGACAGGCACAGGCTTGGGTCCATTGTACTTTGATTATGTACTGGGCATCACTAAGGCGTATACCACGCGCGTGGGTTCAGGTCCTTTCCCAACTGAGCTGTTCTGTGAAGTGGGTGAACATCTGGCTAAAGTGGGTCATGAATTTGGTGCAACCACGGGTCGTGCCCGTCGCTGTGGCTGGTTCGATGCTGTTAGCCTGCGTCGCGCGGTGGTGCTAAACTCAATGTCTGGCATCTGCTTGACCAAGCTTGATGTACTGGATGGTCTTGATGAGATTAAGATTGCGACCGAATACAAAGTACCCGCAGGCGAGTGCGCAGGTGCATACGATGCAGAATTCTATGAAAAAGTAGAACCAACTTATGAGACATTGGCGGGTTGGAGCGAGTCAACCATTGGCATCACTAAGTTTGAAGATCTGCCAGAGAATGCCAAAATCTACATCAAGCGCATCGAAGAATTGGTGGGCTGCCCTGTAGACATCATCTCAACCGGCCCTGACCGTGATGAGACCATCGTACTTAGAGATCCGTACGACGCGTAATCATTAATCATAAAAAACACACCTTATTTAAGGTGTGTTTTATTTGGTTATGTAATAAAATAACGTAT
>NZ_AOMT01000027.1 GCF_000696305.2 Moraxella bovoculi 237
CAATGAAATTGCTGAAAACCGTGCAAACATCGCAGAACTGATGAATAAGCAGACTGCGCCGAATGGTCAAGTAACAGTAGATCTAAAACCAGTCAATGACAAGATTGATGCCCTAACCACAGCATCTAATGTCCTCATCGACGAAATCGCTGACAACACCAATGACATCGGTAAGCTTGCTGTCATCTCTGAAACCACTGTTGATGAAGTAGCAAACAACCGTGCACAGATCAGAGATAATAAAGCAACAATTGATGCCCTAACCACAGCATCTAATGTACTGATCGACGAAATCGCTGACAACACCAATGACATCGGTAAGCTTGCTGTCATCTCTGAGACCACTGTTGATGAAGTGGCAAACAACCGTGCACAGATCAAAGATAACCACGGCAAGATTGCAGAAAACAAGCAAGCCTTGGCTCAAAAAGCAGACAAGAGAGTTGTCGATGCAATGAGAAGCTTCGATACTTACCTTGCATCTCTTGCAGGTACCAACCAAGGTAAGATTAATAAGCTAGAAACTGCTGTTGCCGACAAAGCTGATCAAGCAACTGTTGACGCTTTAACCACAGCATCTCATGTATTGATCGACGAAATCGCTGACAATACCAATGACATCGGTAAATTGGCTGTGATTTCTGAAACCACCGTTGATGAAGTGGCAAACAACCGTGCACAGATCAGAGATAATAAAGCAGCAATCACCAAGAACCAAGCGGACATTGCAACTTTGATAAGCAGAACGCCAGCGGCAGTCGATCTACAGCCGATCAATGACAAGATCGGTGCATTGGATAACAGCCTTAATGACAAAATCAACAAGCTTGATGATAAGCTAAGTGCAGGCGTGGCTGGTGCTGTGGCCATTGCCATGATGCCAGCACCGGCTGCTGGTAGCCACTACATCACTGGTGGTACAGGCTTCTACAATGGTGAAAATGCGGTAGCAGTTGGTCTTACTGGTGCAAGTGAGACTGGCACCTTTACCTATAAGATCGGCGGCTCAGTAAATTCCTCTGGCTCTGGTACCTTCGGTGCTGGTGCAGGCTATCGTTGGAAATAATCCACGATCATTGCATGAAAAAAAAATCGACTCATCATTGTAGCGATTTTTTTATTTAT
>NZ_AOMT01000028.1 GCF_000696305.2 Moraxella bovoculi 237
AGCTTCCGAGCGGTTTTTTTGTTTATATCTAAGCCAGTCGATGACAGTCAAAAATGGGCATGCTTTGGCGGATTTTGGTTTGCTCGTCTTTATCAAATGTCGCAAAGACAGCCAAATAATCGCCTTGAATGTCACTCATCTGTGTATCAGCGATCACCTTGCCGTGTGCGTTGGTTATGAGTGCGTGACCCCAAGTCTGACGAGTGTTACCACCAATGCGATGCGTGCCGCCTTGAGTGCTGCCGATCACCATGCATTGACTGTCTAGGGCGCGCGCTTGTAGCAGAAGCTGCCAATGCGCTTCGCCTGTCTTATGGGTAAAGGCGGCCGGTACGGTGATGATGTCTGCGCCCATCTGTCTTAGACGCTGAGCCATCGCAGGGAAACGAACATCAAAGCAGATCATCATCCCAAGCTGTATGGTCTGCCCATGAATATACAGTGGTGTCACCACAAGTTGATCACCAGCCTCGAAGGTCTTACCTTCATCATAGCTGCCTGTGCTGTCATTGACTGTCGCGCGAAACAGGTGAATCTTATCATAGCGGGCGATTTGCTCGCCTGATGGGCTGAACACTAGGCTGGTCTGTCGGTATTTGCCCTGTGGGACAGCTGTGCCATCTGCGCGTGTGGCGCATGGTAGTGTGCCTGCCACGATGTGCACGCCATGTGATTTGGCAAGCTCCGACAGGTGGCGACTGACCTCATCGAATCGCGCTGCCAGTTCGCCTTGTCGCCCCATGACGCACATATTTTCTGGTAAGACGATGACGTCAGCTAAAGAGACGGTCTCTGCGACCGCACGCGTGATGATGTCAAGATTAGCATCGATGTCGGTTTGGCTGTTTAGCTGTATGGCTGCAATTCTTATGCTCATGGTGGTATTTTTCTTAATCAGGAATTAGCCACCACCGACAGCTTGAACAACTTCAATGTTCATGCCTTGGGTGATGGGTGTGTCGGCGAGGCGTGATTTTGGTACTAGACTGCCATCGATTTCTACGGCGAATCTGCCTTGAGTGAGTTCAAGACTCTCTAGCAGGGCAAGCACATTGCTCTGATCGGTGCTGATGGCGTCGCCATTTAGGGTGATGTTTAACATATAATTAAGTTGTAATATGGATTTTTGATTATTTGATGACTTTTGGTTTTGTGGTGGTTTACGCCTTTACAAACGTGCCAAAGACCAAAACCAACCAGCCAAAGATCATGAGCGTTCCGCCAATCGGCGTTATCATGCCAAGCCATTTGGGTGCGCCAAGAGCCATGGCATATAGCGTACCGCTGAAGATCGCAATACCTGCTTGAATAAGATAAGCAGGCAGCGTAATGCGGTATTGACTAACCGCATTAAGCACGCCAATGGCAAGCAATCCAAGCGCGTGAATAAATAGATAAAGCGTGGCCGTATCCCAAATTTCAAGCTCATAAGCGCCTGCGAAGCCTTGCAATCCATGCGCACCGAAAGCACCAAGACCGACACCGATGGCGAGATTTAAGGCGGAAATTTTCAACCAAGTCATGAATCATTTACCCCGGAGCAGTCATCAATTGTTCAGCATTGAACTGTCTAGCGTCATTGCATCACGAATCTTATCCATGGCGTTCTTTTCGATCTGGCGGACACGTTCAGCAGAGATATTATAGACTGCAGCCAGATCATGCAGGGTGGATTTTTGATCGGCGAGCCAACGCTGTGTGATGATGTCGCGTGAACGCTCGTCCAGCTCGTCCATTGCTTCTTTTAGCGCACTGGTGGTGTTCTCTTCCCAGTCCGCCTCTTCAACCACGTCGGCAGGGTCGACGGCATCTTCTAAGAACAGCTGCGGTGCGTAACGACCTTCGTCTTCATCAGAATCCTGCATTTCAAAGGAAGCATCGTAGCTCGTCAAGCGGCTCTCCATTTCTAGCACTTGCTTGACGGTGACATTGAGATCACGTGCGATGGCTCCTGCTTCCTCTAGAGTAAGCTGATTGCTTGATTTTTTAAGGCTTCTTAGGTTGAAGAATAGCTTACGGTGCGCTTTGGTGGTTGCGACTTTGACGATACGCCAGTTTTTGATGACGAATTCGTGAATTTCCGCCTTAATCCAATGCACAGCAAAGCTCACTAAGCGCACGCCTTTGCTTGGGTCGAAGCGCTTAACCGCTTTCATCAGACCTAGGTTGCCTTCTTGGATTAGATCGGCTTGTGACAATCCATAACCTGAATAACTGCGCGCGATATGGATGACAAATCGTAAATGGCTCATGACCAGCAGGCGAGCCGCCTCAACATCGCCATCATGATAATAACGTTCGGCGAGTTGTTTTTCTTCTTCAGGAGTTAAGATGGGAATCTGATGCACGGTATTGATATAAGCGCCCAAATTAACTCCAGGGGCTGCCAGATGCGTGGGCATGGCAGGCACGAGGTCACGCGTTGCAACTTCGTATTCTGGTGTTACTTTATTGTCATCGTGATCGATGATGGTGCGTGTAGGTTTGGGCTTAGCGACAGGCTCAAAATCGCTGTCATAATCATCCAATTCCCCGATGTCATCCATGTCATCGACTTCATGAAAACCTTCACCGAGCGCCTCTTCGTCCATCTCATAACTATCTTCATAGTCATCGTAGGCGTCGTCTTGGTAATCATCACCAAAGCCGCCATAGTCGTCTTGATAACCGTCGTTGTAGTTCTTTGTCATTGTCGTCTTTTTGGTTTAAATTTTAGTTCTATTGTAAGGCGTAAGACGCCTAAACGCTAGCCTTTTTTGCACCAATTTTTGTGATGATAAAGTGAAAACAGTTTTCTGTATTGTGTACGTCCCCGCTTTGCCAAGTTTGAACATCCATGTGGTTTTTTTGGCAAAATGCGATAAGGTCAGTTTGGGAATTTTTATCGCTAGCGACGAGATAAAGGCTTTCGCCATCTGCCACCGAACGCAGGGCAATTTTTGCTTTTAATAATGGCATGGGGCAGGGCATGCCGCGCGCATCAAAAAATGCGCTAATGGTCGCATCTTCTGCATTTTTAATATTATCATGGATAAATTCTAGTGTCGGGGCGTCTAATTGTTTGATAAGAGTAGGGCAAAGAGTTGGCATGTCAATTCATTCATCTAAACTATAAAACATCTGCTTAATATTTGGTCGGTGTTGTATTTTACAAGCCAAAACGAACGAATGCCCATAAAATTCGGTAAGTATTGAGCAAATAATATCAGCTTGATTGCAACGTGATTTAGTTTTATAGTAGGGGTGTTTATGATGGTTGGATAATAATATGATAAAAAAGACAGTAATTGCAGCGGCATTAATATTATCCACGCAGGCGATTGCGGATGGTGCTGTGCGCGTCAATGGATCGGCCCAGAGCCTAAGAGTACCGAATCTAAGCGCAGGCGTAGGATTTAATGAGCAGTATCATAACCGCCAAGTTGCCCTATGGTCGCTACAGCAGATTAATGCGAACATGCCGCTCATCGATGACCCATGGTCGGTGCAGGTACTATATGCGATGACTGCTCAGATGAATGCATTGGTGCGGGCTCATCCCATCATTGCTGTACCACTCATCAATGATAATAACATCAATGCATTCGCTGTGCCGGGCGGTGTCATTGGCATGAATACAGGCACGGTGCTGGCGGCAGGCGGCCTAGACGAGGTGGCGAGTGTGCTGGCGCATGAAGTAGCGCACCTAAGTCAGCGTCATTATGAACATCGCTTAGATAATGCCAAAAAGCTCATGGCGATACAGTTGGGAGGACTTATTGCGGCATTGGCAGCAAGTGCTGCTAGAGGGGATGCTGTGCTTGCTGTCATGGCAGGATCCCAGACGGCGAGTGCAGAGAATGCCGCCGCGCACAGCCGAGAGCATGAGCGAGAGGCGGATAGGGTGGGGCAGCAGATTCTATCTGAAGCTGGATATGATGCGCGTGCCATGCCAAGATTCTTTAATCAGCTTTATAGACAAGTATCTTTAAATCAATCAAAAAACGCCTTCTCGCCCAGCTTTATGCAGTCGCATCCATTTACGATGGAGCGACTCTCTGAAGCCAGCGCGCGTGCAGCAAATTATCCACGTGTGGCGATGAGCGAGAAGCAGGTTCAAGATAAGCTCTTTGATGAGCTTTATTGGCGCTTAAAATATCTATCAAAACAGGCAACTAAAGCTGACTTAACCGCGAACGCCAACCAGAGCGATGGCGCACGGCTCGCCCTTGTCATGCATCTGACAGATCACCATGAATATCAGGCGGCGCAGAGAGTGTTTGAACAAGGGGGTTTTGGCGAGTACGATGTATTACCAAGTATCGTACAGGCGCATTTGCACACCGCTCAGCATCACTATGATAAGGCAGTATCCGCCTTAAGTCTGATTCATAATATCTATCCTGAGCGGCGAGATCTAAGGCTGCATCTGGCGCATAATCTGATTCATGATGGTCAAATCGCTGAAGCGCTTGCGTTGATTCAGAGCCTAACTCATCAAAACCTGCATGATGTGCAGGCTTGGCAATTGATCAGACAGGCATATGAACAAAAGGCGCTTACAGATGCTGACGCTCGCACTAGGGATATATCTACCATTTATGCGCTACAGGCGCGATCGCAGGTAGAGTTATGGACTGGCAAATATCAAGGCGCGCTACAGTCGAATGCTCAGGCGATTAAGGTTGCTCAGAACCATCAGGATCTAAGTGCGCTCATCGGTATGCTTGATAAGGACAAAGAGGTCATATTAACCGCACGCGATTTTAAACCCAAATAATAACTAAAGACTCATGATAATCATGAGTCTTTATTGATTGATCTTACAAGGTGTGATTAGTCGGTCAGCGCTTTTTTGACAAGTCCTGACATCACGGCAGGGTCGGCTTGTCCTGCGGTCTTGTCTTTGACGGCATTCATCACGCGCCCCATGTCCTTCATGCCAGACGCACCAAGCTCACTGATGGTCTCATTGATGATGGCAAGGATTTTGTCATCAGATAACTGCTCAGGCAGAAATGCAGAAATCACGTCAATCTCAAACTGCTCTTTTTGCGCCAAATCATCACGTCCATTGGCGGTGTAAATGCCTAGAGATTCTTGACGTTGTTTGATTTGCTTTTGTAAGATTGCCAATACATCTTTATCATTAAGCTCAGTCTGTCCGTCAATCTCGACTTGCTTGATGACGGCTTGGACGTTGCGCAGTACTTTGACTTGCTCCATGTTTTTGGCTTTCATAGCAGTCTTGATGCTGTCGGTTAAGGTTGCTTTTAAGGTCATGTTTGTCTCCGGTTTTCTTTAGTTTACAGGATTATCCCAAGTTATTTGCTTAATTCAAGCAGTCTATCATAAACTGCGCTTTTTTTAATACCCAATACATCCGCCACGATTGCACTTGCTTTTTTTGGTGGTAATTCTTTGGCAATGGCAAGTAGCCATTCATCATAATCCGCTTTTTGTTCTTTTTGGGTATTACCTGCCACAACCAGCACAATCTCGCCACGTTGTTGGTTGGGGTCATTCTTTACAAATTCTAATAAATCAGCCAGCGGTAATTTTTTTATCGTCTCAAAGGTTTTGCTAATTTCACGGCACAACGTGGCTTCTCGTTCACCGCCAAACACGTCCGCCATGTCGGATAGGCAGTCTGTGATGCGGTGCGGTGCTTCATAAAAAATCAGCGTCTCAGTATGAGCTTGATGCGCCTTTAAAGTCTCTATCCGCCCATGTTGTTTGGCAGGCAAAAACCCCACAAAACTAAACTTATCAGACGGCAAACCCGCCACAGACAACGCCCCGATGACCGCACACGCCCCGACAATCGGCACAACGGTGATGCTCTCATCATGGCACGCCTTCACCAGTCGATAACCAGGGTCAGAGATAAGCGGTGTGCCAGCGTCCGAGATAAGAGCAACCGACTGTCCGCCTTGTAATCGCTCGACAAGCCGTGCCGTCTGTGTGTCGGCATTATGCTCATGATAGGCGGTGGTGGGCGTGGATATATTAAAAAAACTTAATAATTTGGAACTTGTGCGAGTATCTTCGCAGGCGATCACGTCCACAGATTTTAGGGTGTCAATCGCCCTTGCCGTCATGTCGTTTAGATTGCCAATGGGGGTGGCAACGATATATAAAATGCCTGTCATTTTTGCCTTTTTAATTTAAATAATGAGTGTTAATTTTATTTGGGCGAATGTGATTTTCCCCTACAATAATTCACAAATTTTTAATTATCATTATTTAATTCTGTATTCTCCGATTTATCATTTTCTAAATTTATATTTTCTAAATCTACATTATCCAAATTCAAATCCTCGCCCAAATGCAACCAATTGCCCAATACATCCGCCAATTCATCAAGCCCTTCTTTATTTAATGCCGAAAATAACTGAATAGAAAATGGTAAATCCAGCGTTTGCAATTGTTTTTTGGTTTGTAGTAGAGCGGTTTTTTGAGCCCCGCGTTTTAATTTATCCGCTTTGGTTAATAGCACATGAACAGGCAAGTCGCCGTCCTTTGCCCAATGAAGCATTTGTTCATCAAAATACTTCAACGGGTGGCGAATGTCGGTGAGCAGAATCAATCCCGTCAGACTTTCACGATGAACGAGGTAATTTTCAAGCTCTTTTTGCCATTTGATTTTCATCGCTTCTGGCACTTGGGCATAGCCATACCCTGGCAAATCCACGATACGGCTATGCTCTGAGCCGACATTAAAAAAGTTAATCATCTGCGTTCGCCCTGGGGTTTTGGACGAGCGGGCGAGCTGTTTTTGGTGGGTGATGGTGTTGATGGCGGACGATTTACCTGCGTTTGACCGCCCTGCAAACGCCACTTCAAAGCCTGTATCAGGCGGGCAGAGTTTTAGGGTGGGGGCAGAGAGCGAAAAGGCAGTTTGGCGAATGATTTTTTGGTAGTCGGTGGTGGTCATGGTGTCAAATATAACTGCTAATAATGATAAAATAGTGTATCATGAAAGCCGTAAAATAGCGATAATAAAGGCGTAGATGTGTCTTTAAAACCCATAATTAAAGGCCTGCAAATCATCACTGGGCTAGTTGTTGCTAGCCTATTCTGGTGGCAGATGTGGCAAGGCAGTCCCTACAAAATACCTTATACTTATAAGAATTGGGACGAGTTGCAACAACGTTATACGATATTGATGACGGATATTTTGGCGAGCGAGATGCAACCTGACGACATACAGATTTATAACCGTCAAGGCGGTACTGTTTATCGTCAAGCTATTTATCATCGTTATGACCAAGCAATGATTGACCGCATTGCACAAAATGCCATTAATCAAGGGTGGGAGCCTATGCCGAGCGATTTTTATCGCAATGCAGTATTTCATGCGTGCAAAGACGAGATTGGTTTGGTGATGTTATCAGATGCCAAACTTTATGTTCGGACGTATTGGCATAAGACAGGAACTTGTGAACGATTATTCACAAAAACCCAGCCCGATAATAACTCTCAATCCTAATAGTTACCAAATTCGCCTTGAAACTTGGCAAAAAACTCGCATAATATGCCATAGATATCCTAATTGAGAGTGGTTATGTTAAAGTTATTTAAAATTGGTCTGACCGGTCTAATTCTTGCCGCTGTAACCGTAAGCCATGCCGATATCGCTGATAATTATAATAAGACTTGTGGCACATGCCATGATAGCGGCGCGCTAAACGCTCCAAAAAAAGGCGATGTGGCTACTTGGAATAAGCTAAAATCCGAAAAAGGCATGAGTGCACTTGTCAAATCCACCAGACAAGGCATGCCAAGAATGCCTGCGATGGGCTTATGCCAAAAATGCACCAATGACGACTTCGAACAATTAATCGACTACATGGCGAAATAGTCAATCCTATTGGTTGGCTAAGATTTTTATCGATGGATTGGTAAAATAAGCTAAATTTCATCGAAATTATAAAATTTATGGATAATTTGGCGGATATTTTTATAAAAAAACAAAAAAATGAAAAAAATGTTACCAAAACCACAATTTTTGTAGGAAAATTTAGTGAAGTCTTGCTATAATAGCAGCCATCCTAGAAAAGTATTTTTCTTGAAGCCATATTAGTATTTTATTTTTGAGTTATTTTGAACAAAACCCAAGACTTGGGATGATTCCCAGCAGTTAGTAGGAAATTGTTATGAAACCTGCCAATAAAGCCACTTTCGCCAAACTTGTTCTTGCTGCAGGCTTTGGTATTGCCAGCATGACCGCTAGCGCAGTTACTGTACCAAGCTATGACATCGAAGCAGGCAAAAAAATCGTTGATGCCAACTGTGCTGCTTGTCACGGTGCTAACGGTGTTTCGGTTGCACCAGCTCAGCCAAACCTTGGTGGTCAGAACATCAAATATCTATATAAGCAACTGGTTGATTTTAAGACCAAAGCACGTCGTAACGGTGTTATGGAAGCACAGCTTGTGGGTCTAACTCAGCAAGATTTGGCTGATGTGGCAGGTTATTATGCTGCACAAACACCATGGACACCGGGTTATGGCAATAAGGCAACCTACGCTGCTGCTCAAAAACTATACCTAGGTGGTGATAAGAGCCGTGGCATCATCCCATGTGCAGGCTGTCACGATCCTAAAGGTGCTGGTAACGAATGGGCTGCATTCCCACGTCTAGGAGGTCAGCACGCAACTTACCTAGCCACTCAGCTGAAGATGTTCCGTGCTGCAGGCCGTGAAGATGAAGGTGTTATGGCGGAGCAAGTGCGTACTAATGACAGCGCCAAAAAAGGCGAAAAAGGTATGATGCAGATGGTTGCAGCCAAACTGTCTGACAAAGACATCAAGATTCTATCTGAATTCTTGTCAGCGGTTCACTAATCATATCGCATAACAAAAAGCCCCTTAGTGGGGTTTTTTGCTGCCTGCTGATTTCTTGTTTATGATACAATACAGCAGTTAAAGACAAACCCATCTTAAGGTAGAACCATGTTTCATAGATATACCGTCTTTTTTGTGGCGTGCGCATTGCCGCTGTTGTTTGCACAGCAATTAGCACCGAATATGGCTCGCGAACTGGATTTTTGGTTGATGTGGGGGATTGCCATGACGCTTGTCGGGTTGCCCATCCTATTTGCAGAATTCGCCTTATCAGCGCGCAGCGCAGATGCGCCATGGCTTGGCATGCAGAAACTGACGCGTGAGGCGGATGTGTCTGTGGTTTGGCGTGTGTTTGCAGGCCTGTCTGTGTTGGTGTCTATCTTAATTGCTGCTAACATCACGTTGCGTGTGGCGATGGGCTTTGAAGCGCAGCTGCCAAATATTGCTCAGAATATTGGTGTGCCAAGCATGGGCATGAGTGCTGTCTTGATGGTGGTTGTGCTTATTTTAAGCTTACTAAGAGCAAAGCTTCTACCTGTCGGGTTGCTGCTTATTTTTACAGGTTCTTTGATTTCTTTATTCGATGGTGGGCTGACCAGTGGCGTGAGTGTGCCTGTATTAACAGAAGTGACCCTCGGAGAGTGGGGGCGTGCCGTGTTGCTTGCGCTGTTGTCTGTGGGTGTGGGCACAGGTCTTTATTGGTTTGGCAGTCAAGGCACGGCCAGCCAAGTCATGCAAGCAAAAAAATCCTTAACAGGACTGATCTTGCCAATATGGTTCACTCAGCTGATTTTTGGATCGCTGGCACTGCTGGTGGGCAGTTCGATGGTGACGCCACTATCGTTTGCAGTAACTGGCGTAGGCATGCTGTTGATTGCTGCGTTCTTGCTGTCTTATGCAGGGCTTCAGCTGGTGGCGCGTTTTGGTCTGCTATTTGGTAGTTTGATCTTACTCGTGCTTGCAGTGTTATTTAGTCCTTTGCCTTCTGGCGTGTTGTTGATTGCATTGGCGGTGATTAGTCTGGTGGCGGTGTTCGTTCTTGCTGTGTTTGCAGGATTTGTGATGAAAATTAGCCATTTGCGCAAGACGCTGAACTTTGGCAGCGAGGCGCGCTATAATATCTGGCGTGTGTTGGTGCGCATCCTTGTGCCGATCGTGCTGATCTCTGCGCTTGTTGGTCTGTTGATTGAGTATTTGACGTGATTGATATTGCCATTGCTTATGTGGCGCTTGATGGTAAGCAGTATTATGAGGAGCTTAGCGTGCCTGATGGCACAACCATTTATCAAGCGATTGAGAGAAGCGGGTGGTTTGAGCTGCCTGAACTGGCTGATTTTAAGGTGTGGTGTGCCAATAACCATACGCAAAATCCCAATCATCGGGCATGGTATGTGGGCATCTACAGCCAAAAACAAAAGCTTGATGCCATCGTGCAGCAAGGCGATCGTATTGAGATTTATCGATCATTGTCGCATGACCCAATGTCAAGGCGCAAAAACCGCTCAAAATCACTCATGAAGTGTAAATCACCTAAGATGTAAGGGTAATAAAAAAGCACGCAATGATTTGCGTGCTTTTTTGTGTTTTAGAATTTACAATTATTTTTTGGCAGGCAAGCTGTCGCGCCCATCGATGCGCACCACGCGACCATTCTCAAAATAAACGCTCATGTATTGGCTGGCGTTCTTAACGTTTGGTTTGCCTTGGCGCTTACCGTCTGTACCTGCGGTGTAATCATAAATATAATCCCAACGGTTTGGGTTTAGTGTATCGCGCACCGCAGGACTACCTGCTAAATACAGTACCTGATCGGCGGTCATGCCCACTTGCAGCTGTGCAGCTTTTTCTTGGGTGATGGGTGTACCTTGAGGTAGATCAATGGTATAAACGCGAAAAATACCACAGCCGGACAATGCCAAAACCGATGATAGACTTAGGATTGCTAGAATGTTTTTCATGATGTTGTCTCTATAATGCTTTCTTTTAATGACACTAAAAGTATAAAATTTTTAACATATTAAACGCAACTCATCAAATATGCAAGTTTTTATTGCTTAAGACGGTCTTTGTTCTGTTGGTCAAGCAATAAGCATTCAGGATTAATTTGGTTTAATTAATATGAAAGTTGAGTTATTTTATTGGGAATTTGACATTTTTGGGGTGTAATTTTAATAAAAATATGATAAAGTATGCTTAAATATAATTGTAATTGATTATCATATGATAATTGCAAAGTTGTCGACATTTGATAAAATCAATCATTAAAAGGGTTTGATTATGGCATTTACTAACAAAGATCTACGAAAAGCAGGGCTTAAAGTCACACTTCCACGCATTAAGATTCTTGAGTTGCTTGAGACAGCTGAGCATCATCATATGAGTGCTGAAGATGTGTATCGTGCCTTGGCATCTCAAGGCGAGGATGTAGGCTTGGCGACCGTTTATCGCGTATTGACGCAGTTTGAGCAGGCGGGCATTGTTGAACGTCATAACTTTGAGAATAACTTATCGGTATTTGAAATCGTTCAAGAAGATCATCACGACCATCTGGTGTGTGATGTGTGCGGTAAGATTGTCGAGTTTAACAATCAGGTCATCGAAGATGAGCAGTTCCGCGTCGCAGAAGAGCATGGCTTTCAGCTGTCAGCACATTCTTTGGTGTTGCACGGCGTGTGCAGTGACAAAGAATGTCAAAAAACTTTAGAGAATTAAAGTACCGCCCTTAGTGCGATTTTAATTCATTCTAAAAGTATTGAAATTTCATAAAAACAGCTTGATGTTATCGAGCTGTTTTTTTATTGACGATTAGCTAAGCCAGATGTCTTTGGTGATTGCTTTGGCGGCGTCGATATTGATCAAGCCGTGCTCGATGAGATGTCTTAGACTGTGTTCTAAGCTGACCATGCCATCGACTGCACCTGTTTGGATGGTTGAACGCATTTGTGCAGTTTTATTTTCGCGTATCAGGTTTCTAATGGCGGGTGTGGCGATCATGATTTCGTGCGCAGCGATGCGTCCGCCATTTACCTTGGGTATCAGCGTCTGGGCGATGATGGCTTGTAGGGATTCAGACAACATGGCGCGAACCATGTTCTTCTCATGTGAATCAAAGACATCAATAATGCGATCGATCGCCTTAGTAGCGCTATTGGTGTGTAGGGTGGACAGTACCAAGTGGCCTGTCTCGGCAGCGCGTAGAGCAAGTCGAATACTCTTTAAATCACGCAATTCTCCGATTAATATCACGTCAGGATCTTCACGCAAGGCAGACTTTAGTGCGTGATCAAAGCTGTGTGTGTCGCGATGTACTTCGCGCTGATTGATGAGCGAGCACTTGGAATGATGGATGAACTCAATCGGATCTTCGATGGTTAAAATGTGTGCGGCGCGTGTCTCATTGATGTGATCGATCATGGCAGCAAGTGTTGTGGATTTGCCCGACCCTGTTGCGCCTGTGACGAGAATTAGGCCTTGGCGTAGGGCGCATAACTGCTTAAAGGTATCGCCAAGATTCAGCGATGACATGGTTGGTATCTGGCTGGGGATGATGCGAAAAACCGCTGCCACACCACGATTTTGGAAAAATATATTCGCGCGGAATCTTGATAATTCTTTGATTTCAAAAGAAAAATCAATTTCTTTGTGTTCTGCTAATTGTTCTAGCTGATCATCACTCATGTGCACACCCAGCATGGCGATGATATCGTCATGCGATAAAGGCAGCATGCTCACCGAAGTCATGCTGCCATCAATACGCAGGTAGGGCATCTCGCCTGTGGATAGGTGTAGGTCTGATGCGCCAGATTGTATGGCGTAGGCGAGCAGCGTCGACAAAGTGGGTGCGTTCATAGGTGTTTAGATTTTAATAATTGGATGTAAATTGATGATTATTTTATGATAAACTTATCAAATAAAAAAGCAAAATCATCGGAATTGATAATGAACGATCTTAAGCATAATTATGAGCAAGTACTGGCACGGCTAAATGCCGCCAACCAATCGGCAAATCGAGATAATGGGGCGGGGCTGCTGGCGGTGTCTAAGACCAAGCCTGCTGCTGACATCCGTACCCTGTATGAGGCGGGTCAGCGTGATTTTGGTGAGAATTATCTACAAGAAGCACTCACCAAGCAACAACAGCTGAATGACCTGTCCATCACCTGGCATTATATCGGGAGTATCCAGCGCAACAAGACACGAGATATTGCCGCACATTTTGATTGGGTGCACACCATTGAGCGCGCCATCATCGCTGAGCGACTTAATGATCAGCGCGGGGATCTTGCGCCCTTGAATGTGCTGATTCAGGTGAATATTGATGATGAGGACAGCAAATCTGGCGTGCAACCTGATGAGGTGTTAGCACTTGTGGATGTTATTCACGGTTTGCCAAAGCTGGTCTTGCGTGGATTGATGGTGATACCTGCCAAAGAAGGTAGTGATGCTTTTATTCGCACTCGAGCGCTGTTCGATGAGATTGGACGTGCTTGCGATCTGTCGAATTGGGATACGCTTAGCATGGGTATGAGTGGCGATATGGCGGACGCTGTTGCGCATGGATCGACCATCGTGCGTGTGGGTACGGCATTATTTGGTCAAAGAGATTATTCCAAGTAATATCAACAAAAACCCGTCAAGAGACGGGCTTTTTGTTGGATGGATTAGAATGCGCCTGTAATCGACCAGCCGTTCACGAGTGGGTAGCGACGTTCGCGACCGAACGATTTTTTGCTAATTTTGGTGCCGATGGCGCCTTGGCGACGTTTGTGTTCAGCGTTATCAACCATGCGCAGGATTTTCTCAACCACAGCCGGCTCATAGCCTGCTGCGCAGATTGCCTTGTAGCCTAGATCTTCATCAATGTACATCTTAAGGATGGCGTCTAGCATCTCATAATCCGGTAAGCTGTCTTGGTCGGTCTGATCAGGACGCAGTTCGGCAGATGGTGCGCGCGTGATGACGCGCTCTGGGATGACAGGATTATCTTCTAGGCGGTTGCGGTAATTGGCAAGGCGGTACACGTCAGTTTTGTACACATCTTTTAGCATGTCAAATCCGCCCACCATGTCACCATATAGGGTAGCATAGCCGACCGCATTTTCAGATTTGTTGCCTGTGCTGACCACCATGTGACCAAACTTATTGGACAGCGCCATCAAAATGGTGCCGCGAGCACGAGCCTGTAGATTCTCTTCGGTGGTGTCAGGTGCGCTACTCGCCAATAACGGCGCCAATGTAGCACGCATGCCTTCGACGGCATCGTGAATTGGGCAGACGGTGTATGAGACATTAAGTCTAGCAGCTTGGGCGGCGGCATCTTCTAAGCTCATGCTGGACGTGTATTCATATGGCATCATGACGGCATAGACTTTGTCTGCACCCAGAGCATCGACTGCCAAACACAGCGTAAGAGCACTATCAATACCGCCTGATAGGCCGATAATCACACCCTTAAAGCCCGAGCGATTCACATAGTCACGCAGACCCACTACTAAGGCTTGGTACATTTCAGATTCTTCAGACAGAACCAATGGCGCCTTGAGCTGCTCATCGAATACTTTCGTGTTGGGGTTAAATTGCGCCATGATTAGCTGATTTAAGAATCTAGATCCTTCATGCGCAACTGTACCATCGGCCTGTACGATGAGTGAGCCACCATCGAACACGATGTCATCTTGTGCGCCGACTGTATTGGCGTAGATGATTGGTAGTTCATGGGTCTTAGCTTGACGAGTTAGCAGTTCTTTGCGCTCGATTTGCTTGCCCACTTCAAATGGTGAAGCATTTAGCACCACGACAAGGTCAGCGCCTTCTTTTTTGAGTGTGCGAATTGGGGCATCGTGCCAAATGTCTTCACAGATGAGCAATCCAATTGTCGCGCCCTTGTAATCGAACAGTACTTGATTGCGGCCCTTATTAAAATAACGATGTTCATCAAAGATGCCATAATTTGGCAGGCATTGCTTGTGGTAAAAGCCTTTTTGGCTACCGCCTTGTAAGATGGCGGCTGAGTTGAATGTGCCGTGCTGATCGATGTGGGGATAACCTAGGATGATGACAATGCCTTCGATTTTGGAAAGTTCGTCCATGGCGATTTTAACGCGTTCAGCCAGAGTGGGGCGCAGCAGCAGATCTTCTGGTGGGTAACCGATGAGCGCAAGCTCTGGGAAAATCACGATATCTGCACCTTTGCTTTTGGCGTCTAGTGCCAATGCGCTCATTTTTTTGACGTTGCCTGCGATGTCACCCACCCAAAAATTGGTCTGCATGATGGCAAAAGTAATCGTGCCTAGTAGCGTATCGGCGCTTTGTAGCGACATTTCGCCATCAGCTGTTTTGATTTTTGACATTTTTTATAATCCTGTAAATGATAAATTCATGATGATTTCATGTAATCGCCATTCTGGCGTGTTCGATACAAACTTCATGTTTGTGTTGTAATTTAATGAATTGCGCCCGCCTAAAAACCATCCAATGTGCATGCTTTTTAAGCAAAAAATACTCGGCACACCTTAGTATAGCACAATAATTGTGTTTTTGGCGTTTTTGGGAGGGTTTTGTGGTATAGTAGCGATTTGTTTTGGTTATTTAGGATTGCTTATGTTTGCTTTTATTTTAAATGTCATCATCATTTTGATTGTGATGAAGATATTTTTTAAATTCATGTACCCAAAGCCGCCTAAGGAATTTTTTGCCAAAGAAGGCGACGATACAACGGTGCGCACCTGCGAACATTGCGGGCATGAGCTTGCTACTTATCGCGGGATATTGGAGCGGAATGGATCGGCTGAGAGGTTCTTCTGTAATGACGAACATCGTTTGGCATATCTTGATGGTGTTAAAAATAAGAGCACGCCATCTGATGATCATGCAAGACCCAACTAAATAATAAATACAGCACAGCACGGATGCTTATAATGTCTGATTCTTCCTTTGCTAAGTTATTCAAAAATTGGCGCCTGCCTTGGTGCACCCATTACCCAACAATCGGCATCGAGATTGGTTCATCATCCGTGCAGGCGGTGGTGCTTGAGCGTTTCCAAGATCAATGGCACCTAAAAGCGTGTGGCGTTCAAGATTTCGATGGAGATGCTGAAGATGTGACAGCACAGCAGTTGGCTTTGACTCGTCTTTTGATGAGATTGGACGTGAGTCAAGGTAGTGTCTCAGTGACAACTCACACACCTGTGATGAGTCGAACCATAACTTTGCCAAGCGGTCTGTCTGATGATGATATTGATCTACTGATCCGCCTAGATGCTGATAAATACATCCCACATCCTTTAGATGAAGTGAGTTTTGATTTTTGGGTGTTGGGCGATGATGGGCGTGAGATGTCTGTCTTATTGGTGGCGGTGCGCATGTCTATGGTGGATAGATGCGCGGAGATCGTCGCGGCGGTTGGTCTTGATGTGGATGTGGTGGACGTGCATGAGTATGCTTTGGCACGAGGTCTTACGCCTGTGATTGTGGATTTATCAGGTGAAGTGGCGATTATTCATATTGATGACAGCAAAACCTATGTCTATGCAGCGCATATGAATCAGCATCGTATCTTTTCAGGATTTCATTATCGACAAGAATACTTAAATCACGCCTTGGGTTCGGCTGATGACATTCGTGCCATCAAGGTGGAATTAGATGCTTCTAAGATTACCCCAATCAATGATGATGACTCGGTAGAGGGCATGGATTTTTATGAATTTTTGGCGCAGCACAGACAGGATGCCAATAAGAGTGCTGATGCACCTATCAAGCAATTAAGCAAGTCTTTGGATTTCGATCACTCCAGTAATATCCATTCGTATTCATCGGATTATGAAATTCGTTTTGACGGGGTTGTAGATGCTGGTGCTGATTTGACAGAGTCATTGGGTAAAGCGCCTGCCTGTCATGATGTTAGTGAACAAGTCGCTAATCTGCAAAAAATGCTTCTGTCTTATGAATCTTCCGCTCACACCAAGGTGGATGTCGTTGTTCTGTCGGGTTTATCAGATGAGTATTTGGCAGCGCAATTATCAAAAGCTGTAGGCGTTCCTGTTTATCTTGCAGACCCATTTCTAGGAATGAGCATTAGTCGTGGTGTAAGCCAAGCTGAATTAGACGGATCGTCCAGACTGGTGGTGGCTTGTGGTCTTGCCATGCGTGGATTCGATGGGGTGTCAGATGAATAATATCCCCAAGATTAATCTCATGCCGTGGCGTGAGCTGCGCCGAATTCGTAAGAATGAGCAATTTCGTCGTGCACTGATTCTTGCGACTGTATTGTCTACTGGGTTGGTTGGTGGTGCGTACATTTATGAAAAAGGTAAACTCAATCACCAAAAGGCCATCAATGACGACATCGCAAATCGCATCAGTGCGCTTGACGCGGATATTGTGAAGATCGCTGCATTGGAAAACGAGCAAAAAGCGCTGCTGAATAAAGTTACCATCATCAATGATCTGCACGGTAATCGAGCGGCGCTTGTGCGATTTTTTGAGTATCTGGCGCGTACGAGCTCAGGCTTAGTATACTTTGAGCGTGTGACATTATCAGGGGGGATACTGACACTGACAGGCGTATCTAAAAGCTCGGCCGATGTAAGTCGATTCTCCAAAAACATCAGCGCAGATGCACAGAGCATCCTTGATGATGTGATGGTGGTCGGCCTGCAAGATGCGCCAAATGGTGCGGTTAATTTTGTGATTTCCGCCAAGTTGATTTTAGATTCTAAGCAAGTCGCTGATAGCTCACCAAACGACTCATCGGCAGTATTGCAAGGCGTAGCAGATGATCAAGAGGATGCGCCATGAATAGAGAGCATAGACCGTCATCATCAGAGCGCATTGCGCAGACTTGGCGAGAGCTTAACAGCTTGACTTTGGATAATCTGGGTGCAGCACCCAGATGGTTAAAGGTGCTATTACTGGCATTGTGCGTTCTATTCATAGGTGTGTTTGGCTGGATGCTACTAATCAAGCCTATTAAGCTTGAGCACAATGCACTGATAACGCAGGAGCAGACACTCACCAGTCAATACGCCCAAAAATATGCCAAAGCACAGCAGCTAAGCGCCATAGAAAATCAAACCCAGATTCTCAATCGTGATCTAGCAACCATCATTGAGGTCTTGCCAACAACGCTGAACATGAGCCTAATCGTAGAGCAGCTGCATGCGGCAGCGATGCGCATAGGCGTTAAGATTGTGGATGTTAAGATGCAGTCTGAGGTTGAATCAGAGCTATTTTTTGAAAGGGGGCTGACCATCACAGTAGAAGGCGGTTATCACGAGATGGGTCGGTTGCTTTCTCAGATTTCAGCGCTATCGGTGGCACTGACCTTTCATGATTTTGACATCGAAAAATTATTTCAAAACAGCAACCAGACTAAGCTTCGAATGACGCTACATGCCAAAGCCTATCGCGCTAAAGTCATTAATGTGACTAAGGAGGTGGCGAGTGACTAAGCTCATAAAAGGCGTGTGCTTGGGCCTATTTGCCATGAGTGTGATGGGTTGCCAAAAATCATCTGTCACCGATGAGGTGGATGCTAAGCTTGATAAAATCCATCGAATCGCCATCCCAACGCCTGTTCCGATGAATGAGAATCATGCACCACTGACTGAGGATTATCATATGGCGAATGATCCTTTTGTCGCTCCTGTTGGTTTGACGAGTTTCACGGCATCTGCTGATATGCCTCAAGATGAACCGAAGGTAGTGGGTGTGGACGATAAAAGTCGATCAATTGAGCAGCCCGAAGAAAATATCACCAAAACCTCAAAGCCTGCCATCAAATACGGCAAATCTGTCAGCGTAGACCTATTTAGACCCCGTCAAGTGTTGGAAAGTTATGCGCTAAATTCGCTCAGCTATCGTGGTCGCATTGAGCAAAGTGGGCAAGTGAGTGCGCTTGTGCTGAGTCCCGATGGTGTTGCGCATCCTGTGCAAGTAGGGCATTATCTGGGTCAAAATCATGGCAGAATCGCTCACATCGACCGCCACGAGATCATCCTAAAAGAAGCGATCATGCAAGAAGATGGCCGTTATTATGAACAAATTAATCGCCTAAGATTTCACCCTTGATATGAGTAATGATATGAAAAAATGGCCTGTATTAATACTGATGTTAATCACAATGGTGGGCGCTGCTCATGCGACATCTGCACCAGCTCAGCAATATCAAGGTGAGCGCATCTCCGTCGAATTTCAAGACATGCCTGTGCGTGCGGTTATCGATGTCCTGGCGCATGCAGGCGGTGCTAATATCGTGGCAAGCGATGGTGTGACAGGAAATATCACCTTAAGATTAAATAACATCCCGTGGGATCAGGCACTTGACATCGTCGTCGATACCAAGCACCTCATCAAAACCTTGAATAATGGCGTTATTACCATCTCATCGCCAGATGAACTGACGCAAATCTCCCAACGCCGCGCCCAAGCACGAATTCAGTCCCAGCAGCATTTGCCACTACAGACCGAATATATCCGCATCAATTATGCCGACGCCAAGGATATTTTATCACTGATCAATCATAAGGCTGATGCTTCATCAAGTGCTGCCATGCTGTCAGATCGCGGTGTGGCAAACATGGATAATCGTACAAACACACTTATTATTAAAGACATCCAGCCGAATATCGATGACATATTGGCATTGGTGTCGCGCCTTGATGTGCCGGTGCAGCAGGTGATGATTGAGGCGAGGATTGTGAGTGCTAATGACGGCTTTAGTCATGATCTTGGGGTGAGCTTTGGAGTGTTATCAAACAGCAATCGCTTACAGATTGGCGGGTCTCATAATGCGCTCTGGCACCTAAGGTCGTCAAATAATGGATCGACTAACATCACACGCCCTGACCATCTGGCGGTTGATCTGGGTGTGGCGAACCCGGCGGGCCGCATAGCATTTGGTCTTATCAATATATCAGACGTATTGCTTGATTTGGAATTGTCTGCCATGCAGGCTGATCGTCGTGGTGAAGTCATCTCAACGCCAAAAGTGTTAACCGCTGATAAGAAAACAGCGCGCATCTCATCAGGCATGCAAATCGCCTACCAAGAAGAGACATCAAGTGGCGCAACCAACACAGTATTTAAAGAGGCGGCGCTTGTGTTGGAGGCCACGCCAACCATCACACCAGATGGTAAAATTACCCTAAAATTAAACGTCAAAAACGGCACGCCTGTCACCAATCTAGGCGAGATTGCCATCCAAGAAGATGCTTTGGAGACTAATGTCATCGTCGATGATGGCCAGACTGTCGTGCTGGGTGGTATTTATCGTCAAACCAATAATAATGGCGTAATTAAAGTGCCGTTCTTTGGTGATTTGCCCGTGGTCGGAAAATTATTCCGCAAAGAAAGTCGTAGCGACACTAAAGAGGAACTTTTGATTTTTGTTACCCCAAAATTGGTGCAATAATAAAATTAGCAAATCTATCACAAAATACTGGCAAGATTGGCGCAAACCTTGTATTATAGGGTGTTTTGATTTTGATGCCAGAGTACGACATGTATGACGAAGATAATCCGATCATCGAGGATGTGGTGGTCGAAAAAACTAGCGAAGGACTTGCCAAGTTGTTGCCATCGATTTTCTTGGTGGGGCCGATGGGGGCGGGCAAGACAACCATCGGTAAGCTCTTAGCCAAGCACTTGGGGCGAGAATTCATCGACTGTGATCATTATATCGCGGCGCAGACAGGCGCTGACATTCCTTGGATTTTTGCCAAAGAGGGCGAAGAAGGGTTTCGTGATAGAGAGACCCGCGCGCTTGAGGAGCTGACTGCGATGCCGAACATTGTCATGGCGACAGGCGGCGGTGCGGTAGGGCGCGAAGAGAATCGCAAGCTATTACAGCAGGGCTTTGTGATTTATCTTGAGGCGAGCGTTGATACACAGCTTATCCGCACAAAAAAAGACAAGAACCGCCCGCTGCTGCAGAATGGCAATCCACGCGCAACTTTGGAAGCTTTATACCAAAAACGCCATCCATTATATCAAGAAGTCGCAACCATCATCGTGCCAACAGGACGCGCCTATCCCAAGCAGATGGTGGCAGATTTATTAGAAATTATGGCAAAATACGCCAAAGAGCACGCCTAATTATTCATCAATCAATACCGTAACTATGACCATGCATACTTTAACTGTACACACCCAAAGTCACGATTACCCGATTTTTATTCTCGCTGGCCAAAAAAATCCCGCAGGACAGCTGGACTTAGCATCTCAGATCATACCTTTTATTAAAGGTAAGCAGGTGTTGATCGTGACGAATGATGTGGTTGCGCCATTTTATCTAGATGCGCTTGAAAATGCATTAAAGGCAGCAAGCTTTGATGTGGCGACTTGCGTACTGCCTGATGGCGAACACCACAAAAACCAAGACAGCATCAATCGCATCTATGATGTGCTGCTTGAGCATCATTTTGCTCGCGATTGCACACTGATTGCCTTAGGCGGCGGCGTGATTGGTGACATGGTGGGTTTTGCTGCAGCAAGCTTTATGCGTGGTGTGAATTTTATCCAAGTGCCAACAACGCTTCTTGCGCAGGTGGATTCTTCAGTCGGTGGTAAGACCGGCATCAATCACCCGCGCGGCAAAAACATGATCGGTGCATTCTGGCAGCCTGTTGCTGTGCTTAATGATATGACAACCTTTGACACCTTGCCTGCCAGAGAGTTCGCGGCGGGGCTTGCTGAGGTGGTAAAGTACGCGCTGATCTTGGGTGCTGATTTTCTGACTTGGCTTGAGGATAATGTCGAGGCGATCAACGCGCGTGATGGCGCGGTGCTGTCAGAGATGGTCTATCGCTGCTGTCAATTCAAGGCGAATGTCGTCGCTGCAGATGAGCGAGAGTCTGGACTTCGTGCGCTACTGAACTTTGGTCATACCTTCGGGCATGTCATCGAGACACATCAAGGCTATGGCGCGTGGTTGCATGGCGAAGCGGTGTCGGCCGGCATGATGCAAGCGATGGCGATGTCGCATAAGATGGGATTGGTCAGTACGGAGGATGTGAGCCGTGTGGCAAGGCTGTTGGTGGCATTTAATCTACCAACCAAACCGCCTGTCATCGAGGTAGATGCCGCGCTTGATCTTATGGGGCATGACAAAAAAGTGCAGGCGGGCAAAGTGCGTTTAGTACTATTAAATGGCATCGGCAACGGCTTTGTGACGGCTGATTTTGACATGGCGCAATTAACAAATGTACTACAAGGCATCGATGAGTATTTAGCATAATTTAAAAAATTTTGTTAAAATAGCACGAAATTTCATAAAAAAGGTAAACTCATGGCAATTAGCGCCGAGATGAAAGAAAGATATTTTCGCCGCCAAGCCCTTTATTGGTTTGCTTTGGCGGTGGCAATGTTGGCTGCTTGTTTTATTTTGTGGTTGGTCAGTAGCGCGCCAAAAATCATCAAAGACACCAAGGATGAGCAGGCGACAGAAGTGGTTGCTGATTTGCCAACGCGCATAGATGCATTGGGCGAGCTTGATAAAGAAGTGCCACCCATTGACTTCTCGACATTGGTCATGGATTTGCGTACTTACCCTGCTGAATTCAAGGATCGTAACTATTTCAATAGCAAAAATTATGCCATTGAGCTGATGGATGTCAGCCAAAATGAAATTATTGTCAATTATCTAGACAGTCGTCCGAATGATCGCAATAAGTTTGCGTATTTTCGCTATCTTGATAGCAACCAAAACCCGCGCTATATCTTAACATACGGCAAATTCGACAGCATGGAGGCGGCTCGTGCGGCAAATCAGGCGATGGATTTTGATTTGCCAGGCAGTGTCGTGCCAAATGCAGTGTCTATGTCAGGCTATCTAGATATTATCGATGATTATGAGCGCGGTGAAGTGGTGCAAGACCTATCAAGCCGCCAACCAAGACAGGTAAAACTACGCGCCACGCGTAATGAGATCCCTGTGCAGGCAGCCACACGTGCGGACGAGGAGCTTGCCAACAAGAGTCGTGAACAAGTACTAGAGAAGGTACAGCAAATCCAAACATCGATCGATAAGCCTGTGACCATCGTTACGGACGTGAAGCTGCCCAAAGAAAATGCTCAAAGCGAGCCAAAAGCGCAGCCGCAGCAAAAACCAAAAGCCGAAAAAGAACCTGTTGCTGCTTCGCCACCATCTAAAGCACCAGAGAAAGAGGTGCCAACACCCATGGTTAACACATCTAAAGTACCAGGCAGTGAATAAAAGGAGTTATCATGAATAATTTAGATGCCAATACCGTCCTTGAGATGTTGCAGGCGGGTAACGAGCGCTACGTGGCGAATCTGACCAGCACGGAGCCGCTTCGTATCCCGCCGCCAACGCTGGTTGCAGAGCAGAAGCCGAATGCAATCATTCTAGGCTGCTCAGATGCGCGCGTGCCGGTAGAATTAATCTTCGATCAAGGACTTGGTGATTTATTCGTGATTCGTGTCGCAGGTAATGTGGTTGCGCCAAGTCAGATTGGCTCGATTGAATTTGCCGCTGAGAAATTTGGCACGCAGCTGGTCGTTGTCTTGGGGCACAGCCATTGCGGTGCTGTGACTGCGTGTGTTGAGGCTTTGGCAAATCCCGATCAATACTATTCACCAAACCTACAATCCATTGTCGATCGTATCCGCCCAAGCGTCTATAACTTGCATGAAATCGCAACAGCAGGCGATGGCGAGATTGACATGGATGAATTTATTGACCGAGCGGTACGCGCTAATGTGCGCATGTCCGTCAGTCAGCTAAAACACGGCTCGCGCATCTTAGAAGACATGGTGAATGCAGGTCGTCTGACCATCATTGGCGCAGAATATGACGTCGCAACAGGCCGTGTAAATTTCTTCAATTAACTTAACACCAAGGGGAAAATGATGAGCATCATTAAACAACCTGCCAATGCGCTTAATGCTAATGGCGTAAAAGACATTCCTGTACAGTCTGAAGGCTTCGTCTATAACCATACCATGCTGCGCATCAAAGATCCTGTGAAATCGCTAGAGTTTTATACAGGCGTGCTGGGCATGACTTTGCTTCGCCACAGCCAATTTCCTGATGCGAAATTTGATTTGTATTTTCTTGCCAAGCTGACCGAAGAAGAGCGTAATAATCTGTCGAATGTGGATAACTTGACGGCTTACGTCTCTCGCCAACGCAGCATCTTAGAGCTTACCCATAACTATGGCACTGAGAATGACGCTGAATTTAGCTATCATAATGGCAACAGCGACCCGCGCGGTTTTGGGCACATTTGCTTTAGCGTGCCGAATCTGGCAGATGCGGTAAAATGGTTCGATGAGAATAACGTGGTATTTCAAAAGCGTCCAGAAGATGGCAGTATGAAAGACATCGCCTTCATCAAAGATCCTGACGGTTATTGGATTGAAATCATTGAATTAAAATACTAATTCATAAAAAATATCCCCAAATTTGGGGATATTTTATTGGCTGACGGATTAGCCTAGGAAGGCATTGTACATCCATACCAGTTTTTCTTGTTCTTGGACATATCCTGTCACCAGATCAACGGAACCTTGATCGCTGGCTTCTTCGGCAAGCTCAGCCACGTTACGCTGCTCTTCGATCAGGGCTTGCAGGCCTTTTACCACGCCGGTCACACATCCACGACCATCAAAGACGTCTTTATCTTCTTTAATGCTTGATGCTTTGGTAAAGTCGCTGTATGCGTGTAGCGGTGTACCACTTAGTGTCAAAATACGCTCGGCGATTTCGTCAATTTGAAGTTGTAGCTCGGTGTATAGCTCTTCAAATTTTGGGTGTAGAGTGAAGAAATGCTCACCCTTAACATTCCAGTGGTAACCACGCACGTTAATATAAAAAACGTGATAGCTTGATAGTAGGTTGTTTAATGCCTTGATGACAGGGGTAACTTCTGCCTTCTCAAGGCCGATTTGAGTGGTGGTTTTTTTATTTGCTGCTTTTTTAGCCATGATGTTCTACCTTTGTTTAGTTGATGAATGAATTGATGATGTGTTGTCTCATCGATGTATATATCCTAACAAAACCTTGCGATAATGGGAAATTGATTATCGCAACCATCGACTTTGATTTTATTAAAGTAACTTCAAAAATGACCTGATGAAACTGTATAAATTTTCATCATTTAATATCATCAAATCTATCTTACTCCAAAAAAATAAAACAGCAAAGACAAAATCGTTGCTGTT
Organism: Moraxella bovoculi 237; assembly: GCF_000696305.2. Lineage (GTDB taxonomy): Bacteria > Pseudomonadota > Gammaproteobacteria > Pseudomonadales > Moraxellaceae > Moraxella > Moraxella bovoculi. Next base: position 25,011 of record NZ_AOMT01000028.1, read on the forward strand.
TGGTATCTACTTTTGCAAGTGCTAATCGACTATTAGACTGTCTGTGTCAGTGATTCTAGACCTTTAGGTTTTACTTCTGACAGATGTTTGAGGATGGTTTTGATGGGTAGGCCATTGTCTTCGAGGCGCTTTGGAATGATTTGGCTGCCTTTTTGCCCTCTCATCTCGAACATCATGAATACATACTCATCAGTTTCATCCCAGCTGCTGACGGCGTTCCAAGGGATGACCGCCGATTGCATTGGCGCTGAACGCATTTGCATACCGCGCATCTGGGGGCTGTTCAGCATGCCGGCAGGCGCAGGAACACTCATCACCAGACCATGCGACTGCACGCCCAATTGTACGTTTGCCATCTCTTCAGGCATCTGTGCGCCAGCTACTTGCTTGTCATATTCGCGACGCATGTACCATTTTAGTCCCAAAGTACGCGCCAACAAGTAGATGCCCACAAGCGCTAACATGATCCAAAAAATGATCGTCGAATAGCCACTAACAAATACAAGCCCTGCGATCGCCGCCACCACCACCGCCGCCATGACGATCCATTCTTTGGTGCGAATGGATTTTAGAGTAAAGTTGCTCGCGCCTTTTTCGAACAAGGCAAGCTGTGCGCCACGAAATTCCGCGTCGGTCATGTTCAGTGCGATGGGTTTTAGGGTGTAAGGGTAAAGCGCCTTGCTCACGATCAGCTCCTTTTTGGGATTGCCAAAAATAAAATAGAAATTTGCGCCTATATTACCGATTTTATACCAAAAAATAAACCAAAAACTTTAAAAATCGCGCAATTTGCTAAAATTTGTCCAAAAACGGGCAAACTTGCTGAAATTTCAAGCCTTTTTTGCTATGATAAGCATCATTTTTTAATTTTAGAACATTCATAGGTAAATCATGTTAGACCCTAAATTACTTCGTGGTGATTTGACCGCTTTAAAAGAAAAACTGGCAACCCGTGGCTATGAGCTTGACGTGGCATTTTGGACTGATGTGGAAATCAAACGCAAAGAGTTACAAGTCCGTACCGAAGAATTGCAAGCCCAAAAAAACGCAGGGGCAAAAAAGATTGGCGAATTAAAACGCAGTGGCGAAAATGCCGATGACCTGCTTGCCCAAATGGAAAAAGTCAGCGAACAGATGAAAACCGCCGAAAACGAGCTAAGAGACTTGCAGACGGTCATCACAAATGCAAGCCTTGCCATACCAAACCTGCCCGATGACAGCGTGCCTGTGGGGGCGGACGAGAGCGACAACGCGGAAGTACGCAAATGGGGCGTGCCACGAGCCTTTGATTTTGAGATTAAAGACCATACCGACATTGGCGAGGGATTGGGGCAGCTTGATTTTGCGTTGGCGAGCAAGCTCACGGGAGCAAGATTTAGCACGTTAAAGGGCGGACTTGCCAGACTGAACCGAGCGTTGATTCAGTTTATGCTAGACACGCATATCAGTAAGGGTTACACCGAAATGTATGTGCCTTATATGGTAAATGCTGAGAGCTTAAAGGGGACAGGACAACTGCCAAAATTTGAAGAAGACTTATTTAAGGTATCAGACAGCTATTACATGATACCGACAAGCGAAGTGCCACTCACTAACACCGTGCGTGATACTATACTTGCTCCGAGCGATTTGCCGATGAAGCTCACGGCTCATACGCCTTGTTTTAGAAGTGAAGCAGGGTCAGCCGGGCGAGACACTCGTGGGCTTATCCGTCAGCACCAATTTGAAAAAGTAGAAATGGTGCAAATCGTGCGTGCCGATACGTCTATGCAAGCCCTAGACGAGATGACCGCCCAAGCTGAGAGCATTTTGCAAGCGTTGGAGCTTCCCTATCGTGTCATCACGCTATGCACAGGCGACATGGGCTTTGGGGCGGTCAAGACTTATGACATTGAAGTGTGGCTACCGTCTCAGGATACTTATCGTGAGATTAGCAGTTGTTCTAACTGTGGCGATTTTCAGGCTCGCCGTATGGGAGCAAGGGTCAAGGATGGCAAGCAAACCGAGCTTGTCCATACCCTAAACGGCTCAGGGCTTGCGGTGGGCAGAACGCTTCTGGCTATCCTAGAAAACCACCAAAACGCAGACGGCACGGTCAATATTCCTAAGGTGTTACAGCCTTATATGGGTGGACTCGAAGTGTTGAAATAATGTTTTCATACAAACCGTTTAGTTTTAGGATTAAGCGGTTTTTATTGCCAAAATTCGCCCAATAAGGCGTAATATGCTATAATACCGCAAATTTTTACTTGTTAAACTTGGAAAAACACCATGCCAACCCCTCTAAATCAACGCCACAACGCCAACGCCATTCGTATCCTTGCCATGGACGCTGTCCAAAAAGCCAACTCAGGACACCCTGGGGCTCCCATGGGCATGGCGGACATTGCCGAAGTCGTGTGGCGTGAATTTTTAAATCACAACCCCAAAAACGCCAAATGGGCAAACCGAGACCGCTTTGTATTGTCAAACGGACATGGCTCTATGCTATTGTACGCCTTGCTACATTTGTCGGGCTATGATTTGACCATTGACGACATCAAAAATTTCCGCCAACTTCACGCCAAAACCGCAGGACACCCCGAACACGGCTATGCGGACGGCATTGAGACGACCACAGGACCTTTGGGGCAGGGCATTGCCAATGCGGTGGGTTTTGCCTTGGCTGAAAAGACTTTGGCAGGACAATTTAACAAGCCCGACAACGCCATCATTGACCATTATACCTACTGCTTTTTGGGGGACGGCTGTCTTATGGAAGGCGTGTCGCACGAAGCCTGTTCGCTCGCTGGCACGTTAGGACTTGGCAAGCTCATCGCTTATTATGACGACAATGGTATTTCTATCGATGGTGAGGTGGAAGGCTGGTTCTCAGACGACACTGCCAAACGCTTTGAAAGCTATAACTGGCAAGTACTGCGTGTGGACGGACATGATGCCGATGCCATCCGTGAAGCAACCTTAAAAGCCAAAGCCGAAACCAACAAGCCCACGCTTATCATCTGCAAAACCGTCATTGGTCTTGGCAGTCCCAACAAACAAGGTAAAGAAGATAGCCATGGAGCTCCCTTGGGCAACGATGAAATCGTCTTGACTCGTACCGAGCTGGGTTGGGCGAACAATAACCCATTTGAAATTGCCGATGAGATTTATCAAGCGTGGAATGCGTGCGATAAAGGCGAGAAGTTGGAAGGCGACTGGAACGACCAATTTGCCGACTATCAAGCCAAATACCCAAGTGAGGCGGACGAACTACAACGCAGACTGTCAGGCGAGTTGCCAAGCGATTTTAACGCCAAAGCGGACGAGTTTATCAAAGCCTGCCAAGCCAAAGGTGACACCATCGCCACTCGTAAGGCAAGTCAAAATACCATTGGTGCGTTTGCCTCATTATTGCCCGAGGTTTTGGGCGGTTCGGCAGACTTGGCAGGGTCAAACTTGACCTTGTGGAGCGGTGCTAAGGGTGTACAAGACCACGCTGACGGCAACTATGTGCATTATGGTGTGCGTGAGTTTGGTATGACCGCCATCGCTAATGGGGTGGCGTTGCATGGCGGATTTATCCCTTATACTGCCACGTTTTTGATGTTTATGGAGTACGCTCGTAATGCCGTGCGTATGTCGGCACTTATGAAGCAGCGTGTCATCAACGTCTATACCCATGACAGCATTGGGCTTGGTGAGGACGGCCCGACCCATCAACCTGTGGAGCAGATTGCAAGCCTACGCCAAACGCCAAACCATTTCACTTGGAGACCGTGCGACACGGTGGAGACGGCGGCGGCATGGAAAGTTGCTCTACAAACCGCCAATGCCCCAACGTCCCTTATCCTGTCTCGCCAAAACCTTGCTCATCAAGACCGCACGGACGAACAGGTTGCTTTGATTGAAAAAGGGGCGTATGTGCTTGCCAAAGAACAAGGCGACTTGCAAGCCATCATCATCGCCACAGGTTCAGAAGTGGACTTGGCAATGCAATCTCATAAGGCTTTGAGTGAGCAGGGCGTGGGCGTGCGTGTGGTGTCCATGCCATGTGCTGAGATTTTTGTAAAGCAAGACTGTGATTATATCGAAAGCGTATTGCCTAGCGATGTGCGTGCTCGTGTGGCGGTGGAAGCAGGCATTACCGATTATTGGTATAAATTCGTTGGACTTGACGGCAAGGTCATTGGTATGACGACCTTTGGTGAGTCTGCCCCTGCCAAAGACTTGTTTAATCATTTTGGTATTACGACCGATAAAGTCGTGGAAGCAGTAAAGTCATTAATCTAATAACACCATAAAAAA
>NZ_AOMT01000029.1 GCF_000696305.2 Moraxella bovoculi 237
AAGCTTCGCCCTACTCTATGACTTTGATGTGGATACCGCAGCGAATGAAGCTGGGGTGGCGGTGGAGAATAATAGCTTAAGAGCTGTTGTTCAGACTGTCAAAATAGCAGGAAAGCTCGTCAAAGTTGCTGTAAAGAATAGCAAGGTTACAATTAAAGACCTTAAAGATGTGTTAAGAAAAGAAGGTTTTGATATTGTTGATGATTTAATTACTTTAGCAGATGGTCAATTAACATTTGATGATGCAAAAGCCATTATTGATTTGGTTGTGGGTACGAATTTAAACAATCGTCAAGAAAAAATTGATATGATTGTTAAAAAAGAGGTTTAAATACAAATCCTTACTCGTTTAGTGATTTGGAAAAAATTGCTTCTAAATTTGGATATGAAAGTAAAACAATTGGTGGAGTTAAGTTATTTTATAACAAAAAAGGAAACCCTAAATACCTTATACGTTCAAATACAAGCCATAGTGGGGATGTTTTTAAGGGAGTAAACGATGAAAGATCAGCAATAAATATAGCATCTAGAGGCAGTAGTAAGACTGGTGAAAGATTGGGTAGTTATAATATCCATTTAGAAAGAGTAGGAGATTAGCAGTGTTTAATTTTTATAACATATCTAGATTTAAACCTGATTATAACTTCTCAGGCAAGGTTTGGAATGACATTTCTGATGTTATAAAATGCAAAAATGACGATATACTAAGTCACTATTTGTGGTTAGAAAAGCAACATGTAAAATTTATTAATATGTTTATAAATTATTTCTCAGTAGATAGATTAGGATATGCAATATTTCTTGAAGACTTGAAAAAAATCTCTAGTGACTATTTTTTCGATATGGAAGAACCTATAGAAAGAATCAATAATTTAAGTCGTTATAATTTAAAAATATTAAATACAAATGATTTGAATTTTTTATTAAAGTCTTGGGTTCGTGGTTTGTGTTATTTGCATTTTTTTGATACCTTGACAGGTAGTTTTATAAGGAAGACGGATGATTTTAATTTTCTATTAATGTTACATAAAAATTATAATATTGACGAAATTTTTAAACCTACAAAAGGAGTATTTGTTTCCGTTGATATGGATGTAATTAGTTATGACGCTGTTTTAATGCCAAAAAATTATGGTGAATTTTTGTTAAAAATTTAATGTTAAAACCCTTAGTCTAAGCTAATAGCAGCACAATTCAGAATTTATGGAAAAATGTTTTGAAATTTTTGGTTTTTGTAAGAATGGCTCAACCTAAAGCCTAACAAGCTGTCTATCTGCCAAAGCGGCAGGAAATCGTTGTGAAGCAGGCAGCATCGGTGCTGTCGTTGGTGAGATGTGGGGTGATTATCAAGTAGATGACCCAAACACCCTAACCCAAGCACAAAAAGACAAACTCATAAGCCAAGCCAAACTGATTGCAGGCATCGCTGCCGCTTATGCTGGTGAAGATGTCAATGTGGCTGCTAGTGTGGCAGCGGAGGCGGTGGAGAATAATGCTTTTGCAGAGATGTATCCCAATGAATGGGATGAAATCGTAAATGATACTGACGGCTCTTACAGTCTTGAGTTGTATGAAGCCATCAGTCGTAACAAGCAGTACATCTTAATCGGCACCAGCTTTATTCCCATTGTCGGTGACATACAAGGCTTTGCAGAGGCCAAAACTGCTGGTGATTATGTTTTTGCAACCATAGGTCTTATACCTGGTTTGGGGGATGTAGCTCAAAAAGCTCATAAAGCAAAAAAAGCTTATGATACTGCCAAATCCGCCAATGATGTGAAGGGCATGAAAAGTGCCATTCAAGAGGGTGTGGATGTTTTAAAGGCAGAAGGAAGAGCGACAAAAATTAATGGTGCTCAGGTTACTAAAAAATTGGAGCGTGGAGAGATAACTCCCACTGGCACATTACCATCACCAAAAAAAAGCAAGTGAGCGACGAAGTAGTCCAGGAAAAGCATTTTCATCAACGAGTTTGCAAGAATTAAAAATCGGAGAGAGTTTGTTTAAAGGTGGCAACTCCGCTCCCGTGCCAAAACAAGTAGCTGATAAATTATCAGGGAGAAGTTTTAGCAATTTTGATGAATTTAGAAGTGCTTTTTGGAAAGAAATGGCTAATGACCCTGCAGTTGCTCAAAATTTTAACCCACAAAATCTAGCCCTTATGAGACGAGGTAATGCTCCAATTGCTCCAAAATCTCAGTATAATGGCAATAACAAAAGATATGAGTTAGACCATAACATAGAAATCAGAGATGGTGGTACAATTTACAATCTTGATAATATTATTATCAGAACTCCCAAAGATCATGCTGATAAAACAAGTAAGAGAGGTAAAAAATGAGTAATCTAAATGCAGAAAAAATCATCAAAGCAAAGTCTTTAATACAAGAATTGTTAAATGCTGAAAGTTCAGAAGACAGAGAGAATGATATTATGCTTGAATTGGATGACATATTGCCAGACCCAAAATGGAGTGGCTATATCTTCTGGACTAACGACTATTGCACAAAAGAAAATGGACTAGATTATGAAAAATTTTTCCAAAAAATAGAAGAATACGAACTTTCTGATGAGTATAAGCGAAATAAATATATTATCTCGTTGGTCAATGATTTATTAAATAAAAATTTTAACAACAAATTGGAAATGGATATTGTTAATGAGCTTCGCAAGTTAATCCCAAATGAAGATTGGATTGATTGCCTATTTGTCAGCAAATCTTGTTTTTTGGAAAATGGACAGCTTGATGAAAAAGAATTTTTGAAATCCATGGGATTGATTGAGTTTGATGAATCTAACTTAGTATTCCATTTTGAGCACAATTAAGTTTGATATACTCGCAGGCTGTAGATTTTTAATAAATACAGATGATTAGTGTTAGTTGCAGAGCAAACAGGTCTGACCCAAGCTCAATTTAATGACTTTGTTAATTCTCGTCCTGATTATTTCAGACTTGAAAACGCATCGGATAATATGGGTCATTACAATGAGAAACCTGGCAGCGATGATTTGGGTGAAATCATTAGACATATGAATCAATTTAAACGCAAAAGAGGTATTAGATGATGAGTTATGATATGAGCGGTGTGGAGATTTTAGATGCATTATGTTTAGGCAATATTACTCTTGCTGAAAATTTATTAAAACAACACCCCCAACACAACTTATCCACTGTCAATAGAGATAAAAAAAAATTGGCTTCACAAAGTCACGGATTCTATGAATCCTGATGAGCCACCACCTGTCACCATCAGCTATCTTATCAACCAAGGCATTCCTATCAGCGCCCAAGATGTTTATGGTATGACCCCATTACACTATGCCATGCGGTCAAAGAATGCTGATGCTGCTATCGCCTTGCTGGAGGCAGGGGCTGACCCTAATATTCCTAATAAAGATGGATTGAGACCTTTATCCATGGTTGGCTATACCAAAGATAGGTTGGATGTACTTGAACTGATGCTCAAAAAAGGTGGCAATGTTCATAACATTATGGGCGATGGCTCTAATAGAACCATTTTGGAAAGTTGGTTGCCAACAGAAAATGAAGAGCAATGGGTGTTTGATATCTATAATTTAATGAAAAAATATGCTCAAAATTTTTAGCAGCTGATAACAACAACACCCTAAGCACCGCTCGCCTTGCCGCAGGCAGCTTCGCCCTACTCTATGACTTTGATGTGGATACCGCAGCGAATGAAGCTAGGGTGGCGGTGGAGAATAATGCGTTAAAGCAGTCGGATGTTAATGAATTAATAAGGTTGATCAACGCCACCAAAAGAAGAGGATTGTCCGATGCTGAACTTGATGAAAAAATGCGCTACTTTGGTAGTTTGGCAGCCAAATGGGCAAATGATAACTATCAAGAAATATTACACTGTCAAAACAACCCAACAACAGGTTGTTTAAATAAAATTAAGCATGACTACAGCAATGTAAAATTTAACGAATTAAAAGATGAATTTCATGAATACCCTGAAATACAAAGAAGTCTAACAATCTATCAAAGTCGCAATAATCATGTAGTAAACTGCAATTCGTCATACCCTGCAGACTGTATTATCATACAAGGTGGTATAGAAGTTGTTCATTCGGGTATTGCTTCGGCGACTGGTCGCGTTAATAGAGCTAGCTTTTCAAGTTCTCGACAAACACCCCAAAACAATACCAATCGAATAATCGACCAAAATCAAATTCTTGGTAATATAATATCCGATGCCAAAAAAGGGAGGGTCACAAAAGGTAGGACTGACCAATACGAAAAAGATGGTGGTCTTTTACAAGCAAATAGAGAATTTGATTTATTGGAACTGAGCAATGTTAGACCAATAAATAATCTTGGTAGGATTGGTCAGATGAAAGATGGAACCAAAGTGATTGTAAGAAATAGAAGTTCTGATGGTAGACCTACATTAGAGATTCAATCTCAGCCAAGAAAAATTGAAATTAGATACAATACTGATTAGGATTAAAAATGAATATATGGCAAGATATTACCCCTTTGATAAATATTAAATTTGGAAATCTTGAAACTATACAAGTCATAGATGATGTTTTGTATATAAAAATTGATTCTAATTCACAGAAAATGATAATTTCTTTTAGGAGTTTTTTAAGTTATCAATTGACTTTTGAAAGCTATGCTTTAAAAATATTGAGTGAGCATAATTTGGATGGTAAATCTTGGATGTTTAAATCAGAAAAAGGTGATTTTTATGATTGGTTTAATAATCAAAATTATGGTATCTATGCTGAAAATATAAGCACCTATCGATTAATATTTTTTCATCACATTGTTGAGGTTTTAAGCGATTCATTTCCTGAAATTCAAGAAAGCTCGTAGGCTGGGTTAGCGATAGCGTAACCCAACATTTATGATGTAACTCATTGATTTTGTTGGGTTTCGAAAG
>NZ_AOMT01000030.1 GCF_000696305.2 Moraxella bovoculi 237
ACAGGGAAGGTTTTGAACATCAAAATATGATTTTTGTGGTTATTATCAGCTCAGTCTTAATCCCTTTTATAACAGGGAAGGTTTTGAACTTTACTTACATCTGTATTCATAAGGTCTCCGTAAGTCTTAATCCCTTTTATAACAGGGAAGGTTTTGAACCATCGAAGATAGCAACGGAAACCCAAAAGAAGGTCTTAATCCCTTTTATAACAGGGAAGGTTTTGAACGTAATTTTTCTAGCGAGCTGAGCCTTGCTGTGCGTCTTAATCCCTTTTATAACAGGGAAGGTTTTGAACTAAGAGCTGAAACCGTAAAGCTACAATATGAAGTCTTAATCCCTTTTATAACAGGGAAGGTTTTGAACATGAAGCGGGGTACCAACACTGGGGTTCTCTCGTCTTAATCCCTTTTATAACAGGGAAGGTTTTGAACTGCACTCATTTAAAAATAACGAGTAAAATCAAACGTTTGCAGATCAAATTTTTGTTCAAAAATTGTTTAATAAAAGTTAATGTAGATTAAGGAAATCTAAATAATTAAATATCCTTAAAAAACAATAACTTATAAATTTGACACCCATTAGGATTATTCAAAAAAACAAGCTATTAAATAATCAAGCGGCATCTTGTCGTCCAAGACGATATGGTTATTTTAATGATTTTTTGCCAAATTGCAAATGCTTTTTGCGGCTATGACACCGATTGACGCTAGTCGAGATAAGCTTACGAAACCACTCGAGAAATTCATTCAGATGTATCATACAACAGATCAAGATTGGTTGGGTCGTTTGCTGATAGTGATTTTTAATTTGTGGGCAGATGTTGATTTGTCTTGTGATTAAATAAGTTTAGTGAGTATGCTCACTTTTGTAAGCTTATCAAACCCCAAATTAAGAGACTTTGTTGTCATAATGCTAACATCAAATAAGTTAGATGAATAGGTGCTATTATGAAAAATCCTATCAATGTAATCGATGCTTTGTCTGCAACCACTGAGGTGGTGAAGGCTGTTGGCGAAAGATATGAGCAACGCATGGCTCAAAAGCACGAACTGGTAAAAATCAATCAACAACATCAACAAAAGAGAATAAATATGCAATTAATGGTCGCAGGTACACTCGCAGCAGAAGCAGTAAAATTGGGCACAAGCATCATGGCGCACAATCAGGCGCGCAAGAGAATAGATGCCGAGCTTGCCACCGCGACTCAAGGGCATGAGCGTCAAAGGCGGCGAATGACAGCGTCCACTTTCAAAAATACATCATCTTATATGGTGCATCTATTGAGCAATCAAAAAGCCAATACCGAGACTATGAGGTGTATAAAAGAATGGTAAAAACCTTTAAGACCAAGCGTGATGAGATCGGTCAGAGAATTGGTGAGCTAAAGGCGCAGCGAGACACCACCAAAGGCGAGGCTCGCCAAGTGATTCGTGATGAATTGGCGGAGTTATATATATGGCTGGACGAAACCAAGCTGGAGTTGGATTGCTTATATCCTAAAAAAGCAGAGTTGTTAGAGATGCTTCGTCAGACTAACCAAAATACCCGTGAGCTAAGAACTACAATCCGTGATGAATGCGGGCGTGGCGGCAGAATGTGGTATAAACGTAAACAACTTAAGGCAGTATAAAAATTCTGTGATGATATATTGTATTTTTGTAACTGCTGTCCTACAATGATAACGATAGAAAATAAGGAATGATTAGATGAAAAATGTACTTTTTCTAGTAACGGGCATGACCCCGCAGATCATCACCGAGACGGTGTGGGCGTTGGCGTGCGACCCTAATTTGGCAGATGATGAGCGGTTTGTTCCTGATGAGATTTGGGTGCTAAGTACTGATGACGGACTAAACCAAATCAAGGCGACACTGTTTGAAGAAGGGGTTTTTGAACAATTCAAAAAAGACTACCCCATCATCGCAAAGGTAGCATTTGACAAAAATCATCTGTGCGTTATCCAAAAAGACGGCACGCCACTAAAAGACCTAAAAACACCCGGTGATAATGAACTGTCCGCCAATCTAATCTGCCAACAGGTGCGTAATTTTACCCAAGATGATAATGTTCGTCTGCATGTCTCTATCGCAGGTGGGCGCAAGACAATGGGGTTCTATGCTGGCTATGCTCTGTCCTTATATGGTCGTGCCCAAGACAGCATGTCTCATGTGTTGGTGGATAGCGAGTTTGAAAGTGCGATGGGTTTTTATTACCCAACGCAGACGGATTATTATGTAACCCAAAGACATACAGGCAAAAAACTCAATGCCAAAGACGCACAAATTTGGCTGGCTAATATTCCGTTTGTGCGGATGAGCGAAGCCATTTCTGATAAGCACCAATTAAAACAAGGGGCGAGTTTTAGTGAAGTGGTTGATTCTATCAACGAGTCCTTTAAAGAAATTCAACTAACCGTAGATGTACCCAACAAAAAATTGGTCGTTAATGGCAAAGAAATAGACGCATTAGATGCAAAGCATTTTGCTTTCTTTTATTGGTTCGCCGATTTGACCAGAAAAGAGCAGAATATATCAGCACCAAAAGCAAAAATGAAAGACCCTAATGTTAGTCCAGAAAATTTAAAAGTTATTCAGACATTAACTCAGGATTTTAATATTTATTATCACAAAATCAAGAAAAAAGAAGTGTTTGATATAGAAGATGTAGATATTATTGATATTGATAAAGGACAGTTTAATAGTGCAACCAATCATGTCAATTCAGTTTTGATTCAAGAGTTGGGTTTGGAAATTGCCAAAAAAATAAAAATTGCCAATATTGATGGTAAGCGTGGCAAACCTTTTCATTTAAATGTTCCTGCAAAAAATATCACGATTATTGAGGAGTAATAAAATGGTTAGAGATGTACCTAAGACGATAGAAGGTCAAGAAATTGTTCCGTTGACCGAAGAAGAGCTAAATCAGCAACCAAATCCACTCACATGGCACACCTTAAACTGTGAGCTGATAACCCCCATGTATGGCGGTGGCGTGGAATCCACAGTTGTGGATAGACATATGCCGATTCGTACCAGTAGCATTCGTGGGAATTTGCGTTTTTGGTGGCGACTGCTTGCCAAACATAAATGGAAACTTGATGACATTGCCACAAAAGAAAAGGACATTTGGGGTGGTATGGGCAACAGTGATGACGAGGGTAAGGCAGGGAAGGTTCTACTTAAAGTTATCAATCTATCCAAAAAGCGTGTCGGTGATAATGATTTGATTGCTTATGACGATGGGTCATTGAGTGGTTTGCGCTATGTGTTATTTCCTGCTTACAATGAGACTGATGACAGCAAAAAACCACATAAGTTATTAAAATCAGACAATGTTAAGCTTGATTTACAAGTGGCATTCGCTCCACAAATTGCCAATGATGACACCATTAAAAATCAAATCATTGAAACCTTGCAATGGTGGGCGAATTTTGGTGGATTGGGTTTTCGCAGTCGCAAGGGCTTGGGAGCAATTTGTGTGAATGTTTGCCAAGATTTTCCGCAAATTTGCCATGCCTTAACGAATGATGATGTACAGCAAGCGGATTGTCGTTTGGTGGTGCGTAATAGTAACAGTTCAACAGGTACACAAGCATTGGCGGCAGGTATTCAAAAATTATCTGATTTTCGCCAAAAGGCAGGCGTGGGGCGTAATGAGCCGTCCGATGAAGCCAAAAAAATGAAAAAACCCGCAGGGCGTAGCCGTTTTCCAGAGCCTGATGCTCTAAGACGTATTCAACGTAACTTGGGTTATGATAAAAAACACGAGCCTGTACATCAGGCAGGGAATATGTTTCCAAGAGCGTCATTTGGCTTGCCAATTTTATTTCACTCACACCAAGAAGAAGCGGTAAATGCAACGGTCAATCCTGCCATTGGCGAACGTCTAGCCAGTCCGCTGATTATCCGTCCACGCAAAGTTGGCAGTCATTATCAGGTAATGGCATTGGTGTTGCCCTATAAGGATATTTTAAAAATAAAAGTTGAGATAAATGGGATGGAATACCCGATTTGGGAGCAGGACAAAGCCAAGCATATTCACCCAATCCAGGAAAATGGCAATGACCCATTAGACGCTTTTTTAAACTATTTTATAAAATAAGGAATAACTAATGTCAAAATATGTCGTGATATTTTCCATAGGGCCCGTGCAGACGTTTATTGCGTCCGCTCGCCGTAGTCGTGATTTGTGGAGTGGGTCTTGGTTGTTGTCCGAACTTGCCAAAGCCTGTGCCAAATCATTAAAAGACAGTCAGGCAGAACTTATTTTCCCCTATGTGGAAAATGATGATGATTTAAAAGAAAACTCTGAATTTTCGGTGGGGAATAAAATCCAAGCTGTCATTACCGCTGATAATGAAGAGCGGTTAAAATTGGTGATTAACGAAGCCAAGGACGCAGTAAATGAGCGTTTTAAAAATGAAGCAGATAATGCTTGGCGTGATTTGCCTACTGCTGATAAAGATTTAAGAAAGGACATTTGGGATAAACAAATAGGTGATTATCTAGAAATTCAAACCGCTTGGGTGAAAATCACTGATGATTATATCAGTGCTACACAAAAAGCAGGTCAGATTTTGGCAAGTCGTAAAGCAACCCGTGATTTTAATCCAAGTGCCATAACGCCTTATGATAGTCAGTTGATGATTCCAAAGTCATCTTTGGACGGCATCAGAGAAACGGTACTAAAAGAAGATGACTCATTAAAAAACCTAACTCGCCTAAAATTATCCTTATCCAAATCCGAACAATTAGATACGGTGGGCGTGATTAAGCGTTTGGGCTTTAAAGAAAAAGCGGAGCAATTTACGCCCATCAGCCGTGTTATGGCGGACAGTTGGATTGAGCGACTGATTGCACACAATGAAGATTTGTCCAAAGTTAAGGAAAATTACGAAGAGTTGGAAAACCTTGGTGTGGCAACCCGTGTAAGGGGCAATGACAAGATTTACCAAAATTTTGCTTATGACGGTCAGCTACTGTACTCATCTCGTATTGATGCGTTAATCCGTGAATGGCAAGGTAGCGATGATGCGATTGTGGATTGGGCGAATGAATTAAAATCCGCCTTAAAACCATTGTGGCGAAAATATGGCGAACCGTATCGTTATGGCGTGTTGCTACGGGCAGACGGCGACCGTATGGGCGAGTTGCTGGATAAAGCCAAATCTCAAAAAGAACACCAAGCGATTACCCAAGCTTTATCTGCTTTTGCTGGTGGGGTGAGTCAGATTATGCGAAATCATCGCGGTCATTGTATCTATGCAGGGGGCGATGATGTGTTGGGCTTTGTACCGTTGGATAAGGCGTATGAGTGTGCCAACGATTTGCAACAATCATTTTTACAAAGCTTGGCAGAGATAGCAGGTCAGCTGAATGTGGATAAAAGCCCAACATTATCAGTCGGTTTGGCAATTTGTCATATCATGACGCCGCTGAGTGTGATTCGTGAGCTTGCCAGTCAAGCTGAAAAACATGCCAAAGGCGACCATATTGAAAATGAAACCTCAAAAATTAACGAACGCCGTGATGCGTTGGGGATTTTGCTGTCCATTCGTTCGGGTAATGATACCAAACTTCGCTATAATTGGAGTGATGAAAAGGGGCTAAAAGTATTTAAGGAATTTATTAAGTTTTATCGTAAAAAAGAAATTCCAAGCCGTATCGCTTATGACATTCGTGCGATTTATTTGTGTACCAAAGATTTTGCCGAAGGCAATAAAGACTTATTGCAAAACATTCAAAAAGCCGAATTAACCAGAATGCTAAAACAAGCTCGTACCGATAACGGTCAAGAGATCAAAAAAGCGATTATTGATGAATTGGCAGAGCGTGGCGAAGTCATTGGTTTGGACAAATTGGCAGATGAATTGATTGTGGCTCGTTGGTTCTCCGCCAAAACACAAAAAGATTTAGGAAAAGAATGATGAACGGTTATTTAATAGAATCGCTTGCCCCATTGGTGTTTCGTTCGGGCAAACCATTTGCCAGTCAAAGCTCCGCCCAAGATGTGATTTTCCCTTTGCCAAGTGCGGCGGCTGGTTTGGTGCGTGCAACCGCCATTGCCCAAAAGAAAGTGGATTTTGATAAAAACAGATGTGGCATTGATGACCCTGATTATAAAAAGGTATTGGATATTAAAAGTCAAGGCATTTATTTGACAAGGGTCAATCAAAACAGCATTGATATTTTGGTGCCAAAACCTGCCAATGCTCTGTATGTAGAAGACAAAGAGCAAAAAGGCAAAATTGATCTGGTACGTCTTGCCCCTGCTGATATTGAGCCTGATTGCGGTAGCGATTTGCCAAAGAGCTTACAATATGTGCAAACCGTTGATATAAATGGCAAACCGATAAGTATAAAAGGCAAACCAAAATCAGGGGTAAATTTTTGGCATATTGATGATTTAATCAAATGGCAAAATAATAAACCATTGACCTATGATGACATTAAAAATAATGGTTTAGCAAGTATCCCAACCAACATTCGTACGCACGTTGCCATAGATGATATGACAGATTCATCAGAAGACGGTAAGTTGTTTCAGACGGCAAGTTTTGATTTGTCCTATCAGCGAGAAGATAAAGTGTTTGAAGAGCATCGTTTGGGATTTGTGATTTTATCCGAGCAGACCCTAGATGATGATATGGTTGCTTTTGGTGGTGAAAGACGGCTATCGTATTTTAAATCAATCAAAAGTGATGTTGGTTTTATCAAGCCAAGTCAAGCTCTGTTGGATAGTATCAACCAAGCAGGTGGTTTTAGCCTAACATTTTTAACGCCGTGCGTGTTTGCCAAAGGTTATTTGCCAAGCTGGATTGATGAAAACACGATGACAGGTGAACTGCCTGATAGTAAAGTTAAAGTGCAATTACAAGCGGTGGCAGTGGAACGCTTCCAAGCAGTGTCAGGGTGGGATAGTTTGTTATGGCAACCCAAAGCCACACGAAAAGCCGTGCCAGCAGGTTCGGTGTATTGGTTTAAATGTTCTGACAAACTGGATATACCGACATTACAGCGACTGTGTCAATCGCTTGCCGATGACCGTTACGACCAAAACGACGGTTTTGGTATGGCACTGATTGCTCCATTTACCATTTGATATTCACGTTTAATTTTTATTTTTTAACAAGGATTTATGATGCAAACTCGTATTTTTTATTTACAAAATTTATCTGCTCTACACGTTGGCACAGGTCAAGGCGTGGGCGTGGTGGACTTGCCAATTATGCGTGCTAAGGCAACCAATTTACCGATTGTGGCAGGCTCTGCCATCAAGGGCGTATTACGTGATGAGCTAAAAGCACAATGCAAGATTAGCGATAAAGACATTAACACGCTGTTTGGTAAAAACGAAAATGCCGACCACGCAGGGGCGATTGCGTTTGGTGATGCTCATTTATTATTGTTGCCGATTCGTTCATTTGCAGGGACGGTAGCATATGCAACCTGCCCATTTGTGTTGCGTCAATATCAACGTGATGTCGGTGTTGATTTGGATATTCCAAACATTAATGACAATCAGGCGTTAATTACTAGTAGTACATTATTAATTGGCAATCAGATCGCCCTAGAAGATTTGGATATTGAGGCTGTTCAAAATGAAAAAGCTGGAAAGATTGCCGATATGATTGTTAATGCCTTATATCCAGATTTGGTATTAAATGCTGATGGATGGCGTAATGCGGTCAAAAGCCGTTTTGTGGTTTTGCCTGATGATATTTTCTCATTTTTGGCAGATACAGCGACTGAGATTCGTACTCGTATTCGTATCAATCGTGAAACTCGTGTGGTGCAAGACGGTGCATTATGGACAGAAGAAAACTTGCCTGCCGATAGCGTGTTGTGGGGTGTATTGGGCGTAAGTCAATCTCGTGATAAAGATAATAAAAAAGACGCAACTGAATTAGCGGAATTATTGCCAACAGATGAATTAAACATTCAAGTGGGCGGTAAACATACCGTAGGGCGTGGATTGTGCCGTTTGCTCATCAATGAAATAGCCAAAAAAGGAGCGTGATATGCAAACTCGTACCCAAAAATATGCAGAGCCTGCTTATCCTTTGGTTGATAGCTTGAAAGGTAATGACATAGAAAGCAAATATCGCACACTTGCTTTAAACTTACCTACAATGATTTTGCAAGCAGGATTAACACAAGCGATTGGTTTTTTAATGGCAAAAAATGAAAGTCATCATCAACTGATTTTGGCACATTTGGCGGAGTTATTGAATTATAAAGATAAAGAAAAAGAGTTTTATCAAAAAATTCTACAATCCAATGTTCAAGAATATCAGCTTTTAAGCCGTAAAGCCATTGAAGCATCTGGTTGGTTAAAACGTTATACCCAAGCCTTGTTAAAAGGGGAGAATAAATGACAGCGTTAATGCGACAAAATTTAGCCAGATTATATCCTGATTTTCGCACGGCTCACGCAGGACTGCTGATTCAGCGTGGACTGCGAAAGTGGGACGATGACAGCGAAAAGCCTATTAAAAAAGAATTGATTGGCAAAATATCATCAGTTAAGGCAGATGAATTGTATCTACTGGCATTTCATCGTTGGTTGAATTTGACCTATCAAAATGACAATTTTGCCAATCTATCCGCCAAAATCAATGGGCGATTATTTACAGGATTGGCATTGGGTCAAACGCTAGAAACAGGGGCGATGACACACCACACCTACGGTATGCCGATGATTGCAGGGTCTAGTATTAAAGGGGCAGTACGTCACTATACCGAGCAGTTATTTGCTGAGCGTGATGAAAATAACAATATCCATTACCGTGATGGTCAAATTGTTACTCAAGAGAACAAAAAGCACATTTTGGATATTTTGTTTGGTACAGATGACAGCAGCAATGCTGGGTATTTGATTTGGCATGATGCGTGGTGGATTGCTCCTGTTGATACTAAGATGAACCTATTGCAAGGTGAAAATGCCAGACCATTTATTGGCGAAATCGTAACCGTACATCATCAGGAATATTATCAAGGCAAAATGAAAGAAGCCTTAGATATTGAAAATCCCATTCCCAACCAACAAATCGCGATTCAAGGGGGGTTTTATTTTAGCATTGAAGGCGAACCACAATGGGCAAAATTTGCCAAAATGCTACTCACCAAAATGCTACAAGAGCAAGGCGTGGGAGCAAAAGGGAGTAATGGATATGGGTATTTTGAAATTGATGAAAAATTGAATGACGAGATGACCAAACGCTTTAATGCCATTAAACCTATGGATAAAAATGACCCATTGGCACATATTAAAAAAGAGATTTCTATATTGAGTGATGAGCAATTAACAGAAAGTTTAAGTAAGGATATTAATAAATTTCTTGAAAAGTTAGAATTGAAGAAAGGGGATGACGAGCATTGCCAAAGTCTAGTTAAATGTATATTAGCTGAAAAGGAAGAATTTGTTAAAAATTTGGCTGATGATACAGGTAAAAATGCTAAAAAGGCTTTTAAATTTATTGAAAAATATCGTTAAACAAGGTGTGTAAAAATGACAACATTAATTAGTTTTTTAGGCACGGGTCTAAAAGACCAAAATGGTAAAAGTCGGGGCTATCAAGAAACTACTTATCGGCTTGATGGTGTGGATTATCCCCAAAAATATGTCAGTATTTCTCTAATAAAAGCCATAAAGCCTAACAAGGTAATCCTGCTTGGCACGACAGGTAGTGTTTGGGACGTATTTTTGGAGAAAGGTGGCGATAGTGGCTTGGAGCAAGAATGGTTGTCTTTGAGCGAAAAAGTAGAAGAAGTCAGAGTAACTAAGCAGGATTTAGAACCATTTGAGCTATATTTGAGCGAGCAATATCAGGCACAAGTGAAATGTGTACTTATCCCGTATGCCAGAAAGTTAGCGGAACAAGTAGAAGTTTTGTCTGTCATAGCTGAGAATTTGGCGGATAATGAAAATGTAGTCTTAGATGTTACGCATGGTTTTCGCCATTTGCCTATGCTGGCATTGGTTGCATCTAGATTTTTAAAAACCATTAAAAATATCAATGTACAAAATATTTATTATGGTGCATTTGATATGAAAGATGAAGACGGCACTTGTCCTATTATTGATGTCAATGGCATGTTGTCTATGTTGGATTGGATTGATGCACTCAATACTTTTGATAAGGACGGCGATTACGGCGTATTTTTTGAATTATTAGTTAAAGAAGGAATTGAGCAATCTAGTGCCGATTTATTAAGGCAAGCGTCTTTTTATGAAAGAACAACCAATGCCAGTAATGCCAAGCAAAAACTAGATACCATTTTTAAGGAGTTAAATGCGTTTGATGACTCACCATTGTTTAATTTATTTAAACCACAATTAACCAAAAGATTGCAATGGTTTAAAAAGAGCAATCGGGGTCTTAGAGAGCAAGAATTGGCAAAAGAATATTTAAATCGTAGAGATTACGTTCGTGCCGTTGTTTTTGCTATGGAAGGTATGATTTCAGCAAAAGTATTCTCGGAAAAGCAAGATGAAAACCGCTATGAAGACCGTGAAGAAGCAAGAAGCACACTAAGAGAGGCAGACGGTTTTAAATTTTTGTCTAATATTCGTAATGCTTTGGTTCATGGTTTGGGCAATCAAAATAAAGACATTAAAAGAGTCTTGGATAAAGAAAGCAGTATTCAGCAGAGTTTAAAAAAACGCTTCTCAAACCTACTAGATAACAAAAAATAAGCTTACATTCCCCACACTCCACTCAAAAAACGTCATAATATCCCATTATGACGTTTTTCACAGGATATTTTATGGCTACTTATTTTATTACTCGCCATATTGGTGCATTGGATTGGGCAGGTGCTAATGGTGTGCATTTTGATGTGCATTTGCCCCATTTGTTAGATTTTGATGAATTACGGTCAGGTGATGTCATCATCGGCACATTGCCTATCAATATTATCAGCCAAATCAACGATCTGGGCGTGCGTTACATTCATCTGTCATTAACCATACCGCCCCATTTGCGTGGTGTGGAGCTGACCGCCGAGCAGTTGGATGAGTGTCAGGCAGCCTTGGAAGAATTCCATGTCAAAAAACTGGCAAAAATCATCAATTAGGAAAAATCATGAACGAATTTGAACTGGCGTTTCATATTGATAAAATCGCCCAATTAAAATATTTGGGCAAATATGAAGAATTGCGAGCCTATATCTCAAAAACAACCCAATGACATAAAAGCCCAACTAAATATTTGGGCAAGTCAACTATTGTCTAGATTGCAGCAAGATGATATTAAGGATAAATTACCACTCGCCAACCAACATAGCATAGACGGCTGGCAGGCGTTTTATGGTCATGATTATCATCGGGCTCTCGACTCTTTAGGCAGGCGATGAATGAGCCAAACTGGCAACAGAGCGCCCTTGATAGTAGTTTGGGCATGGCAAAAGCCTATACCCGTACAGGGCATTGGCAGTTGGCAAAAGCGTGGTGCTTGTATTATTTGGCATTGGCTAGGCGGTTTTTATGTCATTTTGATGTAGCAAAGGGATATGGGGCGTTGGCAGAGATATTTTTACGAGCCAATACACCCAAAGAAGCGTTAGGCCGTTTTCAAATGGCGTATCATCTCATGCCACTACAAAGCGGGCAAAAGGCACGCCAATATAACTTTATGGCGTCAGCATTGTAGCGTCATGGTGAGTTTTTGCGAGCGTAAGCTTTGCTATATTCTAGTTACCAGGAGATTGAGCGGGCGTTGTCGTTAGAGCCTGAACTTGTGGAGTATCACGCAGGATGCTACATTCGCAAATGCGTTTTTGTTTTTTTGGCGCTGTTGTCAGATAGGGTGTTATTGCCGTTTGTGGATTTGAACGGTATCAATCAAACGTCCGCTGTGGGTCTAAAAACCATGCCAAGCGGTATATTGTGGGGGGGGTACACGGCATTCATAGCCCAAACCAAAATGACCTAAAAAAGGCAAGCGATGAATTTTATGAGGCGATGATGATTTTTGAGGGTCGGTTATTGTTTGAATATCTGTGGGCAAGCCGTCTGTATCAATATTGCCAAAAAATCCAAGGCGTGGATTATCAGGTATGTGATGAAACTATCAAAAAAGCCCAAGCGATATTTAACATAGAGCAAATCAATCCGCCTTACTCCTATCGTATTTGACCAAACGTGGCAAAAGGTAGAGTTACACAATCGAGGGTTTGTGCAATTACTGCAAGATGACTTGAATAAGCAAGCATTGATTAACGTATGGCAACAATTTGTTTATTTGACAAACAAAGGGCAAAATCATGAAATTTAATGATATAAATAACAAAACAATCATCGTAACAGGTGCTGGCGGTGGCATGGGTAGGACGTGCTGTGAATATCTAAGCGGTCTAGGGCTACACGTTTCGGCGATTGATTGCCAGGATGAGAGATTGCCATTGGTGGCAGATGACAAGACAAAAACCCTGTGTGTGGATTTATCTGATCATTCGTTGGTAGAGCAAGTGGAGCAAGCGTTGGCAGGTTTACCGCCTGTGTGGGGACTTGTCAATCTGGCAGGCATTTCGGTGGGCGATACGGTGGATAAATTGTCGCTTGATGATTGGCAGTTGTCTTTCGATGTCAATGTAACGTCTGCCCTGCGCCTAATTCAACTGGTCGCCCCGATGATGAAACGAGCTGGTGGGGGCAGCATCGTCAATGTCAGCTCGCCTGTCGGCTATATCGGTGCTAGAAAGCCAAGCTATGCCGCCAGCAAATCTGCCTTGCATGGCTTAACCGCAAGCTGCGCCAGAAATCTAGGGGTAGATAACATCCGTGTCAATCTGCTGCTACCAGGTACAACCATTACCGAGATGGCCAAAGATTGGAGCTTGGAGCGTCAAACATCCATTGCTAAAGAAAGTCTACTTGGTAGATTATGCACACCCCAAGAAACCGCCGAAGGGATTGCGTTTTTGTTAAGTGAGCATAGTCGCTATATGTCAGGGGCGATTTTGGACATGACTTGTGGCAGTATGTGGGGGCATTGATATGAATACACCGATTAAGGCGGTTATTTTTGGATTGGGCAATCAAGCGTTTGAACATTTGGATGCGAGTGTGGGTCATCAAGATGTTCAAATTATTGCAGGAATTGACGGTAATACTGACCGCCACAAAGAAGTGTGCGCGCGTTTTGGCGAGTTAAACTTACAGTGCTTTCAATCGCTTGATGAGTTAAAGGCGAGCGGATTGGCGTTTGATGCATTGATTTTGGCACTCCCCCACGATGTCTATGGCGGTATTTGGGCGGATATTTTGGCTTTGGGCAAACCCTTGTTAAAAGAAAAACCATTGGGGCGAGACTATCAAGAAGCCAAAACCTTTATGGATACTGCCCACAATGCTCATTGTGAATTACAAACTGCCATTCAACGCCGTCAGCACGCCAGCTATCAGTTTTTGGTTAAATTTTTACAAAAACATAAAATCAAAATCCAAGAGTTACACGCCCATTTGCATTTGGGTAAGGGATTGCAAGCTGCGATTGATAAGCCTGATTTAAAATGGCGCGGCGACCGCCAAAAAGCAGGTGGTGGGGCGCTGCTTGACGTTGTCTATCATTTGGTGCATTATATTGTCGGTGATTTTGATGTGGTATCTGCAACCATGTACAACGGCATGCAGGTGGATAACGGCATTGATATAGAAGACAGAAGTTGGCTGGTTGGGTGTAAGCCTGATGTGTGGATTATGCTTGATACATGGGTGAAGGGCGAGCCAAATGGCAGGGGCGGATTTACCAAATCTGAAGCGGTGGAGCTATTGACGGATAAGGGGCTTTTAAAGGCAAATCGTGAAGGCGTATGGCAAGACGGCGTACAGATTTTTGCGACCCAAAGCAAATGGCAAGATGCGATGAGAAGGCAGCTTACTGATTTTGCAAATAATATCCGCACCCAAAACTGGCATACAGACGTGATATGGCACCAGCTACCCGCCATGCGAACGATTGATAAAGCTTACTGGCTATCAAAAAGTTACTAGGGGCAAGTATGATTAATATCACCCGCTACCGTATCAGTTTTTGCGCTGATAATGACATACATTTGCAAAGCTATGCAGGTTCTGCACTACGTGGAATGTTTGGGCACGCCCTAAAATCTATGGCTTGCCCCACTGCCAATGGTAGATCTTGTCGTTGTCAGGGGGATTGTCTATACCGCACATTGTTTGACCCACCCCAAACCCACACGCATGACCGCAAGCAAGACACACCGCCACCTTTTATTGTAGAAGCCCACAGCTTGCCGCGCCATATCAAGGCAGGGCAGACGGCTTATTTTTATATGACGCTAATTGGCAAAGTCGCCCACAGCGAGCAGATGATGATAGAGCTGGCTTGGAGACGAGCTTTGTCGGTGGGATTTGACCAAAAAGACAAAACCAAAGCGACTGCCAAATTCATCGGCATGAGCAAATTTGACAGCCCTTTCGGTAGCCCTATCAAACCCATGCCGCCCACCGCGCTTATCCTAGACCTATTTACGCCCACGCGGATACAGCATCACGGCAAGCTCTTGAATTCACAGGATTTGGCCGTCTCACTATTTTGTCAGGCATTGATGCGCCGTTATGTGCAGTTATCGGCGGTATATGGAGATAAGCCAGATGATGATGAGCTTAAATCCGTTTATCAGGATATTGAGAATGTCACTGGTGAGTGTTATTTATCCTATCGGGCTTGGTCTCGCTTCTCTCATCGCCAACATCGGGTTATTCCTCAGGATGGTTTGGTGGGGCGGATTGAGCTGCACGGTGTGAGCGAGCGACTATACCATTATCTGCATTTAGGGCAGTGGCTGCATATCGGCAAGGGGACGGTGTTTGGGCTTGGACAGTACCAGCTAAGATAAGCTTACAAAACCCTAAAAATCTATAAGCACACGGCATAATACGCATCAAATTTAGATAACTTAAAAAGGTGTGTATTATGTCAAATCAAATCCAAAACACTCAAGCTGCTAACTTCACTTCTTTTCAGGGCTACTACGAGCAGTCGGTTCATGCGTATCAAAATAACCGCTCTCGTCTAACGTACAATGCATTTGTTAATAGAACGAATCGTGCTAAGCGTCCTTTGAGTTGCGATATTGAGACTCAGTTTTATACTGCCGCCTACGCCATGCAGCACTATCAAAGCATGATGGCTGCTCTTAATGAGCAAATCAGCATGGATGACTCTTCGCTACACCTAAATATCGTCGACTATGGTTGTGGTCAGGGTGTGGCGACGTTGGCAGTGCTTGATTTTATTGCCAAAAATGTCAGCTGTCACGTCAGCTTGAATGTCCACCTTTTGGAGCCATCTAACTTGGCGTTACAAAATGCCAGAGAGTTGATCGCTGCTCGTGCGGACGCGCTCGGCATGGATTTGACGTTAAGTGTTCAATGCGTGGAGATTGCCCAAGTGCATTTACCAAACCATATCAAGAGCAATGTCAGTACTACTTTGCATCTGTTTTCGAATGTGCTAGATGTGGTGGGCGTGCAAGTGAGTCTAGGCTCGGTGGTGCGTGAGATTCACGCCACGCAAGGTGAGAATATTGTCATCGCATCTGCTCCCAACTATTCGGACAGCTATAAGGGCTTTCGCCAGTTGTCTGCCTTGCTTGTGGGTAATGCCAATCCTACCATTTACGCTCGCACCGTGGAGCATTATTCTTATCGTGTTATTCAAAACCGCTGGCAAACCAGTACGGCACCATCCATTCATATGGCGCTAAGTGCCAACAATGATTATTACAACCATCAAGTGGCTTAATCTTATAAGGAAAATATCATGGATTTATTTTTTGACACACCCACCGCCCCAACAGATCTGATTACGAGTGGCAAATTCCAAGGCACGCCTTTTGACGCTCACGCACACGATGGTGGCAGGGGTATTGTCATTGACGTGCCTTATGGACGGCTATACTATGCGCCTGCTTATTTTGACAAGCAGGCGGCGGACGAGTTTGTGGATTATTTTTTAGCGTGTGATGGGGTTAATCATCATACTCACGACTGGCAAAACGAGCCAAATATCAATGAGATGCCCTTTACCAACATCCAATGGCACCAAGACACCATCAAAATGTACGGCAAAGAACATCGCCTGCCACGCATTTCGGCATGGTATGGCGACAGTGATAAACCCTATACTTACTCGGGCATTACCTTAGAGCCTAAGGCATGGACGGACAAACTATTGTCGTTAAACGATGAACTTGGCAAAATCTGCAAACGTCGTTTTAATAGCGTACTACTCAACTGGTATCGCACAGGGGACGACCACATCAGTTGGCATACCGATGCCGAGCGAGAATTGGGAAAAAACCCCATGATTGCGTCCGTTAATTTTGGCGAAAGCAGGCGATTCCTATTGCGTCTGACAGACGACCATGCCACCAAACTAGAAATCCCACTCCACCACGGCAGTGTGTTGGTCATGGCAGGCGAACTGCAGCACCATTGGCAGCACAGCGTCCCAAAACAAACCAAAGTCAGAAATAGCCGTATCAACTTAACGTTTAGAAATATTGTATCATAGGAGGGGTAATGTCAGATTATTTGGTGGCGTATGATATCAAAGATGAGCGTATTCGTGGGCAGGTATGTCAGCTTCTAAAGAATCATAGCATAACCCATCAAAAATCTGCCTACGAGTGCCAGCTTTCACCACTTCAAAAGAAACAATTGATCTTGGATGTCAATGACGTCATCGAGGACGATACTTTTTGTTTGTTTGTCATCAAGAGCAGCCATTGGAGCCATCAGTCAGTCAACCGTATTAGCATCGATGATGACTGGATGTACATCGGCTGATCAGGTTTGAGATGGAGTGCGACGATGATCAAAACACTTGTCATAGATCAAAAGGATGCTCACCTATATAGTGAACGTAATCGTCTCATGGTGCGTCATGAGAGTTTTGTGCATCCCATCAGCGTGCCATTCACTCAGATGGATTCACTGGTGATAGGGTGTGGTGTTACGATGAGTAGTACGCTACTGACCAAGCTCGCCAAGTGTGATATCACTGTTAGTGTGTTACCGACACGTCGCACGGGGCAGGCGTGCCGTCTGATCGGGAATTTTAGGGGTAATGTATCAAGAAGAGTTCATCAGTATCAACTATGCCAGAGTGAAGCGCTTAGATTGGCATGGGCGACTCGCCTGATTCGGTTAAAGCTACGCCGTCAAGCACTGCTGTTGGTTAAGCTGTCTGGACACATATCGCTGTCGGAGGATGCTATGCTACAGGCAGTGATGGATAAGCTGATTCACAGTTATCAAGGCATAACACCGACCAGCCTTGACAGCCTGCGAGGAGTTGAGGGCAGCTCAGCGCAGCTATTTTTTGGCGCATATCGTAGATTTTTTGATCAAAAATGGCGATTCGTCACTCGTAACCGCAGACCGCCAAAAGACCCCATTAATGTTCTTTTGTCATTGGGTTATACACTCATGACGCAGCTTTATGAGCAGTCGCTCTATGCCATCGGGCTAGATCCGTTCTTGGGGATTCTGCATGACGAGACTTATGGGCGACAGTCATTGGCTTGTGATTTTGCCGAGATTGGGCGGGCGGACATTGAAGCGTGGGTTTGGCAATTGGTTCAAGACGAGGAATTTGACTTGGAGATGTTCGACTTCGACGGTGAGTATGCTTGTACCATGAATAAAGCAGGGCGAGCAGTGTTTTATCGCCATTGGGTAAAACTAAAACCAAAGTTGCAGCGTCAAGCCCATAGACATGCTCATATATTCTTAAAAAGACTAAACAAAACCCAAACCAAACTCATGTTTATGCAAGACTTAACCAAAAGCGGAGCGTAATCAGCCATGCCATACAAACAAAAGACACCTAAGAATTTTTTGATATGCTACGACATATCTTGCAAAAGACGTCTTGCCAAAGTCTATCGGCTTATTAGCAGCCATGCAATACCCATACAGCGTTCGGTGTATTTTGCCACGCTCAGGGCTGCCGATATGGACGCCATCATCGCACGACTAAAGACAATCATCACAAAGGAGGATGACGTTAAGATATATGAAACGGAATCATTAGAAAATGCACACATTCAAGGCAACCGCTCGCCAAACATACAGCTGTTCGGCGAGAATGGGGGTCAAATCATGTGGTAAAATGCTTGTGGATTGCGATGATTCTTGTTAAAATAACCGATAATTTGACGTTGGTCGACTATTTAATAACTTGGTTTTATATAAATAATCCTAGTCGGTGTCAAATTTATAAGTTATTGTTTTTTAAGGATTTTTAATTATTTAGGCTTCCTTAATCTACATTAACTTTTATTAAACAATTTTTGAACAAAAATTTGATCTGCAAACGTTTGATTTTACTCGTTATTTTTAAATGAGTGCAGTTCAAAACCTTCCCTGTTATAAAAGGGATTAAGACCTTCTTGTGGTTCAAATGTCTTAACATAGCTTTGGTTCAAAACCTTCCCTGTTATAAAAGGGATTAAGACAAAAGTCTGATGTGTCTAGTAGGGTTTGCAAGGGTTCAAAACCTTCCCTGTTATAAAAGGGATTAAGACCACAGACGGACATCCTTATCGGCTGATTGCAGGTTCAAAACCTTCCCTGTTATAAAAGGGATTAAGACTTTTTGGAGCCCATCGTGGGCTTCCTTTTTGCGTTCAAAACCTTCCCTGTTATAAAAGGGATTAAGACGGGCGAATTTTGTATTTTCGTTGCATTTTTTGCGTTCAAAACCTTCCCTGTTATAAAAGGGATTAAGACAATCGCAACCATTGGCGTGATTACCCTTGCCTGGTTCAAAACCTTCCCTGTTATAAAAGGGATTAAGACGTAAGTGTAAATAGCACTACAAAGGTAGAGCACAGTTCAAAACCTTCCCTGTTATAAAAGGGATTAAGACGGATATGTATCACGGTCTAGCTCGGCAAATTTACGTTCAAAACCTTCCCTGTTATAAAAGGGATTAAGACACCTCTTCTTTTATCCATTGGTTTTTTAGGTGCGTTCAAAACCTTCCCTGTTATAGAAGGGATTAAGACTATCAAAATCGCTGTTGATGTCGCGGAACATGGTTCAAAACCTTCCCTGTTATAAAAGGGATTAAGACATTGATAACCACCACGATAAAACGTTATGGTTGGTTCAAAACCTTCCCTGTTACAAAAGGGATTAAGACTTTTATTTAGTAGTAACTTGAATAATAATCTGGAGTTCAAAACCTTCCCTGTTATAAAAGGGATTAAGACTCGTAGCTTGCGTTTTGTTGCAAGGCTGTTCTTGTTCAAAACCTTCCCTGCTATAAAAGGGATTAAGACTCTTTATACTGTTCGATATAAGCCCGATTGTTGTTTAAAACCTTCCCTGTTATAAAAGGGATTAAGACTCGGGATTATGCCTTGACCACTTTCCCCACTCATGTTCAAAACCTTCCCTACTATAAAAGGGATTAAGACTCTTTATACTGTTCGATATAAGCCCGATTGTTGTTTAAAACCTTCCCTGTTATAAAAGGGATTCGTGCTTGTCTGCAATTATTTATAGAAGACCATTATTAACAAATCCTGCCTTAATCTTGAGATGATTTATAAATCTCAGGGTTGGGGCGGGTATTTTGCTTGTATGGGATATGGACGAACTGTATTTAGGAATGATAAATCCTTAACCATTTTTTAAATAAATGTTGGTTATGAGAGATAATTTTTTGAATTTATGCCAAATTTCAGTTATTATAATTAAGAATAAATCTAGGCGAAAATGCCTGTAAAATCAACGTCTAGGCACTTGATAATTGTTTGTATAATGATAACCACTATCAAGCACTTATGACCTCACATGGAGATAAAGCTATGTCGCAAATGCTAACTGAATACAGAGCCCACGTCGCTGAGCGTGAAGCGCTAGGTGTGCCACCACAGCCATTGACCGACGCACAGACAGCAGATCTGGTAGAACTACTAAAAAACCCACCAGCTGGCGAAGAAGAATACTTGGTTCATCTATTAGAGAATCGCGTACCAGCAGGTGTTGACCAAGCTGCCTACGTTAAAGCTGCTTTTTTGAACGCTATTGTTAAAGGTGAAGCAAATTCACCACTAATCACCAAAGAGCGCGCAGTATATCTACTAGGCACGATGCTTGGTGGTTATAACGTTGCGCCATTGGTTGACCTACTAGACAATGCTGAGCTTGGTGGATTGGCTGCCGAAGCACTTAAGAAGACTCTACTGGTATTCGATGCGTTCCATGACGTAGAAGAAAAAGCCAAAGCAGGCAACGCCAACGCCAAAGCAGTACTAGAATCATGGGCAGAAGGCGAGTGGTTCACCAGCCGCCCAGACGTGCCTAGCGAGATGACCATTACTGTATTTAAAGTAACTGGCGAGACCAACACAGACGACCTATCTCCAGCCCAAGATGCATGGAGTCGTCCTGACATCCCACTACATGCCAACGCCATGCTAAAAAATGCCAGAGACGGTATTAACCCAGAAAAAAATGGAGAAGTTGGTCCACTAAGCCAAATCAAAGACCTAATCGCTAAGGGTAATCCTGTTGCCTATGTGGGCGACGTTGTGGGTACAGGCTCTAGCCGTAAATCAGCGACTAACTCTGTGTTATGGTTCTTCGGTGACGACATTCCGCACATCCCTAACAAGCGTGACGGCGGTGTGTGTCTAGGTGGTAAGATCGCTCCGATTTTCTTCAACACCATGGAAGATGCAGGTGCGCTACCTGTTGAGATCGATGTTGCTGACATGAACATGGGTGACGAAGTTACCCTAAAAATTGACCACGAAACCGCAACTGTAACTGCATTCAAAAACGGTTCGCAAATCGCCGAGTCTAAACTAAAAACTCCTGTACTATTAGACGAAGTGCGTGCTGGCGGTCGTATCAACCTAATCATCGGTCGTAACCTAACAGGTAAGGCGCGTGAAGCACTAGGTCTAGAGCCATCTACTCTATTCCGCACCCCAGATCAACCTGCTGACACAGGAAAGGGCTTTACTTTGGCTCAAAAAATGGTTGGTCGTGCATGTGGCCTGCCAGAAGGTCAAGGCATCCGTCCGGGCACCTACTGCGAGCCTAAGATGACTACTGTTGGTTCACAAGATACCACAGGTCCGATGACTCGTGACGAGCTAAAAGACTTGGCTTGCCTGGGCTTCTCATCTGACCTAGTGATGCAGTCGTTCTGTCACACCGCAGCTTATCCTAAGCCGATTGACGTGGTGACTCATCATACGCTACCTGATTTCATCATGAACCGTGGTGGTGTATCTCTACGCCCGGGCGACGGTGTTATCCACTCATGGCTAAACCGCATGCTACTGCCTGATACTGTAGGTACCGGCGGTGACTCACACACTCGCTTCCCAATTGGTATTTCATTCCCAGCGGGTTCTGGTCTGGTGGCGTTCGCTGCTGCAACGGGTGTGATGCCACTTGACATGCCTGAGTCTGTGCTTGTCAAGTTCAAAGGTAAAATGCAACCTGGCATCACGCTTCGTGACCTAGTACACGCCATTCCTTACTATGCAATCCAAGCAGGCGACTTGACTGTTGAGAAAAAGGGTAAGAAAAATATCTTCTCTGGTCGTATCCTAGAGATTGACCTAACCGAGATGGAAAACGACCTAACTGTTGAGCAAGCATTCGAATTGTCTGATGCATCTGCTGAGCGTTCGGCTGCTGGCTGTGCGATCACGGTATCAGAAGAGAAAGTGGCTGAATACCTGCGTTCTAACATCGTCATGCTAAAATGGATGATTGCCGAAGGCTATGGCGACGCTCGTACCCTAGCTCGTCGTGCTGAGAACATGCAAAAATGGTTAGACAACCCAAGCCTACTAAAAGCCGACGCTGATGCAGAATACACCAAAGTTTATGAGATCGATCTTGCCGACATCAAAGAGCCAATCCTATGCTGCCCGAACGACCCTGATGATGCCAAATTGCTATCAGAAGTTGCAGGCGATAAGATTGATGAAGTATTCATCGGTTCATGCATGACCAACATCGGGCATTTCCGTGCCGCAGGTAAGCTTCTGTCTGAAGTACCAGCAGGTAGCCTAACCACTCGTCTGTGGATCGCGCCACCGACCAAAATGGACGAACGTCAGCTGATGGACGAAGGGTACTACAACACTTACGCCCAAGCAGGTGCACGTACCGAGATGCCAGGCTGTTCACTATGCATGGGTAACCAAGCTCGTATCGCTCCTAACTCTACAGCGGTATCGACTTCTACTCGTAACTTCCCGAACCGTCTAGGTCAAGGTGCAAATGTATACTTAGCTTCTGCTGAGCTTGCGTCTGTCGCTTCTGTACTTGGTAAATTGCCAAGCGTAGAAGAGTACATGGCGTATGCAGGTAAGCTTGAGTCTATGGAAGCTGAAGTTTATAACTACCTAAACTTCGACCAAATGGCTGAGTACACCGAGAAATCAGACAAAATCAGCGTAGCACAACTTGCCTAATCTGATTTGATTAAAAAAACACCGTCAAGCGATTGGCGGTGTTTTTATTTTAGTGTATTTTGAGCAACCTTTTTTAGATTTTGATCATAAAATCCTTGCCAAATTTTCCCTGTGTGTTATAATTTGCCACTTTTTTAATTTTAATGATTTTACATTTGTTTTAATTTTCAAAAGTATTGCCGTGCAAGCGGTTGAATTGCCTTATTTTATCTCCATAAAGACAGTAGGGTAATTGCTCTTGCAAAACTGGTGTGCAATGGATTTTTCTTAACTATCATTCCTAACTTCATTGAACCACACGCCGAACGTCGCCAAACCTTGTTAAACCCAAATTTTAGTTGATAAATTGGGTTTGGGTTTAGGGATGCAGTCATCAAATTTTCATATGTGATTGATAAGATTGAGATTGTATTCATAGGTTTTTCTTTTAACCCTTATCTGAGATGGTAATCCGATATGAGCGTTCATTTTGTAAATCATGCCCCAACAGCCCCCAAAGACGGTGCAACCAACGACTACTATTTGACTCGTCAAAACCAGATGGAGTCAAATGTCCGTAGCTACCCACGCAAACTCCCCCTAGCCATTGCCAAAGCACAAGGGTGCTGGGTTACTGACGTAGAAGGCAACGAATACCTTGACTGCCTAGCAGGAGCAGGTACGCTAGCCCTAGGACACAATCACCCTGCCACAATCAACGCCATTAAAGACGTGCTAGAAAGCGGTTTGCCACTGCACACCCTTGACATCACTACGCCAATCAAAGACGCATTCACCGAAAAATTGTTATCATTCTTTCCAAAAGATTTTGTCTTGCAGTTTTGCGGTCCAACAGGGGCTGACGGTACAGAAGCTGCCATCAAGCTTGCCAAAACCTACACAGGGCGTGATAATGTCATCGCATTCTCTGGCGGTTATCACGGCATGACGCACGGAGCGCTTGCCATGACAGGCAACTTATCCGCTAAAGAAAAAGTGGGCAATCTCATGGCAGGCGTGCAGTTTATGCCTTATCCACACGAATACCGTTGCCCACTGGGTCTGGGTGGTGAAGCGGGTGTGGACGCTTTAACTTATTATTTTGAAAACTTCATCGAAGATGTGGAAAGTGGTGTGGTAAAACCCGCTGCCGTTATCCTAGAAGCCATTCAGGGCGAAGGCGGTGTTGTCCCTGCGCCCAAAAAATGGCTACAAAAAATTCGTGAGGTTACTGCCAAACACGACATCGTGCTTATCCTAGATGAGGTGCAAGCAGGATTTGCTCGCTCTGGCAAGATGTTCGCCTTTGAACACGCCGATATTGTCCCTGATGTGGTCGTTATGTCTAAGGCGGTGGGCGGTGGTTTACCCCTTGCCGTGCTTGCCATTAACAAAAAATTTGATGCATGGGCACCAGCAGGTCATACAGGTACTTTCCGTGGCAATCAGCTAGCCATGGCGGCAGGCTATAATGTTCTAGAACAAATCACCAACAATAACCTTGTCGAAAACTCACGCATTCAAGGCGAGTTTTTGCGCGATGAACTGCGTAAAATTGCACAAGAATTCCCCTGTATCGGTCATGTGCGTGGACGTGGTCTGATGACGGGTATTGAGATCGTCGATGAGCGCAAATCCGCCGACCACATGGGGTCATACCCTGCCGACAGTGAGCTTGCGGTCGCTATCCAAAAAGCTTGCTTTGATAATAAACTACTGCTAGAGCGTGGTGGTCGTGGCGGTACGGTGGTTCGTCTGCTTTGTCCAATCACCATTACTACGGACGAGTGCCAAGAGGTCATCACTCGCTTCAAAAAGGCGGTGGGTGAAGCGGTAAAAGCGGTTCGTGGCTAGGCGTTAATTGTAATTTAAAAATAAAGGCGTGCTAAATGGTACGCCTTTATTTTTTGCCAAAAATGGGCTTTATGTTTATCAAACAATTTGTTAAAATAAAAAATTTTACTTGACAATTGCTATGGAAAATCGCAAAATGAACCACACACACACACACACACACACACACACACACACACACACACACACACACACACACACACACACACACACACACACACACACACACACACACACACACACACACACACACACACACACACACACACA
>NZ_AOMT01000031.1 GCF_000696305.2 Moraxella bovoculi 237
GAGTGTTGTCAAGAATCGCATCTTGGCGTAGCTGTTCTACAAATGGCGTGATATTCATGGTTGCTCAACATTAAAATCAATAAAAATAGAGCCGTTATTATAGCAAAAAACAGAGGTTGGTCGGCGAAAATTCACCAAGAAGGCAAATATTTTTATGCGAATTAGATGTAAAATCAAAAAGAAAAAGCCAGTCATGATAGACTGGCTTTTTTAGAATATTGGCACTCCATAGGGGATTCGAACCCCTGTTACCGCCGTGAAAGGGCGGTGTCCTAGGCCTCTAGACGAATGGAGCGCAAGTAGAAAGTTTTGCAACTTCAAGAATGTAAGATAAATGCCTAGGTGCTTACATTCAAACCTTAATCAATCTTTGGTGGAGCTAAGCGGAGTCGAACCGCTGACCCCTTGCATGCCATGCAAGTGCTCTACCAACTGAGCTATAGCCCCTTTGTTAAGGTGGGCGTATTATATAAAAGACCCTAAGCCTTGTCAAATACTTTTTTAAAATAAGATTTAAAAAAACCGATAACTTATTGAAAATTATCGGTTTTTAGTTAACTTATTCTTGATTTAAAAAGTTTGGCAAAGCTTTATTCACTTCTTCCAATTTTTTCAATTTCTTTTTACCAAGTCCGCCCAAGACTTCACAAGCATGGCGTAGTCGTGATAAGGTCATGTCCGCCCCGATGACGTACATGGAGTTCATCACAGGCGTGCTAGATGTCGAGCCTGCAATCGCCACAAAAAACGGTTGCATAAAGTCTTTTAACTTAATCTCAAAATGTCCTGCCAAGCCTTTTAGGGTCTGATAAATGTTATTCTCGCTCCACTCGGGCAAGGCTTCTAGTTGCCATGTGGCAAGATAGAGAATTTCAAGTAATTTGTCGTTATCCAGCGTTTTATGGGCAAAATCGTCTGGTGTAACGTTTGGCAAATTTTGAAAATAAAACCCTGCCCAATTTACCGCATCAGACAACACATTAATGCGTGGCTGAATGGCTTTGGCAATGGCGGTCAGCTTATCATCATCGCTTGCCCACGCCAAAATCTTCGCCTTCAACTCGTCCGCACTCATCGCACGCAGGTATTCGCCATTGAGCCAGTAGAGTTTTTCAATGTCAAACACAGGTCCACCCAGAGAGACACGCTTAATGTCAAAGCTTGCGATCATCTCATCCAAGCTAAATTTCTCCGCTTCATTTGGCAAGCTATACCCCATACGCCCCAAATAGTTAATCAAGGCTTCGGGCAACACGCCTGCGTCCTTATAATAGGTGATTGACGTGGGATTTTTGCGTTTTGAGAGTTTGGATTTGTCGGGGTTACGCAGTAGGGGCATATGGCACAATACAGGCATTTCCCAGCCAAAATATTCATACAAAAGTTTGTGCTTGGGGGCGGAGTTGATCCACTCTTCGCCACGAATGACATGGCTGATTTGCATTAAATGGTCGTCCACAACATTGGCAAGATGATAGGTCGGCAAGCCGTCTGTTTTTAGTAGAACCTGCATATCGACTGTTTCCCACGGAATGCTAATCTCGCCACGAAGCATGTCATGAATCACGCACTCGCCGTCGGTTGGCACACGCATACGAATGACAAAGGGCTTACCACTCTCGGCAAGTTTATCGCTCTCTTCACGGCTCAGATTGGCATAACGTCCGTCATAACGCACGGGCAAGCCTTGGGCTTCTTGCTCTTTACGCATTTGGTCTAGCTCGTCTGTCGTGCAAAAACAGCGAAAGGCATGACCTTTGTCCAGTAGTTCTTGGGCGTATTTTTTGTAAATCTCGGAACGCTCGGACTGGCGATACGGGGCGAACTGTCCGCCCACGTCAGGACCTTCGCTCCATGTCAAACCTGCCCATTTTAGGGCGTTTAAAATCATCTGCTCACTCTGAGCGGTAGAGCGGATTTGGTCGGTGTCTTCAATGCGTAGGATAAACTCGCCCCCTTGCGATTTGGCAAAAACCATATTAAACAAGGCGATATAAGCCGTACCAACGTGCGGAAAGCCTGTTGGGGACGGGGCGATACGGGTGCGAATGGGTTTGGTGGTTTGAGTGCTCATGAATTGCTCGTTATTGAATATTGTGTCAAGTTAAATGTAAAGTGAATGATATAAAAGCATAAATCTGTGGCTATGATACCAAAATGTGCTTGATTTTTGTAGTGGAAAGTGCGCAGGGCTTTAAGATTTTGGCAACAATTACCACACAAAAACGGATTGGATTATCAAAAAATCCTTGATAGAATGATGAGTTAAATATTTTTTATGATGTTATTTTGTTTTTTCTATTAACTTGTTGTGATTTTTTTTACAAAAAATTAGCGCAAATGATTGAAATCACTTGACTATACAGCAAGGATTGAGATAATACACGCTGAAAAAATCTTGCGCAAAATCTAGCTTTTGCCACCTTTTGGAAATCATCATGAGCCAGCCCGACGCACTCCAAGCTTTCACCCACGAAACCGTCCTATTAAAAGAGACGGTGGCGATGCTATTGGGCGTAAAAAACTTAGATGATGTCAAAAAAGGAACATTTGATGGCATCTATGTGGATGCAACCTTTGGGCGGGGTGGTCACAGTCGGCTATTATTAGAATATCTAAGTGATGATGCCTGCTTGTTGGTGTTTGATAAGGACGTCGAGGCGATCGCTGTGGCGAACGAACTTGCCAATGCTGATGCTCGGGTGACCGTGATCCATGACAGCTTTGCTAGCCTGAATGAGCAATTAAAGACACTTGGCATTGACCACGTCGATGGCATCATGGCAGATCTTGGCGTGTCTAGCCCACAGCTTGATGACGGTGCGCGCGGATTTAGCTTCATGCGAGATGGTGCGGTTGATATGCGCATGGACACCACGCGTGGCGAACCTGTTAGCGAATGGCTGATGCGGGTAGATGCTGATACTTTGGCAGATGTGCTGTATGAATATGGCGAGGAGCGCCATAGCCGTAAGATTGCACGCGCCATCAAGTCGATGGAAAGTTATGATTCGACGCTGGCATTGGCAGAAGTCATTAAACAGGCTCATCCAGCATGGCAAAAAGGCAAACATCCTGCTACTCAGAGCTTTCAGGCGATGCGTATTTATATTAATAACGAGCTTGGCGATGTGGATGAGTTTTTGGTGCAGAGCTTGAGCGCACTCAAAGCTGGCGGTCGTTTGGCGGTGATTAGCTTTCATTCATTAGAAGACAGACGTATTAAGCAGTTTTTGAATAATCACAGTCGTGGTCGCTGGGAAGGTGATGACAAGCTACTCATGCCGCCTGTGCGTACGAAGTATTTTGGCAAGGCGCTTAGAGTCTCCCCAAGCGATGCAGAAGTTAAGGTCAATCCGCGTGCCCGAAGTGCATGGTTGCGTGGGGCAGAGCGCACCGACGCTATGTATGTTTGATTTTAGATTATTTTAGGTTTTTTAAGTTTAGGTTATTGCAATCACATCATGAACGATAAACACGCCCATCTTATCCCGCCAAAAACCCAATCCGACAGCAGTGTCGGCATGATTGGGCTGTGTCGCCTGATTTTGGGGCTGCTTGTCGCTGCCATCATATGGACGGGCGTGAACATTTCTGTACAGACTCAGGCGCATCATGAAGCTTATCGCAACCTTCAAAAACTCAAAAAAGAACTGACCGCCATGCAAGTAGAAGAGCAGCGCCTACTCATTGAACAGCAGACCTTTAGTGCCACGCCTCAGGTTGCTCGCCGAGCGGTGAGTGAATTGGGCATGTTCTTCCCTGCCGGTGATTCACGCCGAGTTATTGCACCAACCACGGCTGCCACCCAATCGAATAAGGCGGCTCGGTGATGAAAAAAACTGATCAAAAACAAGGCGCATCATCTAAAGTTACGCCACCACTGCGCAAAAAAACCACCAAAAGCAAAGCCAATCCTGCCCAAAACTACCAAGAAGGCCCATCAAGATTAGAGTCATTGTTCGGTGGATCTGCCAAGAAACGCCACCAAAAAGCCGCCACCATGTTGGGCGGGTTACAAGACGTTGGGCGTTATAAATTCGCTTGGGCTATTGCGGCTGTCTGTTTTGCCATTTTATTTGCTCGGGCGTTTTATTTGCAAGTTATTAACTCATCATTTTTGATTGAGCAAGGCGAAAAGCTCATCACATCGAAGCGCTCGGTGCCTGTATATCGTGGCATGATTACAGACACGACGGGCGCACCACTGGCGGCGAATGCGCCTCTATCGACTGTAGTATTTAGCCCATATGATTACGCGGTGGAGTACTACAGACTTGATAAAATCATCAAAACCAGCCAAAACGCCAAAACCATCGCTAAGGCCAGCGAAGACCTTAAGCAGATGGATTTGGTGAAATTGGCAGCAACAGCGAATTTCCCACTAGAAAAACTTCAAAATGCCGTCGCAATCAAACACGACCTTGATCTGAGCGATGAAGAGGCGGTAAATGCAGCACTGCCAAAAGGTGCAGGTTCACGCCGTCTGGTCATACTACCAAAAGCACCGCCTGAGATCGTTAAGCCGTTGATGGCGCTTGATTTTGTTGGGATTAGTGAAGAGAAGTTTTTCCAAAGATATTATCTACAAGCCGAGCCATATGCGCAGATTCTAGGCTACATGGCGCAATCTAGCGATGAAAAGAATGGCGGTTATGTGGGTCGTGCAGGTATCGAAGCTAAGTATGAAAAACAGCTGGCAGGTGAGCGCGGACAAGTTCTCATCCTAAAGGACGCCCGTCAGTCTGCCATCAAAGAAATCAAAGAAATCAAACCGACCGTTGAAGGTCAAGACATTCATCTGACCATCGATTCGCGCTTGCAGTATGTCCTTTATAAGGAACTTGAGCAAGTAGGGCGCACTCAGTCGGCACGTTCAAGCTCGGGCATCGTGGTGGATGTCTTGACCGGAGATGTGTTGGCATTGGGTTCTTGGCCATCATTTAACTCAAATAATCTGTCAGAGCGTACCGGTGCTAATGAGCGTAATCGCCCTATGCTAGATACCTTTGAGCCGGGTTCTGTGATGAAGCCATTCACGGTGGCGGCAGCATTAGAGTCGGGCAAATATTCTACCAGCTCTTTAATTAATACCTCGCCAGGCAGCCTATATGTGGGCGGATACACCATTCGGGACAGCGGTGATTATGGCGCCATTACGCTTGCCAAGCTGATCCAAAAATCCAGTAACGTCGCTTCTGCCAAGATCGCACTTAGCTTACCTGCCAATGCCATCTCTGACATGCAAAGACGCTTTGGTTTTGGTCAAAAAACAGCTTTAAATTTCCCAGCCGAAGCCTCAGGTGGTGTTAGCGACCCTAGCGAAAAAGAATATTCTCGCCGTGCAACCCTAAGTTATGGTTATGGTCAGACGGTGACACTTGCTCAAGTTGTCCAAGCTTATGCTGCCTTGGCAAATAACGGCATGCTAAGACCGCTGCGCTTGGTAAAAGAGGACGAGCTGCCAGAGCCCACCCAAGTCATTGAGCCTAAGAACGCCCAAGCCATCGTGAAGATGATGGAGCTGGTCACCGAACAGGGCGGTACAGCGCGCGCGGCAGCGATTAATGGCTATCGTGTGGCGGGCAAGTCAGGTACGTCACGCCGGACTAACCCAAATGGTGGTTATTATACCGATCAGCATCGTACGACTTTTGCAGGCATTGCACCTGCGTCGAATCCACGTTTTGCCATTGCGATATTGGTCGAGGATCCACGTCGTCAATTCTACGCAGGTCAAGTCTCAGCACCAGTATTTCATAATGTCATGAAAGAGGCGCTGCGTCTGTATAATGTACCGTTTGATAAGCCGTTACAGCTAAATTGATTAACTTGATGAATACAAAAGCATCATAAGGAATGAGTCATGAAACCAATTACCTTAGCCCAGCTGTTCGATGATTTGCAGTTGCAGATGCTTGATGAGGTCGCTCAGAGTGTCGCGCATGTGCCTTTTCATCGTTTTTGCTTGGATAGTCGCAAGGTGTCTGAGGGTGATGCGTTCGTGCTTTTGTCCAGCTTTAGCCATCAAGATGATGCGCTAGAGCGAGCCAATCAATACCTAACATCTGTAGAGGATAAAGCTGCGTTTGTGTTGTCGCAGATTGACCCTAAGCTGCTTGATGTGAGATTTAGTAAGCCAATCGTCTATCTGCCAACGATTCGACATTATTTGGGAGATTTGATCGCGGCGCGCTTTCAGGCGGATAAGCCCGCCAAGCTGCCGACGGTGGTCGCGGTGACAGGAACCAATGGCAAGACAACAGTCAGCCAGTTGGTCGCGCAGCTGTGCGAGCTGTCAGGCGCGCCTTCTGCCATCATGGGAACAGCAGGCAATGGACGCCTGCACGCACTTGTGCAGTCGGCGAACACGACAGGCGATGTCTTGGCGGTGCATGAATTCTTATATCAAATGGCGCTCGATGGTGTAGAAGTGGTAGCGCTTGAGGCGAGCAGTCATGGCCTGCATCAGCATCGACTACAGGGTGTGCCTGTACAAGTGGCGATCTATACCAACCTGTCGCATGACCATCTGGATTATCATGCCGACATGGAGGAGTACCGCGCTGCCAAGGCAAGACTGTTCGATGAGGGGTATTTTAGTACATTAACCTGTGGCATCATTAATCAAGATGCTAACTATCCTTTATTGACCAAGAATCACACCGGCAATTATCAGCTGCTTACGTACAGTCAGCAGGATAATGGTGCAAATTATTTTGCCAAAGAGATTGCGCCCAGCCTTGATGGTGTAGGTATGGAGCTTGTCGCTCAAGGCGAGCACATTACCCTAAAGAGCCCGCTCTTAGGCTTATTCAACGTCGATAATCTGATGGCGGCAGTTGCGGCATTTTTGGCGCTGTTTCCTGACAAGCGAGCCGAGCTGCCTGAACTGGTCGCCCAATTACAAGGTGCGCGCGGTCGCATGCAGCGCATCCCTTCTAAGGCAGGGTCTTTTATTGTGGATTATGCGCACACGCCAGATGCACTGGAGCAGGTGCTAGTCAGTTTGCGCAAGCATTGCACGGGCAAGCTAATCGCGGTGTTCGGATGCGGTGGCGATAGAGACAGAACAAAGCGCCCCATCATGGCAAAAGCAGGCGTCACCCATGCCGATGTGTCGATATTTACCGCGGATAATCCTCGCTCAGAAGACCCTAATGCCATCTTAAAAGATATGCAGATCAATCTTACCTGCCAAGAGCATTATAAGGTCATCATCGAGCCTGATCGCAAGAGCGCCATTCGCCAAGCAGTACAGATGGCAGGCGAGAATGACATTGTTGTGATACTCGGCAAGGGGCATGAGACCTACCAAGAGATTAACGGTGTTCGTCATGATTTTGATGATGCGGCAGTGCTTGCAGAATTGCTAAATGAGTGATGATTAATTC
This sequence comes from Moraxella bovoculi 237, assembly GCF_000696305.2. Lineage (GTDB taxonomy): Bacteria > Pseudomonadota > Gammaproteobacteria > Pseudomonadales > Moraxellaceae > Moraxella > Moraxella bovoculi. Next base: position 7,395 of record NZ_AOMT01000031.1, read on the forward strand.
ATCATTACCAGCGTAACAATAGAATATTTAAGAATAACACAAAGAGCATTATGACCTCCTATATTTGGCAAAAAGACAATCTACAAGCCGCCACTCAAGGCGTCTGGCAGGGCGAATTTAGCACCCAAAGCACGCGCATCACAACTGACACGCGTAAGATTGAGCAGGGTGATATTTTCCTTGCCATCAAAGGCGATAACTTTGACGGTCATGATTATGTTGAGACCGCCAAGGAGTTGGGCGCGGTCGCTGCCATCGTGAACGAGCCTGTGGTAAGCAATCTGCCGCAGCTGATCGTAGGCGACACTAAGAAAGCCTTAGGACTATTGGGCAAATATCGCCGCGATGTGCATTCTGATTTGACCGTGGTGGCTTTGACAGGTTCGTCTGGCAAGACCACCACCAAAGAGATGATTGGTAGTATTCTGGGTCAGATTGCGCCAACGCTCATCACTCGTGGCAACCTAAATAACGATCTGGGTGTGCCAATGATGCTGCTGGAATTGACAGATGAGCATCGATTTGGCGTGATGGAGCTTGGGGCAAACCATGTGGGAGAGATTGCATATACGAGCAATTTGGTGCGTCCTGATGTGGCGTGCGTGTTAAATATCGGTACAGCACATCTGGGCGAGTTTGGTGGACGTGCCAACATTGCTCGAGCCAAGGCGGAGATTTATTCATCGCTGACGGCTGAGGGTGTGGCAGTTGTTCCGTTTGGCGATGAGTTTTTTGAATTTTTGGGCGAAAGCGCCTGCCAGTTTACGGATAAGATTTTAAGCTTTGGCGAGCAGAGTGTGCCATTATCACAGGCAGGTCTGTCGGATGAGAATGTGGCAGAGTTGTCTGCGCAAGGCGTCACGTCTGTGCTGATGATGGGCGACCTGTTTGCCGATGACATCGAAGCCATGCCAACACATAGCACATTTAGCCTAAATACCAATCTTGAGATTGATGAAATCGAAAGTTTGCCTGTAACACTGCCATTCATCGGTGAGCATAATGTTGCTAACGCATTGGCCGCCGCCGCTTGCGCTTATGCGCTTGGCGTACCGCTTGAGGTGATCGTGCAAGGCTTACAGAATGCCGTCGTACCAAAAGGTCGCCTAACCCGCATTGCCTTTGGTGAGCACACCTTGATCGATGATACCTATAATGCCAATCCGACCTCCATGATTGCAGCGGCTAAGGTGCTAGAGCAAGAATCGAATGCCAAGATATTGGTGTTGGGCGATGTGTTTGAATTGGGCAGTGCGGCAGATGATGAGCATTATCAGCTTGGTCAGGACTTGGCGGCTTTTGAGATTGATGTGGTCTTAACAGTAGGCGATCACATGGTGCACACTGCTCGCGCGGTGAATGAGGTTCGTGACATCGCAGTTCATTTTGATGACAAACAAGCGCTACTGGCCGCTCTTAAAGCTCATCTTAATAATGGCGTATCGACCGTGCTATTCAAAGGCTCGCGTGGCATGAAGATGGAAAGTCTGATTGATGACTTGATGAATGCCTAAAATTATCAGATAATTTAAAAAATTAACGGTACGAGAGTGCCGCAAGGGTTTTAATAATGCTTTATTGGTTATTTCAGCACAGCGACATTGCTATCTCATCGCTGACATTGCGTGCGTTATTTGCGGTTATTACGGCGCTGCTTATTGTGATTTTTGCGGGTAAGCCTGTCATTAAGTATCTGCGCACGCTTAAATATGGTCAAGCGGTGCGTGACGATGGTCCAAAGACGCACCTTGTCAAGCAGGGGACGCCTACGATGGGCGGTGTGCTGATTCTGGTTGCGATCGCGATCTCAACATTGGCATGGTCAGACTTGTCCAATCCTTATGTTTGGATCTTGATGGTGGTAATGGTCATCTTTGGCGCGGTTGGCTGGGCTGATGACTGGCTAAAAATCAAGCATAAAAACCCACAAGGCCTGATCGCCCGTAAAAAATACTTCTGGCTGTCAGTAGGTTCGCTGTTCGCAGGCGGCTCATTGTACTACATCGCACTACAACAAGATGCCGCCACAGCTGCCGCCATGCAGGATGTATTGGTACCATTGTTCAAAGACTGGATCATTCCCCTGTCAGCGATTCCTTTTGGTATTGGCTTTATTATTCTGACTTATTTTACTATCAATGGTTCATCGAACGCGGTGAACTTGACAGACGGCTTGGATGGCTTGGTAATTTTGCCTGTGGTGTTGGTTGCGGCAGGGCTTGGCGTGTTCGCATATATTTCAGGTTCGATGAATTATGCTGCTTACATGCACGTGCCTTATATCGCCTATAATGCTGAGGTCATCATCGTCTGTGCATCGATCATTGGTGCAGGACTTGGCTTCTTATGGTATAACGCGGCGCCTGCCGATGTCTTTATGGGTGACGTGGGTGCGCTAAGCCTTGGTGGTATGCTTGGTACGATGGCGGTCATGACGCGTCAAGAGCTTGCCTTTGTGATCATGGGTGGTATCTTTGTGGCGGAAGCGGTGTCGGTCATCCTACAGGTCGGCTCTTATAAGCTGCGCAAAAAACGCATCTTCTTGATGGCGCCGTTACACCATCATTTTGAGGAAATGGGTCTAAAAGAAACCAAGGTGGTCGCGCGTTTTTATATCGTGTGCATCATCTTGGTCGTGCTGGGTCTGATGACCCTAAAGCTTCGCTAATACTTATTCATCATTCATAAAATCAAGGATGATTTATGACCTCACCGATTTTAATCACCAAGCAAGACGGCGTTGTCACCATCACCTTAAATCGCCCCGACAAGAAAAATGCCATGAGCTTTGAGATGATGCGTGAACTCATCGAGATTGCAAAGGACATTCGCAAGGATAAGACGGTGCGTGCGGTGATCATCACGGGTGGTGCGGACTTTTGTAGTGGACTTGATTTGTCGGTATTTGGTGCGCCTAGGCAGATGGTCTGGGCGATGACACAGCTGATTAAGCCTGCGCCTAGTTTATTTCAAGAAGTTTGTCTAATTTGGCAGAGTCTACCTGTGCCAGTGATTGCGGTCATTGATGGTGTGTGCTTGGGCGCAGGATTGCAGCTTGCTCTGGGTGCGGACATACGCATCAGCACATCGCGCGCTAAGTTTGCCATCCTAGAGGTGAAATGGGGTTTGGTCGCTGACATGGGACTGACCCACACCGCCAAGCTGATGCGCGCAGATCACCTAAAGGAGCTGGCGATGACGGCGCGTGTGATTGGCGCGGCAGAGGCTGGAGACTATAAGCTTATCACACACATCGATGACGAACCCATGGTAAAAGCCCAATCAATCGCTAAAGAAATCACTACCCGATCACCCGATGCTGTCTATGCCGCCAAAGCGCTTATCAATGGTATGATGCCTAAGTCTCATCGTAAGCTCTATCAAGAAAAACTGTGGCAAATCAAGCTCATCCTAGGTGCTAATCGTAAGCTTGCCATCAAAAAGACCAAAGACGACGGTGTCGAATTCCTAAAGCGACAGTTTAAATAGTCTTTGATATTAAGCCCATCCTAAGACTTTAAAACTCCACTTATTATCAAAAAAACCCTAGTATTATCATGGGTTTTGTTGTTTTTGCTGCCAAAAATTCGTCAGAATAAAGTAGGCGCTTTGTGTTAAAATATCTCCCTAAAAACTAATAACAAAATGAATAAACGACGAAATTAGAGAATAGAATGAATCAGAATCAGTCCGCGCACGAAAAACCATTTCCCACCGTTTGGATCTTAATCCTAGGTATGATGATCGCCATCGGTCCTTTGGCGATTGACATGTATCTGCCTGCACTGCCGAGCATGGCGGATGAGTTTGGGGTGAGTACGACGAATGTAGCACGTTCGGTGCCTGCGTACTTTGTCGGGTTGGTGTTCGGTCAGCTGTTCTATGGGCCTTTTTCTGATCGGGTAGGGCGAGTCAAGCCCATGTATATCGGCATGACGATTTTTGTGATCGCATCAATCATCTGTGCCACCACGAATCACGAATATGTCTTGTTCGCTGCTCGTACCTTACAGGCTCTGGGTGCGTGTGTGACGGCTGTGGTAACGCGTGCTGCGATTCGTGACACATTAAACCCAGTGCAGTCAGCGCGCGCATTTAGCTTGATGGTGCTGGTCATGGGTGTTGCGCCAATCCTAGCACCGACCTTGGGCGCAGCGATCCTCCAGGTGGCTAATTGGCACATGCTATTTTGGTTCTTGGCAGGCTATGGCGTTTTAAACATAATCCTGACGAAACTGTTCTTAAAAGAAACCCTAGCACCAGAGAATCGCAACACTCGACCGATGAGCGAGACTTTTTTGGGTTATGTTGATCTTATGAAGGATAAGACCTTTACCGTGCCTGCTGTGGCAGCGGGGCTACTACAGGGTTCGTTCTTTATTTATCTGTCCATCTCAAGCATCTTGTTCATGGAGAATTATGGGCTGTCAGAGAAACAGTTCGCCATCGCATTTGGGGCGAATGCGTTTGGCTTTATCGCTTTGACACAGGCGAATCAATTCTTAACCAAGCGATTTAGATTGGTGCGGCTACTGCGCTTTGGTGCGCTCATGCAGGTGATATCGGCGCTTTGCTTGCTTGTTTTAGGGGTGGTATTTGGTGGAGAAGCTTATTTTGCGGCGGTATTTTTGGCGATATTTTGCTGCATTGCAGGACTTGGTTTTACTCAGCCGAACGCAGCCGCCATTGCGCTCGCCTTTCAAAAGAAACGTGCAGGCATGGCAGCAGCGATGCAAGGCGCACTTCAATTCTCGGTGGGGATATTTGGCGGGCTTTTACTAAGTCTGTTCGATGTCAGCCCTGTGCTAAAGCTTGGCATCACGATGAGTGTGCTGACCGCTATTGGAACGTATTTGATATACCGATTAAATCCTAGACTTGATCTGTCCAAGATGGATTGATTGATAATCAAAAAAAGCAAGTCGTAAAGGCTTGCTTTTTTTGTATTAGCCTTAGCTTAGCCGCCACGATGGTAGGGATGGTTGTTAATGATGCTCATCGCGCGATAAAGCTGCTCGATTAAGATCACTCGCACCAACGGATGTGGCAAGGTCAAGTCTGACAAAGACCACTTAAAATCTGCCACTGACAGCACTTCTGGCGACAGACCATCCGCGCCACCAATCACCAACGCGACATCCGCGCCATCTTGCATGGCATCGCTAAGCTTATCAGCAAGGCGCTCGGTGGAGAGCATTTTGCCTTTGACTTCAAGCACCCATAGGCGTTCTTTTGGGTGGCGCGCTGCCAAGATAGCTTGACCTTCTTGGTGTTTGTATTTATCAATCTCAGCAGCAGAAGGGTTCTTGGCGCGCTTAGCGGGGGCGATGTCGATGATCTCGGTCGTCATCATGGGCTGAATGCGCTTAAAATATTCATCAACACCCGTCTGTACCCAAGCGGGCATCTTATGCCCAACGCTTAAAATTCTTAATTTCATGTAAGTATTCCTTAATATTTTTGTATATTTTAAAGAAAAACAGCAAAAAAATCTCGTTTATTTATCCCAAAAAATAGCGTAAATTCAAAAACTTTGCTATGCTAAGGCAATTTTAATCATCTTGATTATTTGTCAAAATAGTCATAGCTATAAGGTAATTACCATGACACAATCGCTGACGCAACACCCTGCACATAACGATACCGTTTATGCGTATGCAGGGTTTTGGGTTCGTTTTTTTGCGCAAATTATTGACGGGATTCTGTTTTTGTTAATCACGCTGCCGGTATTGTATTTGATTTATGGTGAGGCTTATTTCACCACTGAACCTGCGATGGGATTGCTATTTTATGGGACGGCAGATGTGCTGGTTTCTTTGGTGTTTCCTTTGGTGGCTTGTTTATGGTTCTGGATGCAAAAAGGCGCAACCCCTGGCAAGATGCTGCTAGGCCTTAAGGTGTTAGATGCCAAGACGGGTAATTTACTTACTCTTGGTCAGGCACTGCTGCGTTACGTGGGCTATATTTTATCATCATTGATATTCTGTCTTGGCTACATTTGGGTGGGCTTTGATAAGAAAAAACAAGGCTGGCACGATAAGATGGCCAAGACCGTCGTTGTACGTGAAGCACGCTAATATCTGTTGTGAATACCAAAGCGACAACCAAATCAATTGGTGATTTTTATGAAAATCGCGCGGTTGATTGGATTGAGTCAGAGCACCTAACTGTCATCGCGCGCAACTACAATGTGCCTAAGGTGGGTGAGATTGACATCGTTGCTAAGTGCATTGATGCTCTGGCGAGCGGTAGAATTCGTAAGACTTTGGTGTTTATTGAGGTGCGAGCCCGCAAGCGTGGGCAATTTGCAAGCAGTGCAGAGAGTATCACGACCGCCAAGCAGTATAAAATCATCCATGCAGCGATGCATTTTTTGCAGGAATTTGATGAATTTAATGAGTATGATTGCCGGTTTGATGTGATTGTATTTGATTATGCGGATGGTGAGGATGCCAGAGGCGAATGGATTAAGGCGGCATTTCTTGCGTGTTAGACACGCGAATGAATTGATGAATCGAAGATGATAAGATTGGACACGACGATTGATCTTATTTTCATATTTTAGGATTTAGTTTTTAGGATTCAATAAGGTGGCTTAATATGAAAAAACTATCTTTAGTGGCGCTAGTCGCTGCAGCGATGGTGCTTAGTGCATGCAGCACGCTGGATGCTAGTAATGATGCGAACCATAATTTTGGTGCTTATGAGATGGGGCGCAGCATCCCTGAGCGCATCAGCGATGAGAGCATTGAGCTGACCGCGCGTAAGAATCTGACGCGCATCGATGGGGTGAATGAGAACTCTGTACGCATCGCAATTGACAGCTTTCGCCGCGAGGTGCTCGTGACTGGCGAGGTGCCAAACCAAGCCATCAAAACCAACATCGAATCCATGTTAAAATCCATGAAAGACGTGACAGTGGTCTATAACTATCTGACCGTCGCTGATACGCCAAAGAGCCAAAGTCACACCGTACATGAAGGCTACCTAAAGTCTAAAATCAACGCACGCCTGATTACCAATACGGCCATCAAGTCATCGCAGTATAAGATCGTCGTACGTGACCGCACCGCTTATGTACTGGGATATATGACGCCAGAACAGCAAAGCTATGTACTAGATGCGATTCAGAACACCTCTGGCATGGCATCTGCGGTAACCTTGACCACCCTAGTCAATGGCGACACCAGCATGATCAATACAGCCGACAGCGCAAATGATGCGACGACCGATACCGAGGGTGTGATCTATGGCGGCGTGGTGACAACAGAAGCACCAAACGACCCATACGCATTACAAGAGATCTACACGCCAGACGCCAATGTCAATGCGCCAAACAACACCTCGCCAGTCTATAAACCGCGCGGTTCAGGCACCAGCGGCTATGTGCAGCTGTATCAAGGCACCAATAGCCCATAATCTGTCTCATTGACAGTCGCCGCCATCTATATCAAAATGGATTGATGGCGGTATGTTATTTTATATAAAACGCAAAATTTTCACCATAAACGGCCAAGATTTTTGGTATAATGGATTATTTTTTATTGCTATTAAGTTTATTTGGACAAACCCATGAATGCTGATGATTTAATCGAATTATTACGTCCCCATTTCCCTAATGCCGAGATTCAAGCGGCCAACCAAGGCAACAAGTTCGAAGTGTTGATTGTTGATGATGCTTTTGAAGGTAAGCGCTTGGTTGCGCGCCAGCAGGCCGTCTATGCCATCGCCAATCCGCATATCCAAAGCGGTGCGATGCACGCATTAACCATACATGCGCTAACGCCTGCAGAATATCAAAGCAAAACCTAAGGCTAATCGCGTAAGGACACACCATGGATAAATTTAAAATCATCGGTAAAAGCCGTATCGCAGGTGAAGTAACCATCTCTGGCTCAAAGAACGCAGCCTTGCCATTATTAGCGGCCATGCTACTGCCAAATGATGAAACCATCCTGCACAATGTACCAACATTAAAGGATACTGAGACGCTTATTAAGCTCATCGCGGGCACTGGCGTTAATATCAAAAAAGAAGGCAATACCGTCATCGCCGATTCTCGTACTGTGACCGATTATTACGCGCCTTATGATTTGGTACGTACCATGCGTGCATCCATCTTGGTGCTAGGTCCATTGCTCGCTCGTTTTGGTGAGGCGGAAGTCTCGCTTCCAGGTGGCTGTGCGATTGGCTCACGTCCTGTGGATCAGCACCTAAAGGCGATGGAAGCACTAGGTGCAATCATCAGTGTAGAGAATGGCTATATCAAGGCGAAAGCGCCTGCTGGCGGTAAGCTGATCGGTTGTGATTTTACGTTTGATATGGTGACCGTAGGTGGTACTGAGAATGTCATTATGGCAGCGTCTCTAGCCAAGGGTGTAACACGCTTGGAGAATTGTGCGTGTGAACCTGAAGTTGTCGATCTGGCGAATATGCTGGTCGCCATGGGTGCCAAGATTGAAGGTATTGGCACGCCAACGATGGTCATCGAAGGTGTGGACAGTCTGCATGGCTGTGAGTATAGCGTGATTGCTGACCGCATTGAGACAGGTTCATATCTGGCAGGCGCACTCATGAGTAAGGGTGATGTCTTAACCAAGAATACCTCAGCAGAGTTTTTACATCCTGTATTAAAGAAATTCGAAGCGATGGGCGCAACCATCACCACAGGCGATGACTGGATTCGCGCAGTGATGAAGGGCAGACCAAAGGCGGTAGATATCCGCACTCAAGTGCACCCTGGCTTTCCTACCGACATGCAGGCGCAGCTGATGGCCGTCTGCTGTCTGGCTGAGGGCACGAGTACGATCATTGAGAATATCTTTGAGAATCGCTTCATGCATGTGCCAGAGCTGCAGCGTCTGGGCGCGAACATCAAGGTTGATGGGCATACAGCGATTGTGGTTGGTGTGGATACGTTCACGCCTGCGCCGGTCATGGCGACAGACCTTCGCGCATCTATGTCATTGGTGATGGCGGCGGCATGCGCTGAGGGTGAGAGCATCATTGATCGCATTTATCACATTGACCGTGGTTATGATGATGTCGAAAATAAACTTAAATCGCTTGGTGTGAACATCGAGCGGATTAAGGGCTAGTTGTGACGCACCGCAGTTTGTGGTGCGTTTTTACTTTGTTGGACTTTTTAGTGACGATAATTTCACCGATAAAGAAAATGATGATGACTGATAATTTTAATGGCTTGACGATTGCCTTATCTAAGGGGCGAATTTTGGATGAGACACTACCGCTTTTTGATAAAGCAGGCATCCGTCCAACCGATGACATGAACAAATCACGTAAGCTGATTTTCCCAACGACCGACCCTAATGTGCGTTTCTTATTGCTTCGTGCCTCTGACGTGCCGACCTATGTTGAGCATGGTGCGGCGGACATCGGCGTCTCGGGCAAAGATACGCTGCTAGAATATAATGCGCACGTCTATGAGCTCATTGACCTAAACATCGCCAAATGCCGTCTGATGACCGCAGGCGTGAAAGGGGCGAGCCTACCAAATCGTCGTCTGCGCATTGCGACCAAATACGCCAACGTTGCACGCGAATACTTCGCTTCTCGTGGCGAGCAGGTGGACATCATTAAGCTGTATGGCTCTATGGAGCTTGCGCCATTGGTGGGGCTGGGTGATCTGATCGTGGACGTGGTCGATACGGGCAACACTTTGCGCGCTAATGGCTTAGAGCCGATCGATGAAATCTGCAAAGTGTCATCACGCCTCATCGCCAATCCAGTCAGTTATAAGCGCAAACTTGATCAGTTGCAGCCGATTTTGGATATTCTAGAAAAAGCCGTTAAAGATAATCAATAAAACAGGTGAATCATGCCAAATCTAACCGTATTAAACAGCCAAGATGCTGGATTTAAGGATAAATTAGCCCAATTACTTGCCTTTGAAACCGTAACCGATGCCAGTCTTATTCAGACGGTGGACGACATCATTGCCCAAGTGCGAGCAGATGGCGATGCGGCGGTTTTAACTTTAACCCAAAAGTTTGACAAGCATCCAGCGACCACGATTGATGAACTATTCATCTCATCAGAACAATTAAAATCAGCATTCGACCAACTTAATGATGAAGTTAAAGAAGCGTTGGAGCTGTCCGCCAAGCGTATCTTTGATTTTCATCAACACCAAAAAGAAGACGGCTTTCGCTTTGTAGATGGCTTGGGTAACACCTTAGGGCAAAAAGTTGCGCCACTTGATCGTGTGGGTATCTATGTGCCAGGTGGTTTGGCGAGTTATCCTTCTAGCGTGCTTATGAACGCCATCCCCGCCAAGGTTGCAGGAGTGGGATACATCACGATGGTCGTCCCTGCACCTAATGGCGAGCTAAATCCTCTGGTGCTGGCAGCGGCGCATCTATCAGGCGTGGATAGCGTCATTACCATTGGCGGAGCGCAGGCGATCGCCGCCTTGGCATACGGCACGGCGAGCATTCAGCCCGTCGATAAAATCACAGGCCCAGGTAATAAATATGTCGCCGCTGCCAAGCGAGCCGTCTTTGGGCAGGTAGGCATTGACATGATCGCAGGGCCGTCTGAGGTGTTGGTGTATGCCGAAGGTGAGACATGCGACAATGCCGACTGGCTTGCCATGGATTTGCTCTCCCAAGCCGAGCATGACACCGTGGCACAGGCGATTTTTGTGACGACTTGCCCAAAACAGCTTGAGGATGTCAAAAACGCCCTAGACAAAGCCCTTGCCATTTTGCCAAAAGCGGACATCGCAAAACAAGCATTAACAAGCCGTGGGGCGTTGATTTTGGTCAAAGACCGCACCGAAGGCATTGAAGTCATCAACCAAGTCGCCCCCGAGCATTTGGAGCTGTCGCTTGATGACCCCGAATACGTAGAGCAACACGTCCGCCATGCAGGGGCAATATTTTTGGGCAGACACACCCCCGAAGCCATCGGCGACTACTGCGCAGGCTCAAACCACGTTCTACCCACATCAGGCACAGCACGGTTTAGCTCACCTTTGGGAGTGTATGATTTTACCAAAAAAACATCGCTCATCTACTGCACACCAGAAGGCAGTCGGTTACTGGCGAAGACGGCAGATGTTCTGGCGGTGCAGGAGAACCTAGACGCTCATGCCTTGTCAGCGCGCTATCGTCATGGCGTTGTGAATTTAGATTAACTTAAAGAATAAACCGAGATTATCATGACTGTTGATACACGCTTATGGAGTGATAAAATCCGCAATCTCACCCCTTATGTGGCAGGTGAGCAGCCTAAGGCGGATAATCTGTGCAAGCTAAACACCAACGAGAATCCATTTCCACCAAGCCCCAAGGCGATTGATGCCATGCAGCAAGTTTTGGTGCGTGGGGCGGATCTGCGCCTGTATCCTGATCCTGAATCAGAGGATCTATGCCAGACATTGGCAGATTATTATAAACTTGACCGCTCTCAGGTATTCGTGGGTAATGGCTCGGATGAAGTGCTGGCGTTTATTTTTGCATGTTTTTTTGTTAAAGATCGCCCACTATTAACCCCTGACATCAGCTATAGTTTCTACCCTGTCTATGCGCAGACCTTTGATGTGGATACTAAAATCATTTCCTTGAAGGATGACTTTAGTGTTGATACATCAGATTATAATAAGTCGTGTGGCGGCATCATCATCCCAAATCCAAATGCGCCAACTGGTGTGCTATTGGCACTTGATGACATCAAAAAACTTGCCAATCAGCATCCGAATGCGGTGATCGTTATTGATGAAGCGTACATCGATTATGCGGATAAATCAGCCTCTGCCATCTCGTTGATTAATGAGTTTGATAATATTCTGGTCGTTCAGACGTTCTCAAAATCGCGCGCTCTGGCGGGCTTGCGCGTGGGCATGGCGTTCGGCCACGCCAATCTTATCAGCGCGCTTAACACTTATAAGAACAGTTTTAACAGCTATCCCATCGATCGCGTGGCACAGGCAGGCGCAGTTGCCAGTATTTTGGATGAAGAGTACTTTGAACAAAAGCGCCAAGCAGTAATAGCACTGCGTGATCGCCTGACGGATGATTTGGCTGATCTTGGTTTTGACGTATTGCCATCGGCGGCGAATTTTGTGTTTGCCAAGCCTAATCACAGCGTGCTCTCCACCCAAGAGATCTTTGAGAAACTAAGATCGCAAGGGGTGATCGTACGCCACTGGAATAAGCCACGCATCAGTGATCATTTGCGCATCACGGTTGGCACGTATGAGCAGAACACAAGGCTTATCCAGACTCTAAAAGAGATTTTGGCGTAGATTTAGGTTTTTGCTTAAAAATACCCAAAAATAGTGCTACAATGCACCCACTTGGGCAAATGTAGATTGCCCATTTTATAGCCAGTTATCGCTTCGCGATTTACCAGCCAATAAGGAAACTTATGACCATCATCAAAAAAGACGACTTTATCCAGTCTATTGCAGACGCATTTCAGTACATCAGCTACTATCACCCAACCGATTATATCGAAGCCCTGACCGAAGCCTTAGAGCGTGAAGAAAACCCTGCCGCCAAAGATGCCATGACTCAAATTTTGGTAAACAGCCGTATGTGTGCCGAGGGCAAACGCCCAATCTGCCAAGACACAGGGATTGCGACTGTATTTTTAAAAGTTGGCATGAACGTAACGTGGGAGTCCGACATGAGCGTGGCGGACATGGTTAACGAAGGCGTTCGCCGTGCCTACAATCACCCTGATAATACCCTGCGTGCGTCTGTACTTGCCGACCCTGCAGGCAAACGAGTGAACACCAAAGACAACACCCCTGCTGTCATTCACATGGAAATCGTGGCAGGCGACAAGGTGGAAGTTACCTGTGCTGCCAAAGGGGGCGGTAGCGAGAACAAATCCAAACTTGCCATGCTAAACCCGTCTGACAGTATCGTGGATTGGGTGTTAAAGAGCGTTCCTGAGATGGGTGCAGGGTGGTGCCCCCCTGGTATTTTAGGCATTGGTATCGGTGGCACGCCCGAAAAAGCAACGCTTTTGGCAAAAGAATCATTGATGAGTCACATTGACATTCACGAGCTAAAAGCCAAAGCCGAAAGCGGAGCAGAGCTATCCACCACCGAGAGCCTACGCCTTAAACTCTTTGAAAAGGTAAACGCACTAGGTATCGGAGCTCAGGGCTTGGGCGGATTAACTACTGTACTTGATGTCAAAATCCTAGATTACCCAACGCACGCTGCCTCTAAGCCTGTGGCGATGATTCCCAACTGTGCTGCCACTCGCCATGTGGAATTTGAGCTTGACGGCACAGGGGCGGTAAACCTAGAACCGCCAAGCATGGACGTGTATCCTGACATCACTTATAGCCCTGACAGCGGTAAGCGTGTCAATGTGGACACCCTAACCAAAGAAGAAGTGGCGACATGGCAAACAGGCGATGTGCTACTGTTAAACGGTAAAATCTACACAGGGCGAGACGCCGCTCACAAACGCATGACCGATATGCTAAATAATGGCGAAACCTTGCCTGTGGACTTCACTAACAAGCTCATCTACTACGTTGGACCTGTTGATCCTGTGCGTGATGAAGTGGTAGGGCCAGCAGGACCGACAACCGCCACTCGTATGGATAAATTTACCCGTCAAATGCTAGAACAAACAGGTCTTTTAGGCATGATTGGTAAATCCGAGCGTGGTAAAATCGCCTGTGAAGCCATTGCTGATAACAAAGCAGTCTATCTCATGGCGGTGGGCGGTTCGGCATATTTGGTGTCAAAAGCCATTAAAAATGCCAAAGTGGTCGCTTTCCCTGAGCTTGGCATGGAAGCGATTTATGAATTTGAAGTCAAGGACATGCCTGTAACGGTGGCGGTAGATAGCAATGGCGTATCGGTACACGCCACCGCCCCGAAAATCTGGCAAGCCAAAATCGGTAAAATCCCTGTGGTAGAAGCCTGATATTGAGCTCATAAAAACCCAGCCTAGTGCTGGGTTTTCGTTGATTGATACAAATGTAAGTGTATCAATCTGGCAACTCAAATCAGCGAATTTGGGTTGGACATAAAAAAGAGAGCATCTGCTCTCTTTTTCATGAATCTGACTTACTCAGTTTTTTGGTCACTATCAGACTTGGCGGCTGCGACCTTTGAGCCTGCTTTACGCACTTCAGATTTTGGTTTGTTATCGCCTTTGGTGGCGGTCTTTCTGATGCGTGTTTTTGCAGGCTTCGGCTGTGCAAGGTTTAGAATGCCTACCTGTGGCAATAGCTGACCTGCGACGTTTTCGATCATGTCTTTGTAGCTGTTTGCACTGGTTTTTGACTTCTTGGTAGGTTCATTCTTGCTAGGTGCTTCTACTTCATCTTCTGATGATGATTCATCTTCGGTCTCTAGCAGTTCTGCAACCTTATCACTTATGGTCTGCACGGCAACTTCCACATTCTCCTTGACTTGCTCAAGCAGAGTTTCAGAATCTGCTGACTTTGAAGTTTCTGCACCTTCTGTTTTCACTGAGTCATCGACTGGCTCGGCTTTGACAGTCTCAGCAGGACCTGCCTTTGGTGATGCCTTGTCCTGCTCGGCGATCTCATCACTGTTGTCAGTATTATTAGGCACTGTATCGCTTGGTGCGATGTCCTGTGCCTCGACACTTGTATCGACATCAGTAGATGTATCAATCTGTTGATCGACATCAGCTGGTTGCGTGATTGCTGCTTCTTGCTCTTGAGCGATGGAGATATCAACCAAATCCAAAGCCTCATCCTGAGATGATGCTTGGCCATCGGTTGCAGACGCCTCCTCATCTGCTTCGTCTTTGAAGTCAGGGTGCTGACCGCGTGGATCGTTGGCTGCGCGACGTGCGATTCGTGGCGCTGGTGCTTCTGATTTGCCTTGTGGTGAGCTGATGCGTGATGCGACGCTGGTCTGCTTATCAAATTCAGCAAGATAAGAGTCGTTCAGCGGCGCATAGCCATAATTGGCAAAGCTAAACTCAGCCACAGGCGCGCGATATTTGGCAACGGCTTGGATGAAGTTTTGTACGAAGTTATCACCTTTACTATCGCCTAGGACATTGGCAATAAAATCACCTGCCGTGCCAAAGATGGCGCTTGGTGCGCTGTTGGCAGCGATGACCACGCGTGGATCGTTGACAGCCTTATTCATTTGACGTGCAAGCTCGGTTAGGCGTGTATTGTCAATGATAGGCGTATCATTATCCCTAACGTCGTTTTGCTCGGCTGCCACTTGAGTTTCGGCGATTTGCTCTTTGGTTTGTTCCGTTATTTTGATGCTATTATCGGTAGCGGCAGGTTCAATAACATCGGCGGCGATATTCGTCTCTACTGATGTGTCAGCTATTGGCGCTTCTTCGATCTTGGCAAGCTGGTTATTCGGCTGCTTGGTCGAAAGAGGTTTACTGCCATCAAGTGACAAATGAATGGTCTCGCTTTGTTTGGTTTCTTTGGCGATCGGTGCGACACTCACCACCACTTCATTTGGATTGCTTGGACGAGTGCGCTGTTTGTCTGCTTTTTTGGCGGGGCGCTCGTCTTTTTTGTCCGCTTTATCGGCGGTGTTGCTTGGGGTTAGTGTCTCACCGCGTACCACTTCACCGCGAGGCTCGCGACGTGAACCGCTTTCACGTTTTGGATAAATAGGTTCTTCCTTTTTAGCCTTTTTATCCGTTTTGTCGTTTTTGATTTCTTCGGTGACGGTTGCGTCTTTCTTAGCAGACTTTCTATTTCTTTGGCGACGTTCTTGAACTTCTTCGCGTGGTTCGCGTTCGCTTCTTTCGCGTGCTGGACGATGCTCTTTATTCACATCTTTTTTGTCTTCGCTAGGGATGACTAGGTTGGCAATGCCGCTCGCGCCAAGGCTAATGCCGCCTGCATTGACGATTGATTCGATGGCAGCGGCAGCGTTATTGTTGTTTAGGTTGCCTGCCAATTGCGCTTGTGGTTTTGGCGCGAACAGGTTGGATAGCCAAGCAGCGACTTGTGGTTCAGGCTTCGCTTCAGGAGTGGCTTGTTTGGCTGCAGGCTTGGCGACAGGTTTATCCTGCTTATCGCTTGAGCTTGCTTTTTGCCAGCGGCTGTTGCTGTCCTGCTCTGCGTGCTCATTTTGGGTTTGCCAGTTGACATCATAACCGCGATCGCCCATTTCTTCTTCTTCGGCATTTACGATGCGCTCATAGCTTGACGGTGCAAAGCCGTCCGGGTTGAAGTGTAGGCTAAAGTTAGGGCTTTCTAGGTGTGCATGTGGCAAGACAGTGATGCGTGTGCCAGAGTCTTGTTCTAGGTATACCAAGCTTTCGCGCTTTTCGTTCAATAAGAAAGCGGCGATCTCAGTTGGAACTTCTGCTTGGATCTCGCCCATGCGCTCTTTTAGGGCGATCTGTTCGATCTGACGCATGATTGATAATGCCAAAGAGCGCAAATCGCGAATCATGCCATTGCCATGACAGCGTGGGCAGATGTAGCCGGTGGCTTCTTCTAGGCTTGGGCGTAGGCGCTGACGGCTCATCTCCATCAGACCAAATTTACTGATCTCAGCGAACTGTACACGAGCACGGTCGTGGCGCGTGGCTTCGATCAGGCGTTTTTCGACGTCTTTTTGATGACGGGCATCAGCCATGTCGATGAAGTCGATGACAATCAGTCCGCCCATGTCTCTTAGTCGAAGCTGGCGTGCGATTTCGTCCGCTGCTTCTAAGTTAGTGTGATAGGCAGTCTCAGAGACGTCAGAGCCTTTGGTGGATTTTGATGAGTTGATGTCGATGGACACCAAGGCTTCGGTCTGATCGATGACAATCGATCCGCCAGATGGCAGGCGAACTTCGCGCTGATAGGCGGTTTCGATCTGGCGTTCGATGCCAAAACGTGCAAACATCGGCTCGTATTCGGTGTATTTGCGCAGCTTGTCAAGTTGGGCTGGCATCACGGCGGCTATGAAATTGGCGGCTTCATTATAAGCGTTCTCGCTGTCGATCCACACTTCGCTGATGTCATCACGCAAGTAATCACGCACGGCACGAGTGACGACCCCTGCCTCTTGGTGAACCAAGCAAGGACTTGGGCGTTTTTTGTTTTGGTCTAGGATGGATGTCCAGATGTCTAATAGGTGATTCAGATCGTTTTGTAGGTCTTCAAAACCCTTACCAAGTCCTGCAGTGCGCACGATGACGCTCATGCCTTTTGGGATGGACAGGCTTGCGATGATCTGTTTCATCTCTTCGCGGACTTTGCCTGAGATTTGGCGGCTGATGCCACCTGCCTTGCTGTTATTTGGCATTAATACCAAATAACGACCAGCCAGCGAGATGTAAGTTGATAGTGCCGCGCCTTTGTTGCCGCGTTCCTCTTTTTCGACTTGGACGATGACCTCATCACCTTCTTTTAGAAGTTGTTTGATGTTGTCTTCGCGTAGATTGCCGTGTAGATATTCAGGTGCGATTTCACGCAGTGGCAAAAAGCCTTGACGCGCTGAGCCATATTCGACAAAAGCCGCTTCTAGTGATGGCTCAACTCGAGTGATGTGACCTTTGTAGATGTTGGCTTTCTTTTGTTCGCGGGTGCGATTTTCTAAGTCAAAATCGTAAAGGTGATTGTCTTTACATAGCGCCACACGAATCTCTTCGTTGTGCGTGGCGTTGATTAGGATGCGTTTCATGATGTTCCTTAAAAAATATGGGATTGCTCCCGATTTAAGCAACATCGTTTGAGTGTGTAGTTTACATTATGTAGATAATCTAAACAATATTAATAAAGATTATTGTGTCATATTTGCTAATATCTGGCATTTATGAATGCCTTGATTATCAAATAACTAGCCAAATTTCAATGCTCAGATATATGAGCACGATATAAAGAATTTTGGGTTAAACAGAGCTTAGCCATAAAAAGCAACCATATTTAACGATTCACTGCTTGCACCAATGATCTGTCTTGGGTGTGTGTTAGCGATGATTGGGGATTGTCTTGTCAGAGGCAGTGTTTGTCTTGTGCCAACTGAGCCAAAAATTCGCTTAACATCTCAAAACAATTTATAAAAACTTAACAATGTAGCCGCATGGAATTCTAGATTCAAATGAACTGCGACCGTCGATAACCTTTTTTTATCTCAAACGGATGTTGCGTGGCATGTGCCAAAAAATGCATTGAGGGGCTGCTAAATATAAACCTAAGTCGGTGTGTCAGACCGTTTTTGCTGCTGTGGCAGTTATAAAATCAGGCATCATTGACCGATATTTTATAAAGGTTTAGGGATTTACAAAGGGCGGTTGTAAGAATTTCGCCTTTTTGTGTGCAACGTGATAAACTATACCAAATATTTATCAATTTTCCTACAAAAAAATTAGTCATTTTTAATAAAATCATGAAAAAAACCCAAAATTTCCCCAAAAAATCTACAAATCCCATCAAAAACTCCGCCCAAAAACCGACAAGCAAAAATATAGACGCCAAGCGTACACCTAAGCCGCTGAGCGCTGATGATGTTGTTGATGATTTTAGTCGTGTCAATTACATCACGGTCACGCCGAACCAAGACGGTCAGCGTATTGACAACTTCTTGCTGGCGCGCCTAAAGGGTCTGCCGCGCTCACATCTATATAAGCTTATCAGAGACGATGAGGTTCGCATCAATAAAAAACGTTGCAAACCGCATGACCGCGTCAATACCGGCGATGTGGTGCGCATTGCTCCCGTGCGCCTGTCGGTGCGTGATGAGCCCGTGGTGTCTGATGATTTTGCCAAAGGATTACTTGGTAGAGTGGTGTTCGAGAATGAAGGGCTGATCGTGCTAAATAAGCCGCATGGACTGGCGGTACATGGCGGCAGCGGCGAGAGCTTTGGGGTGATTGAAGCCATGCGCGTGGCGACGGGCAAAAAATACCTAGAGCTGATTCATCGCATCGATAAAGACACGTCGGGCTTGCTGCTCATCGCAAAAAAACGCAGCACCTTAAAAGATTTACAAGAGCAATTTCGAGAAAAAACCATCCAAAAAAGCTATCTGTGCCTAGTGGTGGGTCATGTCAAGTCAGACAAGCAAACCATCAATCAGCCTATGCTAAAATACACGCTGCCAAGTGGCGAACGCCGTGTCAAAATCAACAAACAAGGCAAGCCAAGCCAGACCAAGATTGAGGTGTTGGCGCGCTTTGAGATTGATGGCAGGGCGGTAAGTTTGGTGCGCGCATCGCCTTTGACAGGGCGCACGCATCAGATTCGTGTGCACATGGCGAGCATTGGGCACGCATTGCTTGGCGATGATAAATACCTAAGACAGCCAGCACCCAGTGTGCCACGCTTATGCCTACATGCATGGCAACTGAATCTGGCGGGTGACAGCGATGCACCCAAGCAGTTCGTGGCGGATGTGCCGTCCGACATGGCAAATCTATTCCCAAAAGAATGCGAATTTTTAATCACGCATAAAAAATCTTAAGCGTTGATTAAGTTTTGAGCCGATTTGTAAAAATATCTTGTCAGTTGGTTAAATTTACCGTACATTAAAGTTTTGTTTGTCGATGTCTTTTTATTTGGCAAATTCACACATCTACACGACGATTTTATTGAAAAAAGTTAGGAATCCTTATGAAAACAGTTCAGGTCGATACCGCCGCCCGTCACGAACAAATCGCCAAATCCATCCACGAGACAGGATTGTCACGCGATGAGCTGATCGGCTCGATTGACTTAGGTTCGAACAGTTTTCATTTGGCGATCGCACGCTTGGATCATGGCGAAGTGCGAAAAGTCGCTTCGATCTCTGAGAAGGTTCAGCTGGCGGCAGGTTTGGATGAGAATAATGTCCTGTCAGAAGAAGCAATGCAGCGTGGATTGGACTGTCTGCACCGCTTTGCCCAACATTTGACCGAGGTAAATCCTAACCTGCTGCGTGTGGTCGCGACCAATGCGCTGCGTAAGGCGGTCAATGCACAAGAGTTCATTAAGCGCGCCAATCAGCTACTGCCAAAACCCATCGAGATCATCTCGGGGCGTGAAGAGGCGCGTCTGATTTATCTGGGTGTGTCGCACTCGAACGCCAGTACGGACAAGCGATTGGTGATTGACATCGGTGGCGGCTCGACTGAGTTTATCATCGGTCAGGGCTTTGAGCCGCTTGAGATGGAGAGCCTGCAGATGGGCTGTGTGGCATTCACCAAGAAGTTCTTTTTTGATGGTAAGATTGACGAAGAAGCCTTTGATCAAGCCATGAGAGCTACCAAGACCGAGCTGCTCTCCATCGAAAAACGCTACAAAAAAGTAGGCTGGGATAATGCCATCGCCTCAAGCGGCACCGCCAAAGCAGCATTGCTCGTGCTCCAAGAGCTGGGATTGGCGGATGAGTTCATCACTCTAAAAGGCATGGAGAAGCTAAAACGCCATCTGATTAAGCTTGGCGCCATTGATAAGATTGACTTTGAGGGTGTTAAGGCGCACCGTCAGGCGGTATTCCCTGCAGGCGTTGCCGAGCTGTTTGCGATCATGCAGACCTTTGGGATTGATCAGCTTGGCTATTCAGATGGTGCGCTGCGCGAAGGCGTAATGTATGACATGCTGGGTCGCATCAGCAATGAAGATGTTCGCGACCGTAGTGTGATGGCGATGGCAGAACGTTATTCTGTGGACATCAAACAAGCCGGTCGCGTAACGACCACGTGCGCACGACTCTTCGATGCGGTCAAAGACAGCTTAGGGTTTAGCGACGAAGATCGTGACCTGCTACGCCGTGCGGCGAATCTGCATGAGATTGGTCTTGCGGTTGGACACAGTCATTACCAAAAACACAGCGCTTATTTGCTTGAGTTCTCGGACATTGCAGGGTTTTCGCAGATTGGTCAAGCGATGATGGCGCAGATCGCTCGCAACCATCGTCGCAAACTAAAATCTGACGCGCTGGATGTTGCAGAGAGTTTGGGCGGGCGAAAGCTGGTTTGTCTGTGCTTGATTTTACGTCTGGCTGTACAGGCCAATCAAAGCCGTACCACCAAGGCTGCGCCCATCCATCTGGAGGTGGCAGAGGCTGATCGTTGGCAAGTCTCGGTGGGTGATGGTCTACATGATGAGCTGATCCGCTCGCAGCTAAATTCCGATGTGGCTCAGTTTGCCAAGTGGGGTATTCACTTATCTGTGCTGGGCGCTCAAGGTTAAGTGATTCGTTGGATGTCTTGTGTGACATCGCCATAAATATTTTTGATTAAAAATATTTAGCAAAATCAAAAAATATGTTAAACTGACTAAGTTTACATTTGTTCATTAGGATAATAACATGAGTACAGTTTGGGAAAGCGTTCAGCTTGCTCGTCACGCGAAGCGTCCATTATTTTTGGATTATGTGTCGGCCTTATTCACAGAATTTGATGAATTGCATGGCGATCGTGCCTTTGCGGATGACCGAGCGATCTTGGGTGGCTTGGCGCGTTTTAATGGTGAGCCTGTGCTTGTGGTGGGTCAGCATCGTGGACGTTCAACCAGAGAGCGTATCGCCCATAACTTCGGCATGGCGAACCCAGAAGGTTATCGTAAAATCATCCGTCTGGTGCAGCTTGCTGAACGTTTTGGCTTGCCTGTATTTACTTTTATTGATACTCAAGGCGCCTATCCTGGCGTGGGTGCAGAAGAGCGCGGTCAAGCTGAGGCCATCGCTAAGTCTATCGCTGTATTTAGTAGTTTACAGACGCCAGTCATCGCCACGGTGATTGGCGAAGGTGGTTCGGGTGGCGCGCTTGCCATTGGTGTGGCTGATAAGGTTAATATGCTTGAAAATAGCATCTACTCTGTCATCTCGCCAGAAGGATGTGCGTCTATCCTCTGGAAGACCGCCGAAAAAGCCCCTGACGCTTCAGAGGCATTAAAATTAAACGCCAATAACCTGCATCAGCTGGGCCTGATCGACGAAGTGATCGAAGAAGGGGCGGGTGCGCATGAGGATTCTGAGCTTGTGATGAAGTCACTCAAGCAGCTGCTAACTCGTCAGCTGGATGAGCTCAATCAGCTGCCTATCGATGAGCTGCTAGAGCAGCGTTATCAGCGTCTGATGGCGTTTAATTCGACCGTATCGCTATAAGCAATGCTGTTAAAATCCTGCCAAAAAAGCTAGAATACACATTCTGGCTTTTTTATTTACCTAACAACCATGCTGAACACGCTAACCCAAGCCTTTAACCACCAAGCGCAGAAGCTTGCCAATCGTACGCTGTATCTGGCGTGTAGTGGTGGGCGTGATTCTTTGTCGTTGGCATACGGCTGTTATCTGCTGCATCAGGCGGGCAGGATTGAGCAGCTTCCGATATTGCTGCATGTCCATCACGGTTGGCAGAAGGTTAATGATGATTGGGCGCAAGCTGTGGCGACGTGGGCGGATCAGTTTGGGTTTGATTGTCGGATTCTGCCCATTAAATTACCCAAAAATAGCGAAACCCACGCCAGAGAAGCGCGCTATACTGCCCTGATGTCAGTCATGAACGATGGTGATGTGCTGATGCTTGGACATCATCAGCACGATCAAGCAGAAACCATGCTCATGCGACTGGTGAATGGCTCAGGCGTGTCAGGGCTGGCTGCGATGCGACAATGGCAGCAGATGGGCGATAAGCGCATTCAGCTGTGGCGACCACTGTTGGGCGTGTCGCGTGATGATATCAGTCGCTTTGCTGATGAACATCATCTGCCTTATGTGGATGATCCGACGAATATCGATGATGATCATGCGCGCGGTAAACTTCGCAATCACATATTACCAAGACTTGGCGAGCTAAACCCAAAAGCTGTACAAAACATCACTCGCACAGCGCTATTGTTGGCACAGGCGAGCGACATTATTGATGAGCTGATCGATGAGAAGTTGGCGGATGTGACAGACTGTCTAACACAATCTGCGTATTACCAAGTGCTGGATATTAATCAGCTCTTAGCACTCTCATTAGCTGTGCAGTCAGCGCTTACCCATCGATGGCTGGGGTTGTCAGAGCCTATACCGCCGCCCAAGAGGTTGGTGGATGATGTTCTTTATTTGGCGCATCGCACCGATGGCGATCATCAGACGCAGCTTCTGTGGCAGGGCAGGCTAAATTATGTCATCTGTCGTTATCAATCTAAGCTGTATCGCCATCAAGAAGATGCATGGGCATGCCTAATGGCGCAGAATTATCCAAATGTGATTTATCATGATGATAAAATTATCCTAAAGAGCCATAAGGGGCTCTCCATCGTTTGGCAGATTTCGCGGCAGTTTGCCAATGTCAGCGCTGAACGCGTGCTTAGACAGACCAAAGTTAATATCAATCACAAGCAGCTGCATGGCAAAAAACTGGCGCAGACGCTTGGCATCCCAACATGGCTTCGCTCAAACCTATGGATCATTAAGTCTGATAATCGACCAGTGCTGCTGATCACAGTAGGGCGGGCTTGGCGGCTTGTTGGTGCTGATACTGACATAGAAAATATCGGCGCATACTTTGCGTGATGCGCGCGCATGGTGTACAATGCGTTTATTTTATGATTGTTGAGATATAAAAGGGGGGTTATGAGCATTTTGTCAGGAAAGACCATCAGCTTTATTGGTGGTGGCAATATGACATCAGCGATTGTTGATGGTCTATTAAAACTAAAAGAAGACGTCGGTGTTGATTTTGAGATTTGCGTGTCTGACCGTAACCCACCCAAGTGTGATGCTTTTACCGCCAAAGGCGTAACGGCAGTATCTCCGGAGCAGGCGCATGAGATTATCAGCCGTGCTGACGTGGTTGTGCTGTCGGTCAAGCCGCAGGTGATGGCTGAGGTCTGTCAGGATGTGGTGCCGCATTTATCTGATCAATTGGTTCTGTCGGTGGCAGCAGGGCTGTCTGTACGAACGCTTAGCGACATACTTGGTGGCTATCGGCGTATCGTGCGCAGTATGCCAAATCTACCATTGGCGATCGGGCTTGGGGCGACAGGGCTATATGCGGCAGGTGTCAGCGCTGAAGACAGAAAGTTGGCGGATGCCATCATGCGCGTTTCGGGAATCACGACCTGGGTGGATGATGAAGAGCTCATGCATGCGGTGACGGCAGTGGCAGGCTCTGCACCGGCTTATTTCTTCTACATGCTTGAGCACATGATTGCGCAGGCTTCTAAGATGGGTCTGGATGCGCATGATGCCAAGGCGCTCGCCATTCAGACGATAATCGGCGCAGGTGAGCTTGCCAAGACAGGCGATCCATCCACTCTACGCGAACAAATCACCTCAAAAGGCGGCACAACCGCTGCCGCATTGGCTGTATTTAATGAGCAGAACATGGGGCAGACCATCCAAGATGGCATGGCAGCGTGCGTTAATCGCAGCCGCGAACTTGGTGAGATGCTAAGTAAATCCAACTGATTGATGATGCTTTATTTTTATGAATAATCCTATTTTTATTATCACCAACATGGTGATTAACTTTGCGCTGATTGTGCTATTTGTGCGTTTTATGATGCAGTTGGCAGAAGTAGATTCAAGCAGTCCTTATATGAAAGCGACTAAGCGGATGACTGGTGTGGTTGATGTATTCTCACGCATCTTCCCGAATGTGGGCGCAGGGCGTATCAGTGTGGCAGCCGTCGTGCTTATGCTGCTGTTATACTGGATCAATACGGCAGCTAATGCCTTTATCTTGCAAGAGTCAATCGATGCACTGACGCTGTTCTTTGCAGGCACTTTAAAGGCGATCATTCAGTTCCTGGCGATGCTTCGTTATATCATTCTTGGGTCGGTTGTGGTCAGCTGGGCTATCATGTTGTTCAATGTGTCGCATCCTGCGGTCCTATTAGTCGTGCAGCTGTCTGAGCCGATCATTGCGCCATTTCGTCGCATTATGCCAAATCTTGGCATGCTTGATTTATCGCCGATTTTGGCTCTGTTCTCTTTGCTGCTCGCGGAGAAATTTATTGCCATCATCGGTGCGAACATTCTCATGAAATTGTAATTTATAATAAATAAAAAAAAGCGCATGGCGATAACCATGCGCTTTTTTATTTAACAGCTTAAATGAACCGATTGGGAATGAGCTGAGCCTTTGGGTTGTTCGGGTGTGGAACATCAGCGTGTTGCAGGGTTTTGATGATCCATGCGTCGGCATTGGTAACAGCTTCGATGAGTGTGTCACCCATAGCCAATCGACCTGCGATGTGGCTGGCGAGTGAACAGCCAGAGCCGTGAAATTCACCCTCGAGGCGGGTAATGATGCTGGTGTGAGCGATTGCACCATCGACATATAGAAACTGTTCGATGTCGCCGCTCTCAAAGTCGTGCGATGTCTTGACAAGGACCGCCTTTACGCCTTTATCGTTGAGTTTTTTGGCGCAGTCATGCAGATCATCCAGCCCAGCTAAGGCTCGCAGCTCATGCGTGTTGGGTGTGATGAGCGTGGCATAAGGTAAAAGCTGCTCAAACGCTGCTACCAGAGTCTCTTTATTGCCAAGACTGCCACCAGAGTTGGCAACCAGCACAGGATCGAGCACAAATGGCATGCCAGCTGCGATCTTGCCTGCGGCGAACAGATTGGCGAGCGCCTTGATGTTATCTACTGTGCCTAGCATGCCTGATTTGATGGCGGCAACAGGTAAGTCGTCGAGTACCGCAGCTGCCTGCGTGGTTAATAATTCGCTGGATGTCGGTTCAAAGCCAAACACCGCTTGAGAGCTTTGAACGGTGATGGCAGTGCATGCCACGGCAGCGTGCGCACCTGCTGCACCGATCGATTCAATGTCGGCTTGCAGTCCTGCACCACCAGAAGGATCAAGCCCCGAGAAACAAAGCACCGTCGGACGCATCTGATGTGTCATTTGAGATTCCTTATATGATTAGTATGAGATATATCATAGCAAATTTTAATAAGCCTGTGACAGAATTGTCCCAAAATCTATATCCAAATATCAAAATGTCCACGTCACGATCGTTTTTTATAAGATTTTTGGAAATTTTAATAAAAAACTACTTGCAAAAGCCCAAAACTTTGTTATAATTATCGCCCACAACGTTCGGTGATTTATCACTGATAATTGTAGACGGTGACGTGGGTGAGTGGCTGAAACCACATCCCTGCTAAGGATGCATACGGGAAACTGTATCGAGGGTTCGAATCCCTCCGTCACCGCCATTTATTTTTTAAGCCATTAAAAATTTAAAAAATAAATAAAAAATCGCTTGACATACTAAAATTATCTAGTATAATAGCCGACCATCAAGACAACAGCAAATAATCTTGATAACACATGCACCCGTAGCTCAGTTGGATAGAGCACTTGGCTACGAACTAAGGGGTCGGGAGTTCGAATCTCTCCGGGTGCGCCATATTAAAGAATCATCAAAATCTTAAGGTTTTGATGATTTTTTTTGCCTATTTTTTGCATGATGTTTGGGTGGTTCTTTGGGCGGTTTTGTCACTAGGTAAACCTATCAAATCATGATAAAATAGGCAAAAAATTTTGATGATAACGCCATGACCAAGTCTATAAAGCCCACCAAAGCTCCAAAAATCGCCACACAACGTGATGAGCCTGTTGTCATTGCATCGTCAATGGCGCGATTGATGACCATGCTGTATGACGGGATGCTGATTTTGGCGATGCTTTTTTTGGTTGGGTCGATTTTATCGGTGGTGGGCACGATGATGTTCGTGGATGTCGGCACCACTGCCCAAGATGCCAAAGAGCTGCCCAAATGGTATCAAAATGGTGTGATGACGCCTGCATTTGTGCTGACGCTTGTGGGATTTTATGGCATATTTTGGCGAAAATCGGGTCAGACTCTGGGCATGCAGACATGGCGACTAAAAACCGTCAATGCAGATGGGCATCTTCTGACTTGGGGTGATAGTTTTAAGCGCATCATTGGCGCGTGCCTGTTGCCGTTGCTTTGTGCTTTGGTTGGTGCACTCATTCATGGTTCGCGCTTGGCGGTATTGTTTAGTGCGTTTGTCGGTTTGTTATTCAATTATGCGTTTTGCTGGTTCAACCGTCGTGGTTTGGCCGCGCACGATATTCTGTCGAATACCATGACCCTAAAAGTGCCAAAATACGAACATGAAGGCATTTTCTCATCGCTAAAAAAGAAAACTAAAAATTAATCTAACACATAAAAAAGGGTGTTTTGCCCTTTTTGATGTTAAGCACTAAATTACCTTCGAGAAGCGGTTGGTGTGTTTTTTGGCAAGGTATTCATCAAATACCATGGCAACGCTACGCCCCAAGATACGACCCTTGGGTAGAATCTGTACGCCTGTGTCGTTGATGCTCACCAGTCCGTCTGCTTGCATGTCATCTAGCTTCGTCAGCTCATCTTTAAAATAAGCTTTGGCATCGATGTCAAATCTGTCGCTAACGTCCTTGAAGTCCAATCGGTCGTGGCACAACAGATTCATGATGACATAGCGGCGCAGCTCATCCTTAGGATCAGATTCAATGTGCTTAACCGCAGGCAGGGCGCCATCATCAATCATGCGCTTATATTCGTTCAGGTCGGTGTGATTTTGTAAGATGTGGCGGCCAATCTGACTGATGGACGACACCCCAACCCCAAGCAAATCACATTCGCCAAGCGTCGCATAACCCTGAAAATTGCGGTGTAATTTACCGCTGCGCTGAGCAATCGCCATCTCGTCATCAGGACGCGCGAAATGATCGATGCCGATGTATTGATAGCCTGCTTGGGTGAGTGCATTGATGGTGTTGCCGAACATGGTTAGTTTGTCAGCGGGGCTGGGCAGGTCTTCTGCCTTGATGCGACGCTGCGCGGTGAAGCGCTCTGGTAGATGAGCATAATTAAACACTGACAATCTGTCAGGCGCAATGTCGATGATACGCGCCACCGTGTCCGCCATGCTCGCCACCGTCTGATGTGGTAGGCCATAGATTAAGTCAATATTAATAGATCTAAAGCCCAGCTTGCGCGCATCTATCATCACCTGTCTGGTCATCGCTTCAGGCTGTACGCGGTTTACAGCGATCTGAACTTTCTCTTCTAAATCCTGCACGCCAAAGCTAAGACGATTAAAGCCAAGCTTGCGCAGAACGGCTAAGGTGTTTGGTCTCAGTTCGCGCGGGTCAATTTCTATAGAATAATCACCATCGGCGGCAAATTGGAATTCTGATTGTAAAAAATTCCATAGCTGTGCTAATTCGTCATCGCTAAAAAAAGTTGGCGTGCCACCGCCCAGATGAAGCTGTTTAACGATGGGTGTGCCACGAAGCAGGGATTTTTTGTGTTTAACTTCACAAATGAGGTAATCTAGATAGTCACCAGCATCGCTATTTTTCTTAGTGATGATCTTATTGCAGCCACAGTAGTAGCAAAGATGACGACAGAACGGCACATGAAAATACAGCGACAGAGGCGTGCTCTCATCCCTTTGATTTAAGATGGTGTGCTCCATGCCCTCGGCGATGGGCGTAAATTCAAGCGCGGTGGGATATGAGGTGTAGCGAGGGCCTTGGCGGTTGTATTTGTGGATAAGTTGTTCATCGAAGCGAACACCACTAAAATGTAGCGGCTCTGGATTGGCATAAGGATTCATAATGCACCTTGGCGACGGCTAACAGGTTTGGGATATTATACCTGTTGTGTGTAAAATTTGCCAATCAGCCACTTGGTGTATCTAGGATGTTTGCTAAATTTATCATGTGATGATGACTTTTGCATGTCATCCCAAAACAAATGAACCGCCCAAATGAGCGGTTCATTTATGGGTCGGTCATTGGTTTATGCACCCAAGGCGCTCATGGCAAGCCAAGCGCTATAACCGATAAAGCAAGTGATGAAGCCGACACCAACCCCGCGCCCTAGTTTGCCATTGCCTTTTAGGGCGAATGCGCACAGAAGGAGAAGTGCAGCGGTAATGGCACACATCACCATGACATCGCGGTTAAGTACTTCAGCTGCGACCACCACGGGTTCAATGGCGGCAGCGATACCTACGACAGCCAACGTGTTAAATAGGTTCGAGCCAAGCACGTTGCCCAAAGCCAGATCAAATTCACCACGATGAGCGGCGATGATGGAAGAGACTAACTCAGGCAGGCTGGTACCGATGGCAACGATGGTAAGCCCAATGATTAAGTCCGACAGACCCCACAGTGTGGCAAGTTCAACTGCGCCCCACACGATCAGACGTGAGCTACCAATCATGACGAACAGCCCAACGACCAATCTAAATAGCGACTTACCGACATGCACTTCATCAGGATCAGGCAGTTCATTATCTTCTTCCGCCTCTTCCTCTGCTTCCTCGTAGGCGGCGAGTATCGAGCTTTCTTTGGCGGCTTTGGCGTATGTCTTGGCGACGTAGATCTGAGTAGCAATATTAACGAACATGACCGCCAATAAGATAATCGCGTCCAATCTGCTAAACTGCCCGTCCAGCATCAGCACGACGCTGAGAATGGTTGCACCGATTAGCCAAGGGAAGTCAAGTTTTAGAGCGTCTTTTTGAATGGCGATGGGTGCGATGAGTGCTGTCACACCAAGCACAAGCGTGATGTTCACGATGTTTGAGCCATAGGCATTGCCCAATGCGATGCCAGGGCTGCCTGACAATGCTGACAGTGCTGAGACAACCATCTCGGGTGCTGACGTGCCCACGCCGATGATGAGCGCACCGATGAGCATTTTAGGCATGTGGTATTTGGTGGCGATGCCAACCGCGCCATCAATGAATGCATCGGCGCTAAAGATAAGCAGTACTAAGCCCAGAGCGACCGCCAATAAAGAAAGTATCATAAAAATTCCAAAAATCAATCAAAATATCAGCTGATGCCGCAGTGGGATTAGCTAAGTTTAAATCCGTTGATGGCGTTTCTTGCCTTGTCGAAGTCGCCTGCCATGATGAGATTAAGATTATCCAAGGCGCAGTCTAGTGCCTTATCAATGTTGATACCATCATCGCTGCTTGGCTTAGACAGCACCCAGCCGCTGACTTTGCTGGCGTGACCAGGGTGCCCGATGCCGATACGCAGGCGATGAAAATCTGCACCGATGTGGGGCAAGATGTCTCTTAGACCATTATGTCCGCCATGCCCGCCACCTGTCTTTAGGCGAATACTGCCAGGCGCGATATCAAGTTCATCATGCGCGATGAGAATCTCGGTGGGCGCGATGTTATAAAACTTCGCCAAAGGAACAACCGCAAGCCCTGAGCGGTTCATGAACGTATCAGGCTTTAGTAGGCGAACGTCTTGACCAAAGATCGTACCGCGACCCACCTCGCCATGGAATTTCTTGTCGTGGCTTAGGCTGATGCCGAATTGCTCGCTGATTTTATCAACAAACCAAAAGCCAGTATTATGGCGCGTGTCTTTATATTCGTTACCGGGATTGCCAAGTCCTACAATGAGTTTGATGGTCATGTTGATTGATACTGGTGAAAATTGATGGTTATTATAGTCAATTTTTATTCAAATAGAAAGAAAAGGACAAAAAAGCCAGTAACGGTTTACTGGCTTTTGAGAGGTGATCATAAAAAACATTATTCTTGATCTTCTGCGTCAGCACCACTCTCTTTAGTTGCTTCTTCTGCGTCAGCTTCTTCAGTTGACTCTTTAACTTCTTCAACGGTTGGTGCTTGCATGCTGACAATCGCATTTTCCAGTTCGCTGTCGTCTTGCAATACCAAGCTTAGACCTTGAGGTAGTGTCACATCGCCCAAGCGGATGTTATCACCCACTTCTAGTTTGGCAACATCAATCTCGATGAATTCAGGCAAATTGCGTGGTAAGCAAGTCACTTGAATGTCATTGACAAGCTGAGTAAGAACACCGCCAGTTTTCTTGCCAGCTGATTCTTCTTCATTGATGACACGCACAGGCACGCTAAAGTTCATTTCTTGACCACGAACGATGCGTTGGAAATCGGCGTGTAGTGGGAAGCCTTTTGATGGGTGGCGTTGTAGTGCTTTGATGATGACTTCTTGTTTTGTACCATCTAGCTCAATGTCGATGATGCTAGAAAAAAACGCATCTTCTGAAATGGCTTTAACCAACTCGTTGGTCTTGACACAGATAGAAACTGCTTCACCTTCACCGCCATAGATGATGGCAGGGATTAGGTTTTCTTTACGCAGGCGGCGGCTCGCACCTTTGCCCTGCTCTTCTGCAGAACGTGCTACAGCATTTAGAGTATAGCTCATGATGATTCCTTAAAGTGGAAAGTAAAAATAAATCCAGACTTGCGACCAGTCTATCATTTCCTATTGCTTAGCATTAGAAAATTAGCGGATAATTATACTAAAAATTCACCAAAGTAGCAAAGGATTTTGGTGTGTTTAAGTCAATAGGTGCTTAAAAATTGTTCAAATACACAAAATTTTGCATATTTTAGGCTTATTTTTTTATTAATTGAGATGAGTTCTCAATTAATACTATAACTTTAGTAGCATTTTGTTATATAATAGACACGTTTGTTACAAAACGTTATGCCATCATTGGATTATTTAATAAATCATTGGAATGATTTAAGATGGCACTGATAATTTTTATTTTTTGAAGGAGAGTCCCATGAGTTCTGTGGCGACTGGTGTATGGATTTCTTTGGCGATTTATTTTATGTTGATGATTGCCATCGGGGTGTACGCCTATTTTAAACAACAAAACAACGTCGAGGGCTACATGCTTGGCGGTCGTCAATTAAGCCCTGCGGTAGCAGCATTGTCAGCAGGCGCATCTGACATGTCAGGTTGGCTGATCTTGGGTCTGCCTGGTTATATGTATGCTTCGGGCATTGTAAGTCTGTGGATCGCTGTCGGTCTGACACTGGGTGCGTTCGTGAACTATTTACTGGTGGCGCCGCGTCTGCGTGTATTTACTGAGATTGCAGATAATGCATTGACTCTGCCTGACTATTTCTCAAACCGCTTTAATGACACGTCTCATCTGCTGCGCATCATGTCAGCAGTGGTAATCATTGTGTTCTTTACCGTCTATACTGCAGCAAGTCTGGTCGGCGGTGGTAAGTTGTTTGAAAGCTCGCTGGGGGTGTCATACGATCTGGGCATCTGGCTAACAGCAGGTGTGGTTGTGGCTTATACGCTGTTCGGTGGCTTCTTGGCGGTGTCTTTGACCGACTTCGTGCAAGGTGTGATCATGCTGGTTGCGATGCTGCTTGTGCCGATCGTAGCATTTAGTGATATTGGCGGTCTGTCAGCAGGCATCGAAGTGGCACGCTCTGTGAATCCAGAGCTATTTAATATCATGAGTGGCGTGACTGTCATGGGTGCGATTTCGCTGGCGGCATGGGGTCTAGGTTACTTCGGTCAGCCGCACATCATCGTGCGCTTCATGGCAATCCGCTCGGTAAAAGACGTACCAACTGCTCGTAATATCGGCATGAGCTGGATGATAGTCAGCTTGATCGGCGCCTTGATGGTTGGTCTGTCTGGCGTTGCTTACATTCATAATCACAACATGGAGCTGGCTGATCCAGAGACGATTTTCTTGGTGTTCTCACAGCTACTATTCCATCCTTTGATCTCAGGTTTCTTGCTTGCGGCGATTTTGGCGGCGATCATGAGTACCATCTCAAGTCAGCTATTGGTAGCATCAAGTTCATTGACGCGTGACATCTATAAGCTGTTCTTGGATAAAGATGCATCAGAAGCTCGTCAAGTTCTGGTGGGTCGTATCTGTGTTGTGGCGGTTGCGCTACTTGCCATCTTCATCGCAGGCAACAAAGACAGCTCTGTACTAAAACTGGTCTCGCACGCGTGGGCAGGTTTCGGTGCTGCATTTGGTCCGTTGGTACTGCTTAGCCTAATGTGGAAGCGCATGAACCGTAACGGTGCTTTGGCGGGTATGATCGTTGGTGCGTTAACGGTCATCGTATGGGTATATGGTGGCTTTGAGATCAATGGTCAGCCTGCTAATGATGCGATCTACTCGATCATGCCGGGCTTCCTATTAAGTGCGATTACAACTGTCGTGGTGAGTCTGATGACCGCACCACCAAAAGGCTTTATTGTAGAGCGCTTTGAAAAGATGGAACAAGGTTTAAAATAAAACCTGCTACCGTCAAAAAACACCGTCAATAGGCGGTGTTTTTTTATTGCTGTGCATTAAGCGCACATAATAAAGCCCACCATAGGCGGGCTTTAATGGTCAAACGTTATCTAATCATACATCGTAGTCGAACAGGGCGCTGATAGATTCTTCGTTATTGATACGACGCAGACTTTCTGCCAGTAGCGAAGCAATGCTTACTTGGCGAATTTTTGGGCAAGTCTTGGCATTTTCTGACAATGGAATGGTGTCAGTCACCACGATCTCATCTAGGGCAGAATTGCTGATGTTGTCGATTGCCTTGCCTGATAGGACAGGGTGGGTGATGTAGCCCACCACGCGACGTGCGCCGTTGTCTTTTAGGGCTTGAGCGGCTTTGCACAGCGTGCCTGCAGTATCCACGATGTCATCAATGATGACACAATCACGACCATCGACATCGCCGATGATGTGCATCACTTGAGATTCGTTCGCACGAGCGCGACGCTTGTCGATGATGGCAAGGTCGGCATCGCCAAGTAGCTTTGCCATTGCGCGTGCACGCACCACGCCACCTACGTCAGGTGAGACGACCATTAGGTTGTCGTAGTTTTGTTGTTTTAGGTCGCTTAGTAGAACAGGGGTGCCGTATAGGTTATCGACAGGTACGTCGAAGAAGCCTTGGATTTGGTCGGCGTGCAGATCCACGACCATCACGCGGTCGATGCCTGAGATTGATAGCATGTCTGCCACGACTTTGGCAGAGATTGGCACACGAGCTGAACGTGGGCGACGGTCTTGGCGAGCATAGCCAAAATATGGAATCACTGCTGTGATACGACCTGCACTAGAGCGACGAAGCGCATCAGCAAGCAGTACCACTTCCATCAAGTTATCATTGGTCGGTACGCAAGTAGGCTGTAGGATGAATACGTCCTTGCCGCGCACATTTTCTTTGATTTCAATGGCGATTTCCCCATCAGAAAAGCGCGTGATGTCGGCTTTGCTTAGTGGGATATGTAGATGGTCGGCGACAGTCTGGGCAAGCTGTGGATTAGCACTACCTGAGAAGATGGCCATATATGACATATGTGGTTCCTATAAAATGGCTAAAAGAATAGAACGCGCATATTTTAGCATTTTTTGCGGAAATTTTGCAGGTTTTTGGCGATTTTTCTTGTAACTGCTTTGGAGGTTCGGACGGAATTATATAACAAAAAAGCCAATTCCGAAGAACTGGCTTGATTGCTCATGTTAGCAAGCTAACTGAATATGGCAGAGGTAGCTGGACTCGAACCAACGAATGTCAGGATCAAAACCTGATGCCTTACCAACTTGGCGATACCCCTAGAAAGTTTTTAAAAAACTTTAAAAAATGGCAGAGGCGGCTGGACTCGAACCAACGAATGTCAGGATCAAAACCTGATGCCTTACCAACTTGGCGACGCCCCTATATAGGCGGATAATTATACCGAATTTTTTGGAAGATGCAAGCGTTTTTTATAAAAAATTTAAAAATTTTCAATCTTTTAAAAAACACCCGCAGTCAGCCCTTTGTGCCATATAGACTATGGCAAATAATGGCACGACAAGGTGCGCCCTGTTGCCATCTGGTGGCGTGATCCAAATCTTCTGCGCTGAGTGGTAAAAAAACAGCACTGCCCGTGCCTGTCATGCGCGGCGTTGATTGGCTGGGTAGACTGTGTAGATAATCTAGCGCGTCTTTGACAGATGGGCTATCTTCGGCAGCGATGACTTCAAAGCAATTATGAAAAGGTGCGATTAATGATCTTTCAAAACTTGCTTGTTTGGACTCAAGCCCATCCATCAAGGGTGAGTCTTTGCTAAGCTTAGCATGCTTAAAAAAATGCGCGGTGGCAAGGTGCGCATCAGGCATGAGCAAAAGATAAGCCCGTGATGGCAGGGTGATGGACGATAATATCTCGCCAATGCCTGTGGCGATGGCATCCGAGCGATGTGCATGCGCAAAAATAAAAAATGGCACGTCTGCGCCTAGGCTGGCACCGACATCAATCAGTTCTTTGGTGGATAGGCCCAGCTGCCAAAGTTCATTTAAAGCGATGAGTGTGGCGGCGCAGTTCGATGAGCCACCGCCGAGCCCTGCGCCTGTGGGGATGTGTTTATCTAGGGTGATTGTTATGGGTGTTGTGCGCTCAGGATGTAGCTTGGCGAGGGCATGAGCTGCCTTAACGATGAGGTTGTCATCAAGACTTGAGGTTAGGTGATCAGCGCCTAAGAGCGTAACCAGCTGATCGCCATCTGTGGGTTTAATCTCAAGATAATCGCCAAAATCAAGCGCGCGAAACACACTTTGTAAGTCATGATAACCATCTGTGCGCACGCCTGTGATGTGCAAGAAAAGATTAATTTTAGCAGGTGAAAAAATGCGCATCATTGCATATGAGCCATCGCCATCACCACGCGATGACCATCGGTGTGAGTGATGCGTAGACGGTTTGGCGTGCTGCCTTTATATTCAAAATTCGCTGTCCAGTCGCCATTGGTCGCGCTAAGCAGACGTCCTGCACCATCGCGGCTGTGATCACTGTCGCTAGGAGCAGCGCGCCCAACGATCCAATAAGGCAGCTGACTGATCGGCGCTTGCCAACCTGTGGCGCGCAGCAGCAGCTCTTCTGGGGTTGATGCACTGATCTCGCCTGTGCGTTCACTGGTCAGCGTGGCAGTTCTGCCATCAAAACTGATCGATGTAGCACCAATACCAAGCGCGCCTGTCAGGTCAATGGCGAAACGTTCAGCATCCTGCGCCCAAGCATAAAATGCGGTACCGGATTGATTACCTTCAGTAGATACGCTAGTGATGCCAATCTTACCGCTAATGCTAAATTTAATCGGTGCACTGACGGTCTGAGTCGGTGTAGGTTGTGTCTTTGGCAGTGTTTGACAGCCGGCTAATGCAGCAACTGCAGCGGCGGCAAGAAGAATTTTGGTATTCATGGCAATCCTTGTGGGGTTAATAGCTTTGAGTGTCGGTACTGGTTGGCGCTTCACTGTCTTGATTCAAATCATACTTGTTCTGAAGCTCTGTGAGTAGTCGCTGTACTGTGTCATCATCACCTAAGCCTTGATAAGCGCGAAGCAGTAAGATGCCCGCATCTAAGTCAAGTGAGACTTCATAGGGTGCTTGTAGTAAGTTGATGATGGTTTTGTAATCCCCTTTGACAAGTGCGTTCTCGCTTAGTACGATCAACGCCTCTAGCTGTAGATCCTTGTCATACAGTGGGTCATCAGCGCGAATAGTACTGATGCTCTGCGCGGTGGCCAGCGCCTGCTCATCATTAGGGTTCTGTATGAGTGCTAACTTTGCTGAGGCGAGCTGATAATTTGGGTTATGCTCATCTAGGCTTAGCAGATGATTGATGATGAGGCGTTTCTCGGTATCATCCAGATCATTTTCTAACAACTGATAACTGGTAAACAGCAGCCTGTCATCGTCAGGGTATTGACGATTGGCGGTCATAAGTATGTCTCTGGCGGACTGAATATCGCCTTGGCGCAGGTGAATTTCGGCTTGCAGAATATAACTGTCGGCAGCATAGATTTCGTATTCGTCGCGCAGGCGCACCAAGGTGGACATCGCGGCTGAGACATTATTATCAAGCAGGTAGAATCCTACGACCTTGGTGCGTGCGTCCAGCACAAAGTCGTCATTTTTTACACGTTCATAATGGTATCTGGCGCGCGCCAAATCGCCCAATCTCTCATTAGCAATGCCTAGATAATAATGCGCCTGACTGGCAAAGTCAGTATTTTTGGTGAGCGGGGTTAATAATTCTACCGCCTTTTGATATTCGCCAATATCAATCCCAACCAAGCCCGACAATAGTATCACGTCGGGGTCTTGGGTGTTTTTGTGCGCAGTCAATAGAAGTTGCCATGCGTCTTTTAGGTTACCCATATTGATTAAATGGCGAATTTCATAGAGATATAAGGAAGTCTCTTTGGGTAGTAGGCGGCGCTTGGCGTGTAAGAATTTCCACAGCTCATCCATGCGATTCGCGGCGCTTAGAATGTCTAGCTTTAGGTTGATGAATGCAAGATTCTTGGGTTCGGCTTTTAGCGCATCGTTGATGTACAGTAGTGATGCATCATATTCATCTAAGCGCATGAGCAGACCTGCGCGCAGTACCGCAACCGATGCATTGATGCTGTCGATGTTCTGTAGTGCGTAGAATAATTCGCGCTGATCGGCAGGATTGTTCGGGAAAATACTGCCAAAAATCAGTGACAGATCGGCCTTGGAATCATATTCCAATATCATCGCGAGCATCTGCACCGCTTGATTGTAGTCGCGCGCTTTTAATGCCAGATGTGTGACGTAGAACCATGCAGGGGTGTGATCTGGGTTTTTGGCTTGCCATGCGGTAGCAAAAGCAAGTGACTCAGCAGGCGTGTCGTATTCGATAGATAGGCTAAGCGCACGTTCAAAGACAGCCGTCGCATTCTCCTTAAAAGATTCTGCCTTATAGATGGCAAGTGCCGTCTCGACATCACCACGATCAGCTGAGAATTCAGCGGATAACAGCGCATATAAATCAGGCGCACCAAGCATCGGCTCGCTGTCGTCAGCCAGTAGTGTGTCATCAAATAGAACGCTGGGCAGATCGGCAGCATTTGGCTCGTAATACTCATCATTGCCATCGTCAGCAAGCTGTACTGGCTCGTCATCTTCGGCGATATCAGAGTGAGTGTCTTGGGTGGTTGAGTGTTTATTGTTTTCTTCGCTTTTATAGAAAGGGAGTATTATCTTTAATAATGGGTCAAATACGCCTGCCTGCGCAGAATGCATGTGCGACATCAATAGGGTAAAGCATAGAAATAACGCCAGTCGTTTTTTGTTGGTTTTTTTGGCGTGCATGACACCTAAAGAGGACGCAGGGCGACTCTTTTTGGTGGGGTGTTTGCAAGTCCAAAATAAAAGGTTCATAAACAGCGTTTTTCACCCCGATGGGCAACAAAAATAATGAATAACTGACTTATTATAAAAGGATTTTTAATAAGTTCAAGCCCTTAGGTGTTATTGCGTTGTTTTTTCGCTAAGTGGATGCTTTTGTTGGTAATCTTGTCACAAATTATCCAAAAGCTGTTATAATAGACAATTTATGATTAATTTTTGATAATTTAAATCAATAACATTCATCAAAAATCCAGCTTTTTTAGAGTTGTAATGAAATTAGCCGTCGTCGGAGTCAATCACAAAACCGCGCCCGTCGAGCTTCGTGAGAAGTTATCGTTCGGGCAGGATTTGTCGTGCGCCATTGATGAGTTAAAGGCGATTACGGACGGCTCTGTCATCGTCTCAACCTGTAACCGCAGTGAGATATACGTCAAGCTGCCAGATGATGCCGTGTATGATGACGAGCTTGAGATTAGTGATGCAGCCCAGAGAGTTCGAGCTTGGCTTGCACAGTTTAAGGGTCTGAATCTTGACGACATTGCGCCATTTCTATACATCTATGAAGACAATCGTGCGCTGAATCACTGGTTACGTGTCGCGGCTGGGCTAGATTCGATGATTCTGGGCGAACCACAGATTCTAGGGCAGATTCGCCAAGCGGTCGCTCAGTCGCGAGAATCTGGCGGCATGGGGCGCGGGTTTGATTGGCTGACTCAGCAGGTATTTGCTGCAGCGCGTGCGGTGCGCCGAGATACCAAAGTGGGTGCGCAGGCGGTGACGCTTGGCTTTGCCACTGCCAAGCTGGTTACGCAGATTTTTGATGAGCCAAGCCGCTTAACCTTCATATTGGTGGCGGCAGGCGAGATGAATCGATTAGTTGCGCATAATGTCGCTGCGCTTGGCATGGGGCGCATCATCATCGCCAACCGCAGTAAAGAGCGTGCTGAGAACTTAGCAGCAGAGCTGCATGAGATGGCAAAAGCGGCCAATCGCAGTGTGCAGATTGACCTTGTGCCACTGACTGAATTGGGTGTGCACATCGCTGATGCAGACGTGATCAGTAGCTGTAGCGGTAGCATGGATGCGCTCATCACACATGGCATGGTAAAGGCGGCGCTAAAAGCCCGCCGACATCGTCCCATGCTAATGGTTGATTTGGCGGTGCCAAGAGACATTGAGCCGAGTGTAGGCTTGTTTGATGATGTTTATCTATATTCGGTGGACGACCTGCAACACGTCATCGCAGGCAATCTAGAAGAACGAAAACAAGCCGCCATCGAGGCTGAACTGATGGTCAGTCAGCTGGTGCTAGATATTGAGCATCAGATGCAGGTGCAGACCGCTCACACTCAGATTACCGCCTATCGACAAACCGCCGAAAACCATAAAGAGCGCTTACTAAATACCGCCTTAGCTCGCCTATCTGATGGCGATGATGCTGCCGAGGTCGTCAAAGAGCTTGCTCGCACGCTGACGCAGACACTGACCCACGCACCCTCTAAGCTAATCCGCCACACTGCCCAAAACAGCGAAGCTGATGTGCTTGAGATGGTGACGCACGCCCTAAATCACGCTTATCGCGACTAGCATCCTTTACTTTCTCCTCGATTCTGCCAATTATCACGAAGCTCAAGCATTTAGTGTGCTTGGCAGTTGATTTTTGCGCCTAAGATTGGTACATTGATGCAAAAGTTTGGTGAAACCAAGGAGAAAATGATGCCTGCTTTGAGAGATGATATCGATCCTAATGGACTTTTGGAATATTCAGTGGTCTATACCGACCGCGCACTGAATCACATGTCAAAGGTATTCCAAGAAGTCATGCGTGACTTATCCGTAGAATTAAAATCACTATATAATGCCGATGCAGTCGCCATCGTTCCTGGATCTGGAACGTCTGGCATGGAGTCTGTGGCGCGTGCTTTGGCTAAGGATAAGGACTGCCTGATCATCCGAAATGGTTGGTTTAGCTACCGCTGGACGCAGATTTTGGATGCAACAGGCGTGGCTAAGTCAAGCGAAGTATTCTGTGCAAGCCACACCAATGACGAAAAAGCCGTATTTGCCCCTGCTGATATCGAGGCGGTGACAACAGCGATCCGCAACCAAAAACCTGCCGTGGTGTTTGCTCCGCACGTCGAGACAGCCTCTGGCATGATGCTAAGTGATGAGTATATCCGCGCACTAGGTGAGGCGGTGCACGAGGTGGGCGGACTTTTGGTGATTGACTGCATCGCCTCAGGCTGCATCTGGCTTGACATGAAGGCGGTGGGCATCGATGTGCTGATCAGCGCACCACAAAAGGGTCTATCTAGTACCCCGTGCGCTGGTCTTGTGATGATGTCTGAAGATGCTCGTGAAGCGGTACTAACCAGCACGCCAAGCAGTTTTGCGCTGGATCTAAAAGCATGGCTAAACATCATGACAGCGTACGAAAATGGCGGACATGCCTATTATGCCACCATGCCAACCGATGGACTTAAGCAGCTTAGAGATGCACTGCTTGAGG
This sequence comes from Moraxella bovoculi 237, assembly GCF_000696305.2. GTDB lineage: Bacteria > Pseudomonadota > Gammaproteobacteria > Pseudomonadales > Moraxellaceae > Moraxella > Moraxella bovoculi. Next base: position 47,790 of record NZ_AOMT01000031.1, read on the forward strand.
CGAAAGCTGTTGGCTATGATAAGCTAAAATCTGCACAAGTTGAACTTGGTAAAGGCATCTTGGCGGTTCTAAATGGTAAAGGCATCCAAAGCGTCGCCCATCCTGGCTACCAAGCACGCGGTGTTGTGGTGTGTCATGCGCCAAACGAGGCGATCCATAAAGGCACAGCATTTGCAGAGCAAGGGCTGCAAATCGCTGCTGGTACGCCGCTACAAGTTGGCGAACCTGAGGGTTATCAGAGCTTTAGAATCGGGCTGTTTGGGCTAGATAAGCTAACCGATGTTGATGGTGCGATTACACGATTTAAGGCAGCTGCTGATAAAGTATTTGGCTAATAAAATAACCCCTTGATGATTCAAGGGGTTATTGATTTGGCGGGAGTTTTTTTGCAGGAAAATTGAGTGAGCTGACCTTGAATATATAGCAACTTTTTATTCTTGGGTTTTGGAAATTTGACTACCTTTAAAACAGCCGCTCTTTTGATGTTAGGTGAAACCATAAAAATTATGCTATCATTTAAAACATACCAATCTGAAGATTGTAACCCTTCACATCAATCACCAAGCTTGTGCCAAATACTATGATAAATCTACCTCCCTTGCCATCTTTTGACCCCATCTCCTATAAAGGCTATCTGACTGAATTGAATGCTCAGATTGATCGTCGTATCACAGATTTGGGATTAGGCGCGCTTGATGTGATTGAGGATTATGTTGCACTAAGAACGCAGGCGATGGATCGGGTGCTTGCTCGTATTTTTGATGAGATGTTGTCTGATGAGCTTGGGCTATTTGCCATCGGTGGCTATGGTCGTGGTGAGCTTTTCCTATGCTCTGATGTTGATATTCTGATTCTTGCTGATGACCTTAATTCACACATCAAAGGGATTGAGCAATTCGTGGCAACTCTATGGGACATTGGCATCACCCCCGCCATCAGCGTGCGCGATGTAGCAGATACGGCGATTGCTGTGACCGATCATACGGTTGCGACTGCGCTTTTGGAGGCGCGCCTGATCGCAGGCAACGACGCACTTCGCCATATTCCAACCGAATCGGTAAAAAACGCATGGAGTGCTAAGGCGTTTTTTATCGCCAAAACTGGAGAATCCAAGGCGCGCTACCTTAATCATAACGCCACCGAATACAACTTAGAGCCAAACATCAAATCCGCCCCAGGAACATTAAGAGACTTGCACATTTTGGTGTGGTTGGCGAAGTTTTATTTTGATGATGTCAAAGAGTTAGGCGATTTATCAGGTGTGGGATTTTTGAGTCAAGACGAGCTTAACGCCCTACAAAGCGCCAAAAAATTCCTATGGTGTATTCGCCATCATCTGCACGCTCTGACAGGCCGCTGCGAGGATAGGCTACTGTTCGACCATCAAAAAAACATCGCCAAACGGCTACACCTAATACAAGATGATGCTGATGCAGGCACGCTCACCGCCGCACTTGAGGCGATGATGCGTACCTATTATCGTCACGCGATACAGGTTGCGGCGTTGTCTGAGATGCTGTGCGCCTACTATAACGAAAGTTATCTTGAGCCTGAATATGAAGCGGTCGAGATCGACGAGGATTTTCTCCAAATCACCCAAAACGAAACCCCCATCGATTCTAGCCTACATGTGGACGGCGTGGCAGAAGAGATTCAGATTCGAGATGGTAAAATCACTCGCCAAGATGCTCAGATCTTCGCCAAAGACGACGATATTTTTATCAAAAAACCTGAAAACTTATTACGCATTTTCTTGATTATGGGTCAGCACGGCATCAAAAAAATTGCCGCCAGCACTCTACGCACATTATATCTGTCAAGTCATTTGATTGATGATGCTTATCGCGCTAACCCTAAGCATCGCGCGCTATTTTTGGCAAATTTACAAGAAAATAACTACCTATATCAGCGCTTACGCATCATGAAGAGATATGGCGTATTGGGAGATTATCTACCTGCCTTTGGGCAGATCATGGGGCTAATGCAGTACGATTTATTTCATCGTTATACGGTGGATGCGCATACGCTGCTGCTGATCCGAATTTTGCACCGATTTGGCGATACGACGAATGCAGAATACAGTCAAAAATTCGACTTGGTCAGCGAAGTCTATCAAAAAATCAACCGCAAAGATTTGCTGGTCATCGCGGCATTATTCCATGACATCGCCAAAGGGCGAGGTGGAGACCATAGCCAGCTTGGTGCGCAAGATGTGTATGAATTTGGGCGTTCGCATGGGTTGGGCGATGAAGATATCGAGTTCGTGGCGTGGCTTGTGCGTGAACATCTCACCATGTCGCTAACCGCCCAAAAACAAGATATTTATGACCCTGAAGTCATCGCAAGCTTTGCTGAATTTACAGGCACCATCGCACATCTAAACCATCTGTATGTGCTTACTGTCGCTGACATGAACGCCACGAACAGCCAGCTGTGGAATACGTGGCGCGCCAGCCTTTTAAAGCAGCTGTACATCAGCACGCACCGAGTTCTTAGTCTGGGTGCATCTGCTGCCGAAATGAATGCGGTCATCGCCAATCGCAAGGACAAAGCCAAGCAATTACTCACGGCTATCTCTACTACTGATATCGATGCGTTATGGCAAGATTTTGGTGATGATTTCTTCTTAAAGCAAAAACACCATGACATCGCATGGCAGACCTCTGAGATACTCGCCAATAAGTCCACATTGGCTGATAACAAGCCCGTCATCGCTCTGCGCGCGCATTCCGACCTTGCGCTGAACGCTGTACAATTATTCATCTGTACCTACGATCAAGACGATTTGTTCGCCGCGACTGTGGGCGTGCTTGATCACATGGGGCTGTCCGTATTGGATGCGACCATCTTGACCGCTGACATCGATGGCAAGCCTGCGGCGCTAGACTCGTATGTCGTCATCGATCGCTACGCCATCCAAGGTGCTGAACGTGATGACATCTTGACCAATGACATCAGGCGGCAGACACTCACTGCCAGGCTAATGCACGCCTTAAAGAGCGGTGAGAGCCAAATCTCTGCACGCAATTTCACCCTAGATGGCCAGCTTAAGCACTTCACTGTGCCCACGCAGGTGCAGTTTAGCGAGGCGACTTCGGTGGCGCGCACAGGTCATCACATGATGTCCTTGATCACCAAGGATAGACCGGCGTTATTGGCGCGCCTTGGGCTGATATTTAGCCGTCTGGGCATCGAGGTGCATGGCGCGCGCATCACCACCTTAGGAGAGCGTGCCGAAGACGTGTTTTATTTAAGTGATAAAGACGGTCAAACGCTAAGCGCTGACAAATTAAATACATTAAAAATTGCTGTGATCGAAGCTTTGGCATGATACAATAGTTAGATTTTTGGTTATTTTGTTCAATTTATCATGAAGTTAGCATACATTCCTTGTCTCATCGCGCTGTGCTGCACAGCTGCGATCGCCCAAGACGCGAAAACCTTCGACCTAACAGAAGAGTTTGTTTCTTGTGAAAGCAGAATCAGCTTGCCAGAAGGTTATCATTTCGCCAAAGAGAGCGAAGACTGTCAATACAACGAAAACCTAACCGTCGTCACCAAAGATGGCAAATATGGCTATGCCAACACCCACGGCAAAATCATCATCGAGCCAACGTTCGATATGGCGGAGAATTTCGATGATGGCATGGCACTCATCAAGCAAGGCAAGCGATACGGCTACATCAATCCCAAGGGCAGAATCGTCATTAAGCCGCAGTTCACTGGCGCTTGGGGGTTTTGGGAAGGTCGAGCCAAGATTGAAAGCAATGGCAAATACGGATTCATCGACAAAAAAGGTAAAGTTGTCATCAAGCCCATCTATACCGATACAGGCGACTGGTTCGAGGGTGGTCTGGTGCGCATAAAAGTAGATGGCAAATGGGGCTTTATCGATAAGAATGGTCAGCAGGTCATCGGACCAACTTATGATGTCGCTGAAGACTTCTCTGAGGGGTTAGCATCCGTTGGCATCAAAGGCGACGACGGCTATAAATATGGTTACATCAACCCCAGAGGTGATCTGGTCATCCAAGCCATCTACGACACACCTGCCAACTTTATCGAGGGAATCGCCTACGTCATCCATGATGACCACGCGCATTACATCGACAAAAACGGCAAAGAAGTCGCCTTTCGCCACTGATGAACAAGCAAAACATGGATACAAAATATAACATTGCATGCATTGCGGTTGATGGTGTTATTTGTTACAATGTTGTCATCTAGGGGATGTTCTGGCTTCGACGCTGGTGATGAAACCTAATGATGCACGTCAAGAGCGTATGCCTCTTGTAAATCAACATACATTTAAAATAGTCGCAAACGACGAAACTTACGCACTAGCAGCCTAAGGGCTACTTGGGTCGGCACAGATTGCCTTTGGTCTGGTTGCTCACCCCGATGCGAACGCACAAAGGATAGCATCTGTTAGCGTTGCGATGACAGGTGCGAAACTCTTAGCAAATCGTCCAATCCACCCTGACTGTCGGGTCGGTGCGGATTAAAGCCAAAGACAGACTCTAAGCGTGTAGAGTCATGGGCGTAGTGCTGGCGGACGCGGGTTCAACTCCCGCCATCTCCACCAATTTTATTATAAAAATTTCAATAAAACCAATCACTTAGGTGATTGGTTTTTTACTTATCGGGTGTATTATGGACACGATCAGCCAGTGGGTGCTCGTCATGATGGACAAGCTGGGTCTGTTTGGTGTGACGTTAATGATGTTCTTGGAGAATGTATTTCCACCCATTCCTAGCGAGCTTGTCATGCCTGCTGCCGGCTTTGCTGCTGCCATGGAACAAATGCATCTCATCGCTGCCATCATCGCAGGCACGTTGGGGTCGGTGCTGGGTGCGCTGCCTTTGTATTATCTGGGCACGATCTTGGATGAGAGACGTCTATATCACTTTGCTGAGAAATACGGCAAATATTTTTTGATAAAGCCCAAAGACGTTACCAGTGCACAGCGATGGTTTGATGAATATGGCAAATCTGTGATTTTCTTTGGACGTATGATCCCCGGCATTCGCTCACTCATCTCCATCCCTGCTGGCATGGCACGCATGCCAATATTGCCATTTTTGACGCTTACTGCTTTAGGTTCTGCAATCTGGACGACGCTACTTGCGTATGCTGGCTATGTGCTGGGCGCCAATTATGAAGCAGTGGCTACATTCATCGAACCCATCAGTAAAATTGTGGTCATCGTTGTGCTAGTGATCGCGGTAATCGTGATAGTCATGCGCGTCAAAAAGGTATTTTTTGCGAAATAATTTTGAATAAAATTTAGGACAAAATCCGAAAGTTTTGTTATAATAGAAAAATTGGAGACGTGGCTGAGTGGTCGAAAGCGCACGCCTGGAAAGTGTGTATACGTTAATAGCGTATCGAGGGTTCGAATCCCTCCGTCTCCGCCAGATTAATAACCCCTTGAATCATCAAGGGGTTATTTTATTGGCCAAATATTTATTAAGAGTGACCGATATTTTTAATAAGAAATTATTAAAACCCCTCCAAATCTCATAATTTCGTGGCTCTTGATTTCCGTCAAATCCGACAATCACGCGTGATTTTGCCATAAATACGCTCGTAATGTGGTGATCCCCACCTGTATCTAATAACTTGCTTGCTGTTCATGGTATTTTGGCTATATATTAATAGGTTGTACTGTTATATCGCTTGATTTGCTGTTTATGGCAATCTATCGCCAAATAGACAGAGGTGGAATTATCCATGATAAAAGATCTACAACACCAATTTGCTCACAACAAATCTACATATCCTGATCAGCTTAATTTGCGCTTACATCGCGCACTAAGTTGGCTGCAAAAATCACAAGAGACCCAAGATGACTTAGACATGCAATTCATCAGCCTGTAGATTAGCTTTAATGCCATCTATGCTAAGAAGATGAGTGAGCGTAGCCCTGATAGAGCAAATTTCTTGGAATTTTTAAACCTTATTTGTAGATTGGATTTAAAGGATAGCATCTACCATATCATCTGGCAAAAATTCCCTCAAAGTATTCGTGTTATGCTAGACAACCGTTACGTCTTTCAGCCTTTTTGGGATTATCATAATGGTAAGATTAGTGAGGTGGCATGGCTTGAGGATTTTGATAAATCAAACAAAAAAGCCTACCAAGCCTTAGCGGACAACGATACTCACGCGATACTTATTGTTGTCTTTGATAGGCTTTATACGCTGAGAAATCAAATCGTGCACGGAGGCGCAACGTACAACAGCAGGGTTAACCGTAAGCAACTACAAGATGGCTGTCAGATACTACTGGCCATCATTCCAGCCGATTATCTAAATTATTTTGGATAATCCTAACCATAGTTTAGGAAAGCCATTCTACCCTGTGATGGAGTAAATCCGACCGATTTATTTGCGCAAGCATGCAATAAATTATAAGGCGATAAGTTAAGATCTAAAATTATGCAAAAGGCTATGAATTATGAGCTTTGTTGAAGTTGAGCCAACCTTGGAAAATTATTGGCGTGCGATTATTTTATTTGGTAAGAATACGGCATCTTATAAATTTGCACTTGCCAAAAGCTTGATTGATGTTAGCTTAGAGCGCCAATCAGATTTGATAACTCTTGAGGATTTGGCGTTACCTTATGCCATGCATTTGTGCGAACATTTAAAACACAGTCCAAAACAATCCACTGCCAAGAGTGGTAAATTCATTAACGCCTGCTTGGAGTTCAATAACGGTAGTATCAGCGAAGATCGACTTATCGATATCACAGCAAAGGAGGGCTTTAAATATGTACTTGATGCCTTTCATGTTGTTAATACCAAAGCTGTTAATGAGCGGTTTTTTGATGTTATCAATGAAGAGTTTTTTATTGATGAAAGAAGATTTAATAAAGGTATTCGTTTAACGGATAATTTATTTGACTTGTTTTATGCTGAGGGTGATTTATCAAAAAACTTAACTCAAGAAACGGAATCGCGCTGGAATCTTGTTGAGAAAGCATGGGAATTAAATATTAGTAGAAATCTGATCGGGGTTGAATTTGATCAAGATACTAAGCGGCTATTCACTCTTGATGATAAACATCGCAGAATTGGCATTACCAGTTCTCGAGGTGCATTGAACGGCTATCAAAAAAGCCGTTGCTTCTATTGTTTTAAAGAAATTAGCATAACATCGTTTGATGATATGTTGGCAGATGTTGATCACTTTTTTCCTCATGTCTTAAAGCCTCAAGTGACTGAAGCTGGTTGCTGCCGTTCAGTAAACGTAGATGGTATTTGGAATTTGGTATTATCGTGCGCGCAGTGCAATCGCGGCGAGCAAGGTAAATTTGAGAAAGTACCTAGCTTAGATTTGTTGGAGCGTTTGCATATACGTAATGAATATTTGATTAGCAGCCATCATCCTCTGCGTGAGACGCTGATTATGCAGACAGGCAAAAACGAGCAAGATCGTAAATATTTTTTAAGCAAGTCTTATCGATTTTCTAAAGAGCGCCTAATTCATACATGGAAGCCTATACAGCAAGGATTGAGTGCTTTTTGATGGATACATTGGATTTTTATCAAACAAATGCCGTGGATTTTTTCAGCCAAACGATTGATGTTGATATGCAGAATCTTTATCAATGTTTTTTTGAGCATCTGCCCAAGAGAGAGCAAATAATACTAGATGTTGGTTGTGGCTCAGGGCGAGATAGTGCGTTTTTTGCGCGATTGGGGTTTGATGTAACTGCCATTGATGGCAGCCAAAAACTCATTGATTTAGCGCAGGGAGTGGATGCTGTGGTTGATTGGCGGGTGTTAAATTTTAAGGATATAAAAAATCAACCATGGCAAAATAAATTTACAGGCATTTGGGCATGTGCTTCTTTGCTTCATGTGCCATTCCGTGATTTGCCGAAATTATTAAACGAGCTAATAGAATGCTTGCAGTTGGGCGGGGTTTTATATGTATCTTTTAAATATGGAGGCAGTGAGCGCATCAAAGAAGGAAGGTTTTTTTGCGACTTGAATGAAGAGCGTTGGAAAATTATTGAAAATCAGCTAGATAATTTTGATATGCTTAGGCTTTGGCAGACAAAAGATAATCGGGTGGATAGGCAGGAGATTTGGCTGAATGTTATTTTATGCAGAACCATTTAAAAACAATAATTTAATAAAAAAGGACAGTCATTATCTGTCCTTTTGTGTATCGTGGTTAGCTGTTTAAAAAACTTAAATCTTCACCTTTTCGCTGAGTGGTGACGATGCAGCCATCATCAGTAACGATGAGCGTGTGTTCCCATTGGGCGGAGAGCTTACGATCCTTGGTGATAGCAGTCCAGCCGTCTTTCATGATTTTGGTTTGCCAGACGCCTTGATTGATCATGGGTTCGATGGTGATTGCCATGCCTGTTTTTAGTTGAACGCCGGTGCCTTTTTTGCCGTAGTGTAGTACCTGTGGTTCGCAGTGGAATTCTTTGCCCAGTCCGTGCCCACAGAATTCGCGCACGATACTAAAGCGCTCAGGCTCGACCACTTCTTGGATGGCGGCACCGATGTCACCAAGATAAGCACCGTCTTTGACGACTTTCATGCCAGCGTATAGGGCTTTTTGGGCGACGTCACAGATGCGATTTGCCATTACAGAACCTTCACCAACGACCCACATGCAAGAGGTGTCGCCATAATAGCCGTCTTTGATGACGGTTACGTCGATATTGATGATGTCTCCGTCTTTTAGTAGGCGTGCATGGTCAGGAATGCCGTGGCACACGACATGGTTGATCGAGGTGCAGATGGATTTTGGAAAGCCGTGATAGTTTAGGCTGGCGGGCGTGGCGTCTTGTACTTCGGTGATGTATTTATGCGCCAGATCGTTCAATTCGCCCGTGCTAACCCCAACCTTAACATGCTCATCGAGCATCTCTAGAACTTCAGCCGCCAGGCGACCTGCGATTTTCATTTTTTCGATGTCTTTAGCGTTTAGGATGGGAATATTCTTGCTCATGGTATGCCTTCATTGTGATTATGTAAAAAATAGGTGCTCAATCAATGGCACCTATTTTACTAAAAATCAATCAAATTCGCACGGTTTTTATTCTTCATCAAGCAGATCTTGTTCGCGTGCAGCTTGTAAAATCACGCTTGAGCGGTTGCCAGTGCGGCAAAAGATGTGCAATGGGCGCTCTGTTTGATTATAAAAATCAGCGAATTCTTGAACGTGATTCATGTCAAGCATGCCCGATGAGAAGGCAATTTGCTTATAGATGATGCCGTGTTCAGTGCAGGCAGCTTTGATCTCATCTGAGGTCGGCTGACCCGGCTCTTCGCCATCTGGGCGATTATTAACGATGGTTTTTACGCCTTGTTTGGCAAGCTCTGCCACATCAGCAGGGGTGATTTGACCTGATAATGTGATGCGAAATTCAGGAGCAACGTCGTGCATGGATAAATCCTTAAAATATTGAATAATGGTGTGACTAGCTTACTCGGTTTTTGTACTTTTGGCAAATTTAATTGGTCAAATATAAGGTTTTGGCGCATCAATGACCATGCAGTCAAGATGTCAAAAATGTTGAGCCCCATATCAAGGCTTATGATAAAATTTAAAAACAGCAAGCCATCGCAAGCTTATAAGGAATTAGGATGAAGACGTTTTTTAAAGAGCGCTTGACGAAGACCGTCAAAACCGTCAGTGATAAATTCAAAAAAACGCCGCAGACACCAGAGTATGACACGCCTTATCCGCATCTGTTTCAACCGCTGGATCTTGGGTTTACACGTCTAAAGAACCGCGTGGTCATGGGGTCGATGCATACCGGTCTTGAGGACAGATTTTATCATTATGGCAAATTGGCGGCGTACTTTGAGGCGCGCGCTCGAGGTGGTGTGGGGCTCATGGTCACAGGTGGCATCTCACCCAACCGCGAAGGCTGGCTGACACCTCTGGGCGGTACACTAAACCATAGCGCTGATATTGTCAATCATGCTCGGGTTACGCGCGCAGCACATAAGTATGGCGCGAAGATTCTGCTACAGATTCTGCATTCGGGGCGTTATGGTTATCATCCTTTTGTGGTGGCGCCCAGCGCGATCAAATCACCCATCTCGCCATTCAAGCCGCGCCAGATGAGCATTAAGAACATTCAGGCGACGATAGCGGATTTCGCTCATACGGCATTACTGGCAAAAAAAGCCGGCTACGATGGCGTAGAGGTGATGGGTTCAGAAGGGTATCTGATCAATCAATTCTTATCAAATCGAACGAACCACCGAACCGATGAATATGGCGGCAGCCTAGAGAATCGCGCAAGATTCGCCATTGATATCGTCAAGGCGATACGTCAGGCGGTGGGCGATGAATTCATCATCAGCTTTCGGCTGTCGATGGCAGAATTCGTCGAAGATGGCGCGGTGATGGATGAGGTGGTGACTGTCGCCAGATGGCTTGAGCAGGCAGGTGTGACCTTGATTAATACAGGCATCGGCTGGCATGAGGCGCGCGTGCCGACCATCGTCACCTCTGTGCCACGCGCAAGCTTTGTCAGATTCACCAAGATGATTAAGGATGCGGTGAATATCCCTGTCATCGCTGCCAACCGAATTAACATGCCCGATACCGCCGAAGAGATTTTGGCGACTGGACAAGCGGACATGGTGCAGATGGCGCGACCATTCTTGGCGGACAGTGATTGGGTGGAGAAAGCTAAGCAGGGCAAAGCACATCTGATTAATACCTGCATCGGCTGCAATCAAGCCTGTCTTGATCACACCTTTGAGAATAAGCGAGCAAGCTGCCTGGTGAATCCTTTGGCGTGTCATGAGACCGAGTACGACATCAAACCCGCCAAAAAACCCAAGCGTGTCGCGGTCATCGGTGGCGGGGTGGCAGGCATGACCGCAGCGCTTACGGCAGCACGTCGTGGGCATCATGTCGTGCTGTTCGAGGCAAAGGAAGTGCTGGGCGGTCAGTTTAATTATGCTAAGGTAATCCCGGGTAAAGAAGAGTTCTTTGAGACGATTCGTTATTTTCATGAGCAGCTGGCATTACATCGGGTGGACGTGCGCCTAAATACATCCGTAACGCGTCAGATGCTCGATGAGATAGCGTTCGATGACTTCATCGTGGCGACAGGCGTGGTGCCGCGAGCGCTGAACATTGATGGGGTGACACTGCCGCAAGTCATCAGCTATGGCGAGCTGTTATCAGGGGTCAAGCAGGCAGGCGAGCGCGTGGCGGTGCTGGGTGCAGGCGGTATTGGCTTTGATGTGGCGGAATTCTTGGTGCATGGCTCTGATGTATCGAGCGAGGTCAATTTGCGGGATTATCGTCCTGATGCGCAGTCGCCTGATGCGTTCTTTCGGCAGTGGGGCGTGGATGGTGATCCCAATTACACCACTAAGGGCGCACTGGTTACGCCAATCCACGCTAGACCGCATCGTCAATTATATCTGTTGCAGCGCAGCGAAGGCAAACTTGGCAATAGCCTGAATAAGACAACAGGCTGGGTGCATAAGGCTGCCATCAGACAGGCTGGCGTGAAGCAGATTAGCGGCGCATCTTATGAGAGTATTAGCGATGAAGGGCTATGGATCACGGTGGGTGGTCAGTCGCAGCTGCTGCGTGTGGATACGATCGTGGTCTGCATCGGACAAGAATCCGTCAATGAGCTCATGCCGAACGTTGGCGAAGCGCCACGCGCCCAGTATCACGTCATTGGCGGTGCCAAAAAATCTGAACGCCTAGATGCTAAGCGCGCCATCAAAGAAGGTTTTGAGATTGGACTTTTGGTGTGATGGATGTATTGATACGATAACCACAAAATAAGCCCGATAATGGGCTTATTTTTATGAGTGAATGGACCGTTATTGTGCGGTTTTGGTGAAATTGGTTAGGTCGTAGCCGTTTTGTTTGGCGATACCAAGATAGCGATCATAGGTAGTGGAATCTAAGGTCTTGTCTCGTGATAGGATCCATAGATATTTATTATTTGGTGTGCCGACGAGTGCTGATTGGTATTTGCCATTTTGCTTTTCGCCCAATGCCAGCACCCAGTAGTCAGCCTGTCCAAAGGGGAGCTTTTTTAGGATAGATGGCAGAAATGATACCTTTAATTTGCTGTTGGTCTGATCGATGGCGTAAGCCTCGCCGGTTGCGCCTGTCATTTTGCCTGACTGAGTTTTGCATTCGTTTTTGATGGTGATTTTACCATTCGATTTTAGGGTATAGGTGGCTTTGACGTCGGAGGCGCATTTGTTTTGAAATGACATCGGTAGTCGTCCAATCTCGTACCATGTGCCAAGATAGCTGTTCAAATCTACCTGCGGCACGGTGGTGGGTGCAGCGTGAACGATACTGCCGAATGCTAGGGTGGTGACGAGAAGATATTTTTTCATAGTATGTCCTTGTGTGGTGTTGGGTGGAATGATTGGCAATGAAGCTTGTTTATTTTATTTAAAATCTACATCTGAGCCATTCATCAAAGATCGCTCATTTCTAATGTATCGCATCACCACCCAAAAAGATGTACAGATTTTGTATCTGAATGTGCCTAATCTTTCGGATTGTTAGTTTGACCCAATAAAAAAAGACACACACACGTACGTCGTCGTTTACGTTTTGTTTAGTTTAGTTAGTTAGTTAGTTAGTT
>NZ_AOMT01000032.1 GCF_000696305.2 Moraxella bovoculi 237
GATGGCTTTCATATACTCAATCTCAGCAGGCGAACGGGTATAATCCAGATATGGCTTTTTGGTCATGCCCACGCCATGCTCGGCAGAGATTGAGCCTTTGTATTTTTTGACCGTTTCAAAGACGTATTTATTGACCGTTTGGCACTTGGCAAAAAAGTCGTCTTTGGTTAGGTTGTCAGGTTTTAGGATATTTAGGTGCAGGTTGCCATCGCCAATATGCCCAAACCAGCAAATCTCAAAATCAGGGTAATTGTCCTTGACAATCTGTTCAATGTCATGGATAAAATCGCCCAAATGTGTAATCAGCACCGACACGTCATTTTTGTAAGGGGTGAACACCGAAATCGTCTCGGAGATGCTCTCACGCAATTTCCAAAGCTCGTGCAGTTGCCCCACGCTTTGGCTCATCACGCCATCTTCTATCAAGCCATCTTCGGCACAGCTTTCAAACACATTCATGGCAGTATCTAACACGTCATCGGATACCGCTTCAAATTCTAACAAGACATAAAAAGGCGTGCGGCTGTCAAACGGCGCTTTGGCGTGTCCTGCGGTCAACACCTTATCGATTGCCACGCTGTCAAAAAATTCAAAAGCAGTTAAGTTTAACGCCTTACCAAACTTATCAAGCAGTTTTACCACCGACCCAAAATCAGGCACACCCAATACCATTGCCGTTAAATTAACAGGCTGCTTCTCAAGCTTAATCAATGCACGAGTTACAAAGCCTAAAGTACCTTCTGCTCCGATAAACAAATGACGAAAATCATAACCTGTGGCATTCTTCAACATACCACCGTTTAATTCTAAGATGTCACCTTTACCAGTAACAACCGTTAATCCTAGTATTTGATTTCTTGTCATGCCATAACGAATGACTTTAATGCCACCTGCGTTGGTACCAATATTACCGCCAATCTGACTTGATCCAGATGAAGCAAAGTCTACGGCGTAGTATAAGTTCTTAGATTCAGCAAATTCTTGCAAAGCCTTAGTCACCACGCCAGCTTCTACTTCTACCATACGATCAGCTTCATAAAACGTCCCAATGGCGTTCATCTTATCAAAACTTACCACCACCTCACCATTACTGGCAACAGCACCTGCTGATAATCCTGTACGTCCACCACTAGGCACCAAACATACTTGATACTCATTAGCAAGCCTTACAATCTTAGCCACTTCCTCTGTCGTCTTAGGAAACACCACCGCACTCGGTGCAGGGGCAAAATGCTTCGTCCAGTCTCTACCCCAGTTGTCTAGGCTGTCGGGGTCGGTTTTGAT
>NZ_AOMT01000033.1 GCF_000696305.2 Moraxella bovoculi 237
CTGCCATCGAGCAGGGATTTTTATTGGGATGGACGTCTTATTGACCAACCGCCTGAATGGCAGTCAATGCAATCGTATAAACAATGTCATCCACCAAACAGCCACGAGATAGGTCGTTAACAGGTTTGTTTAGGCCTTGTAGCATCGGACCTACGCTGATCACACCTGCGGTTCGTTGCACCGCCTTATAGGTGGTGTTACCCGTGTTCAGATCAGGGAAGATAAATACATTCGCCTCGCCTGCCACTTGTGAGTTCGGTGCTTTTTGCTTACCCACAGACGGTACAGATGCCGCATCAAATTGTAGCGGGCCATCGACTTTTAGGCTTGGCGCTTTTTCGCGAACGATTTGCAAGGCTGATTTTACCATTTCTACGTCTTCGCCCGAACCTGAGTTCATGGTAGAGTAGCTGATCAGAGCAACTTTAGGATCAATACCGAATGACTTGGCAGATTCGGCTGACTGGATGGTAATCTCAGCCAGCTGCTCAGCGGTTGGATTTGGATTCACCGCGCAGTCGCCATAGACCACCACTTGATCAGGCAGTAGCATGAAGAACACACTAGATACCAAGCTGTACTCTGGTGCGGTCTTGATCAGTTGGAACGCTGGGCGAATCGTATCAGCAGTCGTGTGTACCGCACCTGATACCAGACCATCCACGTCGCCAACTTGTAGCATCATCGTGCCAAGATAGACGGTGTCTTGAAGTGCTTGTCTTGCGCCCTCTTCATCGATTTTGCCTTTGCGACGCTCTACCATTGGTGCGACATATTTTTCGATCACGGTAGCTGGTTCGATGATTTCGATGCCGTCAGGCAGAGTTACACCGCGCTCATCCGCCACCGCACGAATCTTATCAGCGTCGCCAAGCAGAACACATTGAGCGATGCCACGACTTTGGCAAATCGCTGCCGCCTCGATGGTGCGCGGTTCGTCACCTTCTGGTAGAACGATGCGTTTTTTGGCGTTCTGAGCAAGGCGAACCACTTGGTTACGGAATGCATAAGGAGACAACTTTTGGGTGCGATCAGCGGTTTTATAAGCCTCAAAGGCATTGCTGTCAATCTCAGACAGATTACCACCGTTGTCAGTGCGTGCCAATACTTGAACCTTGCCTGACAGATCAGCAGTACCAATTACACCCCAGATGCGCTCACCTTTTAGACCACCGAACACAGACGCAAAGACAGGCAGGCGAGTATCACTATCACCCACTAAGATCACATCCGCATCAAAGCCTGTCGCAAGCTCACGGTTTACACGGTTGGCATACGGTCTGCTCTCATCAGCAAGTACACCCACAACCACGCTGATGGGTGCAGACTGCTTGGCGATGACTGTCTCTAGTAGGTCGTCAAGGTTGTTATTACCAATCGCACTGCAGAATTCTTCATGGCTTGGTGTCGCAACAATCTCGCCAACAACTAAGCTAGCGACACTTTGAGACAATGTTTCCATGTTGATCTGACTGGTGGTAGGAACTAGCAATACAGTTTTCATTTCATATCCTTTATCAAATTTATCAATAAATATAAGCCGCAAAATCAAGCAAAAAGTCAGAGCGTCACAATCTGACTTTTATGATTTGATTTACAAGCCTAGAACTTCGCGAGTCTCGCTCATGATTTGGAATTCTTCATCAGTTGGGACAACCCACAGCTCTACAGAAGAACCCTCAGCATGGAAGCTGCCTTCAGCACCACGCAACAATTCAGCATTCTTCGCTTCATCCATCTTGATGCCAAAGTGACGCAGATGAGAGATCATTTTTGCACGCATGCCAACAGCATTCTCGCCCACACCGCCCGTGAAAGCAATACCTGTAAATGTAGGCAGAGCACAGCTTAGGCTGGCTAAGTATTTTGCCACACGATACGCAAAGATCTCCAATGCCAAGACGGCATCTTCATTACCTTCGTTTGCCAACTGCTCAACCGTTCTCATGTCGTTCGATACACCTGATACGCCTAATAGACCGCTCTTTTTATTTAGCAGTGTATCAACCTCTTCGATAGACAGACCCAGCGTGCGATGTAGATGAATGTGCAAGCTTGGATCAACATCACCTGAGCGCGTACCCATCATCAGACCTTCAAGCGGCGTTAGACCCATAGAAGTATCAAGGCTCTTGCCATCATAGACAGCCGTCGCCGAGCAGCCATTACCCAAGTGGGCAACCAACCAGCCTTGTTTATCGCCCTTATTGGCAAGTTCACTTGCGCGATTTGAGACATAGTTATGAGACGTGCCATGGAATCCATAACGGCGAATTTGATGCTCTGTATAAAGATTTTTAGGAATGGCATAACGATAAGCGTGAGCAGGCATCGACTGATGGAATGCCGTATCAAAAATCGCTACCTGCGGGAGCTCTGGGAACAGCTCATTAATCGCATGGATGCCCGCAGCGTTAGCAGGGTTATGAAGCGGCGCTAGGCTGGCAAGCTCTTCGATGTGAGCTAGAACTTCTGGCGTGATGATGGTTGCCTTGGTGAACTTGTCGCCGCCATGCACCACACGATGGCCTACCGCCACAGGCTTGTGATCAGCGATCAGCTCACCTAGGATAATTTTTAGCGCTTCGGTGTGCGCACCAGAATTTGGGATATTGATATCTACTTTAGACCCATCTAGGTTTTTGTGCTTGATACGAGCATCGGCATTGCCTAGCGCTTCAGCAAGACCCTCGATACGTTGTTCGCCATCCTCACTGATTAGGGCGTATTTTAGCGATGATGAACCGCAGTTTAAGACTAAAGTTGGGTTGTTAAGTGCCATTATGTCTTCCTTAAATGTAGGTTGAATGGGCGGCCTTGGCCGAATAAATCTTTGGCATTATAACATAAAATTATCAAAAGTCTTTAGGGGAAATTAAAGGATTTTGGGTAAATATTTTGTTTTGATTTTAATCAATTTTTGTATTTTAAATCATGTATTTGCGCTGTATTTTTATAAAAGTCGTTGGTATTTTGGCAGAATTTAGGTAAAATAATTTTTCAATTTTAAGACGATCATACATCAATGAAAACAGTCATTTTATCCATCACACTTTGTGCATTATTAACCGCCTGCGGTCAAAAAGGCGCACTCTATCTTCCTGCCAAAACCACACCCACAGAACCCATCAACCAAATCATCAGTACCAACCCGAACGACTACCAATAACTATTACAAGCATCCATCATTCATACGGATCATTAATTTATCATGACTTTTAGCCTTGTAAGCCAAACCCAAGATGGCGCGATGTCAATCGATGCCGCCAAGCTGACCGAATACTTGCCATTCATCGAATATCAAGACAACACACTATACATCGATGGTGTAGACACGACAGAGCTTGCCAGACTATACGGCACGCCACTGTATGTGTATTCTAAGAACGCATTGCTTGCCAATTATGCCGCTTATGTTGAGAGCTTTAGCGCGCTCAACGACGTGCAAATCTGCTACGCTGTCAAAGCTAACTCCAATCTTGCCGTTCTGTCAGCACTTGCCAAGGCGGGTGCTGGTTTTGACATCGTATCGACAGGCGAACTTGCCCGCGTCATAAGAGCAGGCGGCAACCCAGCCCAAATCGTCTATTCTGGCGTCGGCAAGACCGCATCGGACATCCAAACCGCCCTAGAAGCAGGCGTCGGCTGCTTTAATGTCGAAGCCTTGAGTGAGCTAGACACCATCAACATTGTCGCCGCAGAACTAGGTAAGAAAGCACCGATCGCACTACGCATCAATCCTGACGTAGACGCCAAGACCCACCCTTATATCTCAACGGGCATGAAGGATAATAAATTTGGCATTGCGCATGATGTGGCGATCTTTGCTTATGAATACGCCAACACCCTGCCGAACCTTGACATCATCGGCATCGACTGCCATATCGGCTCTCAGCTAACCGAAGTCAAGCCTTTCGTGGATGCGCTTGATAAGGTAATTGAGCTGATCGATGAATTATTCACTCGCGGTATTAAGCTGTCTCATGTGGATCTAGGCGGCGGACTTGGTGTGCGCTATATCGATGAGAACCCTGCCAGCGTCCACGAGTTCGCTGAAGCACTGCTGCCCAAATTACTTGCTCTACAAGCCAAATATAAGCTAGGCTTACACCTAGAGCCAGGGCGCAATATCGCCGCCAATGCAGGTGTGCTGCTCACGCGCGTAGATGTGCTTAAACCCACCGAGCACAAAAACTTCGCCATCGTCGATGCCTCCATGAGCGAGCTGATTCGCCCTGCTTTATATGATTCAGTCATGGCAATCATCCCCGCCAAGCTTACAGACACTCAAGATAACGAACAGCCCCAAGTGTGGGACGTGGTCGGTACAGTTTGTGAGTCGAGTGACTTTCTGGGTAAAGAGCGTGCACTGTCTTTGGAGGTTGGTACGCTGCTGGCGGTGACTGGTGCTGGTGCGTACGGCTTTACCATGGCGAGCAACTACAACAGCCGCCCTCGTCCTGCCGAGGTTATGACTGACAACGGCGCTCATCGCCTCGTGCGCGTCCGTGAGAACCTAGACGACCTATGGCGCGGCGAACAACTCTAAACTGCCGAACTGAATGCACCGATGATTCGGTGCGTTTTTTTATGCATGTGGAGCATCTTAATACTCATAAAATTTTATTTGATGGCTTTGGCGTTGCCCGATGATTTTTGGATGGCAAAATTCTTTTACAATTTAAATCACATTTACCAAAACATTTGCCAAATTCATTAGGCAAATCAGCATTCATCTGTTAAGATAGACATACGAGCACACGGACGTAACCAGATAAAAGGAATTAGAACTTAGAGCTAAAAAGGAGTGATGATGTTAATTGAATTTACCAAAATGCATGGGCTGGGCAATGATTTTATGGTGATTGACCTGGTCACCCAACGCATGAATCTCACCACCGACTTGGTGCGTCTACTTGCTGATCGTCATCTTGGCGTGGGCTTTGATCAGCTGCTTATTGTTGAGCCGCCAAGTCGTCCCGACGTAGATTTTAAATATCGAATTTTTAATGCTGATGGCACAGAGGTATCCCAATGTGGCAACGGCGCTCGTTGCTTTGCTTCTTTCGTTCAAGCGCGTAAATTATCCTTCAAGCAGCGTCTGCGCGTGGAGACAGCCAGCGGCATCATCACCCTGACCACTGATCGCTATGGATGGGTGCAAGTTGACATGGGTAAACCCAAATTTGAACCTGACGAGATTCCATTTGCACCAAAGGCGATCACCAAGGTTGGCAACTCGTACCGTCTGGTCGTGGATGGCACACCTGTTCAGCTATATATCGCCAACATGGGCAACCCTCATGCCGTCATCAAGGTGGACGATGTACTCACCGCTGATGTGGAACGTCTGGGGCGACTGCTAGAGTCGCATGAGGCTTTCCCCGAGCGTGTGAATGTCGGGTTCATGCAGGTGGTGAATCAGCGACACATTCGCCTAAGAGTCTATGAGCGCGGTGTGGGCGAGACCCAAGCATGTGGCACGGGCGCCTGCGCTGCCGTGGCGACAGGTATTCGCGAAGGCTGGCTGGATGAAGGCGTGGACATTCGCGCTCAGCTATACGGTGGCAGCCTTGCGATCCGCTGGCAAGATGGCTACTCTGTGATGATGACAGGCCCAACATCATTCGTCTATGAAGGCGTGTTCAGTCCCGATGGGCTTGCCGCTCAAGCAGGCATCAAGCTCAACCCCGACGAATCAGGCGACTACCAGTAACCCACAAAAAAGGCGTAATTACTGCGCCTTTTGACTTATCATGCGTCTAAATAATCTACTCAACAAACTAAAATCGCCCACGCCTGCCAATGCATCAGACGCCGCCAAGCCAAAATCTTGGTTGGTGGCTCAGGCATGGCTGGATGAATTAGCCCTACAAAATTACTCCGACAACACCATCAGCGCCTATACAACGGCACTCATGCGCCTAGTGCGCTTCATCGATGAGGACGTACGGCTACAGGGTGATTATTTATCATTCGATAAAAAAGACTTGGCAAGATTTTTGGGTCTGCGCCTAGAGCGGGATAACATTAAAGCCATCAGCGCCAAACAAGAACTCTCTGCCATTCGTAAATTCTACGCCCACCTCATCAAGATTGGCAAAACCAATCACAATCCCGCCACAGGCTATCGCCTAAAGCCCGAACCGCGAGCCTTGCCCAAGGTCGGCGATGTTGATATGATGATGCAGCTGCTCGATCAGCGAATGCCAGATGACGCCAAAAAAGCACGTCTATGGATTCGTGACCGCGCGATGTTCGAACTCATGTACAGCAGCGGTCTTCGGCTGTCCGAGTTGGCAGGGCTTGATATTCAAGACATCGATCTGCGTGGCGGCGTGGTCAGAGTATTAGGCAAAGGCAATAAAATAAGGCTCACCCCCATTGGCAAAAAAGCCATCGATGCCATCAACATCTACCTACCTCACCGCGATCTGTGGCAAGAAGGCACAGACGCACTGTTCATCAGCGAACGCCACGGCACGCGGCTCACACCCAGAGCGATTCAGCTGCGCCTAAAGGTGTGTGCCACCAATGCAGGCATCGCCCAAAATCTACACCCCCACCTGCTGCGTCACTGCTTTGCATCGCACATGCTGTCATCAAGTGGCGACCTACGCGCTATCCAAGAGATGCTTGGGCATACTGACATCAGTACCACCCAGATCTACACCCAAGTAGATTTTGGCGCACTTACTCGCGTCTATGATAAAGCTCACCCTAGAGCAGTGGCGCATGTGTTAGACGAGCCCACCAAAAAGCTTAAGCATAACGACTAGCTGATCAATCCAATCATGCCATCCCTTATCGATATTTTACAAGATTGATTTTGGGGGATGAACGTGTTTACCGCCGCCAGTCTCAATCATTCAAAAAAATAAGATAACTTTATACTTTGAAATAACGACAAGTATTTATTCTAACAAGCTCAAAAGTCAGCTTTATGACATCGTGGAACCTTGATAAAATTCTAATATTTTACACTGGAAATATTCACCCCCACATCACATTCAAAACCTTAATCACACCACCATTAATTCTGATAACACGCGCAATCCCTTATCATTATTGGCTTTCGATAGAGTGTGATTTTTTATCCACAAAATCTGTGGATAACTTTGTGGAAAAGCGAACAATTCACATCGAAAGCCCTTATATTATGGCACTTTCACCGTACTGTAATATTTGAGAATAAACTGTGATTAAAATATATTTTATAAATATAATCAATAACTTATAAAAATTAGCCTATTTATATATTGACTTTTTAAGCGCTGTTTATAAACTGCGTAATTGTTCCACAAAATCATGACAATACATCGACACTATCTGTGGATAACTCCTAAGAGTATAGACATTTATTAATAAAAAACACCCCGCCATTAGACGGAGTGCGTGGAGAAACTAGATTCTAAATTAGTAAGTGAAGTTGACACCGACACGGTATTCACGACCCGCAGCAGGGAGTGCCACACCTGCGCTGGAAATGTGAGAGGTGTATTTTTCGTCAGTAAGGTTATTCACTGACATGTTAACATTCACCTTATCATTACCCAAAGGCTTCCAGTTGGCGAACACATCTGTGGTGTTATAGCCAGGACGCAATTTCTTAGGATCATGATTTTTTCTTGGATCCTTGTCAACAACTTTACCTGTCCAAGCAGAATCACCGATCACATCATCAGCACGGCGATGACGCACACCCACCTCTAAGTTTGGCTGGGCAAAACGATAGGATAAGGCAGCCGTCCAAGTACGACCTAATCGTGACGCATATTCACGGTTACTGAAGTTTTGAGAGCTGTAAAACTCAGGCTTACTGTCTGATACGCCCACACGAGCGGTTAGACCCTGCCATTTGTAGCCAGCATTCAGCTCATAACCTTTGTTTTTGGCATAACCAACATTTTTGATTTCGTCGATTTTTGTGCCGTTCTCATGCTTTGTTCCATTACTTGCACTTTTTAGCAGATTATCAATACTCTGCCAGTAATAGCTACCGTTAACAAAAGCATTGCCATGATTGAAGTTAAAGCCAACTTCAGTATTTTGGGCTCTTTCCGCTTTTAGGCCGTCAGTTACTTTAACAACAGCACGATAGCCATGAGCCGTTAGGGCATCATATAGGCGTGGACTACGAGTAGCGTAGCTGTGGTTAGCACTAAAGCTTAGGCTTGGCGTTGCTTGGTAGATTAAGCCAACACTTGGGTTTAAATTATCGCCTTTAACACGACCGCCCGCCATGTCTTTAATCTCAAACATGTCGTAGCGAAGTCCTGCTGTGGTTGTCAGATTACCAATATCGGCGATTGCTTCTACATACAAGCCTGTGTCTGTTTTTTCTTGATTGACAATGCCAGCTTTGTAGCGGTTTGGTGTGATTTCTTGTTGACGATAATTGATGCCGTATTTGAGCAGTACATCATCGTTGACCTGACTGTCAAGATTGATGTTAAGACCTTTGGTATCAATGCTAGACTTACTTGGACCAGCTAAATTGCCTCCATATCCAGCTTTGCTGTCATCAGCGGTATAGCGAGAGTTGATGATATGATAAATATTGGCGGTTGCATCACTGACCACGCCTAGATTCTTAGCGTTCCATTGTAGGTTAGTGTTTTGAGTTTTTACCTCACGATACTGAGGATCTTGTTTATCACTATCAAAGTTGATGAACTCTTCACGGATTGGTCGAGTGCCTTTATTTTCTTGTCTTAGGTGGCTAAGTTCAAAACGATTATCACCAAACTCTGCCCCCACTTTCGCCAAATAGCTGGTCTTATCTAGAGCGGTAAAGTCAATCTTTTTCTTGGCCTTACCTGCTTTATAGTCATCTTGCTCTACTTTATTAGCACTTAATAAAAAGTCAAAATAACCCGCCTTACCGTAGGCAGCGGCATTATAAGAATGCTCATTATTAGAGCTGTAGCCAGCACCTGCCTTAAAACCAATGCTTTGATCATCTTTTAGCAAGTCTTTAGCACTCAAAGTCTTGGCGACAATCGCTCCATTGGTGCCGCCAATACCAGCTGATGCTGCGCCAGCACCTTTTTGGACGCTGACAATCTTCACCATTGCTGGGTCTAACATATGGCGACCTTGATGGTATAGGATTTGGCTGTCAGTGTAGGCATCATCAATCTTAACATCTACTGAATTTTGACCCATGCCACGAATGGTAATGTACTGAGCAGTGCCATTACCGCCACTAAAATCAATGGCAGGTTCAGACTGTAGCAATCCACGTAAATCTGTGGCGGTGCTTTCATCTTTTTCTTGTAGGGTAACGACATTCGTCTTAACTTTCGTACCTTGACGATCGAAAGTTACATTCAACGTGTCTAGAGTTACTTCTGGCTTATCTTGTGCCATTGCTGCTTGAACGCTTAGTGCGCCCAGTACTGCTACCGCAAGTGGTAAGCGTTTTAGTGTGTGTTTCATACATCACCTTAGGTTGTTGAAGTGTTGGGTTAGGCTAGACTTTTGTATGCCAACTGCAAAAATCTAGAGCTTTTGTAAGAAAGTGTTAAGAATTATACCAAATAAAAAACTTTTTGCAAATAAAAATTGTTATTATTTCAATATAAGAATAATAGGGCATCCTGACAATTCACAACAGTTTAATCCATTGACAAATAGAAGCTGATGCTGCTGTGCTTTGATAGTAGACCAACAATTTATCATAGCGAGTAGCAACAGCTCTAAAGTGTCTACACTTTGCAAAAGCATTTTCTACCAAGTGTCTGGTTTTATACATATACCAATCCATAGGATGATTTTGTGATTAACTATTGGATTTCTTTGGAATATTTGCTATTACGCCTGTTTGCCCAATTTTCTTTCTTAAAGTATCGCAATCATACCCTTTATCAGCACTTAATATTTGAGTATTTGTTAGGTTATTTCTATCAATCAAAGTTGGTGCAACTTTGACATCACGAACTTGCCCGCCTGTAATGATAAAATCTACAGCATTACTGCAAGCATCAACAACAAGATGGGTTTTTGTTGTATTACCACCGACAATCTTACCAATACCTTGCTCTTCTTTGTGGGAAATGTTGCAGGCATGTTGGTGGGCTTTAACATAGTTGCCATCAATAAACACCCATTTAAGGTCTACTTCTTTGGATAGATATTCAAATACTTTCATTAAATTGCCTTTCTTTGACCATCTTAAAAAGGCACGGTAGATACTATCAGGCTTACCAAATTAAAGTGGTAAATCTTCCCAAGGTACACCTGTACGAATACGAAATAATATACCTCCTATTGTTAATCTTAGATTATGTTTGTTGTGTATACCTAATTGCAGTAAAATAATCTTTAACTTGTGCCATTGTTCATCTATGAGTAAGGTGCGAGTCATAACGATTTTGGTACCTTGGTCGAGTGAGAGCTTCCATTTTACCAAAATCGTTTTTATTTATAATTGTGAGGATGCTCTAATTATATTTATATGCACCAAACCATTAAAAGTAACAGCTTTAACTCATTATGTTATAATATTGTTATTATATAAAATATCTGTTATACTATTATTTTTCGTTGGATGTTTTTACTATGGTCAATCTCTACTCTCGCCCTACTGTGCTTGCACTTAGCATCGCCTTGGTCAGCCTATCAGCTCATGCAGATGACACTGCTACAAAAACAGAAGTTACTCTAGACACCCTAAATGCCGTCGTCAAGGGTGGCATGCAAACCACCTCCACCCTCAAAAAACCCAGCGACATGATCATTAGACGCGACACCCTACAGCAGCGCTCGGCAACGCTGGGTAATGCCTTGGCAGGCGAGCTGGGTATTCACTCCAATCCCTTTGGCGGTGGAGCGAGTAAGCCCATCATTCGTGGACAGGATGGGGTGCGAGTGAAGATTCTACAAAATGGCACGGACGTCATTGATATGTCTGCCCTATCGCCTGACCATGTGGTCGCCGCCGATACATTGCTGGCGAGCCGTGTGGAACTGGTGCGCGGGGCAGGTACGCTACTGTATGGCACAGCGTCTCAGGCAGGCGTGGTGAATGTCATCGATGAGCGGATTCCTAGCCGTATGCCACAGGGTAACATCAAGGAGAAAATCGAAGGCGAGACGTTGTTACGCTATAACACAGGCAGTAACGAGAAGGTTGTCACTGCCAGTCTTAATATGGGCGTGGGGCAAAACGTGGCGGTGCGAGTCGAAGGGTTGACCCGCCGTGCCGATGATTATGAGGTTCCAGGATTTCAGTCTGATGTCATGCTAGACTACCTGCCTGACAGCCATAATAAATCCACCGTTGGTACGGTGGGCGTATCCTATATCGGCGATAAGGGGCATATTGGCGTGTCATACAGTCGCCGTCAGGATAAGTATGGCATACCAGGGCATAATCACGCCTATGATAACTGTATTGCACATGTACTCACTCCAGAAGCTAGCATCTCGCGCTATTATCTAAAAGCTTATCCTCATCTAATACAGAATATGGATTTTAGTTCATCTGCCCATTTTCACTGCGGTACAGATCATGCTCATGACCCAGGACAGAGCCATGAGCACCCTTTGGGCTATGAACACGATCACACGCACCCTGGGCCTTGGATTGACATGGAGTCTGAGCGTATCGATGTTAGGGCGCAGTGGGAGAAGCCATTTAAGGGGTTAGATAAAATCGCACTGTCTTTTACATCATCAGACTATTATCACGAAGAAAATGACCATGAAGTTGAGAAGCTCGATAAATACACAGGCAGACTACAAACCATTAATAACAAACCAGGTTATTTTGGCAATCAAGGCAAAAATGTCCGAGTCGAATTTCATCACACACCTGTCAAAGATGTATCGGGGCTGTGGGGTATGCAGTGGCAAAAGCAAGAGAGTTTTGCTCATCTGCCCCATGAAAGAGAAGAAGGACAAAGATACCCACTCATTGCCAATACTAATAAGCAAGTCAGTGTTTTTGGGTTGGAAAGATGGCAGGCTAATGACAAATGGGCATTTGAATTTGGGACGCGTTTTGAAAAGCAAAGCATTCCGATCGATTATAGTGAAGACAAATTAGACCGCTATCGTCCAAAGCCAGAATGTTGGGACTGGGGATTTAGCAGTGGGTGCTTGCCTGCACCAAATTATGAAGAGCCAGATTTAACGACTTATAAAGAAAAAGCCACTTCATACAGTATTGGTACCACGTGGGATTTTAAACCCGATTACCGCCTGTCTGCCACTTATTCACATAATGAACGCCTGCCTACACCCATGGAGCTTTATTATCATGGCAAACATTTGGCAACTCATTCATTTGAATTTGGTAATATTGGACTGGACAAAGAGAAATCTAATAATTTAGATTTGGGCATTTCTTTTTCTGGCGATAAATGGAGTTATGCGGTCAATGCCTATCACAGCCGTTTTAAAAATTACATTTATAACGAAAACGTCTACCGTGAAGGCAATCTGTTCATGAGACGACACAATCAAGCCAAAGCAGATTTTTATGGGCTAGAGGGCATGGTAACTTATAACATGGATAACCATGCCATTAGCTTGTTTGGCGATTTGGTGCGTGGCAAGTTAAAAGATTTGCCTAATGCTTACGCCAAGGCTTATTATTGTGATGGCGCTTACACCACGACAAAACCTGAAGATACAGAAGAGAATATGCAAAGATGTAATTATAATTATTTTACCGATGATTTTAATTATAGCTATGAGCCAATCATTGCCCAACCAAATATGCCAACACCCAGATTGCCACCTGCCCGTTTGGGGTTGCGTTGGCAAGGGGATTTGTCAGCCAACTGGTCGGCAGATGCAGAATATATGCACGTCTTTGGGCAAAATCGCATATCTAAGCTAGAAAGTGCGACCGCCAGCTATGATATGCTCAATCTCGGCTTGGGCTATCATAACCACTGGGGCAACGTAGACTACACCCTATCTTTGCGAGCCAATAACGTGCTTGATGAGAAAGTGTATATCCATAACTCATTTTTGCCCTTTGTGCCACAAATGGGACGTAATTTTAGCCTAAGTGCGAATTTTAAATTCTAGCCTACTCATACAAAACACCCCAAGTCAGCTTAGGGTGTTTTTTTGATCGATTATTTTTTCCAGATTCGCTTATATTTTGCCATCAGGTCGTCAGGCGTCTCGGGTCGGCTGTCGTCCTTGATAATGCAATCAATTGGGCACACCTTGTCACAGGTCGGCTCATCATAAAAACCCACACACTCAGTGCATAGGTCGGGATTGATGACGTAGGTTTTTTGCCCTTTTTGGTCGTAGCTGATTGCATCGTTTGGGCATTCAGGCTCGCAGATGTCGCAGTTGATGCAGTCGGTGGTGATTTTTAGTGCCATAGTAAACTAAATGTATTGTAAGATTGAATCGATTGATATACCACATATACCAAAAGAGCGATTATTTAAAAAAACTATAATATATAATAACAATTTTATTATATACAAACGCATCATATTTTCATATAATGATTAAAGATGTAATAAAGTTGCATCTTGGTTAAGCTGATTCTTATAGCTTAAATTGCCAATCACCTCCTTTTCTAACTGTTTGCATCAACCTTTCCTATATTGCAATTTGGAGTTTTTTATGAAAAAAGTTACATTCGGTGCAGTTGTCGCCTGCTTAGGTCTTGCCCTAACGGGTTGTAATAATGTCAAACCCATGACAGCAACAAACACGCCAACACACCAAGCAAAAACTACTGCACAACAACACCAAGCTTATAGCCAACGATTCTTGTGCAACACAGGACTTGCACCTGTGGTTACTTTTATCAATGATAGTCAAATTCGATTACAAGTAGCTGGTGCGACAACCACCACGCTTGGCATCACTCCTAGCGGTTCTGGTTCACGCTATTCTAGTAATACAGGCTTGTTTGGTAATCATGGCGGGCAGTGGCATCAAAAAGGCGACACGGCAGTCTTTGAATATGCCAATATTCACAGCGGTGAAAAAATCGAAGACATTTGCCGACTTCAATAACCTTATCAGCTCCATAGAAAACCAACCAGCACCTTTAAATGTACATTTAAAGGTGCTTTTATGGTTTTGAATATAGTTAGAGGCAATTTATCATCTAATCAGGGCTGATAAGCTTCTCCAACTCTTCATACAACTCTCGTTCTTCAACAAAAGCATTCCATAGAGCATCTTCACTCATAATGCTATACTCGCCCTTTGTAGTTAAATCAACAGAAGCACCACCATCTATTGCATCATAAAATTTACGGTAGTCGCTTTCATAAAACACCAGCAGTTTCTTGATGATTTTTTGGCGTTGACACAGCTCGTCTAAAATACGTTCACTATTTTCGTTAAGTTTCAACCATTCGCGGTATAGTTCCTGTATTTCATTGATACGCTCTTGCACAATCTACTCTCTTTATTAATAAATTTTTAAGATAATTGTTTGTGAAAACCTATGTTAGGTATAAATTGCTTCACTCACACTTTTCATAACAAGGGCGAATTTTAGGTCATCATGAGAAATGTCGCTAAACGGATTTTTGATTTTGGCAATCCACCCCGACCCCAACGCTCCGTCTATGGCATTACCTTTTTTGTCCCACATATCGGTAAGCCGATAAGTCAAATTGCCTTTTGGTGTCATAATCTCCACATCATCGCCCACCATGAGTTTGTTTTTTATCTCTAAGGTCAAAAAGTCATCCACCACGTCTGACACTTCCGCCACAAACTGCTGATTGTCGGTTTTTGATGAGCCGTACTCATAGTTTTGATAGTCCGAATGCACATGACGGCGTAAAAACCCCTCGGTGTAGCCACGGTTAGCAAGTCCGTCAAGGGCGGTGATAAGCCCTGTATCAAACGGCTTGCCCGCCAACGCATCATCAATGGCACGGCGATAGACCTGAGCAGTGCGAGCGACATAATAATGCGACTTGGTACGCCCTTCAATCTTCAACGAATGCACGCCCATGTTCACAAGGTCAGGCACCAACTCCACCGCACGCAAGTCCTTAGAGTTCATGATATAAGTGCCGTGTTCGTCTTCGTACATCGCCATCAGCTCGCCTTTGCGACCTTCTTCTTCAATGAGTACAACCTCATCGGACGGCTTTTCTACATAATCATCACCCATGACGACATCGCCATTTAGATTGACGTTTTTGATCTCGCCTTGACTGGGGATAAACACCTCTGGACTGGCAGGGACGATGTCGCCTGTTTCGTTCTCCACCGCCTTATAAGTGTTGTACGACCAGCGACACGCATTGGTGCAAGTGCCTTGGTTGGCATCACGTTTGTTGATATAGCCTGATAGCAAGCACCGCCCCGAATACGCCATACAGAGCGCCCCATGCACAAAGACTTCAATCTCCATATCAGGCACTTCTTTGATAATCTCGTTAATTTCTTTTAAGGACAACTCACGGCTCACAATCACCCTTGTTACGCCCATTTGTTTCCAAAACTTCACTGTTGCCCAGTTCACGGCATTGGCCTGCACCGACAGATGAATGTCTTGATGCGGAAAATGCTCTCGCACCATCATAATCATGCCAGCGTCCGACATGATGAGAGCGTCAGGCTTCATCTCAATGACGGGGCGAATGTCTTCAATAAAGGTTTTTAATTTGGCGTTGTGGGCTTGGATATTGACCACCACATAAAACTTTTTGCCAAGCGAATGGGCGTAGGCAATGCCCCTGGCAAGGTTTTCTTCATCAAAATCATTATTACGCACTCGCAGAGAATAACGGGCTTGCCCTGCATACACCGCATCCGCACCATAGGCAAAGGCGTATTGCATATTTTTAAAGGTGCCAGCAGGGCAGAGAAGTTCGGCTTTTTTTTGGCTTGTCATTGTTTGGCTCATTATTGGCTAAATTTATTAAACTCATTATTATAACAAATTTCGTCGATTAAATTCATACTAAATTTGTAAGGTATCGCCAAAAGCTCCTGAATAAGCGTTACAAAACTTAATGACAACGCGACACATCACTTGAAATTTTGACGTACAATTTATTACAACTCAAAATCAACCATCCAATCGGAGAAAAACATGAGACCCATCGGACTTATCACCACCCTATCAGGCGTCGCATTACTAACCGCCTGCGCAAGCACCACACCTGCCAGCCAAATTAACGAAACAACGTTCAAATCACCGGCTTTAGCAAGGCTGATGAAGCAAGCCTAAAAGACCAGCTAACCCAAGGTCTTAAACGCGAACTTGCTAAGATTAACACGCAAGTTGCGATCACTAACATCACCAGCGCTTAAGAACTCACCAGAAATGCCGATGGTAAAACCCATCAAGTGCTGGTGGTTAAGACCGCTGATGGTAAGACTTATTACTCACGCCCAATCAGCACCCTCTCTAAGCGCTGAGCAAAAGGCTCGCCTATCAAAAACGCGGTGTCATCGCCATTCAAGATCGCCCGAACGAGTATTTCTTTAGTGTGGTTGAGAACCTTATTTATTAATTTTTTCGGTAATTAACAAACTTAGACATCAAGAAAAATAGAATAGATGACACACTCATCTATTTTATTTTTTATTTAATGCATGAATATCTTTATGGATAAAGGGTTATTTTTGGCATGATTTTTTGATGGGTGTGTTTTATAATTCGTGATGAATTTTAAAACAGAGCATGCCATGAACACTTCTCAATTTCTCCAAGGTCTAGCCGCCACCCTACCCACTCTCACC
>NZ_AOMT01000034.1 GCF_000696305.2 Moraxella bovoculi 237
CGTCTGTCGTCCAGCGAATGAGTGCGTATTATACGCTTTTAAAATTTAATGTCAAGCGTTTTTTTCAAAATTTTTAAAGTTTTTTTGAGATTTGTTAATTCTCGTCTCAAATTCTTTAACTTATTGAATTTAAACAAGTTTTTTATGACTTGCTGTGCTTGAGTGGTGCGTATTATAGGGGGAGGAATGAGGTTGGTCAAGGGGGGATTTAAGAAAAAGTTTAGAAAGTTTGTAAGTGGTTGATTTGGTGGGGGATTT
>NZ_AOMT01000035.1 GCF_000696305.2 Moraxella bovoculi 237
GTTGGCATTATCAACAGCAGTATGTGTGTTGGCAGCAATGGCTTCAATGAGTACATCGTCTGTTGCGTCCAAAGCACTAACAATATCGCCCACGCCATCAAGAGCAGCATGGTGGTCTCCAATTGTCTCATAAGCTAGTTTAAACCATTCCGAAAGGTTATCAAGATCAGTGCTTGTTTCTTTTGCAGCAACCTCTAAATTTTCTATTCTTTCATAGTTCAATTCACTAAGGTTAGCCAGTTCCGTAGTACTTTCTGTATAGTGCGATTTAACTTGAGCAACCGCTTGACCAGCTACCGTACTTGCTACAGCCAATGCCAACGCAGAGGCGATCACACGACCTTTTGAGCGAGAAGTGGCGATTTCTGAGCATACCACCGATTGACCAAGCGAGTTGCGCTTGACTTTAAAGATTTTATTCACAAGATAACTCCTATCTGATTTGTGATGGAAGGTAAATAAGAGCCCATTGTGTAGCTTTTGGGCACCTATCACCATATGTTTTAACACCGTTTTGCTTTATGGTAACAAGGCATTCCTTTTGTGTCAAATATATTTTAGCAACACTTGAAGCCTTGCTATAAAATTTTTTGGATTTTTTGGGGTTGTTTTGGCAATTATTATGTGTGGCGATTGGCGTTTCGTCGCATCCCTCATTGTGCTTCCAGTTAGCACTTGCTAAGAATAGATATTATTTGAATGCTGGGAGATCGCTGTGTCTGGGGCGCATAAGATGAGCGGATGTATTATTGGCAAGATAGGTCATTTGCCTGCATTGTCATTGTGCGATGTGTGTTATAATCGAACATTGATTGAATGCCATGAGGTTGAATGGTCATGATGGATCATTTGGCTGGTCTGATGCTCAAGGCGTCATGACTTTTTTGAATTGCTGTTATTTAATCATAGTAGCCGTTGTAGATGTGATAGGTAGTTTAGATGAAATCAGTAACTTATGCCATCATTCCTTGTGCAGGCTTTGGCACACGGATGCTCCCGCTTTCAAAAGCCATCCCAAAAGAGCTGTTGCCACTTGGCAATCGCCCAAGCATTCATTATGTGATTGATGAAGCGATCAAAGCAGGCATTAAAAACATCGTGCTTGTCAATCACTCCCAAAAAAGTGCGATAGAAAATTATTTTGATGTCAATGGCGAACTTGACAGTCAATTAAGACATAAGGGCAAAAATGAGCTGGCCGACAGTCTAAACTTTTTGCCAGATGATGTGGTGATTGCCAGCGTGCGTCAAGGCAAGCCTTTGGGGCTTGGGCACGCTGTGCTACAAGGGCGTGCGGTGGTGGGCGATAATCCTTTTGCTGTGCTTTTGCCTGATGTGGTGCTTGACCCATTTGACACAGATTATGCCAGTCAAAACTTGGCATTTATGCTAAAAGAATTTGAAAAAACGGGTCGCTCACAAATCCTTGTCAACCCTGTGGCGGTGGCGGACATTGACAAATATGGCATTGCTAAATTACAAAATGCCCAAACCCTTGAAAAATCAAGCCAAAACCAAGTGCTGCCTGTTACAGGTTTTGTAGAAAAACCAAACGCCAAAGACGCACCGTCAAACCTTGCGGTGGTGGGTCGCTATGTGTTTGACAATGCTATTTTTGAGCATCTTGCCAACACTGCCCCAAGCGTGGGCGATGAAATTCAGCTGACCGATGCGATTGATGCACTGATTGGCAGTCAGGGCGTGGATGTAACAACAATGGTGGGTAACAGCTTTGATGCTGGCGATATGACAAGTTATATGCAGGCGTTTGTTTATTTTGCTGAGCATATTGGCGAGCCATTTTAAGGATTTGCCATGAATCAAAGTCCCACTTGGCAAACTCTACACGCCCTTGCCCAAACCGAGCGCACCTTAACCGAGCTGTTCAAAGATGACAAACGTGGCGAGCGGTTTGGCGTGTCGGCTTGTGATATGTACATGGATTTTAGTAAGCAAGCGATTGACGATGAGATTTTATCAGCGTTATTGAGCTTGGCGGACGATTGTCAATTATTCAATAAAATCAATGATTTATTAACAGGTAAAAAAGTAAACGACTCTGAAAACCGTCCCGCCTTGCACACCGCGTTACGCTTACCAAAGGGCGAGTCGCTCATCGTGGACGGTGCGGACGTAAACGCCCAAGTCCACGACAGCCTTGCCAAAGCCGAGACGATTGTTAGCCGTATCCGCACAGGCGTGTGGCGTGGCTATGCAGGTCATGCCATGACGGATGTGGTCAATATCGGTGTGGGCGGTTCGGATTTAGGGCCCCTAATGGCAACGACTGCCTTGTCCGAGTGGTCAGACACGTCCATTCGGGTGCATTTTGTCTCTAACATGGACGGCACTCAGCTTGACAGTCTGTTAAAGGTGCTAAATCCGCAAACCACACTGTTTATCATTTCATCAAAGTCGTTTGGTACGATAGACACGCTCTCCAACGCCAAAACCGCCTTGGGTTGGCTGTTGTGCGCCCATGACAATAAACCCACGATTTTGCGTCGTCATTTTATTGGCATTTCCACACGTCCTGACAAGATGAGCGATTGGGGCATTCATGAAAATAATCAGTTGCTACTGTGGGACTGGGTCGGCGGTCGGTTTAGTATGTGGTCGGTCATCGGGCTTGCCATTGCCATAAAAATCGGCATGGACGGCTTTTATGAGCTACTATCAGGGGCGAACGATATGGACAAGCATTTTGCCACAGCCGATTTTGCCCAAAATATGCCCGTCCTACTTGGGCTGTTGGGTGTATGGAACAGCACTTTTTTGGGGATTAACGCCCACACCGTGCTACCTTATGACGGCAGATTGTCGCATTTTCCCAACTATCTGACCCAGCTTGAAATGGAGTCCAACGGCAAATCGGTCGCCAGAGATGGTCAGCAGGTCGGCTATGACACTTGCCCGATTTTGTGGGGTGACATTGGTTCAAATGCCCAGCACGCTTTTTATCAGCTCCTTCATCAGGGCACGCAACGGGTCTCTTGCGACTTTATCACGCCCATTCATCGCTATCATCAGCACCAAACTGCCAATTCTCATTTGTCCGAACAGCACAAGCTTTCCTTGTCAAATTGCCTTGCTCAGTCGCAGGTGTTGGCATTTGGCAATCACGCCTTGCCTGATGAGTTGCAAAAAAATGACGATGATTTTGCCCAATTTAAACAATATCGTGGCAATCAGCCGTCCACAACGCTTTTGCTTGACAGCCTAACGCCAAAAACGCTCGGCTCACTCATCGCCCTATATGAGCATAAAGTTTATGTGATGAGCGTGATTTGGGGTATCAATCCGTTTGACCAATGGGGCGTGGAAGTGGGTAAAGTCATGGCAAATCAGGTCTATGACGTATTGTGCGACAAACAAAGCGTGGGGGCGTTTGATTCATCAACCAATACGCTGTTAAATAAAATTAAGGGTAAATTTTAAAAAGTATTTTTAATAAAAATTACGGTAAATGATAATGAAAACACACGATACGGTCTATATCATCGGAGCAAATCATGAAGCGATTAACGCAGGGATTTTGTTTGCCAGTTTAAATAAAAAAGTGCATTTATTAAGTGTTAAAAATGCCATTGATGAGACGTTGTTTCATTACCATTTTGACCGTCAAATTAATGCCTTATGGTCGCTGTATGTGAATGAAAATAAAATCATTCATCATCACAAAAATAGCCGTGATGATACACTTGATTTTATTAAACAATCCCAAGGCAGTTTAATCTGGCTATTTGTTGATGACATGAGTGATGAAGAATTGGCATTATTTACCGAAACACAGGATAATCCGCACAGTCAAATTATCCTAAGTGGTATTGATACCATTGGCAAAATGGAGCAAATTGCCGATGAAATGATTAGTAAATGGGTGTATTATTTGCCGTTTGTTTTTATGAAAGACGGGGCGAATTTTAGCAGTTTTTATCAATCGGATTTGGTATTGATTGGTGAAAAAACAGCAAATAGTGTGGTAAATTGCGAAATCATCTCTTTTATCAAATCCCAAGCCAAAAAATTTCAAATTGACACCATTAAAACCATAGAATTTGCTCGTAGTGCGATTATGGCAATGCTTGCCACTCGCTTGTCGTTTATGAATGAAATGACACGCCTTGCCGATAAAGAAAACGTCAATATCAAGCACATTGAGCGGATTATGGGCTCGGACAGTCGTATTGGTTCGGCATATTTGGGAGCAGGTTGGGGGTTTGGCGGAAAGACCCTGCCCAATGAATTGGCTTTATTAAAAAGTCAATTTGACAATCAAAACGTCAAATCGGATGTGTTAAATGCCGTGATTGATGTCAATGATGACCAAAAAGAGCTGATTTTTAGAAAATTTTGGCGATATTTTAATGGCTTTATAGAAAATAAAACCGTGATGATATGGGGGGCAGGTTATCGCACTGGGGCAGGGCTTAGTACCAATAGTGCCATTCACCCTTTATTAAAATTGTTGTGGTCGTATGACATAAAGACGATGGTTTATACCAATAATACCACGATTGAATTACAAACGATGTATGAAAATGAGCGGTTATTTTCAATCACAAATGACCCTTATGAATTAAATGAAATAGACGGTTTATTTATTATTAATTGGTCGGGATTAACACCGCCTGATGTTTATGAATTAAATAAACATAATATACCGATATTTGATGCCAAAAATATTTTAAGTGATGATGAGATTAAAATTTTAACCAGTGATTATATTGGTATTGGTCGCAAAAATCACTAAGCCCATTTTTAAGAGAGTATGACATGAAAAATCCTAGTAACAGGCAGAGCAGGCTATATCGGCTCACATACCTTGATTGAACTCATCAAGGCAGGTTATAAGCCTGTGGTGTAGGATAATTTGTCCAATTCTAGCCCTGTGGCGATTGGGCGTGTACAAAAAATTGTCGGTACGCAGATGGCATTTATCAAGGCGATGTCTTAGATAAGGCTCATTTGGAGCGGGTGTTTGATGAACATGATTTTTTTGGTGTGATTCATTTTGCAGGGCTAAAATTGCAGGGCTAAAAGCGGTGGGCGAGAGCGTGGCAAAACCGCTTAAATACTACCAAAACAACGTAACAGGTACGCTAAATCTCTTAGAAGTTATGAAAGACAAGGGCATAACCAACTTTGTCTTTTCATCATCGGCAACCGTCTATGGCGACCCCAAAGTGTTGCCCATTACCGAGACCGCCAAACGCTCATGCGCCAATCCTTATGGGCAGTCCAAGCTCACGGTTGATTATATCCTAGAAGATTTGGCAAAATCCGCCAAGGACAGCCAAGTGTGGAATATTATCTCCCTACGTTACTTTAACCCCATTGGGGCGGACTTATCAGGGACAATCGGCGAAGACCCAAGCGACATTCCCAACAGCCTTATGCCTCATACCAGCCAAGTGGCGGTGGGTAAATTAGAAAAATTATCCGTGTTTGGCGATGATGATGATACTGTTGATGGTACAGGGGTGCGTGATTATATTCATGTGATGGATTTGGCAAAAGGTCATGTGTCAGCACTGGATTATATCGCCAAATGTGAGACGGCTTTTGGCTTTGAGCCGATTAACCTAGGCACAGGCAACGGCACAAGCGTACTACAACTGGTTAATGCCTTTATCCACACCACAGGGCAGTCCGTGCCATACGTCATCGCCTGAAGACGAGCAGGGGGCATTGCCACTTGCTATGCCAGTAGCGATAAAGCCAAAAATTTGCTTGGCTAGATGGCAGAACACGACATCGAGCGTATGTGCGTGGATACATGGCATTGGCAAAGTCAAAATCCCAGAGGGTATCATGCTTAAAAAAACCGCCCAAAGGCGGTTTTTGCGACATTATGACAGTCATGTCCTATTCACTATGCTTCTTAACCTGCTCAATCCGCTTATCCGTCTTGGGGTGCGTGGACAGTACCGACCAATGTCCTTGACCATTGCCATCTTCTTTTTTCATTTTCTCAAAGAAGTTGGCAAGGTGCAAGGGCGATATGCCAAGGCGTTTTAGCTCATCGATGGCAAATTTATCTGCTTCCATCTCCGCAGCTTGGGAGTATTGGGTGGCAGCGAGCATGGTGGGTAGGGCGAGTATCAAATCAGATGCATCGCCTGTGATGACGATGACCAGTACTCCCACACCAATACTGCTAATCGCCTGCTCTAAGCTATGACGATGCACCAGATGCCCCTGTTCATGGGCAAGCACGGCTAGGATCTCGTTGTCATCCCCACTAAGCTCGATGAGCTCATCCGTGATGACGATGGTGTTATTGGGAATGGCCAGTGCATTGGCGCCGATGTCCCCGCCACTTCTGACGATGATTTTGGCTTGTGGGTTGGCATCTAGCTTATCATACAGAGCCTTGATCTCATCTTGGCGCGCCTTAGACAGGGCGCTGGGCCCGGTCATCTCCATGACGTATTGCTCAGCATGATTGCCTGCCTCCATAAGAACATCGCTGGGCAGTCTTTGGGTGATGTGGTGAGATGCCATCGGAATGCCAAAACGAACCAACCCAAAGACTAACACGCACAATATCATCAACCCCGTTCCGATCCACGCCCAGTGGTTCTCCATCTTGGTGATGTTATCGAATAGCGAACGATGCTGCAGCTCGATCCAATCGGGTGGCGAGCCTAGAAATTCTATGCGCGCGCCATCGGACAGCATGATGGCGTGTGGCGAATTATCCACGCTGGGCAGGTATTCACAATTCTTGGCAAAGTAACGCTTCTCTTGGTGTGTGTTGTCGGTATTTCTCCAGACAACCACAAGACCATCCGCTTGACCTTGGTAAAATACAGGATGAATTTGAGCGTTGTGCGCTTTACTGATTTGCCCATCAAAATACCGCACGGTCACA
Organism: Moraxella bovoculi 237; assembly: GCF_000696305.2. Classification (GTDB taxonomy): domain Bacteria; phylum Pseudomonadota; class Gammaproteobacteria; order Pseudomonadales; family Moraxellaceae; genus Moraxella; species Moraxella bovoculi. Next base: position 6,878 of record NZ_AOMT01000035.1, read on the forward strand.
GCTTGATTCATGCTAGACTCACTTACCAAGACACATCAAAGTCGAACACGTCGCTGATCTCTTCTGCCAGAGGCGATACGTTATCCGCGCCCGGCGTGGTCAGCGCATCGAAGTCGTCCACCACAGACAGGGTGAGGGTTTCGGTTTTGTAGCGGTGCATTCTCACCGCTGCCCAAGGGTGTAATAAGCCTACGCTTAGGACGGTTGCGATGACATTGGTTAGGCTGATGAAGGCGAATTTTAATGGGCTAAAGCTCACCAAGACGAAGCGATTGTCCCCCAAGGTTAATTTGCCCCAGATGGCGCGATGGATATAGCCTTGCATAAGTGGAAAAATAAGCAGCATCACAGCGTAGATGATTGCGATGATGCCTATTGCCACAGGTGGTAGCGACCCATCGGGTGAGGTCATCGTCTCTACTTGGCTAAAGATAAAACCAACACCCAGCAACATCACAACGAAAAATGCAAGTAACGGCAGAATCATCGCCTTATACATGTCCCAGACGCTGGTGTTGAAGTTGAATTTAAGTTGTCCAAAATACGTATTGTCAAATTGATAACGCTTAAACAACCAAATCGTAAATGGTGTTAACAGACCGAAGCTTACGAAGTTTAAAGCCACAATTAGCAACATCACCACATAAGCCGCCGCGAGCGTACCACCAAAACCAAAGCGAACATTATTAAATTGGCTGTTTCTCGCCATAAAACGCAGCGTCGAGCGCAGCATCCAAGGGAAAACCAAGAATAGTAATATCGCCCCTGCAAAAGCAATCTCAGGCGAGAACTGACCAAAGACGCTGATGGCGACATAGATGGCGATGGCGATCAGGCGCCCGATCAAGATGCGCTTGGGGTTGGCGGTAAAATCAAAACTCTTGCCATCAAGGTGCGTATTGCCATAAAAATAACGTAGGCGGCGCACTTTCGCCCATGGTGAGTAGATGCCCAGCGTAACGATGGTCAGCACCAGATTGACAATCCAAATCTTAAAATAAGCCATTGCTGTACCACCAAAGGTAAAGCGATGAGTGGTCGGCTCAGGCTGCAAGGTAGGCAGTGGAGGTGGCGCGGACGAAGCTGACAATACATCGCTGCCCATGTCGGTGTGGATATTATTTGACATGAAAATCCTTTACTATTGAAAATGATTATTAAATGATAAACAACAGCATTGTATCAGGAATATTGCCAAAAAGAAACCTGAGCTTATATTAGGCTTGCTTGAGGGGTTTTTTGGATGACAGCATTCGCTGAGTGCTTAGGATGATTATCCGCTGGGCTTAATTATGCTACAATAACAGACTGATAATTAGGAGATTTAAATCATGCAAACCATCGTTCTAGCCAGTAACAACAAAGGCAAATTGGCTGAATTTCAGGCGCTGTTCGATCAGGCGAATCTGGGCATTAGCATCATCCCACAAGGTGAGCTTGGCATCACAGACGCTGATGAGACAGGATTGTCATTCATCGAGAATGCCATCATCAAGGCGCGCCACGCAAGTGCTGCCAGCGGACTGCCTGCTTTGGCGGATGATAGTGGGCTGTGTGTGCCTGCACTTGGCAACATGCCAGGGATTTATTCGGCGAGATACGCAGGCGTGCATGGCGATGATCAGGCAAATAACATCAAGCTACTGACAGAGCTGACGCCGCTTAGGGGTGATGCTCCCATCGCCGGTAAATTCGTCTGCGTGCTTGCTATGGTGCGCCACGCCGATGACCCTTTGCCAATCATTGCTCAAGGCGAATGGGCGGGCGAGATCTTGGATGTGCCACGGGGTGAGAATGGCTTTGGTTATGACCCGCTGTTCTATGTGCCAAGCCTTGACAAATCTTCCGCCGAGCTTGAAAAGACAGTCAAAAATTCGCTTAGTCATCGCGGACAGGCTTTGCAGACACTCATCAATCAGCTCAAATAAAAGGCATTTGATGGGGAATGCAGCGTTTTTGGTTGTAATTTTAACCGCTTAGCGTTATACTGTGATGCTTTTAGGTGTTTTGATGCCTAAATCGTGTTATGATAACACCCAAATTTTATACTTGATGGAAGTCAAGCCGTTTTTCATATTTTAAAAGGTAATTACCATGAGCAATCTAGACATCGCAGTCAATGTACTGTCAGACAAAGAAACCCAATTGACCGTAAAAGTGCCAGTTGGTACCATTCAAGGCAAAGTAGAAGGTCGTATCCGCAGCCTAGCTAAGACCGCTAAGATTGACGGTTTCCGTAAGGGCAAAGTGCCTGTGTCGCACATCCGCGCCCAGTACGGTGCTGGCATCCAGCAAGAAGTCATCAACGACGTGATTCGTGACACCGTATTTGAAGCGATGAACGAGAAAAAAATCCGCGCAGTGGGCGTGCCGAACATTGATGACGTGAAGCTTGAGAATGATTTCTTGGTATATCAAGCCACGGTTGAAACTTTCCCAGAAGTGGAAGTAAAAGGCGTGAGCGAGATCGAAGTTGAGCGTCAAACAGCTTCTGTGTCTGACGAAGACGTAGACGTGATGATCGAAAACCTACAAAAACAACGCCAAACGCTAGAGACCAAAGACGGTGCGCTAGAAGATGGCGATGAAGCGACTTTTGACTTTGAAGGTTCTATCGATGGCGAAAAATTCGAAGGTGGCAGCGCTGAGAACTATCGTCTGGTGATCGGTTCTGGTCAGATGATTCCAGGCTTTGAAGATGGCATGAAAGGCATGAAAGCTGGCGAAGAAAAAACCATCAAAGTAACTTTCCCAGAAGATTATCAAGCCGAGAACCTAAAAGGCAAAGAAGCTGACTTTAAAATCAATGTTAAGGAAGTTAAATCACCAAAACTGCCTGAGCTAAACGAAGAATTCTTTGAGCTATTTGGTGTAAAAGAAGGCGGTCTTGACAAGCTAAAAGCTGACGTTCGTAAGAACATGGAGCGCGAAATCAAGAACGCAGGTCGCAATCAAGTGAAACAAGCTGCATTTGACGCGCTACTTGAGAAGAACGAATTTGACGTGCCAAAAGCCATGCTAGAGCAAGAAATCAACCGTCAGCGCGAACAAATGCTACAGCGTTTCGCTCAGCAGTTCGGTGCCAACCCTAATACTTTCGGTGCTGACATGCTACCAAATGAGCTGTTCGAAGATCAAGCACTACGCGCGGTACGTCTTGGCGTATTGGTTAGCCAAATCATCGACAAAGAGAAAATCGAAGTTGATCAAGATCGCGTGACTGCATTCATCGCAGAAGCGGCTGAAAACTACGAAGATCCACAAGAAGTTATCGACTACTACACCAACGACAAGCAGCAACGCGCTGGCATCGAGTCTGTGGTTCTAGAAGATCAAGTGGTTGATTATCTACTGGCTCAAGGTAAAGTAACTAACAAAGAAGTTAAATACCAAGACCTACTAGCAGCAGCTCAACAAGCTCAGCTATAATCTTGGCTTACAATAAAACCATAAAAATACCCCAAACAGTGTTTGGGGTATTTTTTAATTAATGGTAAAATAAGCGATATTTTCAAAAACTAGGAAATCACAATGCAAAACATGAAACACAATCCTTTTTATGACCAGTTGATGGACAGCTATCACGCGCCCATTGCACCACAAAACGCCCTTGTGCCGATGGTGATTGAGCAGTCTGGTCGTGGCGAGCGTTCATTTGATATTTTCTCACGTCTTTTGCGTGAGCGTGTGATTTTCTTGACGGGTCAGGTTGAGGATAACATGGCGAACCTGATTGTCGCTCAGTTGTTATTTCTAGAAGCTGACAATCCAGAAAAAGATGTACATCTATACATCAACTCCCCTGGCGGCGTGGTTACTGCGGGCATGGCGATCTATGATACGATGAACTTTATTAAGCCGGATGTCTCGACCATCTGTATGGGTCAGGCAGCGAGCATGGGCTCGTTCTTATTGTCGGCAGGTGAGAAGGGCAAGCGTTATGCTCTTGCCAATTCACGCATCATGATTCATCAGCCGCTAGGCGGTTTCCGTGGTCAGGCATCGGACATCGAGATTCATGCGCGTGAGATTATCCAGCTGAAAGCCAAACTAAATCAGCTGCTTGCTGATCATACAGGTCAGCCAGTCGAGCGCCTAGAGAAAGACACCGACCGCGATAACTTCATGAGTGCAGAAGCGGCGCGCGAATATGGCTTGGTGGATGTTGTGCTTGACAAGCGTCCTGCTGGGCTATAAGGATTGATGATGAGTAATTTAGAAAATACCTGTTCGTTCTGTGGTAAAAAGAAAGCCGAGGTCAAAAAACTCATCGCTGGCGATGCAGCTAATATCTGCAATGAGTGTGTGTCACTGTGTGGCGACATGCTAAGAGAAGCAGGCATCGGCGTCAAGCCATCCAAGGCTAAAGCTGATAAGCCAACAAAACAGACCACCGAAGAAGCCACGTCTTATGACCATCAAGAAGAGGCTGACGATTGGGCGAATGCTAAGCTGCCTACGCCAAAAGAGCTGCGCGCGCACCTAGATGAATATGTCATCGGTCAAGACGCTGCCAAAAAAGCACTGTCGGTTGCGGTCTATAACCACTATAAGCGCTTAAAGTCTGCCCAAAAAGACGACACGCTAAATGGCGAGAAGGTTGAGCTGGCTAAGAGTAACATTCTGCTCATCGGACCAACGGGCTCGGGTAAGACTCTATTGGCGCAAACTTTGGCGCGACTGTTGGATGTGCCATTTGCCATGGCAGACGCCACGACCTTAACCGAGGCAGGCTATGTGGGTGAGGATGTTGAGAACATCGTTCAAAAGCTGCTACAAGCTGCTGACTATGACATTGAACGCACCCAAAAAGGCATCATCTACATCGATGAGATCGATAAAATCACCAAAAAAAGCGAAAACGTCTCAATTACTCGTGACGTATCGGGTGAGGGCGTTCAGCAGGCACTACTAAAAATCATCGAAGGTACGGTTGCCAGTATTCCGCCCCAAGGTGGCCGTAAGCACCCACGCCAAGAGATGATTCAGGTGGACACCAGCAACATCCTAATGATCGTCGGTGGTGCATTCGCAGGGCTTGATAAGATCATCCAGCAGCGCACCGAGACCACAGGCATGGGCTTTAATGCGGTGGTCAAAGCCAAAGAAGAGACCAAGATCAGTGAGCTGTTCCGTGAGGTTGAGCCTGAGGATTTGGTGAAGTTTGGTATCATTCCAGAATTTATTGGTCGTCTGCCGGTCATCGCGACGCTTGATGAGCTTGATGAAGAGGCGTTGGTACAGATTCTCACCGAGCCCAAGAATGCGCTGACCAAGCAATATCAGTATCTGTTCGAGATGGAGAGCGCCAAGCTGTCATTTAATAAAGATGCATTGGATGCCATCGCCAAAAAAGCCATGAAGCGCAAAACAGGCGCACGCGGTCTGCGCTCTATCATCGAGAATGCGCTGCTTGATACCATGTATGAGCTGCCAAGCATGGACGATGTCAAAGAAGTGATCGTCGATGCTGACGTCATCAACGATGGCAAAGCACCAACTGTTAAGAAATAATCAGCCATGGTAAAAATCCCCGTCATTGCACGGGGATTTTTATTGCATGGTCATAAATGATCGCCGCCAAAAGATGACCAGTCGGTCAAATTTGCCCAAAATTCTGTACTTATTTTCGCTGATGGCTTATGTTATAGTAAGATTGGATGTGCAAATTATCCCAAACATAAGCAATAGGAGTACATATGATCTATCAAGGAAAATCCATACAAGTCAGCCGACTAGACGGCGATATCGTCAAATTTCATTTCAATAATGAAAATGAATCAGTCAATAAATTCGACCAAGCCACGAATGCTGAGTTCAAAGAAGCGGTAATCGCACTCGAGAACGACAGTACCATCAAGGGCGCCATTGTCACATCGGGCAAAAAGGTCTTTATCGCAGGGGCGGATATTACCGAGTTTATTAGTTATTTTAAGCGTCCACAGGATGAGCTAGAGACGTGGCTGCTTGATATTAATGACACCTTTAACCGTTTTGAAGATTTGCCATTTCCTAAGGTTTGTGCCATTAATGGCGCAGCGTTGGGTGGCGGCTGTGAGATGACCTTGGTCTGCGAATACCGCATCATGGGGCAGTCGGGACAAGTAGGATTCCCTGAGACTAAGCTGGGGATTTTCCCCGGTTTTGGTGGGTCGGTGCGTGCGCCGCGTATCATTGGGGTGGATAATGCCCTAGAACTCATCGCTACGGGCAATTCATTAAGACCTGCCGATGCGTTGAAGGTTGGTTTAGTGGATGCCGTCGTTGCTGATGACATCTTGGAGCAATCAGCGATTGATCTGGTGCACAAGTGCATCAGCGGTGAGATCGACTGGCAAGCCAAACGTGCCGAGAAGTTAGAACCTGTTAAATTAAATAAAACCGAGCAAGCCATGGCGTTTAATTCTGCCAAAGGTGTGATTTTTGCTAAGGCGAACCCTAAGCATTACCCATCCATCGCTTTGGCGTTGGATGCGGTTGAGCGTCATGCCAATCTGGGGCGTGATGAAGCGATTAAGATTGAGGCGACTAATTTTGCCAAATCCGCCAAAACCCCACAAGCGGGTGCTCTTGTCGGTGTATTCCTAAACGACCAGCTTGTCAAAAAGCGTGCTAAAGAACAATCCAAATCCGCCCACGACATCGATGAAATGGCGGTGCTTGGGGCCGGGATTATGGGCGGTGGTATCGCTTATCAGTCGGCGGTCAAGGGCTTGCCTATCATCATGAAAGACATCAAGGCAGAACAACTTGATCTAGGTATGAATGAAGCGAGCAAGCTCCTTAGTAAAGAAGTAGAACGTGGCAAAATCAGCACCGCCAAAATGGGCGAAACCCTATCCAAAATCCGCCCAACCCTAAACTATGGCGATTTTGCTACGCCTGACATCGTCATTGAAGCGGTGGTGGAGAACGAAAAAATCAAAAAATCGGTGCTTGCCGAGACCGAAAGCCTGATTAAAGACACGGCTATTCTTGCGTCCAACACGTCCACGATTAGCATTACCGAACTTGCCAAATCGCTAAAACGCCCCGAGAATTTTGTGGGTATGCACTTTTTTAACCCTGTTCATCGTATGCCCCTTGTGGAGATTATCCGCGGCGAGAAGACGAGCGATGAAGCGGTGGCGACTACGGTTGCCCTTGCTCAAAAAATGGGCAAAACGCCAATCGTGGTGAATGACTGCGCAGGATTTTTGGTAAACCGTGTGCTGTTCCCTTATTTTGGGGCGTTTGATTTACTCATCAAACATGGGGCGGATTTTGTCAAGATTGATAAAGTCATGGAAAAATTCGGCTGGCCTATGGGACCTGCCTATCTGCTTGACGTCGTAGGTATTGATACAGGCGTGCACGCAAGTAGCGTCATGGCGAACGCATTCCCCGAGCGTATGAATCCTGATTATAAGAGTGCCACGACTGTCATGTTTGAAAATAACCGTCTAGGTCAAAAAAATGGTGCAGGCTTTTATAAATATGAGCTTGACAAAAAAGGCAAGCCCAAAAAGAGTGTGGATACGACCACTCATGAGCTGTTAAAGGCGGTGCAAGACGGTAATGCCGATTTTGACGAGCAAGAAATCATTGACCGCTTAATGGTGGCGTTTTGTACCGAGACGGTACGTTGCCTAGAAGATAGCATCGTGGCAAGTGCAGGCGAGGCAGACATGGCGATGCTGATGGGGCTTGGCTTCCCACCGTTCCGTGGCGGTCCGTGTCGCTACATTGACCAAGTGGGTGTAAAAGAGTTTGTTGCTTTGTGTGATAAATACGCTCATCTGGGCAAGGCGTATGAAGCTCCGCAAATGCTACGAGACATGGCAGAGCGTGGCGAGAGCTTCTATCAATAATTAAAATTTTAAGGAAAAAATTATGACAACATTAAATCCAACAGACGTGGTCATCGTCGATGGCGTACGCACCGCCATGGGCAAATCCAAAAACGGTATGTTCCGCAATGTGCGAGCCGAGACTTTATCGGCAGAGCTGATGAAAGCCCTAATCAAGCGAAATGATTTTGACCCTAATGACATCGAGGACGTAATCTGGGGCTGTGTTAATCAAACCCTAGAACAAGGCTGGAACATCGCTCGCCACGCAAGCCTGTTGGCAGGCATTCCAAAGCACGTCGCAGGACAAACGGTAAACCGCCTGTGTGGATCGTCCATGCAAGCCCTGCACACCGCTGCCGCCCAAATCATGACCCACCAAGGCGACATTTTTATCATCGGGGGCGTGGAACATATGGGGCATGTTGCCATGATGCACGGTGTGGACATCAACCCCAGTAGCTCAAAGCACATCGCAAAAGCGTCCAACATGATGGGGCTGACCGCCGAAATGCTTGGGCGTATGAATGACATTACACGAGCCGAGCAGGACGAATTTGCGCTAGGCTCACATGTCAAGGCAACCAAAGCCACCCAAGAAGGACGGTTTGGTAAAGAAATCGTGGGCGTGGAAGGGCATGACGAGCAGGGTAATCTGCAGTTATGCACGGTGGACGAAGTCATTCGTTTTGATGCTAATATTGAGAGTCTGCAAAAACTCAGACCCGTATTCGACCCTGTGAACGGCACGGTAACGGCAGGTTCATCGTCTGCCCTATCAGACGGTGCTTCCGCCATGCTCGTTATGTCGGCAGGTAAAGCTAAGGAGCTTGGGCTGACCCCACGAGCAGTCATCCGCTCCATGGCGGTGGCAGGGTGTGATGCGGCGATTATGGGCTATGGTCCTGTCCCTGCCACACAAAAGGCGCTAAAGCGAGCAGGGCTGTCTATCGGCGACATTCAGACGGTAGAGCTAAACGAAGCATTCGCCGCCCAAGGCCTGTCGGTGCTAAAAGGCTTGGGACTGTATGATAAGCAAGACATCGTCAATCACAATGGCGGAGCGATTGCCCTAGGACACCCGCTGGGCTGTTCTGGTGCGAGAATTACCACGACCTTACTCAATGTCATGGAGCAACAAGATACTCAAATCGGACTTGCCACCATGTGTATCGGATTGGGGCAGGGGATTGCGACCATCATCGAACGCGTATGATACGAAGTCTTAAAACCAAAACCCAAGCGAACAGTTTTGCTTGGGTTTTTATTGCGCCTAATAAAGATGCTATTAAGCTGCTAGCAATTTAGCATAGTGAATGTAAACAATTGAAAAAATCATACACAGCGGTGTAATTTACGATACAATTCGATGCATTTTAGGCGTAAAATCATGGTATCATAGGGCAATTTTAGACATGATTAAACTTTTATTTTAAAAAAAGGAATGACGCATGAGACTACGCAGCGCACTATTGGCAACACTGGCGATGACCGCAGCATCTGCACAGGCAATGTTACCAACCCCAGAGAATCCACAGCTGACAGAGGCTACCGAGCAGCAAGTAGCCGCACCGAAGATTGACACCAAGCTAAACGCTTTCGTGGTTCGTAAAGACGAAACCGGTGCTGAGAAGCTAGAACTGCTGACCGTTGGCGCAAGCGTTGCCAAAGGCGAAATCGTGGAATACCAAGGTCTATTCACCAACCAAGACACCAACCGTGTGCGTAGCATGAATGCCACATTGAACATCCCTGAGGGTGTTGAGCTGGTGGGTGATGTGAGCCCTGCCATCGTTAAGGCGAGCATTGACGGCAATCGTTTCGTACACATGCCAATCCGCGCAACCCTAAATGGACAAACCCAACAGCTGCCACTAAGCTACTATAAGGCATTGCGCTGGACGATTGAAGATTTGGGCATTGGTGCGACCGCTGTCGTGAAATACCGCGCTCAAGTTAAATAATCTCATGCTACTCCATAAAGCCGAACTCATATGTTCGGCTTTTTTATGCTTTAATTTACTGATTTAACAAAAAAAATTCTCATTATCATTGATATTTGCGAGAAAATTTTATATCATAGTGTGATGCTTTATATCTTTATAAAAACCATGGAGTTTGTATGAAAATCACTCAGATGATGCGTCCTGTTAGCCTAGGCGTTATTGCAGCACTAAGCTTATCACTGATGGCATGTAGTCAAGACAAGCCAGCCGACACCAAGAGCGAAGCACCTGCTGCCAATGCCGACCAAAAAACAGAAACCACTGCTGATAATGCAACCCCTGCCACAGGCGATGTTACCATTAAGACCGCCACAGGCGAGCAGACCATCCCTGCCAACCCAAATCCCATCGCCGTCTATGACATGACCGCCCTACAAAACCTAAAAGCCTTGGGCGTGGCGGTGCAAGGCATGCCGTCAGCCGAGATGACTGCCGAGCGTATCGCTACCCTAAACCTAAAAGCGGACGGCACGCCAGACGGCACAAGCGTTGGTACGCTATTTGAGCCAAATTTAGAAGTATTGCACAGCCTAAAACCACAAGCGATTTTTGTGGGTTCTCGTATGGCAGAAAAGAGCGAAGAGCTTGGCAAAATCGCCCCAACGTATAACCTAACCATTGACACCAACAACGTCTATGAGTCAAGCAAACAGCAGATTACTGATTTTGGTAAAGTGTTTGGTAAAACTGCCGAAGCCGACAAACTCATCGCCGACATTGATACTGCCATCGCCGAGACCAAAAAAGCGGTAGAAGGCAAGGGCAATGGGCTTGCCATTCTTATCAACGGCAACAAAATGAGTGCCTATGGCAAAAACTCACGCTACGGCTATCTACACACCACATTCGGCATTCCTATGGCGGACGCTAACGTGAACAAAAACGAAGAGCGTCATGGTCAGCCCATTAGCTTTGAATATATTCAAAAAATTGACCCTGATTGGCTGTTTGTCCTAGACCGCACGTCGGCGATTGGCGAAGAAGGCGTATCGGCTAAGGAAGTGCTAAATAACCCACTCATGCACAACACCAAAGCCTATAAAAATAACCAAATCGTCTATGTCAGTCCAGATTCTTATCTTGCCTTTGGGGGTTATTACCAATGGCTAAAAGATGCTAAGATTGTTACCGATGCGTTTAATGCAAAAACAGCTCAGTAATTGATGTTGGGTGTAAAAAAAGGGGGCGGATTTTATTCGCCCTTTTGCTGATTTTTATTAGCATTGTTAATTGATTGTGTTTGTAGTGAATTTGCAGGGGTAAGTTACATTTGCCCTGTATCATAAGTGTCTTTTAGGCGTTGTATTCGCCCCTACACATCCAAATTTTAAACATGCTTATTTAAATTCAGAATATACCAAAGGGCGTGGAAAGCACGACCCTACAAAGGCATTATTTTAAAAATGCAAATTGGGGCATATATTTTGATTTGATCATATCAATTTATCATACACTCTACAAAACGAAAGAGTACTACAGTTTTTCGTTCGTGGTGAGCCTTGTCGAACCATGACGGAAACCGACCCGCAGGCAAGCTTGCGGCGAACGGTTTTTGTGGTAAAATTCAATTTTTTTTGGCTGTATAAACCCATTTTAAATTATAAACCCCTTTGCCCCACCATGCACCTTAGGAATTATCACTTGGGAATCCTATGACCACAGCGACACTCTCCGCCCCAACTTCTTGGTGGTCGCCAGCATTTGTCAATGTTGGCGCGTTTTTGCTTTTGTTTGTTTTGATTGTCATCAGCATTTCGGTGGGGGTGGCGGATTTTTCATGGGCGAAACTCTTTGACGACACCGACAACAGCTCACAGCTTTTTTTGGTGAGCCGTCTGCCCCGTACGCTCGCTTTAATTTTGACAGGGGCGAGCATGGCGATAGCGGGCATGATGATGCAGGTCGTGCTAAAAAACCGATTTGTTGAGCCGTCTATGGTCGGGGCGACACAGTCGGCGGTGCTTGGGATTTTGCTCACAAGCCTTTATATGCCAACCTTGCCCCTTTTGGGTAAGATGAGCGTGGCAACCGTCATGGCGTTTGGCGGTATGATGATTTTTATGCAGATTATCAAACGCTTGCCGCCCACGGACTTTCTCATCATTCCGCTTGTGGGGATTGTGTTTGGGGGGATTATTGATTCGGCGACCTTATTTTTGGCGTATCAGACCGAGACGGTGCAAATGCTGTCGGTGTGGCGGTTTGGCGATTTTTCTAGCGTGCTGGCAGGGCGGTATGAGACCTTGTGGCTGGTGGGGATTTTGTCCGCCATTGCCTATATCATGGCAGACCGCTTGACGATTATCGGGCTTGGGGACGGTATCGCCAAAAATTTGGGGGTCAATAAAGACGCTGTCATGTGGCTTGCCATTGGCATGGTGGCGATGATAAGTTCGGTGGTGGTGGTAACGGTGGGGGCGATTAGCTTTGTGGGGCTTGTCGTGCCAAATATCGTGAGCCGTCTGGTCGGAGATCGCCTACGAGTGTCACTCCCTGCGGTGGCGTTGCTTGGTGCGTCTTGTGTCCTTTTGTGCGATATTATTGGGCGTGTGATACGTTATCCCTTTGAAATCCCTGTCTATGTCGTCTTTGGCGTGCTAGGGTCGGCACTGTTTTTATGGCTTTTGTCAAAATCAAAATAGGGGCGTGTGATGAATTTTATAAAAAAGTTATTGGGCAATCCTATTTTGTTGGCGTTTATCGTGCTTGTGATTGGCTGTGGGCTGTATTTGACCTTAAATGTCATCAATTGGGATTTTGCCTTGCCCCTGCGTACTCGCAAACTCATTGCTTTTTTGGTGGTAGGCTATGCGGTGGGGGTGTCCACGCTGTTATTTCAAACGCTTACGCATAACCCCATTTTAACGCCAAGTCTCTTGGGCTTTGATGCCTTATATGTCTTGATACAGAGCCTGATGCTGTTCTTTTTGGGCATGCTAAGTTATGTCACCTTGCCAACGGTGGGCAAATTTGCCTTTGAAGTGGCGGTCATGATGGTGCTGTCGGTGATTTTGTTTCGTTTTTTGTTTACTAAACATAATCAGGATTTGACACGGCTTATCTTGGTGGGCGTGATTTTTGGGACGTTGTTTCGTAGCCTATCCTACATGGTCGCTCGCATGATAAATCCCGATGAATTTGTTACCGTACAAGCCCAAAGCTATGCCAGTTTTACCGCTGTTAATGTTAATCTGCTCATCACCAGTGTGGTGCTGTCGGTGGCGACTTTTATTTATGTGTGGCGACAACGGTTTGCGTTGGACGTATTGCTACTTGGTAGAAATTGTGCCATTTCGCTTGGCGTGCCGTATCATAAGCTGTCTCTTGGTATTTTGATGACAATCTCGCTACTGGTGTCTATGGCAACCGCCCTCGTGGGTCCGATTACGTTTTTTGGGCTACTGGTGTGTGCTTTGACCAATCGTTTTTGTACAAAAATGGCTCATGGTGAGAGGCTGATTTTGGTGACGCTCATCGCCAGTAGCACGCTCATCGTGGGACAGGCGGTGTTTGAGCATGTCTTTAAAATGGCAGGCGTGCTTGAAGTGGTCATTGAGCTGTTTGGCGGGGTGGCGTTTTTGCTACTGATTTTTATGCAATATAGCAAACAACGTACAATGCAATAATTCTTAATACATAAAATTTAATCTATAAATTTAGGTTGTTGAATGACAAATAAATTAAAATCATTGCACTTATTTGATGTGGTTATTTTGGCGATTATCTTTTTTGGCTTTGCCATTTATAGTTCCAATATGCAGTTTTTTGAATTGATAAGCCATGAGCAGGTTGCTCCCGAGACTTTGGAATTCAACAGTTCAAGTAACTGGTCGGGGATTTTGAGTGAAATTGTGGCATTATTGGTGGCGTTTGGGTATTTGGCCTATCGTAAATTTGATTTTACACAATTAAATTTTAGTGTCAATCGCTGGACATTGCCAAAAGTGGTGCTATACATTCTCATTGCAGGAACGGTGGCATCGCTTTATGAGTATTTGCAATACTGGGCTTTTCCCGAGCTTTATCCAACCACGGAGGCACATTATGGGGCAAGCGAGCATTTTAGTATGTGGTCTGTTTCCTTTATTTTATTTGCCCTACTAAATGGCTTTTATGAAGAAGTATTTTTTATTGGATTGGTGGCATTGACCACAAAAAAACATTTACCCCTTGCCATTGTGTTTACTTTGTTTGTGCGATTTGCCTTTCATACCTATCAAGGATTGGCAGGAGCATTAACCATTACCACTTTGGGGATTGTGTTTTTGTTATTACGCTATAAAAGTGATGAACTGGTGCCATTTACTTTGGCACATTCATTTTTTGATTTATTTGGGCTTGGCTTGCCTTTGTATTTGTTGGAATAATTGGGGTATTTATGATAAAAGTAAAAAACGTTAGCCACAACATCGGCGATTTACCCATTTTAAAAAACGTAAACTTTGAGCTACCCACAGGGCAAATCATCGCACTCATCGGAGCGAACGGGGCGGGCAAAAGTACGCTGTTTAGCCTGATGGCTCGCATGAATCCTTTGCAGGACAAATCCGCCTGTATCAGCTTTGATGGGCATGACATCAGCACCGCTACAGATAGTGATATGGCAAAAGTGGTCGCCATGCTCGCCCAAGAAAACCACATTCAGGGGCGACTGCGTGTGCGTGAGCTACTCATGTTTGGGCGTTATCCTTATCATCAAGGCAGACCTACACAGGCGGATAAGGATAAGGTGGAGGAGATGATTACAACCTTTGAATTAGAGACGTTGGCGGAGCGGTTTTTGTCCGACTTGTCAGGCGGTCAGCGTCAGCGTGTGCTGATTGCCATGGCGGTGTGCCAAGATACGCCGTATATCTTGCTTGATGAACCGCTCAACAACCTAGATATGTACCACGCAGGGCGACTCATGCGACAGATGAAGGTGTTGGCAAGTCGTGGCAAAACGGTGGTTATCGTGCTACACGACATCAACCAAGCGTCCCAATTTGCCGATACGGTTGTGATGATGAAAGGGGGCGAAGTGGTGTCGGTGGGTACGCCAAAAGACGTGCTAACGGCTCAAAACATGAAAGTGCTGTATAATGTGGACATAACGGTACTAATGCACAATGGCAAGCCGATTGTGGTAGATGCAGTGTGAAAAGGGGGCGAGAGTTCGCCCTTTTTAATATTAAACTGAACAGCATTGTTCAATAAAGAGATATTTTAAAATTTGGGCATGTAGGGGCAAATTACATTCGCCCAAAAATCAAAATGTTATCACAAGGCAAATGTCATTTGTTCCTACAAATCTACCCAAAGGTATGGTTGATTAACAATGTCAATGATAAATGGTGTCTATGAGTCGCTCCAAGATATAGAAAATCAACCTAAATCCCCACTGGTTCCACATTTAAAAAATATTTTGTAGGATTGGCAGGGCGTGTTCAACGCACCCCTACACGTCCATATTGCAAAAAATATCTTAATTGAACAATACTACTTTTTGAAAAAACCAAACCAACATCACGCCTTTTTTATCTCCCCCACCTTATTCCCCACCAAAAATGCAACAAGCCCAATCACCAACGCAGGCACAACAGGGTGCAAATCCCATAAGGCGATTTTAAAATAGGCAATGATGACATAGCTCGTCAGACCTGCCACCATAGACCATATCGCCCCTGTGGCATTGGCTTTTTTGTAATACAGCCCAAACACTAGCACCCATAAGAAAGTCGCCTCTAACCCACCAAAGGATAATAAGTTTAGCCAAATGAGCATATCTGGCGGATTTAGCATGGCAACGACCGCCAAAATCATGGTAAAGCCAAGCGTGAGCGTGGTGGAGTAGCGTTTGATTTTGGCTTCGTTGTGGATAGCGTCAGGCTTGATAGATAAATACAAATCCTTAATCAGCGTGCTTGACGACTGTATCAGCATCGAGTCAATGGACGACATAATCGCCGCCATAGGTGCCGCCAAAAATATCCCTGCCATAAAGGGCGGTAGCACCGTCATCATGAGCGTGGGAATGACCTTGTCAGGCACATCAAGCTCAGGCACGACCGCACGAGCCAAGACCCCTGCTAGGTGCATGCCCAAGACCAGCACCGTCATCACTACCGTTCCCACGAGTATCCCACGGTGTAGCGAGCGACTGTCCTTATACGCCATCGCCCGTACCGCCGTATGGGGCAAGCCAATGAGACCAAAACACACCAGCACCCAAAACGACAGCATAAATGTTGCCGACAGCTTATCATCAACGCCTGTGGGGGTCAGTAGGCGTGGGTCAATGGCGTGCAGGGTGGTCATGGCGTTCTCCATACCCCCTGTGGCGACAAGCGTTGCCCCGAGTAGGAGCATCGTGCCGATGAGCATGACAAGCCCCTGCACGGTGTCGGTCAAGACCACCGCACGAAAGCCCCCAATAAAGGTATAAAGCCCAATCACAAGGGCAAACACGCCAATCGACCATTCATAAGGCAGACCCAGTGTCGTTTCAAGCAGACGACCTGCCCCAATAAACTGCACCACCATCATGCCGAAAAACGCCAGTAGCAGCGAGACACACGCAAGCCACACCACGACTTTATTTTGATAACGGGCAAATAGCAGGTCATTGATGGTAATGCTACCTGTTTGGCGGGCGAGCATGGCAAACTTCTTACCAAGCGTGCCAAGCGTGAGCCAGATTGCAGGCACTTGTATCATGGACAGTAGCACCCAGCCCAAGCCAAATTTATACGCCGCCCCAGGCCCGCCGATGAATGAACTTGCCGAGACGTAAGTCGCCACCGTGGTCATCGCAAGTACAAATCCGCCCATGGAGCGTGAGCCAACATAGTATTCATTTAAAAATCCGACCGTTTTGCGTTTTTGATAAGCGTGCCACGCCACCCCAAACACAAAAAACAGATACAGAACAAGGGGGATTAAAATTTGAATATTTAAATTCATGCGTCGTCCCCTTTGTCTGATGTCAAATCAGTGTCCAAATCTACTTCCTGATAAACCGCCTTTAACACCGCCATACTGATTAAAATAAAAATCAGGGGCAAAAAAATACAGCTTAACTCAAACCACAACGGCAAGCCCAAAAGCCCCGTCCCTGCTGGCATAAAATACGCAAAAATCACCCAACCTGCCATGTACAGGAGCGTGAGATACAAAGACCATTTGGCTTCACGGTTGAGTTGATGGCTAAGGCTTGATTGGGTGTGGGTAGGTTTGGGCGAATTGGAGGTGCCAGTCATAGCATTACCTTGTCTCAAAATTGGCATCAAAGGGAAAAATTGCATTAGTTTATCACAAAATTTTACGGCAAAAGTTAAAACTTTACGATAAAATAGCCTGAATTTTAAGATTGAAGATTTTAGCTTTTATTCATTTATTGGACATGAATTAAGGATGTGGTATGAGTTTGCATGACATATTAAGCCATCGTCGTTCCGTGCGCGATTATTTGCCCGTTGCTATTGACGAAGCACTGGTGAAACATTGCCTTGAGCTTGCCACGCTGGCGCCAACGAGCTCGAATATGCAGCTGTACGAATTCTATCATGTAACGGATAAGACGCTATTGGCGAAGCTTGCCAAGGCGTGCCTATCTCAAGGTGCAGCGACCACTGCCGATCAGATGGTGGTATTCGTGATTCGCCCTGATCTGCATCGTGCGCGCGCCAAAGCGGTGTTAAATTTTGAAAAATATAACGTCAAAAACTACAGTCCCGCCCATAAAGTACCTAACCGCACCAAGCGATTCGAGCATTATTATAATCGCCTGATGCCGCTCCTATATAGTCAGACCAAGCTTGTGCCGACCGCACGCCAGATGCTTGCTCGTACGATTGGACAATTTCGTCCGATTCAAGCAGACGTGTCTTTTAATGACATGCGTGTTGTCATGCATAAGAGTTGCGGTCTGGTTGCGCAGACGTTCATGCTTGCCATGAGCGAAAAGGGGCTTGACACCTGCCCGATGGAAGGCTTTGATGGCAGAATGATCAAGGATCTCTTGGATTTGCCCGAAGAATGCGAGATTAACATGGTCGTCTCGTGTGGTATCCGTAGCGAGAAGGGTGTTTGGGGCGAGCGTTTCCGCGTGCCGTTCAATGATGTATATCGCAAGTTATAAGAATTCTTATTGGTTACATAATCCTACATAACTCTTGGAGTTTGGGCTTTTTTGGGTTGGGTTTTTTGTTATAATGAAATGACTAGGCAGGGTAAAAGCCCACTGAGCAAGAGGACAAAAATATGACAACCATCACCGCCAATAAAGACATCTTTAGCGCATTGATCGCCAAGCATGACATCCAGCGCGACCTATGTAAAAGCTTCCAAAAGCACGTCGATGCCAAAGATAGAAACAAGGCCAAAGAAGTGTTCTTAGAATTAGAAGAAGAATTAAAGGCGCACGCGGCCGCCGAAGAGCGTCATCTTTATGTGCCTGTGATGGCATTTGATGAGGGACTTGAGCTGTCTCGCCACGCCATCGCAGAACATCATGAGATGGATGAGCTGATGGCAACTTTGGGTGATGGTCGTACCGGCGATGACAGATTCTTTGAAACGGCGAACGCACTCATCGAAGAGACCATTCACCACCTAAAAGAAGAAGAGAATGAATTCTTTAAAGAAGCCAAAAAGCTGCTCGATGCCGACACTCAAAAACGCTTAGGCACGCTTTATCAAGCTGAACATGATGCCTATGAGGCCAGACACGAAGACTAAGCTGCCAGCAGATAATAAAATACCGCCAATGATGCATTGTGCGGTATTTTATTATCACCATGAAACTGTGATGAGGGAAGCGGTAGCGTTTATTTTTTCTTTTTGCCGCCTTGTACCGCTTTAAAGCGTGGATTGGATTTACAGATGACAAAGGTACGTCCACGACGACGGACGACTTGGCAGTCTTCGTGACGGGTTTTGGCAGATTTTAGGGATGATAGTACTTGCATGGAGAACCTCGCATGGTTATTTGAGTAATTATTTAAATGTTATAATATAACTTTAAATAAATTATACGCCTCCCTATTCCCTTTTGCAAGCAATAATTGAAAATAATTCTTAAAAAGGTTCGCAGCTAAACATCATGCATTAGATTGGATTAACGCTTGGATGATGTCATCTTTGTTTTTTAGGCGTTTGATGGTATGCCAAAGATGTTCAGCTTCAGCATAGCCTTTGGTGAGCATGCCCAGCCATTGTTTGTAGCGTCCGATGAGTCCTGATTGATTGTCCGTATCGTCATGCAGGAATTCGATTTGATGAGTGATCAGCTCATCCCAAGACAGTTGGATGCTCTCATCATGGATGCGCGCGATCAGATCGGGGCGGGTGACCGCGCCGCGCCCGAGCATCAGATGCGGTGTGCTCGCCTGTGCCGTACAGCGACGGGCATCGTCAGCCGTCCAGACTTCGCCATTGGCGATGATGGGCATGCCAAGATTATTAAATGGCGCAATAAGCTCCCAGTAGGCGGGCGGTTTATAGCCTTGGATCTTGGTGCGAGCATGAACTGTTAGCCAGCTTGCCTTGGCGGTGTGCACCGCATCACCAATCTCGCTCATCTTAGAGGTGTCGGTGTAGCCAAGTCGAATCTTGGCACTGACAGGAATGTGCGCAGGTACGGCTTGACGAACAGCGAGAATAATGTCATGAACCGTCTCAGGTTCATCGAGTAATACAGAGCCGCCTTTGTGGTTATTCACAGTCTTGGCAGGGCAGCCAAAATTTAGATCAATCGCATGCACCCCAAGCTCTACGGCTGTGAGTGCGCTCTGACCCATGGTGTCTGGGTTGTTACCAAGCAGCTGCACGTGAATGGGCGTGCCACTGGCGGTCTTGCCATCGGTGTGTAATTCTGGCACGAATTTATAGAATACATGTGCAGGCAGTGGGTGATGTGTCACCCGAATGAATTCGCTCACCGACCAATCATAAGGACGACCCAGATCACTGGCAATCCGCGTAAGAATCCGGCGCATTAGCGGATCGGTCAGGCCCTCCATCGGGGCGAGCAGACGAACAGGATGATTAAAAAAATGGCTAAAATCAGTCATAGAAAAGGTGGTCTTATTTTATTTGTAGATGAGCTTCTTGTCATCGAGGACGATCGATGCCAATAGGTCGCTGATGTGGTGTACATCGAGGATTTCTTTGGCGCGAGTGCAGGCGACATAGAGCAGGCGCAGCTCTTCAGGGGTAATCTTGATGCTTTGGCGATTGATGTCGTATAAGAAGTCATCGCTGATCTGCACGCGATTCCATTCAAGGCCCTTTGCCTTGTGGGCGGTAGAGACGACATAGTCGGCATGGCTTTGGGTGGTGAGGCTCTTGATGGCGCTTGAGATGGTCTGCGTGCCGTGTTCTTCGATGAGCTTTACCCAGGTTTTGAGGTCAGAGCCTTCACCTGTTTCGCTAAATTCCTGCACTTCCCCCCAATGCTTAAAAAAAGCCAATTCGGGCACGCCATAGGCGGATTTTCCTGTTTTTAGGCTCTCGGCAGCATGACAAAATCTTAAAATCCGATCGCTGTCGGCTTGTAGAGCGACTTTATGCCCTGCTTTAAGCCCTGCTAATAGATGACTTATGGCAGTGGCGTTGGTGCGGCACAGTATGGCGTCTTTTTTGCCATGGGCGAGCAATTTGGCGATGCGGCTTGCGGTGTTTGGATTGCCCTTTAATGGGATGGTTTCTTGTAATGCGGTCAAAAAAACATTGGCCACCTTGGCGATCTCATCACCGAAGCGAAACGACTGTGTGAGCAGCGTCTGCGGATAGGGTAGGCGTTTCATGGCGTTCAGTGCGCCGCGCCATTCGTAGATCTGCTGATGTGCATCACCCACGTAAATGGTTTGTTTATCTTGGCGGATGAGCGCGCCCATCATGAGCGGGTCGGCATCTTGGGCTTCATCGAATAAGATGAAGTCAGCAGGAATGATGGGGTTGGATAGCGTCCAGAGTTTTAGGTAGATGTCGTGCCCGATGCCTGACTGATGACGGGGATCGATCGACTGTAACCAGCGCATCTCAAGGGCGGGGTATAGCAGTTCTTGGAGTCTCTCGCTGTCTTTCTCATCCAACCAAGATGGCGGGGTGATGTGCCTTGGTGCAGGGTAAGCGCTCGATGTTTTACAAAAATTGGTGATGCCTTCTGAGACGATGTTGGCAAGCTTGGCAGGGGTGAGCGTGATGGATCTTTTGATGCCATCGACTTTGCGCTCTACTTGTATGGCGGATAGATTTAGCTCATTTGCCAGTCGGCTTGGCGTTAGGCGTGGCAGGCTGATCTTCGCGGTCACATCACGATTGACATGACGATAGGCAAGCGAATGGAAAGTCTGGCAGCGTACGTTTCTTGGGAATTTTCCTTGCGCCTCGCTGGCGATGGCTTTGTTGAATGCCAAATACAGACCACGCCCTTGTATGTGCTCGCTGATGAGCTTGAGCGTGGTGGTTTTGCCCGCGCCAGCATAGGCGACGATCTTGAAGGATTGACCTGTCATCGCCATGTTCAGGGCGTTGATTTGCTCATCGGTGGGCGCAGGTGTGGGTATCTGATTCATGGGCAAATTTAGCAATAAAAACAGCCAAGTATAACACAATTAACATTGCTTTGTTCGCAAGATGGTGTTTAGTCGGTGATGGGATTATCAGTGCTTTCTTCTTTGATGAGAAGTCTTGCCATGAATAATCCTGCCTCGAAAAGCAGGCACATTGGGATGGCAAGCATCAGCATGCTGGCACCATCAGGCGGGGTAACGATGGCGGCGATGAAGAAGCAGCCCACGATGATATAGCGGCGTTTATCAGCCAGTGACTGAGGGGTGACGATGCGCATCAAGACCAGCAGTAGCGTTGCCACAGGAATCTCAAACATTACGCCAAACACCGCAAACAACTTAATGACAAAATCAAGATAGCTTTGGATGTCGGTCATCGGCAGGACGTTGTCGGGTGCGAACATCACGAAGAATTTTAGCGCTGGGACAAGCACCACGAAGTAAGCAAAAGCCACCCCGACATAAAACAGCACAATCGCAGATAGCAGTAGCGGCAGAGCGGCACGCTTCTCGTGCTTATAGAGTGCAGGCGAGACAAAGCCCCAAATCTGAGCAATGATGAACGGCACGGTGATGAACAGCGCCACAAAGAAGGTCAGCTTAATCGGCGCCAAAAACCCCGATGCGACATCGGTTGCGATGAGGCTGGCTTCACTGGGCAATAGCGCAACCAGAGGGTTTGAAATCAGATCGTACAGCTCACGACTAAACCCCACCAAAGCCAAAAACACCACAATCACCGCCGCAAAAATACGGATGAATCGCGTCCGCAGTTCAGCAAAGTGTGCCATCAATGGCATGTCGGCGTCATTATCTAATCGATGGCTCATGATGTCGTCGTATAAAGTAAGGGATCTGCCTTATAATTAGGCATGAAGGGCGCTTGGGGAAGGCGGCGCTTTTTATCATAATCGCCCAGCAGGAACCAATGATTCACCATGGGTAGGTTAAATGCAGTCTCCAGCGCGGCCGCTTGATGAAAGTCTTGATTGCTGGTGTCTTTTGAAGGGTTGATATCTTGATGCTCGCCATCATCGGCGTTGTCCTGCCAAGCATCTAAGATGTGTTGTTTATTTGCTTTGGCAACTTGTTCGGTCTTATTGAGGCTTTGTTGGAGCTCTGCCATTTGCGCTTTCATCTTGGCTTCGGATTCGCGAATTTTGGCAAGTTCGCCTTTGAGCTCTTCTTGAACTTCCAACAGCTGCAATTCGCTGACGAACTCACTTTGTAGGCGCGTCGATAAGCGGCGAAATTTGCCGTACCATTTGCCAAGCGTGCGCGCTGCCACGGGTAATTTCTCAGGCCCAAGCACAATCAGCGCAATCACGCCAAACAGCGTTAACTCAAAAAAACCAAGATTCAGCACGAAGCGATCCGAACTTATTAAGCGTCAGTTTTTTCAGCTTGTTCGGCTTTTTTGACTTCCTTGACATCAGCGATGATGGGTTTGTTTTCACCGTCAGACAGTTTAGGCTTGTCTTCGTCTTTGACCGCATCTTTGAAGCCTTTGACGGCAGAGCCTAGGTCTTTGCCTGCGTTTTTAAGTTTGGATGTGCCAAAAATAACCACAACCACAACCAATAAAATCAGCCAATGCGTTAATGAAAATCCGCCCATAATTACCCTTTTTATTTAACCATTAGATTGTAAATATTCTAGCACAGATTAGTTTGTGCGTAAATTTTTCTCATCGATACCCGACAGCCCAAAGCGTCTGCCAAGCTCAGCCAGCACGTCATCGCTCGATAGCCCCAACTGATGCAAGGCGACCAAGCTGTGAAACCACACATCCGCTACTTCATAGACGACGTCAGCACAAGCTTCATTGTCATCTTTGGCAAGTGAACGAACAAGCTGTAGCTCTTTGGCAGCGATGATTGCTTCGGTGGATTCTTCACCGACCTTCTCTAGGATTTTATTTAGACCCTTGTGATACAGGCTGGCGACATAAGAGCTGTCTTTGTCAGCGCTCTTGCGCTCATGCAGAATCTTATCAAGCTCGGCCAAGACTGTCTGTGCAGACGTGCCTTGCGCCTTAATGGCAGGACAATTGACGGTGTCATGCGTGCCATAAATCTCATCAGGATTTTTGATTACCTCGTCAACAGCCAGCCATTCACCGCGTTCGACATCAAGCTTTTGATAAAAGCAGCTTTCACGCCCAGTGTGGCAAGCGATGCCGCCAATCTGAGTGATGATGAGCGTGATGACATCAGCGTCGCAGTCGGTGCGAATCTCGTGCACGATCTGAGTGTGCCCACTGGTTTCGCCTTTGTGCCATAGCTTGCCACGGCTGCGACTATAGTACACGCCTTTACCTGTCTTGGCGGTGATCTCGAGCGCCTCACGGTTTTGCCACGCCATCATTAAGATTCGCCCCGTGCCTTTGTCTTGGGCGATGGCAGGGATGAGCCCGTTTTCGTCGAATTTTAAAGTGTCTAGCCAGTGCATCATGATAATTGTCTTTTGTTACTAAATGATGAAATAAACCTAAAAATCAGTCCTTAGCGCACGCTAAAGCCATTGGGCTGTAGAATAATGGTCAGCGCGCCAAGCACGACCAATGCTGCGCCCACCATGTCCCATGAGCTAAGCGTAACTTTATCCACAAAATGCAGCCAAACCAATGCAGTGCAGACATAAATACCGCCATAAGCTACAAATCCGTCCTGAGGCGGCAGGGTGTAACGTCAATAGATACACAAATACCGCCAAGCTCCGCGCGGTCGGTAGCCACAGTCACGCGGATTTTTGTTCATTTATAATCAGATATGGCAAATAGCAGCCGACAATCTTTGCACTGCCGTCACGGCAAATAAGATAAGTGTATAGAGTAGCTGCTGAATATTCATGGGTGCGCCATCGCTGAATGGCTTTATTGTAGCGCGGTTGGGGGTGCAAGTAAAGGTATTTAATGGCTTGCATGGCGCAAAAGATTTTGGTATAATACGCGTCCCACCTTCAGCCTATCCTAACGGAGTGTGGCGAAAAGGTTCGTCAAGTCGCAAGACTTATGATTAATAAAGAGGTCATTATGAAACTTAAAACCAAACGTGGTGCCGCCAAGCGTTTCAAAAAAACAGCAAACGGCTTTAAGCGTAAACAAGCGTTCAAACGCCACATCCTAACCAAAAAATCTCCAAAGCGTATCCGTCAATTGCGTGGTTGCGTAATGGTTCATGCATCAGACGTTGCTTCTGTACGTCGTATGTGCCCATACATCTAATCAATTTTTGGATATTTTAGGAGAATAAAATGGCTCGTGTAAAACGTGGTGTACAAGCAAATCGCCGTCATAAAAAAGTTCTAGCTCGTGCAAAAGGCTACTATGGTGCACGTTCTCGTGTGTATCGTGTTGCCGTACAAGCGGTAATGAAAGCTGGTCAATATGCATACCGTGACCGCCGCAACAAGAAGCGTTCATTCCGTCGTCTATGGATTGCTCGTATCAACGCTGGTGCGCGTCTAAACGGTCTGTCTTACAGCCGTCTAATCAATGGTTTGAAAAAGTCAAACATCGATATCGACCGCCGTATCCTAGCTGACATCGCCATGCATGATGCAGGTGCATTCACAGCAATCTGTGAAAAGGCAAAAGCTGCATTGGCATAATTTAGTTTTTACTAAATAACCAAATCCAAAACCGCAATGCGTTTCGTATTGCGGTTTTTTATGATGTGAATAATCTTGACGAATGGCTCATAAAATAACCCACCTTGACGAGGCGGGTTATTTTATCAGGAAGTGCTATGTTAGAAATCGTAACGCAGACCCATCTCTAAACCAAATCCATCTTTTTCTGAGCGAATTAAGTCATTATGAACGACATTATTATCCGTTCTTTCTTTATAAGAATGAGAAACTTGGTCAAGATATGACAGCGAGCCAAAGGTGCGCAGACGAACACCGCCATCACGCTTCAACCATTTGATAAGACCAACACTGGCTTTGGTTAGCTCACCATCTTTGAAGCCTTGATAGTTATTTGCATGACCTACTTGTGCATATACATCAGTCATCTTATCCAAGGAGTATAGTCCGCTTACAAGTGCACCAAGCTCTTTGTTGCCACTGTTGTAGTCGGTTTGTTGAGCGATGACGCCAACGGTTAGTTTTTCATTTGGCTTGTAGCTGACCATACCACGCAACGCACTAAACTCTCCAGCATGAGTATAGGATATTCCTGCGTCATATTTTGTATCTTCATGCAAAATATGACCTGCAATCATATCACGCTCTTGTTTTTTTGTTACACCATCATGAAAGGTGGTAAATTTGCCACCATGATTGTTATCAGAATTTTCATCCATGGCGTAATGCAGTTTGATTTGTGTTTTTCCATTGTTGAATTTTGGGGAAATGTATTGAATGGTGTTATTCGTGCGTTGACCACCGTAGCTAAATGGTAATCCGTTGCCAGAAGCATACAGATAGCTTTGATCGACATAATCAATATCATCATCTGGGGTAAAGATTCGACCCACGCGTACAGTACCGTAGTCATCATGCTTAAACCCTAGGTAAGTGTTACGAGCAGAGAAGTTTTTACCCTCGCCGTCATTGTCCAAGAAAATCGAATATTCCAACCGATACTCTAAATCGATGTCTTTTGTCAACTTTTCTTCACCAGTCAGACGAACACGAGATCCAGCAGAATTTAAAGAAAGGCGGTCGGATTTGGTATTCGAAATGGTCTGTGTGACGGTGTTATGCTCTTTGTTATCAATATTATCGTACAACGCAGACAGATAGAGACGACCAGAGATTTGGGGAGCTGCAAAAGTTTCTGCGGTAAGTGTTGCGATGGCAAGTGTGGCGGTTGCTTTGATGGCGGTATTTAAAAATGAGCGTTTCATAACAGATTCCTTAGAAGGCTGATGTTCCATGTATCATCAAGGTCTTTATCTTATCAAGACATAATGATGCGACAGCTAATATTTGCAATCCTGCAATAAATTGCTAAGACTGCAACGAAAATATACATAAAAACTAAATGCATAGCAATAGTTATTTCGAGAAATTTACAATTTTTGTGAAAAATTTTGATATTTTTCTTGAAACTTTAACAACTCTGCGTGCAAGCCTGATTAAGATTGCGATTTTTCCAATAGAATTGCTAATAATCTGAATCGCTTATTTACATTTGAAAATGAATTATTTACAATAAGTCCTTTATATTCCTAAGAAAATTAATGAAAGTTGCTCTTTTATGACTACAATACCCACCTTAAATCAGCCATTGGCATCGCTAAGCGAGCAGGATTTTTTGGCATTCACTGATGCGGCAAGCGCACTTATCAATAACGCCCAGAGCGAAAGCGAGCTTCAAGAACTAAAAGTAACCCTTCAAGGTAAAAAAAGCGACATCACTACACTATCTAAGCAGATGGGCAGCCTAGATACAGATGGCAAAAAAACCTACGGCGCATATCTGCACGAGCTCCGTACGCGTCTGACGGCCGCATTTGATGCACGTGGGACAGCACTGGCAGAGCAGGCACTTAATGCCAAGCTTGCCAGTGAACAGGTGGATATCAGCTTGCCCGCTCGTGGTGTGGCATCAGGTGGCCTGCATCCAATCACGCACGTCACCGAGCGCATGAAGCAATTCTTCACACAGGCGGGCTTTAGTGTGGCGACAGGACCTGAGGTTGAGAGCGACTATTATAACTTTGAGGCGCTGAACATCCCTGATTATCATCCTGCGCGCGCCATGCATGATACTTTTTATTTTGATGCGCATTATCTACTGCGCACGCACACCAGTGGGGTGCAGATTCGCACCATGGAGAAGAGCGAGCCGCCGCTACGCATCATCTGTCCGGGTCGCGTATATCGCTGTGACAGTGACCAGACGCATTCGCCAATGTTCCATCAGATGGAAGGGTTGATGATTTCAAAGTCATCGAACTTCGCTGAGTTAAAAGGCGTGATTCATGAATTTTTGAACGCTTTCTTTGGTAAGGAGATGACCGTTCGTTTCCGTCCTAGTTTCTTCCCATTTACTGAGCCATCTGCCGAAGTGGATATTTTGTCTGATAATGGCAAATGGCTAGAAGTGCTGGGCTGTGGCATGGTACACCCACAAGTTCTGCGTAACTGTGGCATCGATCCTGATGAATATACAGGCTTTGCGTTTGGGCTTGGCATTGAGCGTTTCGCGATGTTGTACTATGGCGTGAACGATCTGCGTCTGTTCTTCCAAAATGACTTGAGATTTTTAAAGCAGTTTGCTTGATAAACGACAATTATTAAAAAATAGAATCTAGAGAATATTATGAAAATCAGCGAAAACTGGCTAAGACAATGGGCAAATCCTGCCAACACCTCGGATGAATTGGGTCAGCAGCTCACCATGGCGGGGCTGGAGTTAGACGGTTCAGACACGGTTGCGCCTGAATTTAGTGGCGTGGTGGTCGGCGAGGTCATCACCTGTGAGCAGCATCCCGATGCGGATCGCCTGCGTGTTACTACGGTTAATATCGGTACAGGTGAGAACCTACAGATCGTCTGTGGTGCGCCAAATGTCCGTACAGGCCTAAAAGTTGCCGTCGCGACTGTCGGTGCGGTGCTGCCACCGATTGATGGTAAGCCATTTAACATCAAAAAAGGCAAGCTTCGTGGCATCGAGAGCCAAGGCATGCTGTGCGGTGCTTCTGAGATTGGTCTGACTGATGAGATTGATGGTATATTAGAGCTGCCTGATGATGCGCCGATCGGCGTTGATGTGCGTGATTATTTGGGCTTAGATGCGATGATCTTTGACATCGCCATCACGCCAAACCGTGGTGATTGCTTTAGTGCTTTGGGTCTGGCTCGTGAGATTAGCGTGATTAATCGCCTGCCGCTAAGCCGCTCAGAGATCAAAGTCATAACCCCAAACACCGACAAAAAAGTCAATGTTAATGTGCTTAATGATGAAGCCTGCCCGCGTTATCTTGCGCAGTACATCAGTAATATCGACCGTACTGCCAAGAGTCCAAAATGGCTGGTGGATAATCTGATGGCATCAGGCATGCGCACACACAACTTCTTGGTGGATGTGACGAACTATGTATTGCTAGAGCTGGGTCAGCCACTTCATGCCTTTGATGCGGATAAAATTCAAGGCGACATCGTTGTACGTCTGGCGAATCAAGGTGAGACACTAGAACTACTTAATGAGCAGACCATCACGCTAACAGGCGATGAGCTTTTGATTGCTGATGATGTAGGCGCGCTGGCATTGGCGGGCATCATGGGTGGCATGCGCTCGTCAGTGACTGACGAGACGACGAACATCGTGTTGGAATCTGCGCATTTTAATCAGCTTGCCATCGCCGCACGCGCCAGACGTTTTGGTTTGCATACCGATGCCAGCCAGCGCTTTGAGCGTGGTGTGGACTTTGAATTGCCATTGATGGCGCTTCATCGCGCGACCGCTTTGATTCACGAAGTGGCAGGTGCAGAAGTCGGGCAGATTACCACCGTAGAAAATCTTGATAAACTACCAAAACGCAGCCCAATCCATCTACCATATGCGAAGATCGAGCAGCTGTTGGGCGTGGCACTGCCTAGCGATGAAGTTGTCGATATTCTAAATCGTCTAGAGATTGTCACGCAGTTTGATGGTGATAAATTCATCTGCCAGCCGCCAAGCCATCGCTTTGACATAAATATCGCAGAGGATCTGGTTGAAGAAATTGCGCGTATCCACGGCTATGATCACATTAAGCCACGCTTGCCAGAATTTGCTGTGGACATGAGCTATGACGACACAGCAGATCTAACGCATGAACTCAAATTAAGCCTAGCGGCATCGGGTTACTTTGAGGCGGTGAGCTTTAGCTTTAGCGATGCTAAGATCGAAGCGCTATTTAATGATGGCAAGCTTGGGGCAGTATTGCCACTTGCCAATCCAATCTCAGCAGACTTAGCGGTAATGCGCCGTACATTATTATCCAGCCTGCTACCTGTGGTGTCTTATAACCTAAACCGCCAACAGCCTCGCGTACGTCTGTTTGAGACGGGTTTGTCTTTTGTGGGTCAGAACATTGATAACCTAGTGCAGACCCCGAGCCTTGCGATGGTTGCCACCGGCTTGGTTGCTGAAGAGGGCATCTATGATAAGCGCGTGATGGACTTTTTTGATCTAAAGCGCGATGTTGAAAGCCTACTGCCACAACATCTAAATAAGACCAGCCTAACCTACGAGCGCGCTGATTTGGCGTTCTTACACCCTGGGCAAAGTGCTTATCTTGTGGTAAATGGTGTGCATCTTGGCTGGTTCGGTCAGTTACACCCAAGCATCGCCAAAGCGCTTGATCTGCCGGCTGTTTGGGTGGCTCAATTTGCCATCGAAGATCTCATCGATCTGCATCGCGCGACCAACGCCATCACCGCCCCGAGTAAATTCCCAAGCGTGCGCCGTGACTTGGCATTCTTGGTGGATAAATCGGTAGAGTGGCAAGATTTGGTTGTGGATATTCGTGCGGCAGCGGGTAAATATCTGACCGATCTTTGGCTGTTCGATGTCTATGAAGGCGACAGACTGCCAGAGGACAAAAAATCACTGGCTTTTGCCATGCTTTTCCAGAATGCTGATGCCACATTAGAAGATGATGTCATCAAAAAAGCGATGGATGATGTCGTCTCTAGATTGAGCGACAAGCACGGCGCAAAACTAAGAGACAGTTAATCCAAATGCCACTTCGGTGGCTATTGACCTAACATAAGGACACATCATGAGTGCATTAACCAAAGCTGACATGATAGACCGCTTAACGATTCGTCTGCGCATCACTCGCCAAGATGCCAGACGGATTGTGGATAAATTTTTTGAAGAAATTAGCCAAAATCTCGCTGACGGCAAGGAAGTCAAGATCTCTGGATTTGGTAATTTTGAATTAAAAGACAAAAAATCCCGCCCAGGGCGTAACCCAAAGACAGGCGAGAGCATTCCTGTTAAGGCGCGCCGCGTGGTAACATTCAAGGCAGGTCAAAAATTCCGCACGCGCATCGAGATGGAGAATGATCCGCGTTAGTCGGCAGACTGCCGTTAATTTCAATGAGCTGATTTGCTAAATTTGCTTGAATAGTTGGTGGTGTTTTGCTAAAATATCGGCTCATTTTTCCCATCTAAGTGGGCTAATGTGTGAAAACATGGTGCGGTATGCCAAAGTTGGTTGGTGATGGCGTGGCTATGTTCGGCTGTAATGGCATTTGCCAAGGCAGTATATATTAGTGCTTAGATTTATTGGACGATCATCATGCGTAAAGACATCCACCCAGAATACAAAGAAGTTCTATTCCATGACACCAATGCTGACGTGTACTTCCTAACTCGCTCAACTGTTGCGACTAAGACTACTCGTGAATACGAAGGTCAAGAATACCCATATTTCCCACTTGATATTTCAAGTGCGTCGCACCCATTCTACACTGGCGAGCAACGTAAAGCATCTAACGAAGGTCGTGTTGCTAGCTTCAACAAGCGTTTTGGTGCATTCGCAAGCCGTGGCAAAAAAGCCTAACTTGTCCACCAAAAGCAACAAAGCTTTTGATGAAAACCGTCCTGTATGGACGGTTTTTTTTATTATCCATCACAATGAGTTGAGCGACTTTTGAACAGTTTTTATCAAAAGAACATTAAGCTGTTCAAATTTATAAAAATAATTGCCAAAAATATAAAACTTGGTCCAACAAATAGATGACGAATTTGGCGCATCGTGATAGACTATGAATAATTTATTTGTATCAACCATCAGTTGATGATGATGTTAGATTTTTTAAAAGAATATTTGGGGTAGATATGGATCAGAGTGTTTGGCTATTGCTTGCAGTGCTTGCGATTGTACTCGGATGTATTTTGTTGGTGCCTGCCATTTTGCGCGCCATTAATAGCAAAAAACAAATCGATCATGCTGGTGATGTACATCACAAAGATGGTTTACCGATCACGCCAAGAGACGAGCGACTGCTGACTCATGATGATGCGGTTGCCTTGCCAAGCGACGACGCACCTGATGCGCTAACCAGCATGGCGGCGGTGGCAGCTTCATCCCCTGTGGTGAGTGCATCAGATCGACCGATTATTAATCCTGAGCCCAATAAGCCTGCTGAAAATGCTGATGAGGCGATCGCGCCGAGCGATGCTGCGCACGAAGAGACCGAACAGCTGCGTGAGCTTAATGGTAAATTTGAGCAAAACTCCCCAATCCTAGATAAGCATCTGTCTGACCAAGAAAGCTTCGATCAGAATAACAGCCCACTGTTGAATGCCACAGATAACATCGCTGTGGTGATCACACCGCGTAACGCCTACACGGGACTGTCAGGCAAAACCGTACTGAGCTTGGTGCGTGAATACGGCTTAAAATATGGCGTGATGAACATGTTCCACCGCTACGAGCATGAGAATGGCACGGGCGATCTGTGGTTTAGTATGATGGGCGTCAATAACGAGGGTGTTCAGCCGTTTGACTTGAATGTACTTGCTGAGAGTCGTTTTAATAGCATTCTATTGTTCTTATCACTGCCGCACCCACATGCCTTGCGTGGCTTTGATAGCATGGTGTCAGTGGCGCAGATGATCGCTGATGACCTAGAGGCTGACATATATAACGAAGAGGGCTACACGCTCGACGATGCAGAATTTGCCAAATTGCGTGCCCACGCTGCCAGCCATCAATAAGTTTATGCCTTCTAAAAACCGTCTTTGCTAAGGCGGTTTTTTGTCTGATTTTATAGTTGTTTAGAAGTTAAAAATGACCGATTTATTTGATTTTACCCAAGAGGATTTAGTAGCCAACCCCAAAGATGATCACATCGTTGGCCAAATGCGTAATCTGATTCAAGCGCTAAAAAAACACAACCACGCCTATTATGTGCTTGATAACCCAACCATCGCTGATGATGAGTACGACAGTCTAAGATCTAAGTTGGTGCAGCTTGAACAAGCGCATCCCAATTTAAAACAACCTGACAGCCCGACCGACAGCGTGGGCGGTGAGCCGCTACCTGCTTTTAATCAAGTGGCGCATGATTTGGCGATGCTCTCCTTGGGAAATGTATTCGATGAAGAAGGGCTATTAAGCTTCGTTCGCCGTATCAATGACCGCCTTGATGATAAAAATAAGCAGCCAGAATTTGAGATGGAGCTTAAGCTGGACGGTTTGGCAGTATCCTTAAAATACATGAATGGCGTATTCACTCAAGCCATCACGCGTGGCGATGGTCGCTTGGGTGAGGATATTACGCATAATGTCAGAACCATCCGTAACTTACCGTTGGTGCTGCCAGAGTGTGTCGATATTGATTTATTGGAAGTGCGCGGCGAGGTGCTCATGCCAAAAGCGGGCTTTATGAAGTTTAATAAAGACAGTGAACTGCGTGGTGAGAAGACTTTTGCCAATCCTAGAAATGCCGCCGCGGGCAGTCTGCGCCAACTTAATCCTGCCATTGCAGCAGCACGACCTTTGGCGTTTTTTGGGTATTCAGTGAATCAGGGTTTGCCAAGTCACATCACGACCCAAAGTGGTGCATTGGAATATCTGCGCACGTTAGGATTTGAGACTGCGCCTTTTGATACTGCAACCACCCCTAAGGGTGTGCAGGAATTTTATGATAATATCGCCAATGCACGCGATCAGCTGCCCTTTGAGATTGATGGGGTGGTAATCAAGGTGAATTCGTTAGCGCTGCAGAATGATTTGGGGTTTTTGAGCCGCGAACCGAGATGGGCGACGGCTTATAAATTTGCCGCCCAGAATGCCATCACGCGTCTTTTGACGGTAGAGTGGCAAGTAGGGCGTACAGGACAGCTGACCCCTGTGGGTAAATTGGAGCCTGTTAATGTCGGTGGGGTGACGGTCAGTAACGTGACGCTGCATAATTTTGGTGAGATTCAGCGGCTTGGCGTTATGGTTGGCGACATGGTGAGCATCCACCGCGCTGGTGATGTTATTCCGAAAGTCTCGGGAGTGATGATGGAGCTGCGTGATGAGAATGTCAGCTCGATCACACTACCAGAGACTTGCCCTGTGTGTGATTCTCATGTCTCCTTGCCCGAGGGTGAGGCGCTGGCTCGCTGCACGGGCGGATTGTATTGCCCTGCTCAGTCTAAGGAGGCACTGATTCACTTTGTGTCGCGCCGCGCGATGGATATTGATGGCTTGGGTGGGCAATGGCTGATCAAGTTCTTTGAGATGAATCTGATCAAGACAGTTGCTGACATTTATACTCTAAAAGACCATCAAGAACATCTGATGACCTTGGAGGGTCTCGGCGAAAAATCTGTTGCCAATATGCTGTCCGCCATTGAAACATCCAAAAACACAACCCTGCCAAGATTTATCTTTGCACTAGGTATTCGTGGGGTGGGTGAGACCACTGCGCAGAATTTGGCAGAGAGTTTTGAGAGTTTTGATGCATTAAGACAAGCAAGTGCCGAGCAGCTGCTTCATGTGCCAGACATTGGCGACATCACGGCGGTTAATATCATGGAGTTCTTCCAAAGTGAGCATAACAATGAAGTCATCGACGGCTTGATTAATGCTGGCATCCATTGGGGTGCAGTGACAAAAAACACAGGCGATGCACCATTAGATGGGCAGACTTGGGTGGTGACTGGCACACTATCAGCGATGGGGCGAGATGAAGCCAAGGCGCATCTACAGGCATTGGGCGCAAAAGTCTTAGGATCAGTATCTGCCAAAACCAGCATGCTATTGGCAGGCGAAAAGGCAGGCTCCAAGCTTGATAAAGCGCAAAGCTTAGGCGTGCAAGTGATGGATGAGGCGACATTTATGGCACTATTGACAGAGCATGGGCGAGCTTAATTGCCCTATGACAGCCTAATGATTGACTTTGCTTGTGCTCATGATAAGCTACCAAAGCCAAAATTAAGTAATAGATTAAGGAATATCCATGACGATAAGTAACACACGGCCAAAGAGCAAGAGTGACCTGTTCTCCATGTTTGGGCTGTTGGTTGGTTGTATCTTATTCGGACTGGGTAGCCTGATCGTCGCACACGTTGAGACGGTCGGTGCGTATGCCATGGCATTTTGGCGGTTGCTCATATCGACAGGGGTTTTTTTGGTGCTTGCGAAGATTTTTGGTCAGCATTTCCCCACCGATAAAAAAGCCATTGGATTTGCGCTGATATCAGGGGCTGCACTTGGTTTTGATTTGGCGCTGTGGCATGAGAGTATTTATGCGATCGGGCCGGGTATTTCTACTTTATTAAACAGCTTGCAGATTTTCTTTTTGGCATTCATTGCGTTTTTGTGGTTTGGTGAGCGTCAGACCAAGATGCAGCTTTTGAGTCTTGTAATGGCATCGGTTGGAGTGGCACTCATCGCCAGCCCTGAGTTTGCGCACAATGATGCTGCGCTGTGGGGCTTTGTCTCTGGGATTGCCTCTGGGGCATTCTTGGCGATCTCCATGGCGTATATTCGGCGCACCCATGAAGTCGTTCGTGTGCCTATATTGCCAATGATGACCATCGTGGGTGCAGGCGGTGCGCTGACGATGCTGCCGATGATGCTCTTGTGGAATTGGGGGCAAATCATGCCTACCACCATGAGTGAATGGGGCTGGGTGTTCGTATACGGTGCGGTCATGCAGTGCATGGCGTGGGGGCTTATTGCTTATTCTATTCCTAAGCTTGCCTTGTCGCTGACAGGTCTGCTCTTGCTGTCAGAGCCTGTGGCAGCACTGCTGATTGATTATTTTTGGCTGCATAAGGCGATCAGTGGGCTTCAATGGGGCGGTGCGTTTTTGGTGATGTTCGCCATCTATCTAGGCTCATTAAAGGCAAGAAATTGATTAACATTTAGCTAAAACAAAAAAGGATTGAATGTCATGTTCAACCCTTTTTTATTTGGTTGTCTTATTTGGCAGGGCGAATCTCGATCGGCAATACCAGGCCTTCCCCAAACTTGTCCGCAAAGACGTATTCATGCTTGTCAGCGACGACATTATCCTTGGTGTGAATGATGAGCTTCATGTCGGCGCCATCGGTGAGTTCATGGCCTTTATAGCCGTCTTCTAACTGATCGAGAATCTTGCCCAGTGCTTCGGGTGCTGCCATGCTAACGACGATGCTGTGCTGGGCCTGTTGATCGCTGATGTTGTAGGCTTTGGCATAGTTTTGCACCGCTTGACTGCGAATGTCGATGGGGTATTGATAGCTATTGATGTCGGCCTTTTGGGTGTTGGTGTCGATGAGCCTCCAGTTGATCTGGATTTTACCATCGGCGGTGATGATTGGCTGAATCTCGGGACTGTCAATATCGACGCCATCAGCTTTTAGGGTGTCGGTGAGTGCTTCAATGCTGTGTGGGTTGTGCGATTCGATATTATCGGCAGTGTCTGCGCTGTCGCTGGATTGGGTAGGCTCAGCAGGCTTAGAGCAGCCGATGAGAAGACAAGCAGACAGTGTAAGCGTTAGGATGGATAATTTCATGAGTAACCTTCTAAAAATAATTGCCTATTTTAGCGTAATTTTGGTGCCAGATTTAATAAAATTCATCACAAATTGACTGTTAAAGTGATTGACGTTATTTTCACTGGTCAATAGGCGGCGTGTAAAAGCGTGATAGTCTTGCATGTTTTGGCTAGTCACCATCAGCACAAAGTCATAATCACCTGAGATTTCATAACACATCATCACCTGTGGCTCGGATGCCATGACCCGCTCAAACCGCTGCTGCATGGATACGCTCGACGTTGCCATCTTGATCATCACCAGTACTGTGAGTGTGTAGCCGACCTTGGTGGGGTCGATGATGGCGACTTGCTTGGCGATGATTTTCTGATCGATAAGCGTGCTGATGCGTCGCTGTGCCGTGGCGATAGAGATACCCGCTCGTTCGGCGACGCTCTTTAGTGGGAGTGTCGCATCATCTTGTAGGAGATTTAAGATGATTTTATCGGTGTCATCAAGTGCGTGTGTCATTAGATTACATAATTTAGTTAATTATGAGAAATTTTATCAAAATTACCTATTATATGCAAAATAAAACTAAATAATTAACTTTGATCGTGCTTTATTCTCATGATTTTTATTTAAAATGTGCGAAAATTATTTGAATAGACAAATATCATGAATGCGAACATTTCTGTAACCAATTCTAGTGTACTCATCGCGCCACAAGACACCGCCAAAGCTCGGGCGCGCCGACAATTCATGTGGGGAATTGCGCTTGTCGTACTTGCTAACTTATTATTTGGGGTGCTGTACACGTATGGCAAATGGTTGTCGCCTTTGACCGGCACGAGCGTGTTTTTGTGGCGCATGGTGATGATCTTGGGCTGTTTGTTGGTGTTCTTGGTGGTTAGTGGGCAATCAAAAACCATCATCAATGATCTAAAAGCCATCAAGGGCGTAAAGTCTTGGTTTTGGCTGTTGCTGCCGACACCGATTTTTGCCAGTCAGCTGTGGCTCTTTATGTGGGCACCACTGAACGACCAAGGCGTACAGACAGCGATGGGCTATTTTCTTTTCCCATTGACGATGGTGTTGTTCGGCTGTGTATTATTTAAAGAAAAGCTAAGCAAGGTGCAGTGGCTTGCGGTCGCCTTAGCGGGGGTAGGCGTGGCAGCGGAGATCGTGCGCACAGGCGAGCTTAGTTGGGCGACGTTTTGGGTGTGTGGTACTTATCCGATTTACTACATCATGCGCCGCGTTCAGAAGGTGCGTGCTGTGACAGGCCTGTTCATCGATGCGCTCATCATCGCACCCGTGTGCTTGATTTGGCTTATCATGACTGACATGGATACAGTCAAGACGGTGCTAACGGATGGTTGGCTGCTTCTTAAAGTCGTGGGTCTTGGCGTGGTGAGCATCCTTGCGCTGCAGTCGCATCTTGAGGCGAATCGCCTGCTGCCTG
The DNA here is from genome assembly GCF_000696305.2 of Moraxella bovoculi 237. Taxonomy (GTDB): domain Bacteria; phylum Pseudomonadota; class Gammaproteobacteria; order Pseudomonadales; family Moraxellaceae; genus Moraxella; species Moraxella bovoculi. The sequence continues at coordinate 44,143 of NZ_AOMT01000035.1, forward strand.
TCAGTCTGTTCGGCTTAATGGGATATATCGAGCCTGCGCTGTTGTTCTTGCTTGCGGTGACGGTGCTTGGCGGAACATTTACGATGGACATGCTGGGCAGCTATGGGCTGATCTGGGCGGGAATTTTGTGTTTGGTACTGCAAGGTGTTGTCTCGTATCGCAAGAATAAAGGTGAATCAGCATCAAGCCAATAAAATGAAAAGGTCAATATCACATTGACCTTTTCATTTTGACGACGGGAATTATCGTAAATCCGCCTTGAACCCGCGTTTTTTATCCATTTGCCAATCGCGTTCTTTTAGGGTGGCGCGCTTGTCGTGGAGTTTTTTACCTTTAGCTAGGGCGATTTCGCATTTGACGCGTGAAGATTTCCAGTAGCAAGATAATGGCACGACCGCATAGCCTTTTTGGTTGACCATGCCGAATAATTTGTCAATCTCGCGGCGATTAAGAAGTAATTTGCGCGTGCGAATGTTGTCTGGATTGATGTGCGTTGAGCTGGTCAAAAGCGGCTGAATGTGCGCACCGAACAAGAACGCTTCGCCATTTTTGAAAATGACATAAGCGTCGGTGATCGCCATTTTGCCTGCGCGGATTGCTTTGACTTCCCAGCCCTCCAGGGCAAGCCCAGCTTCAAAGGTCTCTTCGATAAAATATTCGTGGCGTGCTTTTTTATTGGCACAGATTTGATTGCTTGGTTTTTTTGCCATGAGTTTTTGTCCTATTTTTATATAATGCTTGGTATTATAACAAATTATGACAGCCGATAAAGTAGTGCATCTGTTAATTTGCCTAATTGTCAATTTTTGCGAAATCGATTTGCGTTTAAAGGCGATAATTGATACCATGAACATGATTTATCCATATTATCTACACAAGGAACAACCATGCTAAATAGTGCTCCTACCATTGAGACTCTATTGAACCACCGCTCTGTGCGTAAATACACAGGCGAACCGATTTCTGATGAGATGCTGCAGGCGATCTTGGAAGCGGGGCGTGCGGTATCGACGTCCAGCTTTTTGCAGGCGACGAGCATCATTCGTGTGGTTGATAGCGCTAAGCGTACCCAGCTGCGTCAGATCTCATGCAACATGAGCGAGGCGGATTATAATGAAGCGTTTGCCAATGGCGAGCGTTTGGGTCATGGCTATGTGGAGTCTTGTGCTGAGTATCTGATTTTTTGTATGGATGCTAAGCGCCATAACCAGCTGGCGGATGTGCAGACTGACTGGACAGAGGTGACGCTAATTGGTGCGATCGATGCCGCACTCATGGCGCAAAACGTACTGGCTGCGGCCGAGAGTCTTGGCTTGGGCGGCGTATTTATCGGTTCTCTTCGTAATGACATCGAGCGAGCAGGCGAGATCTTAGGCTGCCCTAAGCACGTCGTCCCATTATTCGGTCTGTGCTTAGGTCATCCTGATTGGGAGTCTAAGATTAACCAATCACAGCGTCCACGTCTGCCGCTAGACGTACTTGTCTCTACCGACGCCTACCAAGAAGCTGATGAAGCGTCCCTAAATGCGTACAACGAACAAGTGCGTGAATATTACCAAGGGCGCAAGCTTGATCTAGACTGGCGCGCTCAAATCGCCCAAACCTTCGGCGCTGAAGTGCGTCCCTTCATGCTAGAATACCTACAAAAGCAAGGCTTTGCCAAGCGATAACCTTTAGCATTCAAGCCTTTCGTTGCATATTGCAGGCGCGAAAGGCTTTACAATATTGACGAGAATACGTTATAATCTTTTAAATTTTTAGTCGGGGTGCTGTCCTTTTGATGGCTGAGATAATACCCGTGAACCTGATTCAGTTAATACTGTCGTAGGAAACTAAACCATGCCCACCCCATCATTTCTACTGTCCTGCTAGAGGGCGTATGCACCACGTTAGCATAGACGGTCTGTCGCTAAGATTCTGCGAGCAGCAGATTTTTCATGATTTTAATTTTCAATTGCCCAAAGGTCGCTTTAGCAGTCTATTGGGTGGCTCGGGTGTGGGCAAATCCACCTTGCTGCGCATCATCGCAGGACTTGAGAAAGGCTATCAGGGAGAAGTTAGCTTCCTAGACGATGCCAATATCGCCTACATGGCTCAGCACGATGCGCTGTATCCTTGGCTATCAATCATCGATAATGTACAGCTCTATGTGCACCTATCAGGTCGCAAATCCCCCAAGACACACGCCAAAGCACTGCAACTACTCACCCAAGTAAAGATGAGCGATCACACTCATAAAAAAGTCCACGAACTCTCAGGCGGCCAAAGACAGCGTGTTGCATTGGCGCGCACGCTCATGATGGATGCCGATCTGGTGCTGATGGATGAGCCGTTTTCTGCATTAGATGCCGTGACACGCCATGAATTACAGGCTTTGGCGTATGAATTGCTACAAGACAAAACCGTCCTACTCATCACTCACGACCCCCAAGAAGCTCTTCGACTTAGTGATGATATTTATGTCCTAAAACACCAGCCCGCCACCATATCCCTAAAAATCACGCCAGATGATAGACCCATTAGGGCGCTCACTCATAGCGTATTTGGTGAGCTACATGCACGGCTCCTTGCTGAGCTTGGGGAGATTGTCTGATGCGATGGCTCAAGATACCTTTGATTACCTTGGTTTTGTTATTGATTTGGCAGGTGATTGTGTCGCTTGGTGAGTTACCGCACTACATTCTACCAAGTCCTTTGGCGGTCTATGAATCATTCTTAGTGCATCATGAGCTTATCTGGGAGCAAGCCAGAATTACGCTGATTGAGATTTTGTTTGGGCTTGGCATTGGCACGACCTTGGGTGTGGCGTCAGCATTGATATTAAGTGCGTCGCGCAGATTGTCCTCGGTGCTGTTGTCTATACTGATCATCTCGCAGGCGATTCCTGTATTTGCCATCGCGCCATTGCTCGTGCTTTGGTTTGGATATGGGATCACCTCGAAGATTGTCATGACGGTAATGATTATTTATTTCCCTGTCACGGCAGCGTGTTTTGATGGGCTGCGCCAGACTCAGAATGCGTGGCTTGACATTGCTCAAACTTATCGCATTTCGCCCATGCAGATGCTATTAAAGGTTAAACTGCCCGCTGCGCTACCTGCCCTAGCATCAGGGCTTCGCATTGCCATCTCGATCGCGCCAATTGGGGCAGTGGTTGGCGAATGGGTCGGCTCATCGCACGGCTTGGGTTATCTCATGTTGCATGCCAATGCCAGAATGCAGGTTGATTTGATGTTTGTGGCGTTATTTGTACTCGTTATTATCGCACTTAGTCTGTATTTTTTGGGTGATTATTTATTAAAACGCCTAATTCCTTGGGCATCCCATGTGCGTTAATCACACAACCAACCATAAAAAGGAGAATTTATGACTTTATCGAAATTTATCAAAGGTGCGCTTATCGCCACCGCTGCGCTGATTTTATTGGCTTGCGCGCCAAAAGAACAAAATGCTAAAGACAGCGTGCAAGACGTTCAAAAGCTAACATTGCTACTAGATTGGTTCGTAAACCCGAATCACGCAGCCATCATCATCGCTAAGCAGCAAGGGTATTTTGATGAGCAGGGGCTTGATGTTGAGATCACAGAACCCGCCGATCCATCCATGCCGCCAAAACTGGTCGCCTCAAACCAAGCAGACATCGCGGTTGATTATCAGCCGCAGCTACAACAAAGCATCGCCCAAGGCTTGCCACTTGTGCGCATTGGCACGGTGATTAATACGCCGCTGAACAGCTTAGTCATTCTAAAAGACAGCAACATCACCAAGCTAGAAGACCTAAAAGGCAAAAAAATCGGCTATTCGGTGAGCGGGTTTGAAGAGCTATTATTAAAGACCATGCTGCAATCAGTCAATTTAACCGACAAAGACGTACAAATGGTGAATGTAAACTGGTCGCTTTCGCCTTCTTTGCTTAGCGGTCAGGCGGATGGCGTGATTGGTGCGTTTCGTAATTTTGAGCTTAATCAATTACACATCGAAAAACATGAAGGCGTGGCGTTCTATCCAGAGGAGCATGGGGTGCCCGCCTATGATGAACTGATTTTCGTGGCGAACAAGAACGCTATTCAAGACGAAAAATTGGTTAAATTCATGAATGCCATCACTCAGGCGACAGATTTTATCAGACAAAATCCTGATCAAGCATGGCAGTCATTCGTGGCTTATAAGCCAAAAGAGCTTGATAATGAGCTGAACAAGCTGGCGTGGGCGGACACCTTGCCGCACCTGCCAAATAACCCAAAAGCGCTGGATATTAACCGCTATCAAGCCATGGCAGATTTTATGTACGCCCAAAACCTAACCAAAAAACTACCCAATGTCAGCGAATACGCCATCGAACTGCCTTAAAGGTCATCAAAAACGCATCCAAAATGGGTGCGTTTTTTAATTTAAATCAGCAAGGCGATTCTAAAATCACAAACAGGTTTAAAAAATTAGCAAAATTTGATAGCATACTCAGTTATTTTAGCCAGATTTAAAAAGCCAATGATCTCACACACCCCAAAAAAAGCCCTATACCCTGGCACATTCGACCCCATTACCAATGGACACATCGATCTTGTTAAGCGCACATTGAAACTGTTTGATGAAGTGATCATTGCCGTTGCTTTCGCCCATCACAAGAAGCCACTGTTTAGCTTCGATGAGCGTGTGGCGATGGTGGAATCGGTATTTAAAGATGATCCACGTGTGGTGGTGGTTGGCTTTGAAGGGCTTTTGGTGGATTTCGCCAGAGAGCAAAACACCCAAGCGGTCATTCGTGGTCTGCGCGCGGTGTCGGATTTTGAATATGAATTTGGTCTTGCCAACATGAATCGTAGTTTGGATGAGAATTTTGAGGCGGTATTTTTGACGCCATCTCAAGAATATTCCTTTGTGTCATCTACATTGGTGCGTGAAGTGGCACGGCTTGGTGGCGATGTCTCAAAATTCGTTCCACCTTGTGTGCTGACAGGCTTTGCCAACAAGTTTGCGGTGAACTAAATGGCGTTAATTATTACCGAAGAATGCATCAACTGCGATGTCTGCGAACCTGTCTGCCCTAATGAAGCCATCAGTGCCGGCAATGACATCTATGTGATCGACCCGAATTTATGCACAGAATGCGTGGGCCATTACGATACGCCGCAGTGTGTAGATATCTGTCCTGTAGATTGTATTCCAAAAGATCCAAATCATGCCGAGAGCGAAGAAGAGCTTTTGGCGAAATTTCATCGAATTACTGGATAATACGGATAATTTATAAAGCAATCAAAGATTGTATCTTAAGCCAAGAAAATTATGATATAATAGCCATCTTGGCAGACTAGACAATCGCCGTCCAAACTTTGGAGGGAGGAAAGTCCGGGCTACATAGGGCGACGTGCTAGCTAACGGCTAGGAGGCGAGAGCCTACGACCAGTGCAACAGAGAGCAGACCGCCTATTATATAGGTAAGGGTGAAAGGGTGGGGTAAGAGCCCACCGCATGACTGGCAACAGTTCATGGCATGGTAAACTCCACGTGTAGCAAGACCAAATAGGTGTCCAACGAGTTGCCCGCTTGGGACACGGGTAGGTTGCTTGAGCGTATCAGTGATGATGCGCCTAGATGAATGATTGTCCACGACAGAACCCGGCTTATCGGTTTGCCATAATATTTTAAAAAATTGCAGAATTTTTGAAAAATTTCATTGACAGCAAATGAATTCATCTGTATAATTCGCACCCTGTAACGGCGATGTAGCTCAGCTGGTTAGAGCGCACGACTCATAATCGTGAGGTCAAGAGTTCAAGTCTCTTCATCGCCACCAATTATAAAATAATTTGAAAAAAAGTTCTTGACTTCAATTCAAAATATAGTATAATTAGATTTCTGCTGACGAAAAAGCATTTTTAAAAATTATCAACTAAAAATAAATTTTAAAAAATTGCTTGACATCACAAAATAATGTGATAAAATGGTCAGCCTTGATTAATGATAATGATGCAGACGATGTATC
>NZ_AOMT01000036.1 GCF_000696305.2 Moraxella bovoculi 237
CGTACGTAATACTAATTAATACTAATAAAACACTACTTAGTTAGGTGTGTTTTTATTGGTATGAATAAAATACGTATGGCAATCAAACCACAACTAAATAAATGTAAAATCTCAACTTATTTTCATAAAAGTGTAACAAAACTCTTGACTTTTATCAGGTTCTACGGTTATATATTGTCTAGTCATTTAGGCGATCTGCCAAGTTAATGGCTGTTAATTATTTCCCATCATAAGGACATTTCTATGAATACCAAATTTATGCCATCAGCGCTACTGCTTGCTTTGGGTGCTGCATTAGTAGGATGTGGCGGTGATGACAAGACTGCGACCACCACCGAAGCGAATAAACAGGATGCTGCCGCACCGGCTGCAGGCGACCTAGCAGAGAAGCAGGAAATTGTTATCAACAATTCCGCAGAACCTGAATCTCTAGATCCGCACAAGGTAAGCGGCGTTCCAGAGTCGAATATTATACGTCAGATGTTGGTTGGTCTAATCACCACCGATACAGAAGGTAACACCGTGCCAGGGATGGCGACAGAATGGTCATCTGAGGACAATAAAGTATGGGTATTCAAACTTCGTGATGCTAAATGGTCAAATGGCGATCCTGTGACTGCGCACGATTTTGTTTATAGTTTCCGCCGTGTGGTGGATCCTGCCACAGCGTCTCCATACGCAACCTATCTGGCTGGTCTAAAAGTCATTAACGCCCAAGACATCGTCGATGGTAAAGTAAAACCTGACACACTAGGCGTAAAGGCGATCGATGATAAGACGCTAGAAATCACCTTGGCTGAGCCTGTGCCTTATTTCCCAAACGCGCTGTTCCACACTTCAGTAAAACCTGTAAACCAAAAAGTCATCGAAGCGCTGGGTGATCAATGGACACGCGTGGGTAACTTTGTGGGTAATGGTCCATACACCCTAAAAGAGTGGCAGGTGAATGAGCGCATCGTGCTTGAGCGTAACCCGAACTACTATGATGATGCCAATACCACCATCAATAAAGTTACCCTATTGGTGATCGGTTCTAATACGACTGACGTACAGCGCTATAAGGCGGGTGAAGTTGATATCACGTATGATGCACTGCCACCGACACAATTCAAGCAGCTACAAAGTGAGCTGGGCGATGAAGTAAAAATTTCACCAAAATTATGTACCTACTATTATGAATTTAACCAAACCAAAGCACCGTTCGACGACGTGCGTGTCCGCCGTGCACTGTCGTTGGTGCTAGATCGTGATACCATCGTGGATAAGATTCTAGGTCAAGGTCAAAAAGTCGCCTACCAATTCACCCCTGAAGCCATCAATGGCATCAAGAATTATACGCCAGAGTGGAAATCATGGGACAAAGACAAGCGTATCGAAGAAGCGAAGAAACTTCTGAACGAAGCAGGCTATAGTGAATCAAATCCTCTAAAATTCGAACTACTGTATAACACCAATGAGCAGCATAAGACGTTGGCGGTGGCGGCAGCATCGTTCTGGAAAGATGCGCTTGGATTCGTGGATGTGACGCTGGCAAACCAAGAATGGAAAACCTACCTAGACACACGCAGAACTCAGAAGTATCAAGTGTCTCGTGGTGGCTGGTGCGCTGACTATAACGAAGCGTCTTCATTCTTAAATACGTTCCTATCGACAGACTCTAACAACTATGGTAAATTCAACAGCCCTGCATTTGATGCTATCATGGCGCAGACATTGGGCGCAGATGTGACATCTGGGCAGCGTGCTGAATTGTATCGTCAAGCTGAAGAAGTTCTGGATAAAGAAGCGGCGGCCATCTTTGTTTATCAATACGTTTCACCGCGTCTGGTTAAGCCTTACGTATCAGGATTTTCGACCAATGACCCGCAAAGTCAGTGGAAAGTAAAAGACCTAAAAATCTTGAAGCATTAATCAAAGTTTACCAATCCTAAACTAAGTGCTTAGGATTGGCACCAAAAACACATACTAAATTAGTATGTGTTTTTATTTGTGGTACAGATCATAATAAGTGATTGATGATATTTGATTTTATGATGGATTTATTAATATTTTGAATAAATGCTTTGTTTGATAAATTGATACAGACAAATTTTAACACAAACTAATTCGAATCATGTATAATACCAGAAATTTACAAATTAGTAACACAGCTGTCTTATTTGTTGTGCGTTACTATTAAGGATTTGGTGGATTTCCCTAATCTATCATAAAGGAGTGTATCCAAGGAATTCTTGTCTGGATGACAAGTGTCTAATGCGGATGTGCAAAACACGAGGTTTTTATGTTCAAGTTGATTTTTAAACGTGCGCTTGAAGCGATCCCCACCATGCTATTTTTGATTACGATCTCGTTTTTTATGATGAGATTGGCGCCGGGCAGTCCTTTTACGGGCGAACGTAACCTTCCTCCTGCGGTTTTGGCGAACATCGAAGCCAAATACAATCTTAATGACCCCATGTGGCTACAGTATTTCAATTATCTAAAGCAGCTGGCTCAAGGTGATTTTGGTCCATCTTTTAAATACAAGGATCACACCATCAATTCGCTGCTTGCTGACTCTTTGCCGGTATCTGTTGAGATTGGTCTATATGCGTTCATTATTGCGCTGTTGGTTGGTGTGACGCTTGGGGTGATTGCTGCCTTGAAGCAGAACAGCTTTTTTGATTATTCGCTCATGACGGTGGCGATGACTGGTGTTGTGATGCCAAGCTTTGTGAAGGCGCCACTACTGGTGTTAATCTTTGCGGTGACCTTAAAATGGCTGCCTGCAGGTGGTTGGAATGATGGCGCATTAAAATACCTCATCCTACCTGTTGGCACACTCGCGCTCTCGTATGCGTCCAGCATCGCTCGTGTGACGCGTGGCTCGATGATTGAGGTGATGAACAGCTCATTCATTCGTACCGCGCGTGCCAAAGGATTGCCGACATCGCACATCGTGTTCAAGCATGCACTTCGTCCTGCGATGTTGCCAGTGATCTCATTCCTTGGTCCTGCATTTGTAGGTATCATCACAGGCTCGATCGTGATTGAGACGATTTTTGGCTTGCCAGGGATTGGTCGGTTGTTTGTGGAGGGTGCATTGAACCGTGATTATAGTTTGGTGCTGAGTTTGACGATTTTGGTGGGTGTACTGACGATTGTGTTCAACGCGATCGTGGATATCTTGTACACCCTGATTGACCCAAAAATCAAGTACTAATAAGGATTGTTTTATGTCTGTAACTACAAACACAATACAAACTGCACCAATTGACATCAAGGGTCGCAGCCTATGGCAGGACGCATGGCGACGCTTTCGCCGTAATAAGGCGGCGATTGCTAGCATTATTATCTTAGTGTTGATTACTATTTTTGTGACCATTGCGCCGATGCTGATGCCATTTGGCTATGCTGATACGGACTGGGCGAACATGCAGTCAGCACCATCGATGGCGACAGGGCATTACTTTGGCACGGATACATTGGGTCGCGACTTGCTTGTGCGTGTTGCGATCGGTGGTCGTATTTCGTTGATGGTGGGCATCGCGGGTGCCTTTGTTGCTGTGCTGATCGGTACGGTGTATGGCGCTATCTCTGGCTATGCAGGCGGCAAGGTCGACATGCTCATGATGCGTTTTTTGGAAGTATTAAGTGCATTCCCGTTCATGTTTTTTGTCATTCTTTTGGTGACATTATTTGGCCGTAATATCTTTTTGATTTTTGTGGCGATTGGATTGGTGTCATGGCTTGATGTGGCTCGTATGGTGCGCGGTCAAACTCTAAGCCTAAAAAACAAAGAATTCATCGAAGCGGCGCACGTGACAGGTGTATCAAACTGGAAAATCATCATGCGTCACATCGTCCCGAACGTGCTTGGCGTGGTTGTGGTCTACGCTTCTTTGATCGTGCCAGGTATGATTTTGTTTGAGTCATTCTTAAGCTTTCTAGGTTTGGGCGTACAAGAGCCGATGACAAGCTGGGGCGCAATGCTTCAAGAAGGTGCGCAAAACATGCAGGTAGCGCCTTGGCAGCTGCTGGTTCCATCGGTGTTCTTGGTGGTTACTTTGTTTTGTTTTAACTTCATCGGCGATGGTCTGCGCGATGCATTGGATCCAAAGGATAAATAGGACATAACGATGACATTATTAGAAGTTAAGAATCTGGATGTTTATTTAAAAACAGACGAAGATCTCGTGCATGCGGTCAAATCATCATCGTTCTCGGTTGAGCGCGGGCGTACGCTTGCCATCGTGGGCGAGTCAGGCTCTGGTAAATCGGTCACATCGATGGCGATCATGCAGCTGCTGCCAAAGAATATCGTAAAATATGGCGATGATTCATCGATTGTCTTTGAAGGTCATGAGATTCTATCATTGTCAGATCAGCAGATGCGTACGATTCGCGGTAAGCGTATTGGCGTGATTTTCCAAGAGCCGATGACATCGCTAAATCCATACATGAAAATCGGGCAGCAAGTCGCTGAAGCGATTAGTATTCATAATCCAAGCATCAGCAAGTCTCAGGCAGTCCAAATGGCACTAGAGACACTACAGCGTGTCAAAATCCCAAATGCAGATAAAAAATTAAACAGCTATCCGCATGAATTCTCGGGCGGTCAGCTGCAGCGCATCATGATTGCGATGGCAATTATTAATAAGCCTGATCTGCTGATTGCAGATGAGCCAACCACAGCGCTGGATGTCACCACGCAGGCAGAGATCTTGGATCTGATGCGTGAGCTGCAGCGAGACATGGGCATGGCAATTATTCTCATCTCTCATGATCTACGCTTGGTTAAGCGATACAGCGATGACGTGTGCGTCATGCAGCATGGTGTGATCATCGAACGTGGTGATACCGAACAGGTCTTTAATAATCCGCAGCATCCTTATACTGTGGATTTGCTTACTCCGATTCCTGAAAGCCAAAAACAATCACCAGACGAGGATGTGCCTAATCTCATCACAGCTGATGATGTTGAGGTTGATTATGTAATTAAGCGTAGTTTCTTTGGTAAGCCAACCCAGGTATTCAACGCGGTGAAAGGCATCTCACTTAACCTAAAAGTAGGCGAGACTCTGGGTATCGTTGGTGAGTCAGGCTCGGGCAAATCAACACTGGGTCGTGCCATCATGCAAATCATCGAGTCGCGTGGTAAAATCAGCTTTGATGGAAAACAGATTAATCGGATGGGTGATGCTGAGCGCAAGCTGCTCAAAAAAGACATGCAAATGGTGTTCCAAGACCCATTTAATTCACTATCACCACGTCTGACGGTGGGTGAGATCATCGGTGAGGGTCTGACGGTGCATTATCCGCACATGAGTAAGGATGAGCGTCGCCAGCGTGTCATGCAGATGCTAAAAGAGGTAAATCTCTCACCGAACATGATTAATCGCTATCCGCATGAATTCTCTGGCGGTCAGCGTCAGCGTATCGCGATTGCGCGAGCGATTATTCTTGAACCGAGGTTTGTGCTCTTAGATGAGCCGACTTCTGCGCTTGACCGTTCAACTCAGATTACTGTTGTTGAGCTATTGAACGACTTACAGCGTAAATACGGACTAAGCTACATATTCATCAGCCATGATCTATCGGTGGTGAAGGCATTATCCGATCGAGTCATCGTCATGAGTCATGGCGAGGTGGTTGAGATGGGTACGGCAGAGCAGATATTTAACGCGCCAAAAGAAGACTATACGCGTGTACTGGTACAGGCTTCGAACTTATCGTGATGTGCTGGCGATATGCGTATGCTTAGCGTATCGATAATCACACTGTCAGAAATAAAAAATAAAGGTGACAATGATCGCCTTTATTTTTTTTGTGTTTAACTAGGTGCTTGAATTAAGCTTTAGCTGACCGATCCAATGACGGCTAAACTGATGAGCGATACGCCCAGAACGACCGCCGCGTGTGCTCGCCCATTTTAGCGCTTCTTGGCGTGCTGTATCGTCCATGTTGATGTCTTCTCTACTGAGATAGCCTGCCACGATATCAAGGTATAGCTCTTGATTCATCGGATAAAATGACAGCCACAGACCAAAGCGATCTGATAATGATACCGTCTCATCGATGGTCTCATAAGGATTCACCTCATCTGTCTGACCGTTATAGATGTTTACGTTGTCCTTCATCATTTGTGGCAGTAGGTGGCGGCGGTTGCTGGTGGCATAGACGAGCAGGCGATCTTGCTCGCTATCAAGCGCGCCATCTAGTACGCTCTTTAGGGTGCGATAATTCTCATCTTGGGCGTTGAATGCCAAATCATCACAGTACACGATATAGCGGTTGGTGTTGCCCTGTGATTGTGAAGCTTTAATGGCGGTGCGAATTTTATCAAGATGCAATAGGTCATCACGCGCCACCTCGATGATGCGAAGCCCTTGGGTGTGGTATTGCTTTAGTAGGGCGCGAATGAGTGATGATTTGCCCGCACCTCTTGAGCCCGTCATGAGTACGTGGTTGGCAGGCAGTCCTGATAGGAATTGATGTGTGTTGGCGATGAGTTTTTGTTTTTGGGTGTCGATACCAAGCAGGTCATCAAGATCTTGATGGAATGACACGTCTAGCGGACTTAATTGACCAGATTCGCCGCCCACCCAGCGATAGCCCAGTACATCAGGATCAATGTGTATCGCTCTGGTGGTGCGTTGTCTTAGGAATTGAGTTAGTAGTTCGGTTAATTCGTCGGATAAGGTGAATGTGTTTGTCATGATAGCAGCCATAATAAAATACCCCAAAGTGGGGTATTGTTAATTATAATTCGCGCGTGGCGAAGGTGTCGCATTGTTTGATGTCGCCAGTCTCAAAACCGCGGTAGAACCAGCGCTGACGCTGAGCACTTGTACCATGTGTGAAGCTATCAGGGACGGTATGGCCGTGCGATTTGTGCTGTAGATAGTCATCACCGATCTTCTCAGCGGCATCTAACGCCTCTTCGATGTCGCCTTTTTCTAGGAATTGAGTGCGTTCGTGGTTATGCCTTGCCCACAGACCAGCAAAGCAGTCCGCTTGTAGTTCTTGGCGAACGGATAGATTGTTGGCGGTGGCTTCACTGGCATTAGCTTGGGCGCGGCGCACTTCTGTTGAGATGCCTAGCAGAGTCTGAACATGGTGACCAACTTCATGCGCGATCACATAGGCCTGTGCGAAGTCTGCGGCTTGGTCTTGGCGAGTCAGCTCGCTGCTGTTCTTCTCGCCAGAGATGCCCATCTGTGTGCGCATCGCCTTAAAGAAACTGGTGTCAAGATAGACTTTTTGATCGGCAGGGCAGTAGAAGGGGCCGCTTGCTGATGTCGCTGAACCGCAGGCTGACTGCACCGAGCCGCTGAACATGACAAGCTTAGGCGCCTGATAAGTACCGCCTAGCTGCGCGAAAATTGGCGTCCAGACATCTTCGGTGTCTGCCAATACTGTCGCCACAAACTCTCGAGTCTCGGCTTGATCAGCGGTCTCTTGGGTGCTTTGGTGGTTTTGGGTGATTTGTTCGGTGACGCCAAGGGTAGTCTCAGGACTGATGCCAAAAACTTTCCACACGATAAGCGCCAAGATTAAGCTAAAAATACTAACACCGCCCACTTTACGTGCGCCACCGCCGCCACGGCGATCCTCGATGTTGTTACTTTGCCTGCGACCTTTCCACTGCATGATATACTCTCTATGATTCGATTAAAGTCAAAAAATGCACTTATTATAATGGTTTTTGAGCTTATTTTGGCAAAGAAAATGTAAAAGGTGTGTGATTTTGCAGGTGGCTTATGATTTATCTCGTTGGGTGTTTGTGTTATGATAAGTCAATTTTAATTGAGGGTGATAACAATGAGTGAATTGATTAATAATGATGCATTGCTTGACTGTGTGATCGTAGAACATAATCCCAAGAATTTGCCGGTCAATCATACCGTGATTTGGCTGCATGGGCTTGGCGCGAGCGGAAATGATTTTGAGCCTATCGTGCCTGAACTTGGGTTGGGAGATTTGGCGGTGCGCTTTGTGTTTCCGCACGCACCTAGAATTCCTGTCACGGTCAATGGCGGCTATGTCATGCCTGCGTGGTATGATATTCTTGAGATGAGCCTAGATAGAAAGGTGGATGTGACACAGATCGAAGCATCGGCGCGCGCCATCGAGAAGCTCATCGAGCGTGAGATAGTATCAGGTGTGCCAAGTCAGAACATCATCATCGCAGGATTCTCGCAAGGCGGTGCGGTGGCGTATCATACTGTGCTAACGTCCAAGCATAAGCTCGGTGGACTATTGGCGTTATCAACATATTTTGCCACCAAAGATAGTATTCAGGAAGTCTCGACTAATCTCGATATCAGTGTGAAAATCGACCACGGAGATTATGATGATGTGGTGCCAAAGGTTCTGGGTGTGAATGCCAAGGCGCGATTAGAGGAATTGGGACTAAAGCCAACATTTGACAGCTATCCTATGGCACATCAAGTGTGTCTGCCACAGATTCAATCAATCGGTGCTTGGATAAAGAGCATATTTAGTTAACCCTAACCGCATTAATCAAAACCACCTTCATAAAAGGTGGTTTTTAAATGGATTTTTTTAAGAATTTACCAAATTCTAGAAAATGTATCACTTGGTTTGCGGTCGCTCTGTCTGTGATCAGCCCTGTGTGCGACACAGGTAGAATTAGATAATCCTTAGCAGATGACAGGTAGGTCTCAGACAAATAGACAGTACCGTCATGCTGTCTGGCATTGGCATCTAGGCGATGTCTTCTGTTGTGATAAGATAAAATTGGCATGCCAAGCCCGATCGGGCGGTTGCCAGCAATAACACCTAGCTCGATGTCATCAGGCAGTGGTGCACAGCTGCCATCAAGTGCCAAGGGGTAGGCTTTTTGAACCAAAGGCGGAAAGAGTCGATTGGCATAATTGGCACAGATGCTTCCTTGATGCGGTGTACCTAGTGTGACGCAGCGGTGAACCTGCCAATCCTCACCAAAATTCGCCAAAAAATGACGCATCACCAAGCCACCTAGACTGTGCCCGACCAGATTCAGTGGTCGATCATTTGGGTGGTTTTGTATTAGCCAGTCGTTTAGTATCTGACTGTGGTCAGAGATGGATTTGGTTAAGCTGTGATAGCTAGGCGCGTGAGTCTGATAGCCTGCTTGAGAGAGTTTTTTTGCCAACGGATACATATACAGACCGCTCATGTGCAGCCCGTGAATCAACAGGGTGAATGGCTTACTCATAGAATAAAACCCAAGAAAAACTTGGGTTTTAGATGATTATTTGCCACGGTAGGTGATGCGACCTTTTGACAAATCATAAGGGGTCATCTCAACCTTGACTTTATCACCTGTTAGGATGCGGATGTAATGCTTGCGCATTTTGCCTGAGATGTGTGCGATGATTTCATGTCCGTTGTCAAGGCGGACTTTAAATAGGGTATTTGGTAGCGTGTCAATGACTTCGCCTTCAAATTCAATGATGTCGTCTTTTTTTGCCATAAGTCAAATAAGTTAAAAAATGAAAGCGATATTATAGCCGATATTTTTATCAAAAGCTATGTTTTTTGCTGTTTTTGCGACAGGGTGTATTAATATGACATAAAGTTATCGGTAAGTGGATGGCATGAGATTTTTGGCTTTTTTGATGATGTCTGGTGTGCTGGTGACCTCGGCATGGGCTTGTGATAGACCGCCCTTGGGGGATTATGACTGGGTGGGCTGTATTGAAGATGGTGTTTCGATATCTTATCAAGGCGTGAAACATGGCTTGGTAGATGTCACAGGTGATGTGCTGAATTTAATGTAGGCTTATTTAAAAGCATATGGATAATAATCAAAGTTGTAGATTGACACATTAATTATGATGCAACATAATGATTTTATTGATATTTTCATAAAACTTTAACTTTACACCGACCTAATATTTTGTTATGGCAATGACATGAGTTATTAATTTTTGACCTACAAAGGAGTAACTTATGACTACCATGGAAGCCATGACCTACTACGGTGAGAACGACATTCGTTTTGAAGATCGTCCCGTCCCAACCATCATCGACCCTACTGATGCCATCATTCGCATGACGAAGACCACCATTTGTGGTACGAACTTGGGCATCTAGAAGGGCAAGAACCCTGAGATTGTGGCGGCTGCTCGCGACAAGACAGGCGAGTGGAATGGGCGAATCCTTGGTCATGAAGGTGTTGGTATTGTCGAGGAAGTAGGCTCTGCGGTCAAAAATTTCAAAGAAGGCGATAAAGTTATCTTCTCTTGTGTATCTCGCTGCGGTTCATGCGAGAACTGCCAAAAGCAGCTTTATGCGCACTGTCGTCAGGGTGGCGGCTGGATTATGGGCTACATGATTGACGGTACTCAGGCTGAATACGTGCGTACGCCATTTGCTGATAATTCACTGTATCATCTGCCTGATAATATGAACACTGACGTGGCAGTGTTCTTATCAGATGCACTGCCAACAGGGCACGAAATCGGTGTACAATACGGCGATGTCAAGCCAGGCGACGCCATCGCAATCGTTGGTGCTGGCCCTGTGGGTATGGGCTGTCTACTAACAGCACAGTTCTATTCGCCAGCCACCATCATCGTGGTCGATCTGGATGATAATCGTCTGCGAATGGCAAAAGAAATGGGCGCGACACACACCATTAATTCAGGCAAAGAAGACGCAGTGGCTCGCATCCTTGAGATTACTGACGGGCGCGGTTTGGACTGTGCGATGGAAGCGGTGGGCATTCCTGCGACTTGGGACATCTGCCAGCAGTCTGTCAAAAAAGGTGGTAACATCGCCAACGTCGGCGTGCATGGTCAGCCTGTGAGCTTTGCGCTTGAGAAGCTGTGGATTAAGAACCTTAAAATCACCACAGGTCTTTTGAATGCCAATACCACAGGCATGCTACTAAAATCATGCGAATGCAGTAAGCTACCGATGGATAAACTGGCCACCCATCATTTCAAATTCTCAGAGACGGAAAAAAGCGTATGATGTCTTCAAGCACGCTGACCAAACCGGAGCCATGAAAGTTATCATCGAATATGATCAATTTCATATCACATAGATCCAAAAAATCCCGTCATTTGGCGGGATTTTTTGCTGGTTTAATCGGGCAACCCAAGCCAAAGTGGGGTTAGAGGCACGTTTGGTAGCAGAGTCTGAAACCGATCAGGATAATATGCGTTAATAAAATATAGACCGTCTGCCGACGCGGTTGGCGGTGCTAATGTGCGATCTTTGGCTTCGATAAGCCTTGTGATGTCATCAATCTCAAGCTCGCCTTTGCCGATGGCGAACAGCGTGCCCATGATGTTACGCACCATGTGATGCAAAAAACCATCCGCCTGAATGTCTAGCACCAGATACGCCCCATGCTGAAACAGATTGGCGTGTGAGACATTGCGTACAGGCTGATTAGACTGGCAAGCCGCTGCACGAAAGCTACTAAAATCATGTGTACCGACCAAAAGGGAGCTTGCTCGTATCATCTTATCGTTATCGAGTAGCTCAAAGACATGTGTTACTTGATGGCGTAGGATGGCAGGGCGATAGGGCTGATTTAGTGTGACATAACGATAACGACGTGCAATCGCCCCAAAGCGCGCATGAAAATCAGAGGGCATCGGCGTAATCCAGCGCAGGGCAATGTCGTCTGGCAGCAGGGTGTTTGCGCCGCGCATCCAGTTATATTCTGTGCGCTTGGCAGCGGTGGTAAAATGCGCGATCATATTGCCCGCATGCACCCCTGCATCAGTGCGCCCTGCAGCGATCACCTCGATGGGCTCATTAGCGATGGTGGATAGCGCAGACTCAAGGCGTGCCTGAATGCTATCAACTTCCTGCTGTCGCTGCCAGCCTCGATAATTTGTACCAATAAATTCAACACCGATGGCGTAGGTTTGTGTGCTTAGATCGTTCATGGTTTATGAGTTTGGTTGTAGGATTTGCCAAAGAGTTTGCCCGTAGATGCCAGCGATCCCAAGCGAGCTTGAGCATACGCCATACTGGTACTGCCAAGCACCTGCCGCATAATCTGCGCTGGTACCGCCAAAAGTACACATGGTAGTGCAGATAACGGGGATTTGCTTGGCTAGTAGCCTCTGAAGCTCGGTGATGAGCTTGTCAGATGATGGTACATTGCCCGCACCAAACCCAATTAAGATGACCGCTCGAGTATGTACACTTAACTGACTGAGCTGATGTTCAAGGTTCGCCACATCATTAGGTAGGCAATAAATGGCAGTGATTTGAGTGTTTTTGGCGTTGTCCGTCAGGATGGGTAAATTACCCAATGCGTCTTTAGCATCAAAACATTCCGTCTGGTCGGTATTTTGTTTTGATGCTAACTCGCCCACGAAGGCATCATGATGTTGGCTGTTGATTTTTTGGGTGTCTTTGGCATTCATAAGTTTGTGATAAAACTGCACCGCCATGCCTTTATGTTCGGTCGTAGCGATGATGGCATCACGAAGATTGACCCATGCATCGCTGTCATCATTGATGGTATGACTGGGACTTTCAGCGATGAATAATGGCTGCATACTGCCTGTAATTACAAGGCTGATGTCACTACCTTCAAAGGCATTCGCCAAAAATGCCGCCAAAAAGCTTAAGCTGTCAGTTCCTGTAATAAGTACAAAACGTCTCGCACCCTCATCATATGCCTTCAAAATCGTACCGTACAAGGTCACAAAGTCAGCAGGAGTCAGGGTGCTGCTGTCCTTAATAAGGGCATTAGGGAGAATATCAGTTGTGATGTTTGGCAATCGTTCTGACAATGTTAGTTTTAATGTCGGTAAAAAAACATCGGCAGGTAAGGGTGATAATGGCGTACCATGACTACCGAATGTTCCGCCTGCATAGATGATGTGGGTGATGTCTGTCATGAGTGGTAAATATAAAAATTTGGTGTATCATAACACAAAAAGCACGCTCATGTTGCGTGCTTTTTGATGGCTTTTGGCTTCTTGAGTGATTAGATGCGGCCTTGGATAATGGCAAGCATGCGACGTAGCGGCTCAGCAGCACCCCACAGTAGCTGATCGCCCACCGTGAAGGCTGTCAGGTATTCGCCGCCCATGTTCATCTTACGAAGACGACCTACAGCCACATTCAGCGTACCTGTTACTGCCACAGGCGTGAGTCGCTCCATGCTGGCAGGTTTGTCATTTTCAACCACATCTAGCCAAGGATTGTCACTTTGGCGTAGTGCTTCTTCGATCTCGGCAAGAGGGATATCTTTGGTTAGCTTGATGGTTAATGCTTGGCTGTGACAACGCATTGCACCGATGCGGACACAGATGCCATCGATGTTAATGATGTCAGAATCTGTGTTACCTAGGATCTTATTGGTCTCAGCTTGACCTTTCCATTCTTCACGAGATTGACCGTTGTCAAGTTGGCTATCGATATAAGGAATGAGACTGCCTGCCAATACAGCGCCGAAGTGTTGTTTTGGGAAGGTGTCAGAGCGCTGAGTGTTGGCGATGGTTTTATCGATTTCAAGGATGGCAGAGGCAGGGTCAGCAAGCTTGTCCGCTACGCTGTCGCGTAATACACCCATGCCAGAGATAAGCTCGCGCATGTTGTTAGCACCCGCGCCAGAAGCGGCTTGATAAGTCATGGCAGATACCCATTCTACCCAACCGCGACGAAATAGTTCACCAATCGCCATCAGCATTAGGCTAACGGTACAGTTGCCGCCGATGAAGTCTTTTTTGCCATTAGCGATGGCGTCGTCGATGACGTTGCGGTTAACAGGATCTAGGATGATGACGGCGTCGTCGTCCATGCGAAGCGAGCTGGCTGCGTCGATCCAGTAGCCATTCCAGCCAGATGCGCGCAATTTGCCGTGCACTTCTTTGGTGTAGTCGCCGCCTTGACAGGTGATGATGGCGTCACATTTGGCAAGTTCGTTGATGTCATATGCGTCTTTTAGGGTGTCTGCATCTACGCCGAAGTCAGGCGCTTTGCCACCTGCATTGCTGGTTGAGAAAAAAACAGGCGTGATGTGATTAAAATCACCTTCTTCAACCATGCGAGCCATCAGCACAGAGCCAACCATGCCACGCCAACCAACCAAGCCTACGACCAATTTTTCTGCCATTGTGTCCACCTTAGAATGAATAAAAACGGATGAATGTCGCAAAACAAGCGCCATTCAAATTAAGCGTATAACTATGCACTGTTATGAATAAAAAATCAAGCTTTTTTGGGCAAATATCCTCAAGAAAATAAGCTTTTCTGCACTTATTATTAAATAGCTGAATGTCTAAATTATTAAAAGCGGCTTAAACCTTGTAAGAAATGGCTTACAGGATGTGGCGGTAATGGCTGATGGTATAGACAAATTTTTGATAATATAATGCGCACATTAGGATAGAGGTATGAGGCATGGCTGCCAAAGGATGAGTCATCGGCGATGGATGCTATTTACCCACACACCCAGTTACCCAAGCTGGGTGTTTTTTGATTGCGGATGAAGTCAAAGTTAGTGTGTATTGTGTATTATGTATTGCGCTATCTAAAGCGTAATCGAGACGCGCGTTTGATTAAGTCGGTATTATTCATTTGCCCGAATGCACACAAGGTTATCATGGCGATCGGTCTTGACGAGCTTGCAGTCAGGCATGAGCGACTGATAGACTGCCAAAGTCTCCGCCGTCATCTGATCGATGGTATATTCGTGGGTCATGGCAGGGCGCAAGCCGTTCTGAAGGTGTGATTTGACGGCTTTGCAGAGTGCGACGGCAGTCTCTTCTTTAACTAGACCTTGTGGATACAATGCGCTTAGAATGTCAGCAAATGCTCCTTTTGCCCAGCCGATGACCGGCGTACCAAGGTGAATGGCCTGTAGGGCGGTAATGCCAATACTCTCTGGGCGATTAGCCAGCGCAAGCACGACATTCGCTGACGATAGCCATTCTTTCATGTCGGGTGGTCTGCGCCCGATGAATGTCACTTTGTCGTTAAGACCTAAGGCGTGCAGTCGTTGGATGAATTCTTCGTGTGCGACGTCTTGGTCGGATAAATTGGTCTCATTATCTTCTGCGATGATGGCGTGAATATCAGGGAATTTTTCTTGTAGGTTGCCTAGGATATCAACCAGCCATTCTTGTCCGTATTCTGCACCGACAGGCGTGGGGAATAGCAACCATTTTTTGTGTTCAAGCTCTGGGTATTCAGTAAAAATATTATGCAGCCAATACACGGATGCGTGATGGCGATACGGATAAGTGCGAATGTCCACGCCGCGTCGCACGCACACGATGCCAAAGGGGTGTTCTTCGATATTGAGCTCTTCTTTTTTTTGGGCGAGCTTGGTGCGTAGGTATTTGTCGATGCTTCTGGAGGCGGTGATGATCACGTCAGAATAAAAAAGTGCGCGCGCATAAGAATTCATCGGATAAAAACCATACATCGTCGCGACAATTTTTGGGCGTTTTTGCTTTGGGGTGCGATGCAGCGCCCAATGTAGCACCCATGCAGGCGTGCGCGAATGCACATGAATGATGTCAGGCTCGTGCGCTTGGATGATTCGGCGAAGTTTTAGGACGTTTTTTAGCGCCCACCAAGATTTTTTTGGCATGGGCAATTGATAATACACGGTGTCATCACGCATAAGGCGCGTCACCAGCTCTTCTTCTTCGTGAGCGGCGCCGATGACGATCGATTCATGACCTGCGCGCATGAGAGCGTGGGTGATAGCATAGATGCCACGTTCGGTTTCATCATGCTTTAGCGATGATGATAAGTGCATAACTTTCATGAGATTTTATAGGGTCTCAAGTAGCTTTTTAGCGTGTTCTTTGGCTTTTACATTGCGATAGCTTGCCGTCATTTGTCCACTGTTATCAAAGACGAAAGTTGAGCGCACCACGCCAAGATGCGTTTTGCCATACATCATTTTTTCTTTGATGACGTCAAAATACTGGCAAAGCTTCTCATCAGGGTCGCTGATAAGCGGGATGTCGAGGGATTTTTTGGTGATGAAGCTCTGATGTGACTTGACGCCATCGCGAGACACACCAATGATTTGATAGCCTTTGTTCTCAAATTGTTCTTTTAAGTGGCTAAAATCAACCGCCTGCAACGAGCAGCCTTGGGTGTTATCCTTGGGATAAAAGTATAGCACCAATCCGCGACCGCTGTCTTGGATGAGAGTGCTAAGATTGACAGAGCTTTGAGTGTCATTCTGCACGAGTGTCACATCAAAGTCAGGTAATGCGATGGCTTCTTGAGTGTTTTTCATATTGTTTTAAAGTTATCTAAAAGTACGACCATTTTATCTAATATTTGTCAAAATTTCGACCAAATCGACCATAAAATTTTGTAAATTTATTCGTTAAAAATTGTAAAAAATGTGTCTATGAAGTAAAATTAGCACCCTAAAATTATTCTTAGCAACTTGATAGGCGTTTTATGTCTTTGCTTTCTTATCTAAAAATTGAGGAGCGTGGCTCTTCTGTGCGTCAAGAAGTCATCGCTGGCTTGACGACATTCTTGGCGATGGTGTATTCGTTGATCGTCGTGCCAAACATGTTAAGCGACGCAGGATTTCCTGCTGAGTCGGTCTTTATTGCGACTTGTTTGGTGGCGGGCTTAGGCTCAATCTTAATCGGTCTGTGGGCGAATGTACCGATGGCGATCGGTTGTGCGATTAGCTTGACGGCGTTTACGGCATTTAGCCTTGTATTAGGTCAAGGCATCAGCGTACCTGTGGCGTTGGGTGCGATTTTCTTGATGGGTGTGGTGTTCACGCTTATCTCTGTGACGGGCATTCGTGCGTGGATTCTGCGTAACCTGCCAATTTCAATTGCGCATGGCGCAGGTATCGGCATTGGTCTGTTTCTACTGCTGATCGCTGCCAACGGTGTGGGTCTGGTCATCAAGAATGATGCTGGTCTGCCTGTAAAAATGGGCGAATTTACTTCTTTTCCTGTGGTAATGTCTTTGGTTGGATTGGCTGCGATCATCGGCCTTGAGCGTAAGCAGGTAAAAGGCAGTATTCTATGGGTGATCATTGCCATTACGGTGGTTGGTCTGATTTTTGACCCGAATGTGAAATTTGGCGGTTCAGTCTTTAAGCTACCAACTGTTACAGGTGAATCACTGTTCCTAAACCTTGACATCATGGGCGCGTTAAATGCAGCGGTATTGCCAGCGGTATTTGCTCTGGTGATGACGGCGGTGTTCGATGCGACTGGTACGATCCGTGCAGTAGCAGGGCAAGCTGGACTGATCGATAAAGACGGTCAGATCATCGGCGGCGGCAAGGCATTGACAGCTGACTCAGTCTCTAGCGTGTTCTCTGGTCTGTTCGGTACGGCGCCTGCAGCGGTGTATATCGAATCAGCAGCGGGCACGGCGGTTGGCGGTAAGACAGGTCTGACCGCGATCGTGGTGGGTGTGTTATTCTTGCTCATGCTGTTCTTCCAGCCATTGGCGTTCTTAGTGCCTGGTTATGCGACCGCGCCTGCCTTGATGTATGTGGGTCTGTTGATGCTAAGCAATGTCTCAAAGCTTGATTTTGATGACTTTGTGGGTGCGATGAGTGGTCTGGTGTGTGCGGTGTTCATCGTATTGACTGCCAACATCGTAACAGGCATCATGTTGGGCTTTGCTGCGTTGGTATTAGGTCGCCTGATCTCTGGTGAGTTTAAGAAGCTTAACATCGGTACAGTTATCATCGCTGTGGCGTTGGTGGCGTTCTATGCGCTGGGTTATGCGATTTAATTAGACCATTGATTTACAATAAAAACACCGCTTGATTAGGTGGTGTTTTTTTATTGGTTAGCGCACAATGTCGTCAATCAGTGTCATCAGATAATCGCGAATAGCGGGCAATTCCTTTATATCAATGTTGTTTAACCACGCACCATCAACCGCGTAACGTATGGCGGTCAGTCGAATGTCACTGTCGGTGTGACTAAAGCTACCCACCTTATGATGAAGCCATGAATCCCACAACGCGGTAAGTTTGCTCTCGGCATTCATCGCGCGAATCAACCCTGACCAGTCACTTGACAACCCAATCTTGGTATTCTCAAAAAACACGCTTACATAAGCGCGCGTGAACACGCCTTTAACTTCGCCCATCTCATTAATGTGCTGCATTATGGCGGTGTTCACCTGTGCGATGAACAGCTCGAGCACCGATAAGATCAGCTCGTCTTTGTTTTTAAAGTGATGAAAAAGCCCACCTTTACTCGTGCCTGCCGCATCAGCGACTTTTTGCATGGACAGATTGGCGATACCATCTTGCAGCATAAGGTCTTTGGCGGCGATTAGGATACTGTGACGTAGAAGCTCGGGGTTGTTTTTGCGTTTTGGCTTGCTTTGGCTTTCGTTGAATAATTCAAGTGATTGATTTTCCATGAGTTTTCTTTATTTTATTAATGGGCGGCAGAGGTTGAAAAGATGTTCATGATAATCACGCCGACTATGATAAAGCCGATGCCTATCATGGCGGGGATGTCTAGAGGTTGGTTCAATACGAACATACCTATCAAAGCAGTTAGCACAATACCCACACCCGACCAGATGGCATAAGTCATGCCAAGAGGGATGACCTTGACGACATGAGAAAGTAGATAAAAAGCGATGGCAAAACAGACGAGCGTAATGCTGGTAGGGATGAGTTTGCTAAATCCGTCAGATTTTGCCAAAAAAGTCGAACCCGTCACTTCGCTGATGATGGCGAGAGCAAGCAGGGCGTAAGCGGTGGGTAATTGCATATAACAAATGTCTCAAATAAAAAACCAACTGGTCGGTATTTTATTACACTGCATGAGAAAATGCAAATAAAAAATGACAAATCGAGATGATTTGTCATTCTAAGGGATGTTATGCATTCTGATAACGAGTTGGGTCAGGTACGCCTGCATCGATGAATCCCTGGCGACGCAGTGCACAGCTATCACACACACCGCAAGCGCGCCCATCGCTGTCTGCTTGATAACAGGACACCGTCTCGCCATAGTCCACACCCAAAGATAGACCAAGCTCTAAGGTCTGGGCCTTGGATAGATTCTGTAGCGGCGCGACGACAGACAGCCGATTGCCTGCGCGCCCTGCAACAGTGGCCAGATTGGCAAGGTTCTCAAAGGCTTCGATAAAGTCAGGGCGGCAATCAGGATAGCCTGAGAAATCGACAGAACTCACACCGATCACGATATAATTAGCCTGCATGACCTCGGCGGCTGCCAATGCGTATGATAAGAATATGGTGTTACGCGCAGGAACATAGGTCGCAGGCACGGCATCTGATGCAGCGTCATAGTTAGGCACGTCGATATTTTGATCGGTCAGGGCTGATCCGCCAAGTTGAGCGATATCGATGTCGATGATGCGATGCGAGACGCCGAGCTGTTTGGTGATTTTGGTGGCGGCGATCAGTTCGCTGGAGTGGCGCTGACCATAACGAAAGCTGATGGCGGTGATGTCTTTAAAATTAGCTCGTGCCCAGTATAGGCAGGTGGTGGAGTCTAGACCGCCTGAGAATAGTACGATGGCGTGATGGTTCTTGAAATCGCTGTTCATAAGACAAAATGATGAATATGTGATTAAAAATTTTGCAGAATTTTAGCACAAAAACGCGGATTTTGGTAAGATTTTGGGTGTGATTGTGCTACAATATCTAGTTTTTTCATGATGTAAATAGCCACATAAATAATCACCGAATAGGGTATTATGGACACCGAACTCATTAAAATTATTCTGGCATTCGTGGTGCTGATCAATCCATTTAGCGCACTTGGGCTATTCTTAAGCATCACGAATGGCTGCACCACACAAGATCGCAAACGAGTTGCGCAGATCGCCTGCTTGACCGTATTGATTACGATTTGTTTTTTTACATTGCTTGGCGAGAATTTGCTGAAGTTATTAGGCATCTCGGTGGGGTCGTTCCAAGTAGCTGGCGGTGTCTTAGTATTCTTGATTGCCATTAATATGATGAATGGCGGCGGCAATCCCGTTAAACCCAATGAGGATGAAGTTGAGGTGAATTCATCGCTGACAGCCTCGGCGGTCGTACCTTTAGCCATCCCCATGATGATTGGCCCTGGCGGCATCTCGACGGTGATCATTTATAGCAGCCAAGTCAATGGCGCTTTTGAGGTTGGTACGATCTTGGCGGCAGGGCTGTGCATTAGCATGTTCTGTTATCTGTCTTTGATGGCTGCAGGGCGTATCAGTCGATTCTTGGGTGATACAGGGCTGAATATTCTAAGTCGTATCATGGGTATGCTGCTTGCGGCAGTGGCGGTTGAGATCTTGGTGAGTGGACTTAGAACAATCTTTCCTGATTTATTAAATTAACCCGACCAACAAAAAAGCGA
>NZ_AOMT01000037.1 GCF_000696305.2 Moraxella bovoculi 237
GAGGCCCCTTCATCAGATGATGGAGGGGGTTTTTTTGTGTGGGGTTACATAAATATAAAGATATTGATAATATTGTAAAAAAGTGGCATAATTGATTCTAATTTGTTTGGGTTAAAGGTTTTATTTATGATTACTCAGAAAGGTTTTACCTTAATTGAGCTATTGATAGTTATTGTCATCATTGGGGTTCTTGCGATGTTTGCCATTCCGCAGTTCCAAAGTCGAACGGCAATCGCTCAGGTTACTCGTGTAACAATGGAGACAAGCCAGCTTAGAAGTACGATAGATATTTGCTTGATGCAGGGAAGTAATGGCACTAAATGCCAGTTGGGATGGTCAAAGAGTAATTTATTGCAAGACAGTGGCGTTGCCCCAGCTGCTACTGAGAATAATCCTGCAACTGGACAATCTGGTCTGATTGTTACTTTAGGTGAAACATCAACCATTGAGGCAACCTTGGGTGGTGACGCTGCTCGGTCCTTACATGGCAAGAAAATTACTTGGAAGCGTGATGGTCAAGGTGTTTGGGCTTGCACAACCGATGTTGATGAAGACTTGCGAACGCAAGGATGTGGTGCAGCGTAGAGTAGATAATATAATTGCTTTTTCATTCTTTATTTGATACAATAATATGTCTATTTTTAATAGGCGTATTTTTATCAACACTACACACACAAAAGCTATATGAAAAAGATGGCAGGGTGTTTGAAGGTTTGATTAATCTGCTGTTCGGCAGATGCGTGCCTTCGAATTTGCTATTCTTACTTTTGTGGAGGCGTAACCCAACTTATTTTTAGGAATTTTTATGTCAGATAAAAACCCAACTCAAATTTCAATGCGTGATTTGCTAGAAGCGGGTGCTCACTTTGGTCACCAAACTCGTTTTTGGAACCCAAAAATGAACCAATACATCTTTGGTGCACGTAACCGCATTCACATCATTAACCTTGAACACACTGTTAAGCAATTCAATGAAGCATTGACTTTTGCTAACCAACAAGCTGCTAACCGTAACAAGATCCTTTTTGTTGGTACTAAGCGCGCAGCAAGTGGTGTAATCCGCGAACAAGCACAACGTGCTGGCATGCCTTACATCGATCACCGCTGGTTAGGTGGTACTTTGACTAACTGGAAAACCATTCGTCAGTCAATCACTCGCCTAAAAGAGCTAGAGAAACAAGCTGAAGATGGTACTTTTGCAAAACTTACTAAGCGTGAAGCTCTTGAGCGTACCCGCGATATGGAGAAACTTGAGCGCGCACTCGGCGGTATCAAGGACATGGGTGGCTTGCCAGATGCATTATTCGTAATCGACGTTGATCACGAAGCAATTGCTATTAAAGAAGCTAAAAATCTAGGTATCCCTGTTATCGGTATCGTTGATACTAACTCTAACCCAGATAACGTTGATTATGTTATCGCCGCTAATGATGATGCGATTCGTGCAGTAAGCCTATATGCAACTGCCATGGCAGATGCCATCATCGCTGGTAAGGAGTATGCGAAGACTCAAGCTGGCAAATCTGAATTGGATGACGATAAAGCTGCCAATCGTGAGAATGCCACAGCGGAAGTTGAAGATACAGTTGACCAAGCAGGTCAAGTTGTGAATAACTACTAATTTGGCAAAAATTTTAGACTTATTATTCACTGATGAGTCTATTTTCAAAAATATTCAATTAAGAAAAGGCTGTAATTATGTCTCAAGTATCTGCAAAAACCGTTAAAGAACTTCGTGACCGTACTGGTCTTGGCATGATGGAATGTAAAAAAGCGCTAGAAGAAGCTGGTGGCGATATCGAACTTGCCATTGATAACCTACGTAAATCAGGTCAAGCTAAAGCTGCTAAAAAAGCAGGTAACATCGCTGCTGATGGTGCAATCGTTATTGCTCAAGCTGCTGGTAAAGCACTGCTATTAGAAGTAAACTGCCAAACTGACTTCGTTGCTAAAGACGAGAGCTTCACTGCATTCGCTAACAAAATAGCTGATCTTGCGCTAGCTAACAATACAACTGATGTTGAAGCGATCTCTGCACTACCTTATGGCGATGGCACGACTGTTGAAGAAGCTCGTATCGCATTGGTACAAAAAATCGGCGAAAATATCCAAGTTCGCCGCGCTGAAATCATCGAAGGCGCTAACCTTGCTGCATACCGTCACGGCATCCGTATCGGTGTTGTGGTATCAATGGAAGGTGGTTCAGAAGAGCTTGGTAAATCTGTTGCGATGCAAGTAGCTGCATTCAACCCACTGGCGGTTAATGAAGAAAGCGTACCTGCCGACATCCTAGCGCGTGAAAAAGACATCATCGAAGCTAAAGCTAAAGAATCAGGTAAGCCCGAAGCGGTTATTGAGAAGATGATTACCGGTGGTGTTCAAAAGTACCTAAACGAGGTAACGCTTGTAAATCAGCCATACGTTATCGACAATGAGAAGAAAGTTGGTGATGTACTGAAAGCTGAAAATGCAACTGTTCTAAGCTTTAAGCGTCTTGAAGTTGGCGAAGGCATCGAGAAGAAGCAAGAAGACTTCGCTGCTGAAGTTGCTGCTGCTCAAGCTGCTGCACAATCTTAATTCTTATTTGATTAAGATAGAACGCACTGATATTCAGTGCGTTTTTTATTGAAATTGAGCAAATCGTAAATTGATAAAAATAAAGTATGGGAGTACAATAGCTTTTTTTTATTGCATATTAATTTAAAAATTGGAGATGTTCATGTTTAATAAGAATGAATTTATTCAGCTGTTGCTTGATTATGGCGTACTAAAATTTGGCGAATTTACCTTAAAATCAGGCCGAGTCAGTCCATACTTTTTTAATGCTGGATTATTATCAAGTGGTAAGGCGCTTGATATGCTATCAAAAGGTTATGCTCAAATCCTTGCCAATGAATTAAAAAACACCGAAAGTCCTACCATCTTCGGCGCGGCTTATAAGGGCATTCCTTTTGTGGCGACTACGGCACAGACTCTATGGCAATCTCATGATATTGACGCTGCTTGGGGCTATAACCGCAAAGAAGCTAAGACACACGGCGAGGGTGGTAACTTAGTCGGCGCAGATCTAACTGGGAAGTCAGTATGGGTGATCGATGACGTCATGACAGCTGGCACAGCGGTGCGTGAGGTGGTTGAGATTCTAAAAAATGCCGGTGCAAATCTTGCGGGAATTGTCATTGCACTTGATCGCAAAGAACGTGGGCAGGATGAACGTTCAGCAGTGCAACAGATCAATGATGACTTTGGCGTGCCTGTTCATGCGCTTGTAGATATCGATGATATTATTGCGTTTCTAGAAGCCAAAGGTGAGACCGAGCATCTGGCAAAAATGCAAGCCTATCGCCAGCAATATGGGATTTGAGCCATGAAAAAATTAAACTTTCTAATTGTCATGGATGATATTGCCGCCATCAGCTATAAAAAAGACACATCTCTTGCGATGATGTGGGCAATTAGCGAGCGTAATCATGGTTTGGCGTATTGCGGTATTCATGATCTGTGGCTTGATAAGGGTGAGCTTTGTGTGGATAAGCAGGATCTAAGAGTTTTTAAAAATCCTGAAAAATTTTACGAGCTTGATGAAAAAACCACCGTTAAGGCCACGGACTTTGATGTGATCTTGATGCGTAAAGATCCGCCATTTAACATGAACTTTTTGTATGCTTTGCATTTATTAGAATATGCTAAGCGCGCAGGGGTGCTTGTGGTGAATGATCCTAATTCAGTGCGTGCGTGCAACGAAAAGCTATTCGCGACGCAGTTTAGTGAATACATGAGCCCAACCATTGTCACTGCCAAGCAATCACACATTCGTGAATTCATCAATGAGTATGAAGATGTGATTGTCAAGCCACTAGATGGCATGGGCGGTATGGGGATTTTTCGGTTGACGGCAGACAGTCCGAACATCGGTTCAACCCTAGAGATGCTGACCCAGATGGAGAGCTTGCCCATCATGGCACAAAAATATCTACCAGAGATTAAAGAGGGCGATAAACGCGTGCTGATTGTTGGCGGAAAAGTGGTGCCGTATTGTTTGGCACGCATCCCACAAGGGGGCGAGACTCGTGGTAATTTGGCCGCAGGTGGTCACGGTGTTGCCATGCCACTGACTGATGCTGAGCTTGCTGTCGCCGAAAAAGTCGCGCCAACATTATTACAAAATGGTCTGTACTTTGTCGGGCTTGACCTAATCGGTGCAAAAATCACAGAAATTAACGTAACATCGCCAACTTGTGTGCGAGAGATTGATGATCAATGTGGCACGCAGATCGCGGTTGATTTTATCGAATTCATAGAGAAATTGGTAGATTGATATAGTATCCACATGGCAATAAGACGGTTATTTACCGTCTTATTCTTTATTATCTAATTGCAATTTTCATTCATGAAATTGTCATAAATATATCTTATCCTATGCATACCTTTTAATGGTTTGTTAATTTGAAAGTGTCCGATACTCACCGCAGTGTTAATCACACTTTTGGATTAATTTAACTGTATTTTTATCGTATTTGGAGTATGCCATGCTATCGCACAGCCCTAGTGAGTTAGATTTTGAAGATGAAGAATTTGTAGAGGATTCCAACTCAACAGACAACCCTGAATTTGCATCGATGATGAATTCTGTGCATCGCCGCAGCGTTCTAAAAGGCGGCGCTGGTCTGACTGCCGCAGCGTTTTTTGGTAGTTTCCCGTTGTCGGCGCTGGCTAAGCCATCAGCCAACACCGTCAAAAATTTACAACGTCCAGACTCGCTAAAATTCACCGCCGTGCCACACTATACAGGTGGCGACATGGTAGTGGCTGAGGGTTATCGTGCTGAGTTGATTTTGCCGCTGGGTACGCCACTGGTCAGTGGTATCGATGACTGGACGGATGATCGCATGGTGGTGGGCGAATCGTTCAGATACCGCATGGGCGATAACCACGATGGCATGTGGTTTTTTGGTCTAAAAAATGGTCAGTATGCGCCTGAAGTTTCGGAGCGTGGACTACTTGCCATGAACCATGAATATACCAATCCAAACCTAAACCCGATCGAAAATTATAAAGAAGAAGATCCAAGCGCAACCAAAATTTATCAAAAAAGAAAGCTAGCAAACGATGTTCGCCGTGAGATTCACGCGCATGGCGTGTCTGTGGTTGAGCTAAAGCGTACACCGACAGGTTATGAATTGGTTAAAGATTCTCCGTTTAACAAGCGTTATACCAGCGGCACGACAACCAAAATTTCAGGCGTCGCCAAAGGTAGTGAATATCTACAGACGAAAATCGACCCTAAGGGTTTAACCAGTGTTGGTATTAATAACCAGTGTGGCGCCGGATTGTCACCATGGGGAACGTATCTGACCACAGAAGAGAACTTTTTAAATGTATTTGCTCGTGGTGCGGACAAACACATCATTGGCGATGATAATGATAAGCGTGCTGCTCGTTATGGACTGAAAGAAAATAAGATTGGCGATCCTTCTTATTCATGGCACACACCTGCAGATGGTCATCAAGGCGAGTTCGATCATTGGGATGTGACCGCCAAACCTGACTCCAAGAAGCCTACCGACGATCATCGTAATACCTTCAATACCTTTGGCTATATCACCGAGATTGACCCGTTTAATCCAAAAGCACAAGCGGTGAAACGCACAAGTTTGGGTCGTTTTGCGCATGAGAACTGCGCTTTTGTGCCGCCAGAGCAGGGTGAGAACTTAGTGTTCTATATGGGTGATGATGCGCGTGGCGAGTACATCTATAAGTTCGTCTCAGATGCCAAGTGGTCAAACAAAGACATCGGCGGTGGTCTAAAAGCGGGCGATAAATACCTTGATAAAGGCACGCTATATGTTGCGGTGTTTAATGATGACGGCACGGGCGAGTGGCGTGAATTATCAAAGAAAAACCCTGCATTGACCGATTTTAAAGATGAAGCTGAGATCGCTGTCTTTGCTCGTTTGGCTGCTGACAAATTAGGCGCAACCAAGATGGATAGACCAGAATGGGTGTCGGTCAGCCCAATCACAGGCGAAGTCTATGTTACCTTAACCAATAACTCTAAGCGTAAAGAAGAAGATGTGAATGCTGCCAACCCTCGCAGCTACGATGGCAAAGGCAACCAGCATGGACACATCATCCGCTTTGCAGAATTGGCGGGCAATACAGGCGATAAGTTCCGCTGGGACATTTACCTGTTCGCCTCTCCACATGATAAGGCTGAGCAGAATCTATCTAAGCTAACCGCTGAGAACGATTTGTCAGCTCCAGATGGTCTGTTCTTTGATCCGCGTGGCGTCCTGTGGATTCAGACGGATGATGGTGCTTATACCAAGACTACCAACTGCATGCTGCTGGCAGCACTGCCGAATAAGATTGGTGATGGCGAGACCATCTCTACTACTGCCGGCAAGATGACGCACGTCGGGGCGACCGCTACGCCTGACACCTTAAAGCGTTTCTTTGTAGGTCCTGCTGGTTCAGAAGTGACGGGCATCACCATGACTCCTGACTTTAAGGCACTGTTCATCAACATCCAGCATCCAGAAGGAACTTTTGCTGCGGTGGCAGGTGGCAAGACACCCCGTTCGGCTACCGTAGTGATTACCAAAAAAGATGGTGGTGTGATATTGGCTGAGTCGTTTGCTTAATAATAACGGTACTGACAGAGTGATTAAGAGTGGATTTTCCACTCTTTTTTATTTTAAAAAATTTATCAAGTTGTAAAAAATGTTTTAAAAAATCTCTTCGATAAATTTCTTGATGGCGAATGTTTGATGGATTTTTGTAAGGTGTATAAATTTTTCTTGTAATTATTTAAAATTTATTTCAAAATATTGTATTGACTGTTTTTTTGCCAGTTGATAGCAATGTGTGAGGGATAAAATATGAATGTGTTGATGATGGCGGCAGGGACAGGTGGGCATGTCTTTCCTGCTTTGGCGGTTGCAGATGAGCTGACCAAAAGAGGTGCGGCGATACATTGGCTTGGGACGCCAAATGGCATGGAAAATGATTTGGTTGCTAAGCATGGGTATGTTATGCACCACATTCAAATGCAAGGTTTGAGAGGTAAGGGTTTGGCACGCATGATAAAACTGCCTTTCATGCTTTTAAAATCGGTCATCGATGCTCGCAAGGTCATTGCAAACGAACGGATTGATGTCGTGGTAGGTTTTGGTGGTTATGTAACAGCACCAGGGGGACTTGCAGCAAAACTTGCCAAAAAGCCACTCATCATTCATGAGCAAAATGCCATTGTTGGTATGAGTAATAAGAATTTGGCTCGTCATGCTGATGTGATCTTGCAAGCATTTGATGGGGCGTTTGTCCATACGCATAAAGAACGCTTGATGACAGTGGGTAATCCTGTGCGTACAAGCATTGCGAATATTGAACCGCCTGCTTCTCGTTATGAGTGTCATGATGTCTCTGCATTAAAGGTGCTGGTGGTGGGTGGTTCGCTTGGTGCAAAAGCAATCAACACTGCCATTGTGAACTTATTAAAGCTAAGCGATAAGCCTTTATCCGTCAAGCACCAATGTGGCAAGGATAACTTTGATGAAATGCTGGTTGCCTACTCACAAGCAGGCATTGATATGAATAAGTATGCCGTACAACCGCTTGCCTTTATTGACGATATGGCGGCCGCTTATGCTTGGGCGGATGTGGTGGTGTGTCGTGCTGGAGCGTTGACCGTTACTGAGATTGGCAATGCTGGTGTGGCGGCGATTTTTATCCCTTTACCGACTGCGGTAGATGACCATCAAACCTTTAATGCCAAGTCCTTAACCGATAAGGGAGCGGGGATTTTATTACCTCAAAGTGAGCTATCAGGGGAGAAATTGGCACAGATTCTGGGTGATTTGACCCGTGAACAATGTTTGGCAATGGCACAAAAAGCCCATTCAATGGCAAATCCAAAGGCAGCTGAACAAGTGGCGGATATTGTGGAGAGTGCGGTTAAAAAATAGTTTTGATGGTCTTGTGATGAGGTAATAAAAATGTTTCACCATAAAATCAACGACACATTAAACCTGGCTCTGGTGCATTCATCATTTGCCAGTCAAATGAATGACATTGTTAATGTGCAAAAAGACTACTTGGGTGAATGGCTACCATAGGCGAATGACTTTAGCGAAAATAGCTATTGTGAATTTGTCAAATTTGCTCTACATCAATATGCTGAGAATAAAGCCATTCACACCCATGTTATTTATGAAGATAAAATTATTGGTGCGGTGAGCTTAAATAATATTTATCATCATCTAAAAAAGGCGGAAATCGGCTATTGGCTACACCAAGATTATCAAGGGCGTGGCATCATGAGTCTTGCGGTGCGTGCCATCATGGATATTGCGAAAAATACCTACGGCATGGAAGTGGTGGATATTAAAGTGGGCGAGCATAATATCCCAAGCCGACGAGTTGCTGAGCGACTGGGATTTGAGTTTTGTGGGATTATTGCCAATAATGAAAATGTTAATGGTGACATCATTAGCCATGCGGTTTATACTTATCAGTTGAGTGCAAAGACTTGAATTTGAATGGTTGATAATGGGTGTGTCTAATTAAGACCATTTGGGCAAGAGGTTTAAAATTGATACTTAATTGATGATGTTATTGTTTAATGCCATCGAACACTAATTTACGAAAATGATTGAGCTAAATTTACTCATCAGACTTGCTTGGCAAAAAAATTGAAATTGTCAAAAACAGTGAGCCTTTCAAATTAAATGCCATTTGTGCATTTGATTTATTTGCACAGTATAATAAAAATGTCAACAGTTAGTTTACTTATCAGCCATACCGCCATTCACGACATTGAAAAAAGTCGTTATTTTAAGCACTATTTAATTGCCAAAGAGCCTTTTATTTATAGCAGAATGGCAGGCAATACAATGGTTGATGACAAAATCAATGGTGAGTTCTTAAAATTTTTAAGAAATTTGAATAAGCCCATTTATTTTGTTACTGGCGAATTAAAACATCGTCAAGGCGAATTGGATTTTGCCTTGCAATTATTAAATGACAATGATTTAAAAAATTGCAAAACATTGAATGATGATTTGTTAATTTTACCCAACCAATTTTATGGCGTTTAACTGGCTAAATGTCGCTTTTATTTTAAAGGAACAACAAATGACCAATCCCAAACAACCCCTACCCAAACAACTTATCCAAATCCCAGAAATGCGTCGCATTAAACACATTCATTTTGTCGGAATTGGTGGGGCGGGAATGTGTGGCATTGCCGAAGTGTTATTTAATCAAGGCTATGGCGTATCAGGCTCTGACATCAAGCAAAGTCAAGTTACTCAAAGATTGCAAGCATTGGGTGTGACCATTTTTATTGGGCATAATGCCGACAATATCAAAAACGCCGATGTGATTGTGGTATCATCTGCCATTGACAAAAATAACCCAGAGATTAAATCAGCCCTACAAGCCCGTTTGCCTGTGGTTCGCCGTGCCGATATGCTGGGCGAGCTTATGCGATATCGCCATAGCATTGCGGTGGCGGGCGCTCACGGCAAAACCACGACCACAAGCCTTTTGACAATGATGCTGACCGAAGCAGGCTTTGATCCCACTTATGTGATTGGCGGTAAATTAAACGCATCTGGCAAAAACGCATCGTTGGGCAGCTCTCGATATTTGGTGGCGGAAGCCGATGAGTCAGATGCCTCATTCCTGTCGCTGCGTCCGATGGCGGCGATCGTGACCAACATCGATGAAGACCACATGGAGACCTATGGCGGCAGCTTTGATAAGTTAAAGCAGGCTTATATCCAATTCCTGCAAAATATGCCCTTTTATGGATTGGCGGTAATTTGTGGCGATGATCAAGAATTGTCTGGCATGATTGATGACATTGCGCGCCCTGTACTAACTTTCGGTTTCGGTTCGCATAATGACGTGCAGGCGACCCACCTAGAGGTGGAAGGTACACGCACGCATTTTACTGTACTGCGCAAGGATCGCGAGCCACTTCGCCTGACTTTAAACATCCCTGGCGAGCACAACGTCCTAAATGCACTGGCTGCCATCACTCTGGCGACTGATGAAGGCGTGGATGACGAGTCGATCGTTCGTGCGGTGAGTAAGTTTGCAGGCGTGGGTCGCCGCTTTGAACAGCAGGCAGACATTGCTGTAGATGGCGGCAATGTACTACTGATTGATGACTATGGGCATCACCCCACCGAAGTGCTGGCCACCATCAAGGCAGCTCGCCAAAGCTATCCCGAGCGCCGCTTAGTGATGATGTTCCAGCCGCACCGTTATAGTCGTACTCGTGACTGCTTTGATGAGTTTGTTGAGGTGTTGTCGAATGTCGATGAGCTGCTTTTGTTGGATGTGTATCCAGCAGGCGAGGCGTTGATTGTGGGTGCCGATACTAAGTCATTGGCGCGCAGCATTCGCCTACGTGGACAAGTCGAGCCAACGCTCGTGGATAAAGAAAATCTAGCACCAGTCATGCAGCGCGTCCTAAAAGCCGGCGATCTTCTAATCACTCAAGGCGCGGGCAATGTGGGGCAGATTTGTTTGGATTTAAGAGATAACGAACTGTATCTAAAATGATTCATAGATAAATAATTAAACCATTTGAGAGATAACATGACAAAGATTGATCCAACTGCTTTTGGTAAAGTGGCTGTTGTTTGTGGGGGCACGAGCAGTGAGTGCGAAGTTTCATTAAATAGTGGCAAGGCGGTGCTAAATGCATTGCTTTCAAAAGGTGTGGACGCGCATCATTTTGACCCCAAAGAGACCGACATCTCGAAGCTGCGTGACTATGACCGTGTGTTTAATGTACTGCATGGTACATTTGGCGAGGATGGCAGCTTACAAGGCGTGCTGGATGGTTTTAATATCCCATACACAGGCTGTGGCGTGCTGGCTTCTGCTGTTGCGATGGATAAATTTCGTAATCGCTTATTGTGGCAGTCATTGGGGCTTCCGAATGTGCCTTATGTGGTCCTAAATGACGACAGTGATTTTGAGCAAGTAGAAAAAGAGTTGGGTTTTCCTTTGTTTGTCAAG
>NZ_AOMT01000038.1 GCF_000696305.2 Moraxella bovoculi 237
GAAGACCTGGGCAAAGCGGTGTCCTATAAGGGGATGTATGGCGATGTGGCCATCGTCGTGTATTCCGGACAGTACGTGGAAAACGGCGTCAAAAAGAACTTCCTGCCGGACAACACGATGGTGCTGGGGAACACTCAGGCACGCGGTCTGCGCACCTATGGCTGCATTCAGGATGCGGACGCACAGCGCGAAGGCATTAACGCCTCTGCCCGTTACCCGAAAAACTGGGTGACCACCGGCGATCCGGCGCGTGAGTTCACCATGATTCAGTCAGCACCGCTGATGCTGCTGGCTGACCCTGATGAGTTCGTGTCCGTACAACTGGCGTAATCATGGCCCTTCGGGGCCATTGTTTCTCTGTGGAGGAGTCCATGACGAAAGATGAACTGATTGCCCGTCTCCGCTCGCTGGGTGAACAACTGAACCGTGATGTCAGCCTGACGGGGACGAAAGAAGAACTGGCGCTCCGTGTGGCAGAGCTGAAAGAGGAGCTTGATGACACGGATGAAACTGCCGGTCAGGACACCCCTCTCAGCCGGGAAAATGTGCTGACCGGACATGAAAATGAGGTGGGATCAGCGCAGCCGGATACCGTGATTCTGGATACGTCTGAACTGGTCACGGTCGTGGCACTGGTGAAGCTGCATACTGATGCACTTCACGCCACGCGGGATGAACCTGTGGCATTTGTGCTGCCGGGAACGGCGTTTCGTGTCTCTGCCGGTGTGGCAGCCGAAATGACAGAGCGCGGCCTGGCCAGAATGCAATAACGGGAGGCGCTGTGGCTGATTTCGATAACC
>NZ_AOMT01000039.1 GCF_000696305.2 Moraxella bovoculi 237
CCGGCAGCTGAGGGTTCTAGCGTTGGCGTGATGATGATTGAGAGGGTAGGCGATTTGGCAAAAGCATACCCTAAGCTTAAGCAGTATCACGGCGAGATTCTTGCAGAAAAAGCAATCACAGGCGGTGAGTACGCGTGTTCGCTGCTTGGCGATACGGTGCTGCCAAGTATTCGCATCATCCCTAAGGGTAAGTTCTATGACTATGAAGCCAAATATCTGCGCGACGACACGGTATATCAATGTCCATCAGATCTAACGGACGAGCAGGAGCGTGAAATGGGCGAGCTTGCGCGACGTGCCTTTAGCGGCATTGGTGGTCGTGGTTGGGCGCGCGTCGATTTTCTAAAGTCTGACGATGGTAAATTATACCTATTAGAGATCAATACTGTTCCAGGCATGACGGATCACAGCTTGGTACCGATGGCGGCAAAGCAAGCGGGAATTGATTTTGCAACCTTATGTGTGACCATCTTAGAGCAGACCTTGTCTTAATATTAAATTCAATAAAAAAAGCGAACGTACGTAGTTACGTTCGTTTTTTACGTTTTTTAGTTTTCGTTTAAACGGTTAACGT
>NZ_AOMT01000040.1 GCF_000696305.2 Moraxella bovoculi 237
AGCACTGTAGTGAGCAGGATTTTGAAGCAATGCTTCGACAGTATGAAAATTCAATAGATGATAAGAGACAGTTTACTGCATTGGTAAAAGATACATTTCCGGAAGAGGCAAAGAATATCAATCTGATTCTTATGGCATACAACATGGGAATTGCACAGGATATTCAGAAGGCGAATTTGCTCAATAATACATTTGCTTTCCGGTATGTGAAGCAGTTGATGGATGACTATGGCATCAGCAGAGTGAATGCAGATTGGATCGTGTCAGTATGGTGTTCTTGTTATGGTAATAAAGTATTGGGAAAAGCCTGTGACATATCAGTGCAGAAGCAGGGTGGTGGTCCGGCGATAAAAGATAATAAGTCATCTTCGGGAAAATCATATGGAGATTTATTTGTATATGAGAAAAGTCGAAAGAGGCAACGGACTGGCTGTAACAGGATTCCGTGGAGATAAGAACCAGACGATTA
>NZ_AOMT01000041.1 GCF_000696305.2 Moraxella bovoculi 237
AGCACTGTAGAATTCCTGTAATAAGGGTATCGGTAGACCATGGTACAGGCTTTGACCTTGCAGGAAAAGGCGAATCGAATGAGTTAAGCCTTGTAAATTCAATTGACTATGCGACAAAGCTTGCAGTAAACAAAAATAGCGGGAGGAAATGCGATGGTAAAGCTGTTGATCATAGCAGATGACTTTACTGGTGCATTGGATACCGGAATCCAGTTTGTGAATAAGGGAATTGCCACCCAGGTATTTACAAAAATGCCGGAAGCTATCGGGGATATAGATGAGACAACAGAGGTTCTGGTTATAGATTCTGAGACCAGACCAATGCCTGCAGCTAAG
>NZ_AOMT01000042.1 GCF_000696305.2 Moraxella bovoculi 237
TAAAGCTTATAGGGACAAAAACAATGTATAAGCAGTTCATTGATGCTTGTCATGAGGCTGGTATGGCAGTTATTCTGGATGTGGTTTATAATCATGCTACAGGAAATAATCCGCTGGCTAAACTCTTATTGGGATGGTGATAAGACTGCAAAGAATAATCCATACTTCAATGTGGAAGCACCTCATCCTTATAGCGTGTTCCATGATTTCAATCATGAAAGCCCATTGGTGCGTAAGTTTGTGAAGCGTAATCTGCAATTCTTGTTGAAGGAATATAAGGTGGATGGCTTTCGTTTTGATTTGACGAAA
>NZ_AOMT01000043.1 GCF_000696305.2 Moraxella bovoculi 237
ACGAGTACTTTAAGTACTTAAATAATGACAATACAAATAAAAAACCTCGAAATTCATCGAGGTTTTTTTATGTCCTAGACATCACTTAGACAATGCGTCCAATAGACGGGTGTGAATGCTCTCAAAGCCGCCATTTGACATGATGATGATGGCATCGCCTGCTTTGGCGTTTGCCTTTAGGTAGGCGATGATGTCATCTGTGCTGGTCAACACTTGTTGGTTTGGTGCGTTGCCAATGGCGCAAGCCAAGCCCCATGCC
Organism: Moraxella bovoculi 237; assembly: GCF_000696305.2. Classification (GTDB taxonomy): domain Bacteria; phylum Pseudomonadota; class Gammaproteobacteria; order Pseudomonadales; family Moraxellaceae; genus Moraxella; species Moraxella bovoculi. Next base: position 260 of record NZ_AOMT01000043.1, read on the forward strand.
AAATTGGTAGGCTCATACCACAGCGCAAAGTCAGCGATCGACGCTGATGGCGCAAGATGGTCGCGGTGACTGCCCAGCTTCATGGTGTTGGAGCGTGGCTCGATGACCGCCCAAATTCTACGACTTTGCAGCATTTTTTTGGCGCCGTCTAGTGTGGTGGTGATGGCAGTAGGATGGTGTGCAAAGTCATCGAATACCAGAATATCACCAACATCGCCGATCAGCTCCATACGTCTTTTGATGCCGCCAAAGTTCGACAACGCTTCACACGCATTCGCCACGCTTACGCCCACATGATGAGCGGCACTAATGGCAACCAGTGCATTATTGACGTTATGCAGACCGCTCATGCCCCAATTTACTTGGGCGCTGTCGCCTGCGATGGTCACATTGAATGATGAGCCGTCTTCTTTTAATAGCTGTGCCTTGTGATCGCCATCATCGCCTAGAGAGGTGCGCACCACAGGCGTCCATGCGCCCATCTTTAAAGTATCTTCTAGACTTTGGGTGTTGGCAGGCATGATAATCTGACCCTTGGCAGGAATCATGCGAATCATGTGGTGAAATTGGGTTTGGATTGCCTTTAGATCTGGGAAGATGTCAGCGTGATCATATTCTAGGTTATTTAAGATGGCGGTCGTCGGGCGATAATGCACGAACTTAGAACGCTTATCAAAAAATGCCGAGTCATACTCGTCCGCTTCGATGACAAAATAATCTTTACCCAGGTGCGAGCTGTGCTTAAAGGCATCTTGCAAGCGCACATCATCACTGCTAACTTGTGGCACACCACCGATCAAAAATCCCGTATCAATGCCAGCATATTGCAGAATCCATGACAGCATGGTTGTGGTCGTGGTTTTGCCGTGCGTGCCCGCCACCGCCAAGACATGACGATGTTGTAGGACGTGCTCGGCTAAGAACTGCGGTCCTGACGTGTAGGGTAGGCGTTCGTTTAGCATGTATTCGACCGCTTCCATGCCGCGCTTGCAGGCATTGCCCACGATGACAAGATCTGGCGCAGGTTGTAGGTGTTCAGCTTTATAACCTTCTAAGATCTCAACACCAGCGTTATGCAGCTGAGTGCTCATCGGCGGGTAGATGGCAGTGTCCGATCCTGTTACGGTGTGGCCCAGATCGCGCGCCAATAGGGCAAGCGAACCCATGAAAGTACCACAAATACCTAAAATATGAACGTGCATGAAATAACCTTTTTGTAATAAATGGGTCAAGGGCGATGTTTAAGAATCTTGGTGAGTTGCACCAATAAAATCACCAAAATAACAACAAACAGAACCAGTGTCTGCATGGGAATGGATAGACCTAGGAATGTCCAATCAATGAGTGCGCATTCGCCTGAGCCTTTTAACACCTGTTCAAAGACCTGCATTACAGGCAGCGTCTCCACCCAGTAGTTCAGTCCCGGTCCGCAGGCAGGCACTTCATCGGCAGGCAGATGCTGCAGCCACACATGACGAGCAGCGACACCTGCGCCCCACAGCGTACCCAGCAGTGAGCCTAGCCATAATGTTAGGCGAGATCCTTTGCCTTTGGGGTTAAAAATCAGCCCCAAGAATGCAAATAAGCCCATCACCCACAGCCCAATCCGCTGAAAAATACACAAAGGGCACGGGTCAAGCCCAAGAGTGTTTTGAAGGTAGCCGATGGCAAATACACTGCCTACCACACAGATGAATACCAAGAAGGCGTTGATTTGACGATAAGTCATAAAACCCTCAAAAATGATGAATTACTGGCGATAGCTTTGGATATAGTCATAGAATGACAGCGTATCCGCCTGTTCAATGTCGGCTTGCTCTTGGATGGAGTCTTTGGCGACTTTGGCAAAATGCGCTTCGTTCTCTTGGCTTAGCGCATGATTAAGAAGGTCGTTTTGGTGTTTCTTAGCAAGTAGCTTGCCCAATGCCCATGTGCTACCAAGTCTACGACTGTCGGTCTCGATTTGGGCGGAGAGTGTAAACTCTGGGTTGGTCGCCTTGCCTTGCATCATCGCCAAGGCTTCGCGATAGGCATTACCACCGTGATGGTCATCGAAGGCATCAGCGATGATCTGCATGTTGGTTAGGTGCTTGACGATCCAGTCGTGCAGATACATGTCGCCGATCTCGGTGTTAATGACAAGATCTGTATTGCGGCCATGGTTTACCACAGTGTCGATGTTGGCTTGTAGGCGTTTTTCTTCATCTTTATATAGGGCAGGCGAGTTAAGCAGTAGGCAGTACACCGCCAATACTTCTAGGAAACACGCTGTCTGTACGCGAATGCCGATGTCACTATAAGGGTCTAAGTCGATGGCACGGAATTCAACATAAGCGATGCCACGATCAGCCAAGGCAGCGGTTGGTGTTTCGCCTGATTTGGTGATTTGTTTTGGGCGAATCGGACTGTAGAATTCGTTCTCAATTTGGAGGATGTGGTCGTTAATCTGGATGGGATTGCCGTCCTTGTCATCCACGCCGATGTCGCTAAAGTCTTTAAATGGTGTACCGATCGCCGCACGCAGACCTTTGATGTACTCGTTTAGATCGTTGTATTCGATGTTTAGGTCTTCTTGGACGCTGTTAGTATAGCCAAGCTTACCCATGCGAAGGCTTGTCCCGTGTGGCTGATAGTAGGTGTAGCTGCCATCTGACAGCGGCACAAGGTGGTGCTCGCGTCCCTTAATGAATGACGCACACACCGCAGGACTTGCCCCCAGCAGATACAGCACAAGCGGGGTTAGGCGCTTGAAGTTACGGATTAAGGCAAGATATTTGTCGTTTTTAAAGGCGGTAAAGTCGTCTCCACCTGAATGCTTGAACCATCTGTCAAACAAATCATCGCCGATGGATAGGTTGTAGTGTAGCCCTGCGATGGTTTGCATCTTGCGACCATAACGCACCCCAAGCCCAGAGCGGTACAGGGTTTTTAGTTTGCCGATATTGGATGTGCCGTAATCGGCCAGTGGAATGTCTTCATCATTGTCGGCGGTCATGCACGGCATGGATAGTGGCCACATCAATTCATCGCCTAGTGAGCGGTGCACGAGCACATGTAGCTCTCTTAGCATGTCCAAGGCTTCTTTGATTGATGAAAAAGGCTCGGTGATGAGCTCAAGTAGATTCTCAGAATAGTCAGTTGTGATGTAGGGATGGGTTAGCTTTGAGCCCAGATCGGCAGGGTGCGGCGTCTTAGCGGCATAGCCATCAGCGCGCATGCGCAAGCCTTCTTTTTCAATGCCGCGCTTCATGCCTGCAACCAACTCGGAGCCGAACCATTCAGGCAGGCGAAATTGCTGTGTTTTCATAATTAATCCCCGTACTTGCCTAATTTTTGCTTATCATAAGGCGTATCGATGTATTTTAATGTGCTAATTTTGCATAGCCAACCATGCCATAACGTGTCTGGCGGTGTTTTGCCTATTATAAGCCTATGGGTGAATAATGGCAAAGAAAATCCGATGCTTGGCGTTTTTTCATCCCAAAAATTCTGCTATACTAGGTTAATTTTGTGTATTTTGAAATTTTTTAAGGTGTCCCATGTCAAATTTTTTGCCCCCTGCCGAACAACTTGAACTTCTAAAACGTGGCGTGGTTGAGATTTATTCCGAAGAAGATTTGTTAAAAAAGCTCGCCAAAGGTCGCCCTTTGCGTATCAAACTTGGCATGGACCCCACCGCCCCTGATTTGCATTTTGGGCATACGGTTGTTCTTAACAAACTGCGTGCCTTTCAAGAATTAGGGCATGAAGTGCTGTTTCTTATTGGCGACTACACCGCCCGCATTGGCGACCCGTCTGGCAAAAACGCAACTCGTCCGCCCCTATCCGAAGAGCAGGTCAAGGCAAATGCCGAAACTTACGCCAAGCAAGTCTTTAAAATCCTAGACAAAGACAAAACGACCATTATGTTTAACTCTGATTGGTTCTCCAAGATGAGTGCAGGGGACATGATTGCCCTAGCCAGCCAGCTTACCGTGTCTCGTATGCTTGAACGTGATGATTTTTCAAAACGCTACAACAGCCAAACTCCGATTGCCATTCACGAATTTTTGTACCCACTCGTGCAAGGCTATGACAGCATTGCTATGGAAGCTGATGTGGAGATTGGCGGTACTGACCAGACCTTTAACGTGCTTATGGGGCGTACCCTACAAGGTCGCTACGGCAAAGAACCCCAAGTTTGTATCACCATGCCCCTTTTGGAGGGCTTGGACGGTGTACAAAAAATGAGTAAATCGCTTGGCAATTACATTGGCATTGACGAACCTGCGGGCGTGATGTACCAAAAAATCCTATCCATGCCCGACACGCTCATCGCTCGCTATTTTGAGCTTTTGAGCTTTAAGCCGATGATTGAAGTGAATGCTTTGCTTGATGAAATGGCAAATGGTCGCAATCCCCAAGAATTAAAGAAAATCCTAGCCCATGAGCTGATTGAGCGTTTTCATGACAAAGAGTCTGCCGACAACGCCCACCGCTCGGCAGGCAACCGCTTGGCGGACGGGGAGTTGCCCATTGATTTGCCCGAAGTGTCGCTGTCTCTTGATGGTGCGGACAAGCTGTTTATCACCCAAGTGCTAAATCAAGCCAGCCTTGCCAAAAATTCCGCCCAAGCCAAAGATATGCTGTCTCGTGGGGCGGTCAAAGTGGACGGACAAGTCGTGGACGCAAGTTTTGCCCTTGGTGCAGGGCAGACGGTTGTGATACAGGCAGGGAAAAAGGCGTATGCCAGAGTAAGCGTTGCATAATGAATCTAGCCAAGGTGATTCTGTCATCTTGGTTGTTTTTTATTGAATAGAGAATTAGGTCATGAAAAAATACTGTTGGCGATGACTCTGGCGACCGCGTCTACAATGGGTATGGCGGTGAATGATGCACATGCTCAAAGTTTCTCATCAAGCCAAATGCAACAAACCAAAGTGCGAGATTTGAGCTTTAAAAGCATCATGCGTGCGCTATACGCAGGAAAAATGCTGGGCAACGCGCACATTGCTGATGATGAGTTAAGCCAATTTCCAAATGTCGCGCTGGATGAAACTTCTAAAAATTGGCAAGAGTGTCGTTGCACTGATGCACCCTGTCATCGAATATAAAAATCAAGATGGGCAAAAGCGTTGTCTGGTTGCAATTGAAAAGCCGTCATTTAGAGCGTCGAGCAGGTCAATTATGTCGACTTTAGCCAAGAGCTGCTATTTAACCCAATCACCAAAGAATACCAATAATCATGAAAAAATTTTACCTTATCCGCCACGCTCAGAGTGAATCCAACGCCCGCCTTGCCATTCGCCCAAACCCTGTGATTAATCTGACCGATGTCGGTCGGATGGAGGCAAAAGAGCTCTCCGAATGGCTAAACATTAACATCCAGCAGCCGATCGATGGCGTGTTCACGTCCCACTATGTACGTACGGCACAGACTGCCGCGCCGTTTTTGGCACAGCTTGGCAGTACAGCAAAGGTGATCGAGGCGCTGCATGAGTTTGATTATTTGGACTTTAATCGTATTAAGGATCTGTCATTTGAGGACTTGATCGCTACGGCGGATAATTTTTGGCAGCAGGGCGATACCACTTATCAGGACGGCACGGCAGAAGATACCTATGAGCGGTTCGTGGAGCGAGTGCGCACGGTGCGCCAGATGTTCGAAGAATTGCCAGATGGTAACTACGTTGTATTTACCCATGGCATGTGGATTGGCATGTTGATGTGGCAGATTATCCATGGCGATGGTGCGCGCGTGATGGACATGCCTGCTTTTCGTGCGTATGAGCTTGCTATCCGCCCAAAGAACTGTGAAGTCTATCTACTAACAGATGCCCAAGGCGTGCAGTCAGTGGCGAAGGTTCGGGTGCGTGATGAATAAGGTTCAGCCAGGCATCTATCGTCATTATAAGGGCAATCTGTACCAAGTTCTACACACCGCAAAGCACAGCGAGACCGAAGAGTGCCTTGTGGTGTATCGCGCCTTGTATGGCCATTATGGCGTGTGGGTGCGACCTGCCGACATGTTCCACGAGATGGCGAATGTCGATGGTCAAGATGTGCCACGATTTGAGCTTATCAAGGACAACGTCTCTTGAAATTTTGCAATTACCGTCCGACCTGACGCTATCGCATGATGGCGTGCGACTAGAGTTATTGGACCTTCGTTATGAGGATGATTTGGTGCAGGCATGCCAAGATGGTAATCTGTGGAAGCTGCTCTACACCATCACACCAAGCCCTGATGAAGTTCATGAATACATCGCTACGACTCATGCGATGACGGATAGGGTTGCCTTTGCGGTCATCGATGAGACCACAGAGCGTGCGTTGGCAGTACGAGTTATCATGATATCTTGTCGCATTCTTTGCGCCTTGAGATTGGCTATACTTGGTATGCCAAGCGTTATTGGCGCACGCGCGTGAACAATGCCTGTAAGTTTCTGCTGATGAGGTATGCCTTTGAGGTGCTGTCCTATCAGACGGTTGCGCTTAGAACCAGTAGTTTAAACACACGTTCACAGGCGGCGATTGAGCGACTGGATGCCAAAAAAGATGGCGTCATCGGCAATAAACGCACTACCCAAGACGGCATCATTTGCGATACGGTGATGTGCAGCATCATGGCGGATGAATGGCCAAACGTTAAACATAACTTACAACAAAAGATGCAGTAGCACCAAGGACAACATGACTGATTTTAAAACACAAGACCTCATTGTAGGCACCGGTAAAGCCGCTGAACGTGGCGCATTAATCACCGCTCATTATACGGGCTATCTGGCGGATGGCACGTTATTTGATTCATCGCACAGTCGAGGACAGCCATTTGAGTGCGTCATCGGTACGGGGCGCGTGATTAAGGGGTGGGATCTGGGCGTATTGGGCAGTGAGATCGGGGTAAAGCTTGTCCAAAAGTGGGGTATTGAGCTTGAGCTGCCAGCATTCGATGCAATGAAAGTCGGTGGCAAAAGACAGCTTGTCGTACCCGCGCACCTTGGCTATGGCGAGCGTTCGGTGGGGAAGATTCCACCGAATTCGGATCTAACCTTTGAGATTGAGCTTATCGATGTGAAGACGCGCGATTAAGAGCCGTCTAGGCTAAGCTGTTCTCGCACGCCAAAAAAGTCCAGCTCTGCTTGCTGTCTTTGGCGGCGCGCATCCATAAGCTTGCGTTGTCGTCTGATGATTCGGTTTAGGATTCGGTGCTTGTCATCGTCCCCAAGGGTGTGCCACGTCTGTCGCTCTGTGCGATTGCGCAGACAGCCGATGCAGTAGCCCTTCTTGTTCATCTGGCAGACACCAATGCATGGGCTGTCGATGTCGAACAATTCAAATTGCGACATAAAAAACCGTGACAAAAATATTACTATAACGATTTTTTGTTGATTAATCAATACTTTGTATGTACAAATACAGGAAATCCCATGACCATCATTTATCTACATGGACTAGATGCTGACCCTAACGCCAATAAAGCCGTCATCACCGCCAATCATGCCAAAGCGCTCGGGATAGACACGCTGCGCCCTGATTTGAACTGTCCGCCTGATGAAGTAGTGGCTAAGCTCTTAAATTTAATCAAAGAAAACCCCAATGCGGTGCTGGTTGGCTCATCGCTGGGCGGTTATTTTGCCACGCTGTTGTCCGACATGACAGGCACGCCTTGTGTGCTGTTAAACCCAAGCATTCGCCCCGATGTGTCGTTCAGACGCTTTTTAAGTGATAATTTTGACGGACAAACGCTCGCAGATGATGCCGTCATCTACACCACGACAGGCGGCTGGCAAATTTGCTATGGGGATTTGGCGTGGTTTGAACGCCACCGCCTACAGGCAAAAAATCCCCACAAAATCAAAGTCCTACTTAAAATGGGCGATGAACTGTTAGACGCCCACGCCACACAAGCATTTTTTGAAAGTTGTGGGGCGGAAGTTCTCGCCCAAGACGGGGGCGACCACCGCATCAGCGACTATGATGACCAAGTCGGGCAGGTGGTAGCTTGGGTGCAAGCCCTATCCTAATTAAACCCTGTTTGCAAAATCTCCTGATTGTATGGTTGGGGGATTTTGCATTCATACCAACCGAACCATATTTCTGATATAAAAACCGTTCGCCCTAAGCTTGTCTAAGGGTGAGTTTCCGTTATGGTTCGACAAGCTCACCACGAACGGAAACCATAAAAATTTTGAAGTTCGGTTGGTATAATACACCCCTCAATCCTGCTAAGACTTTCCCAAACTTTTCACCACCTTGTTACAAATATTGACATAAGCGTTAAAATTGTTTACAATCACAATAATTTGCAAATAGCATTAATTTTTATTTAATATTGTAAATGAAAATGGTGATAATGATGAGAGTACATCTTAAAACAACACTTAGCGTTTTAGTAGGTGCGATTTTACTCAATGCCTGTGCCAGTGGCAAGGGCGGGTTTGAGCTTGATAATGTTAATAGCTTAAACACGCAAGGAGCAAGCCAAAACTCTGCCCCTACCCCCACCACCACGCCAAAAACACCCACCTACCAAGATGAACAAAACACCAGACGCACGCTTGATGTGGACACTCAAGAGCCCGCTTTAGGCTATGCGGTGGAAGTTCCTCGCCGTGTATTTGCCATGAGAGACACACCACCTGAGGAGCTAACCGTTAATATCATGCCCGACAAGGTCAAGCCCACCAATCACAGACTTGAGGATTTACCCAAAGTGTTCAGTGAGACACTGGTAGAACATCCTAAGTATGTTGAGGACAGCTTAAGCTACTCGCATGATGTCAAATCCAAAGACGCCATCCGAGATTTGCAGTTTGTGCGATCGGGCTATGTCATCGCTGAAAAAGGCATCGAATTTGACAGAACGGGTGGCGTATTTCGCCAAAACCCCGCAGGACAATACGGTCATGTCTTTTATCAAGGGGTCAACCCTGCCACCGCATTACCCACCACAAATGCAACCTATCAAGGTACTTGGGATTTTGTGAGTAATGCCATTAGCACCAGACGAGATTTACCCGAAGGCTTTACCAATGATTTGATGAACTATGGTGCCAAAGGCAATACCGTTGGGGCGACTAGTTTAGATGCTGATGTGAATCGTGGGCATGACAATGATAAGCCTACGGGGTTAAAAAGCACCTTTGAGGTGAATTTTGCCGACAAGAAACTGACAGGTAAGTTTACTCAAAATCACGGTGCTACCAACGAAAATGCCGAACAGACCATCACTGACCGCTACAGTGTTGAGGCGACCTTAAAGGGTAACCGTTTTGTTGGGACTGCTAATGCCATGAATAAGGAACATGCTATTTTTGGTCAAAACGGGGCACTAGAAGGTGGATTTTTTGGGGCTAAGGCTGAGGAGCTGGGCGGTAAATTCCTAGCCGAAGACGGCTCGCTGTTTGGAGTGTTTGCAGGCAAGCGTGGTGTGGTTGATAAAGTACAAACTCAATTTGATGCCACCGCCATCGACAGCAAAACACTCACCAAAACCAACATGGACACCTTTGGACAAGCCAGCCATCTGGTGATTGATGGTAAACGTGTGTCGCTTTTACCAGAGGGTGTGTCTAGTTTTGCCGACATGAAATTCATTGACACTCATCAAGTGGCACATGGCGATAAAAAACTATCCATCACCGTATGTTGCAATAACTTAGACTATGTCAAATTTGGCGGTTATGGCACGGTGGGTGGTACAGCAGATACGCCCGTATTAAGTGATGGCAAATTGTTTTTGGTGGGTGAAAGAACAGACACATCCGCCATTCCCACCTCAGGCACCGCTCACTATCGTGGCACGTGGGAAGGCTATATCGACAGTAAAGATGGTAGACGCTGGACAAGCTCCGCAAGCGACCTCACCACAGGTACAAGAAGTCGCTTTGATGTGGATTTTGGTTCAAAAAGCCTGATTGGCAAACTCATCGCCGATAACGGCTTGGAGGATAATCCTGTGCTAACCCTCAATGGCACAATCACAGGCAATGGTTTTAGTGGTACCGCCAAAACGGGAGTAAATGGTTTTAATCTTGACCCAAACAGCACAGGTGCCAGTGCCATCGCCCACATCAATGCTGGTTTTTATGGTGGTTTTTATGGAGCAAACGCCTCAGAGCTTGGTGGTGTCATTCATCATGACAAGGCAGGTGAGGACAAAATCGGGGTGGTCTTTGGTGGCAAACGCCAAACCAACACGCCTTAATCATCAACCTTTGTCGGTTTGTCTGATTTTATTTGCTTTTTAATTTATCAACCAAGAATGTTCTTTTGAGCATTCTTGATTTTTATCAAAACATCACAGGGACATCGCATGAGCCGTTTAGTCAAAAACTCATTCACTCAACACAATAAACCCACTTTGTTGTGTGTTGCCATCGGCATGGTGTTGTTTGGCATGCCGACCTTTGCCAACACCACTGAGCCACAGGTAGAACTTGAAGGCATGACAATCACCATCAAGCCCCAAGCCACCCGCAAAAGCAACGAAATTACAGGGCTGGGTAAAGTCGTTAAACGCCCCAATGACATCGATAAGGAGTTGGTGCTAGACATTCGTGATTTGACACGCTACGACCCTGGTATCAGCGTGGTAGAACAAGGACGAGGAGCAACCTCAGGCTACGCCATGCGTGGCGTGGACAAAAACCGTGTTGCCATCATGGTGGATGGCTTAAACCAAGCCCAGTCCTACCTCGCCCTAAAAACTGAGGCAAACGGTGGTGCTATCAACGAAATCGAATACGAAAACATCAAAAGCATTGAGCTTAGCAAAGGAGCAAGTTCGGCAGAGTACGGCTCTGGGGCGTTGGGTGGTGCGGTCGGTTTTGTCAGTAAGGACAGTAGCGACATCATCAAAGATGGAAAGCAGTGGGGCTTTGACAGCAAGACAGCATACAGTAGCAAAAACAACCAATGGATGCAGTCCTTAGCAGGGGCATTTAAGACAGGTAGTTTTGACAACCTACTCATCTACACCCACAAAGAAGGACAAGAAACTAAAGGCCACAAAGCCCTCGAGAGTTATCAGCACAGTTATCAGCCACTCACAGGATATTTTGACCGTTATGCACTCACAGGTCAGCCCGATGAGCGTGGCTATACCTACTATCTCATCAAAGATGACTGCCCCACCCTAGATTGTCCCGCTTTGCCACGAGCCAACATCAATCGTGAGCGGATTATCACACGTACCTCACCCGCCCTAACCGCTGACGAAAAAGCCCAAACACAAGCAATGGCATACCAAACCCACACTATTAGCACCAAAGATTATACAGGGGTTGACCGTATCCACGCCAACCCAATGGATTATAAAAGCCAATCCATCTTTTATAAAGCAGGCTATGACCTAAGCGACCGTCATCGTGTTGGGGCGGTGCTTGAACACACCAAGCAGCGGTACAACATCCAAGACATGACCCTGCCTGCTTACTACACCAAAGACAGTATTGGCAAACAATCTCTCACCCAAGGCAGTATCAATGCCGAAACAGGGCTTGCGGTAGGCAACGCAGGCATTGCTGATGTGATGGGCAACCCTTTGAGTGGTCTGGTGTTTAATGGTGGCTTGAATGGTAACTGGGGAGCAAGATATAGCAATACCCGCTTTTTTGATGAATTACACAAAAAAGACCGAGTGGGCTTGTTTTATCAATATAAAAACCTCAATCGCAATGGTTGGATTGATAAAGCCAAAGTCAGCCTAGACCACCAATCGCTTGGTTTGGATAGCCAAATGCACCGCATGCGTTGCCAAGATTATCCCAACATGGGGCGTTGCCAAGCCAGTATCGATAAACCATGGTCGTGGTCAGGTACGGAAAACAACCATTATAAAGAGCGTTTGACGCTTGGACAGCTTAGCTTTGATAAAGTCATCAACACCGCCAAAGCCCAGCACCGTCTTAATACACTCGTCGGATTTGGTAACGTCAAATCCAACCTCGAACGAGGGGCATTGGCATTTTCGTATGCCTCAGGAGGTTACAACCACGTTTACACACAAGGGCATAATGGCTCTTATGATAAACCATACATCTATGAGCGTGTGCCAGTAACCATGCAACACGGCACAGCGTGCGATGACAGCCGTACCGACAACAACAGTTGCCAACCACGTAACATCACAGGCAAACACGCCTTTATCGCCCTAAAAGACCATATTTATTTTGGCGATAAAGTTGATTTGGGCTTGGGTGTGCGTTATGACAATCATCGCTTTGACACCGATGACGACTGGACAGCGGTGGATGATTATAAAAACTGGTCATATAACGCAGGTCTCACTGTACGTCCGACTGACTATTTGGCGTTGTCTTATCGCTACTCAAACGGTTTTAGAGTACCAGCGTTTTATGAAATGTATGGCGTACGTACAGGGTCAAGCGGTGCATTGTCTAATGACACTTTTGCCAATCGCACCGCCCCACGCCCCGAAAAATCCACCAACCACGAATTTGGGGTGGGCGTGCAAGGTCAGTTTGGCGTGTTGGAAGTCAGTTACTTTCAAAACCGTTATAAGGATTTGATTGCCAAAGCTGATGTCAAAGGCATCCATACGCACAGCGATTTTTATAACATCCAAGACATCACCCTAAATGGCGTGAACGTACTTGGCAAAATCGACTGGTATGGGGTTTATGATAAACTGCCAGACGGTCTGTATTCAAACATCGCTTATAACGAAGTCAAAGTCAAAGACCGCCACGTCTATGACGGCTTTACGCTAACCACCGACCCCATTTTAGATGCCATTCAGCCTGCTCGTGTGGTGGCAGGGATTGGTTATGATGCTCCCAGTGGCAAGTGGGGCTTTAATCACAGTCTGACCTATTCCAGAGCCAAAAATCCCGATGAGCTGACAGGTAGCACATATTATGGCAAAGACATTGCAGTGGCAATAGATTCTAAAAGCTCCAAAAGCTGGTACACACATGATTTGACAGGGTATTTTATGCCCCACAAAAACATCACCGTACGAGCAGGGGTTTATAATATCATGGATTATAAATACAGCACGTGGGAGAGCGTTCGTCAGTCATCCATCAATGCCGTCAACCAAGATACAGGCACAAGCCGCGCTCGCTATGGGGCGACAGGGCGCAACTACAAGGTGGCGGTGGAGATGAAGTTTTGATTGGTAATGACCCAAACAAGTGCCACAATCAAACATCACACACCAAAAACCCAGCGTGAAGCTGGGTTTTTGCCAATACTAGGAGTATGTTATGCACACTTATGTCTCAGCACCACTTCGCCTTATACCCGCATTTTGCTCATGATTGCTAAGCTTGAGCAAGTGGATTTGGCATTAAAATTTATCCTACCTTAGGAAAATTCTGCCGAGCTGACCGCCGTTAATTCGTTTAGTTAAGTGCCAGCCCTCCTGCTTGATACGGGGGAAGTCATCACCAAGACACCGCTCATCATTCAAGCCATCGCCCCACAGGTCTATGCCAACACCACCACCGATTTGCCAAACCTGCCTGCCTTGTCGGCTGACAGCACCGCTTGGGGAGACAGGGTGTTGATGTCGGTACTCATTTGGATTGGTGTGCGATTGCCCCATATTTTTGAGACGCTGAGCGACGCCAACAAGCAAGCAGTTCATGACTTCCACCAAAGCCCACTCATGCAAAAACTCAAGACTAATGTGCTTGAAAATCAGCCGAGTCGGGTGGGGGATTTGTAATTCCACCAAAAAACCGCCACATCTCATATATAACGGTTTTTGTCATTTAGATTGCGTGGGCAATCCCTGTCTTATCAATCTTGAAAACTCATCTCTATCCATGTCGGTTTTGGTCAAATACGCCACATAAGGATTGGCGTGTGCCATCGCCTGCCATTAATCAGCCGTATAACGAGTGTCAATCACCTGTTCATCAAGCAAATATTCGGGCAACAAGCCTGCTAATAACGCCCGATAATCAATGGGAATTGGTTCAATCTGTGCCATCATATCAAAAATGAGCGTGGTGCAATTGCTGGTTAAGGTATTTTACCATTTTGCTTCATGGTTTAATTCTTCGCCTTTTTCTAGGTATAATAAAAACAGCTTTTGAATGCTTTTTTTGATAAATTAACAGGATAAATATAAACATCTTCGCCCCGCACATTGGTACGGGTATAAATCAAATCCTTTTCATCGCCCGCCACCAGCCCCAGCTCAAATTGACGAAAAATCCATCAATCGCCGAAAAACTCTGGTGCGACTCTTTGCGAATTTCAATGGAAAAGCTAAGTTTGCTCCCATCTTTAAAGCCAAAACTTGCCATTGTATGCACGACTTTTTAAGTCCACACTCAGAGATGATGACATCAAAACTTTCAAGCTCGCTTGGGCGATATGCACAAGTTTCCCAATGAATGTCGTATTTGTCGGTGTCGTACCAGCGAAAATTGCGTACATTGTGCAAAGTAATGACATCGCCTTGTCGTTCAAACTGGATAATTTTGGCGACTTCATCGTGCCAAATGCGGTCGTTTTTGGCAGGCATCGCAAAAAACAAATAAGCCCCAGCCCAAAACACCCCAAATACACCGCCAAATCCGTCCGCCGTCTAAACACCGCCCGTATGATAAAAAATCCCATCGGACTCATCGCCAAACACGCCCAAGACACCATAGATGCCTTTGTCCCCACATCGCCAAAGGGCTTGCACCCACAGGGTAAGAAGCAGCCAAATGCTTGTCGCCCCCACAAACAGCGTAAAGACAATCAAAATCAGCCACAACAAAAGCACGGATCAGCATAAAACTAAAGGCTTGCATCTTGACGGGCAAGGCTTGGACAGGGGCGTTTTTGGGCAGGCGGTGAGGCATGGGACTAGATGATTGATAAAAAAGCCATTATAATAAATTTGCCCCTTTTCAAAAAGAATAACAGCATCGAGTTTTGATGGGCAAGTTTTGTTGCTTTGTGCAGAAGCCCAACATTCACAACACCGCCAAAATCGGTTACAATACTTTAATTTTATCGATTCATAAAAGCACAATGACCAAATACACCACCCAAAACCTAGAAGTCCTAGAAGGGCTAGAACCCGTCCGCCGTCGCCCTGGTATGTACACTGACACCACACGCCCCAACCACCTTGCGGCAGAAGTCATTGACAACTCGGTGGACGAAGCGTTGGCAGGACACGCCAAGCACATCACTGTTACCCTGCACGCTGACGGCTCGCTGTCGGTACTTGATGACGGACGGGGTATGCCTACCGACATTCACCCTGAATTTAATCAGTCGGGCGTGGAGCTCATCTTGACACGCCTGCACGCAGGGGGCAAATTTAGCACGGACAATTATGCCATTAGTGGCGGTCTGCATGGTGTGGGTATCAGCGTGGTTAATGCTTTATCCAAGCGTGTGGACGTGGTCGTGTGGCGAGACGGCACGCAGTATCAGATGAGTTTTGAGAATGGCGTACCGACAACACCCCTAACTCACGAGCCGTCCCCTAGTAAGAAAAAACGTGGCACACAGGTGCGATTCTGGGTGGATGAGCAGTATTTTGACAATCCCAAATTCTCAATTAAATCTTTAAAACACAACCTAAAAGCCAAGGCTGTGCTATCAGCAGGGCTAAAAATTGACTTTGTGAGTGAGCCCGAACCGTCCGACAGCGAAAGCTGGCAATACACAGACGGCGTGGTGCAGTATTTGACCGAGCAGCTTGGCGAGCTTGCCATTATCCCTGATAAGCCATTTTATTTTAGCCAAGAGCCGACAGGGGGCGAACGTGGTGGGGCGACTTTTGCCATAGCGTGGCTACCCGAATCAGGCACGCCCATCACGGAAAGCTATGTAAACCTTATCCCTACCGCACAAGGCGGTACGCACGTCAATGGGCTACGCACAGGCATTACGGACGCCTTGCGTGAGTTTTGTGAAATTCATAGTCTTTTGCCCAGAAACGTCCGCCTAACTGCCGATGACGTGTGGGACGGGGTCAATTATATTTTGTCCTTAAAATTTGCCGAGCCGCAGTTTAGCGGTCAAACCAAAGAGCGCCTATCAAGCCGTGAAGCGTCCCCACTCGTGCAGACCCTTGCCAAAGACGCATTTAGTCTGTGGCTAAACGCCCACCCCGACACCGCCAAAGCCATTGCCGAGCTTGCCATTAGTAAAGCTGGCAAACGGCTCAAATCCGCCCAAAAAGTCGCCCGCAAAAAAATCACCCAAGGCCCTGCCTTACCAGGGAAACTAGCCGATTGTAAGGGCGAATTTAAGGACGGAGCGGAGCTGTTTTTGGTGGAGGGCGACAGTGCAGGCGGGTCTGCCAAACAAGCTCGAGATCGTCATTTTCAGGCGATACTGCCCCTGCGTGGCAAAATCCTAAACACATGGGAGGTTTCACACGACACCGTATTATCCAGCCAAGAGATACACGACATTGCCATTGCCATAGGCGTAGACCCAGCGTCTGATGACTTATCCGAATTACGCTATGACAAAATCTGTATCCTAGCGGACGCAGACAGTGATGGGCTGCACATTGCCACGCTAATTTGTGCGTTGTTTGTCAAGCATTTTCGTTCGCTTGTGGAAGCAGGGCATTTGTTTGTCGCCATGCCCCCACTGTATCGCATTGACATTGGTAAGGACGTGCATTATGCCTTGGACGATGATGAATTAAACGCCATTTTGAAAAAAACCAAATCCAAAGGCAAACCGCAAATCACCCGCTTTAAGGGCTTGGGCGAGATGAACCCCGACCATTTGCGTGAGACGACCATGAACCCTGATACTCGACGTTTGGTACAGCTTGACATTGATGATTTTACTTCGACAAGTAGCGTTATGGACATGCTTTTGGCAAAGAAACGAGCGTCCGACCGCAAGGCGTGGCTAGAAAGTAAGGGTGATTTGGCGAATTTGGCGGTGTAAGATGCAGCCGTTATCTCATGTCTATCTTGGCGATCGTGTACCCAAAAGGTGTGGTAGAATTACCCCAAAGATAGCACGCTTATTTAATCGGCTCACAGGTTGGCGAACCGTGGGGCAGATACCGAACATCGATCAGGCTGTGGTAATCGGTGCGCCGCACACCTCCAACTTAGATGGCGTGTACGCGCTGCCGCTACTGGTCGAACTTGGTGTGGATATTAAGATATTGGCAAAAAAAGAGCTGTTCGGCGTGCCAATCCTATCACAGTTCCTGACGTGGGCAGGGGTCATACCCATCGATAGAGGCAAGAAAGGTTCGGTGCTTCAAGCGAATATTGACCGCTTCGCCACCAAAGAGCCGCTATTTCTAGGGCTGGCACCAGAAGGAACCCGAACGCGCACGGCTAAATGGAAAACGGGATTTTATTATCTGGCAGTGGGCGCAGGCGTGCCAATCATTCCTGCGGCGCTTGATTATCGCATGAAGACGCTGCAATTTTTGCCGTCGTTCTACCCGACGGGCGATATTGAGCAAGACTTGCCAAAAATTTATGCCTACTTTCAAGACATCACCCCAAAACACCCGCATCATTTCAACTTACCTTTACAATAATAATACACTCGTAAACTCAAATTTAAAATACAATCAAGTGGCTTGCTAAGAACTGGCAAATCCATTATAGTATTTGATATCCATTTTAGGAGTGCTTATGAAACGTGTTGCCTTAACTTGTACGCTTGGCGCAGTTTTGTTGTCTGGTTGTGCGACGTCATCTTTGCTTGATGATACACGCACCACCTAGGCCCAAAACAAAACAACGACACTGATCGATGATCGCGTTGAGGCTTTCGGTAGCCCTGCAGCTAACTTAGGCGTGGCATCGAGCCAGGTGGTTATCGTTGGTGAAAAACAAAGCTACGTCCTAACTGAAGGCGGCACGAAGCTTGTCAGTCTGCTTACCAAGCTAGAGCCTAAGAACATCACCGTTGATAATGCATTGGAATTTTATTCTGGTAATAAAGACGGTAAATCCGCGGGCACGATGAAGTTATCCTATGCGCGCCTACAAGACGAGTTCAAGCGCAGCGACATGCAGTTCTTCATCCAAAATGGTGCAAAAGAGTGCACAAGCGAGAGCGATACTCGCATGAACGCACAGCGTTTTTGCTTTGATGTACCATTAAAAGGCGCGGTATATCCGCAGGTCAGCAACTTCGATCTGGTGCGCTCGCAGTTGCGTCCGCTGACTCGTCCTTATAGCGTGTCGATTTATACGAATACCCAAACAACCACGAATAGTGGTTGTACAGGCGCTGAGAAATTGGTACTATTGCCTTTTGCGCTTGCCCTTGATGCGGTGACGCTGCCTGTTTGGGTATTGGGCGCGTTGTAATTGAGCATCAGCCACCGCAATATAATGAATTTTAGGGATTTATGATGACGATAGAACCTTGGTATTGGTTGGTATTCGGTGTGATCTTGGCGATCGCTGAGATGTTTGTGCCGACTTTCTTTATGTTGTGGTTTGGGGCGGCAGCGATTATTGTGGCGCTGCTGTCTTGGCTATTAGGTCTGTCTGTAACGGTATCGGTGTTGCTGTGGTTGGTGTTGTCGGTGCTATTTTGTGCCCTATGGTTTAAATTTATTCAGCCACGCATCAAGAATCGCACCAAGGCAGGGCTTGGCGGCGCAACCATCATTGGTGAGATTGGCATCATCATTGAGCCTACAGACGGCACTCGTGGCAGGATTCGCTTCAACATACCACAGCTTGGCTCAAGCGAGTGGATGTGTCGCACTCATGACGATGAAGTTATCGCGGTGGGTGAGCGTGCCGTGGTGAAGCGCATTGTCGGCAATGAGCTGTTTGTCGGTAAGCGCTAAGCAATAGTTCCACGTGGAACACTAATTATGACAGTAAAAAGATAGGATAGAGAGATGTTTGAATTCGGTAGTGTGTTGATTGTATTGATTATTTTTGTGGTATTTACCATCTTTAAAGGGGTGCGTATGGTATCACAAGGCGAAAAATGGATCGTACAGCGACTGGGTAAATACCATCAGACGCTAGAACCGGGGCTTAATTTTATCATTCCTTATGTTGATAGTGTCGCCTATAAAGTCACCACCAAAGACATCGTGCTGGACGTGCCAAGCCAAGAAGTCATCACCCGCGATAACGTCGTCATTATCGCCAATGCGGTGGCGTACATCAATATCGTTCAGCCTGCGCATGCGGTGTACGGTATCGAGGATTATGAGCATGGTATTCGCAATCTGGTGCAGACTTCCCTGCGTTCGATCATCGGCGAGATGGATCTGGACAACGCTTTATCAAGCCGAGATCAGATCAAAGCACAGCTCAAACACGCCATCTCTGATGACATCAGTGACTGGGGCATCACCCTAAAAACCGTAGAAATTCAAGACATCAAACCATCACCCACCATGCAAATGGCGATGGAAGAGCAGGCAGCAGCAGAGCGTCAGCGCCGTGCGATGGTAACGCGCGCCGACGGTCAAAAACAAGCGGCAATCCTAGAGGCGGATGGTCGTCTTGAGGCTTCACGCCGCGATGCTGAGGCACAAGTAGTCTTGGCACGTGGTTCAGAAGAGTCAATTCGTCTGATCTCATCTGCGATGGATGGCAAAGAGATGCCTGTGGTCTATCTATTGGGTGAGCAGTACATTAAGGCAATGAACGAGATGGCACAATCGGACAATGCTAAAACCGTTGTACTGCCTGCCGACATTCTAAACACTGTTAAGGGTTTGGTGGGCGATAAACTTAAATCTTAATGCCAAAAGTTATCTGATTTTGGATTTTAATTTTATCGCAGCTAAACAAAATGACCACAGGGTAGTCCTTGTGGTCATTTTTAATTCTTGATTAATTAGGGCTATTTGTTTGCAGCCACTTCATCATAGTATCGCTGTGCACCAGGATGTAGCGGTGCGATGAGGTTTTGCTGTGCGTTTTCAACCTGAATGCCGTTGGCGGCCTGATGGGCGTTTTGAAGTTTGTTTAAGTTTTCAAATAAAGCCTTGGTTAATGTATAGACGTCATCGTCACTTAGGTCGCTGCGCACCACGAGTGTGTTTAAGATAGCGGCGGTTGGTATGTCCTTGCCATTACCGTACATGCCTTTGGGGATTGTCTCAGTCACAAAGAAAGTCCTGGTTTTGGCTACCTCGATCAGCTTGTCGGTAGGGATGGCGATGAGCTTTAGATCAAAGCCTTGCTGCAATTCCATCAAGGATGAATTGGGCATGCCACTGGTAAAAAATGCCGCATCCAATTTGCCTGATTTTAAACCATCAGCCGCTTCAGCAAAGCCCAGATAATCAGGTCTGATGTCTTTATAAGTAATTCCAAAGCCCTCAAGCAAGGTTCGTGTGGACAGCTCTACACCTGAGCCGTGTGCCCCGACGGCAATGCGCTTGCCACGAAGATCTTCGATGGAGCTGATGTTGCTTTTGCTGGATGCGACGATCTGCACATAGTTAGGGTATAGTGCTGCGACTGAGCGTACATTTTCCACTTTCTTTTGGAAGCTGCCCACGCCCATCACGGCATCATTGAGTGAGTCGTTCATCACGAACGCCATTTCAAGTTTCTTTTGGTTGATCAAATTAAGATTCTCCACAGATGCGCCTGTGGTTTGGGTCTTTGAATTGACGCCAAACTTTTGGGCGTATAATTCTGAGAGTGAAGTCCCGATGATGTTGAATGGGCCAGAGGCACCACCTGTGCCAATGGTTAAAAACTTGGTTTGTAATTGACCGGCGGTTTGGCTTTGGGTGGCTTGTTCGCTGGATTCGCTTTTTTCGCCTTGGCAGGCAGCAAGGCAGCCGGCAAATACTGCGATGGTGATAAGTTTGGTCATTAGTTTCATGGTTAACTCCTTGTAAAATTCATAAAACGATTTCATTGTAGCATTTAAAGTACGTTGTCATTAATCCTTGCGTAAATTCTCGATGATGCCTTGCTCCTGTAATGAATGTAATTGATCCTGATTGCAAAACGAAGCTAACACCTCAAAAGTATGCTCGCCCAACTGCGGAGGAGCAAGGTGATAAGTCACGGGCGTATCAGACAGGCGAATGGGCGACCCAATGGTTTTAAAGTCCTTATTGAGGTTATGCGGTATATTGACCACCATGCCCCGATGATGAATCTGCGGCTCATTAAGCGCCTCTTTGATGTTATTAATCAGCCCGACGGGGACTTTGGCGGCATGAATGCGATCAACCCAATGTTTGGCGTTTTGGGTCAAAAAATGCGCCGAGAGTTGTTCAATCAGCTCATCTCGATGCTTAACCCGATCTTGGTTTTTAAGGTATTTATCAGTACTAACAAGCTTGGGCAATCCAACCGCCAAACACAGATCGACGAACTGCTTGTCGTTACCACAGGCGATGATGAATGATTTGTCTTTCGCCTTGAATGTCTGATAGGGCACGATGTTGGGGTGCTTATTGCCCATGCGTTTTGGCACATTACCAGAGCTTAGGTAATTCATGCCCTGATTGGCCAAGGTGGCAACTTGCACATCCAGAAGAGAAATATCAATATGCTGACCCTGCTGCGTGTGAGACCGTGCCAGCAGTGCTGCCTGAATGGCAATCGTGGCATACAGACCAGTTTGGATGTCCACGAGTGCCACACCAACTTTCTGCGGACCGCCGCCTGCCACATCGTCTGCCTCGCCGGTTACGCTCATAAGTCCCGACATGCCCTGAATAATAAAATCATAACCCGGCTCATCGGCTCTAGGACCGTCCTGCCCAAAGCCTGTGATTGAGCAATAAACAAGCCGCGGGTTAATCTGACGCAATGAGTCGTAGTCTAGGCCGTACTTTTTGAGAGAGCCGACTTTGTAGTTTTCGACGACCACATCCACGTCTTTGGCGATTTCATGTATCAATGCCTGACCTTGAGGATGGGTGATGTCAATGGCGATAGAGCGTTTATTTCGATTGGCGCATTGAAAATAGCCTGATTCACGGGTCTGATTGCCTTGGTTGTCAGGCATCCAAGGCGGTCCCCATGTGCGAGTGTCATCGCCATAACGAGGTCGTTCCACTTTAATGACATCAGCACCAAGATCTGCCAAAATCTGACTACACCACGGCCCTGCCAGTACCCGACTTAGGTCGAGTACTTTAATCCCTTGTAATGCGTGCATGGCAAGCTCCTTGCTGACTAATTACAGAACGCAGCGATGCCCGTCTGTGCCCGCCCTAGAATGAGCGCGTGGATGTCGTGCGTGCCTTCGTAGGTATTTACCACCTCAAGGTTCACTAAGTGGCGCGCCACACCAAATTCATCGCTGATGCCGTTGCCACCCATCATGTCGCGTGCTGTTCGGGCGATGTCTAATGCCTTACCGCAGTTATTGCGCTTGATAAGCGATGTTCCTTCGACCGCAGCGATGCCTTCATCTTTCATCCTCCCGAAGCGCAGCGCAGCCTGTATTCCTAAGGCAATCTCGGTTTGCATGTCGGCCAGTTTCTTTTGGATAAGCTGGTTAGCAGCCAGAGGACGACCGAATTGTTTGCGATCTAGTGTGTATTGACGTGCGGTGTGCCAACAGAATTCTGCCGCACCCATCGCACCCCAAGCGATGCCATAGCGAGCACTGTTAAGGCAGGTGAAAGGACCTTTTAGGCCGCGAATGTCAGGAAAAGCATTCTCTTTGGGTACAAACACATTGTCCATCACAATCTCGCCTGTGATCGAGGCGCGTAGCCCAACCTTGCCATGAATGGCAGGTGCAGACAGACCCTCCCATCCTTTTTCTAGGATAAAGCCGCGAATGTCGCCTGGTGCGCCCGACTCAGAGACTTCCTTTGCCCAGACGACGAACACATCAGCGATCGGGCTGTTGGTGATCCACATCTTTGAGCCTGTTAGGCGGTAGCCGCCATCGACTTTTTTGGCGCGTGTAATCATGCTGCCAGGGTCTGAGCCGTGATCTGGTTCGGTCAGACCAAAGCAGCCAATATATTCGCCTGTGGCAAGTTTGGGTAGGTATTTTTGTTTTTGTGCTTCGGTGCCAAATTCATTAATAGGCACCATGACCAGAGAGCTTTGCACGCTTGCCATCGAGCGATAGCCAGAATCTACGCGTTCAATTTCACGAGCGATCAGACCGTAGCTGACATAGTTTAGCCCCGCGCCGCCATATTGTTCGCCAATGGTAGGGCCCAATAGTCCAAGCTCGCCCATCTCACGAAATATGCTTTCATCGGTTTTTTCGTGGCGAAATTGCTCTAGAACTCTGGGCTGTAATTTTGATTGACAATAATCATGCGCGACCTTTTGAATCATTCGCTCTTCTTCGGTGAGTTGCGCTTCTAATAAGAAAGGATCTTCCCAGTTGAATGTGACTTTTGTGCTAGCCATGTGTGCCTCCGATGCATTAATGAGTGTGGGATTGGAAGTTTTATAATATTGAGAGAACCGAAAAATTTCAAACGAGTAATTTTCATCAAGGTATGATTTTTATACATATCTTAAACGGTAAAACCTAGTATTTACCCATTATTTTGACTAAAATACAAATAAATACTAGGTCTTGAGACATTAAATATATTCTTGTATGTGTTTTTGGCATATCATTCAGCGGACGAATTTACAGCGGAAGAATTTATGAAGCGATCGATTCCTTCTTTGCAAAGCTTATTATGCTTTGAGGCAGTTGCCAAACATGGCAGCCACACGCACGCGGCGCAGGCACTATTTATGACCCAAAGTGCGGTGTCCAGACAGGTCAAGCAACTAGGAGAATTCTTGGGTGTGGCGCTGTTTGTCAGAACCAAGCATGGTGTGGAGCTCACGACAGCGGGCAAAATGTACCTAAAGAGTGTCACTTCGCATCTGCTCGGACTTGAGCGATCAACGGTTGATTTGATGAATCATAAAGGTCTTGGCGGTGTTCTAAAATTGGGCGTGGTGCCGACGTTCGCGACCCGCTGGCTTTTGCCAAAATTACAAGACTTCAATGAACGACATCCTAAGATTAATCTGCATCTAGAGACGAGCACGAAGCCTTTTTTGTTTAGTGAGAACATATTCGATGCGGCAATTTTTGCAGGCACGCCGCAGCAGATTCGCCAATGGCCAGGGGTGCAGGCACATCATCTGATGGATGAGTCACTTGTGCTGGTGGCATCGCCTAAACTGCTGATCGAGCGTTTTGGAGAGTCGGTGATAGCGGCGAATGGCGAGTGCGACTTGGCGGATGATGAATTGTCCAAAATGCCTCTATTGCAGCAGACGACCAGACCGACCATCTGGCAGGAATGGTTCTTGGCAAATCATATCGATCATTACAGTCCTTTTAGTGGACAACGCTATGAGCTGTTCTCGATGTTGGCAGTGGCAGCAGCACAAGGAATGGGCATGGCGCTCATCCCTAGGATGCTCATCGAGCAGGAGCTGCAATCAGGGCAGCTCCTCATTATATCCGACAAAACTTTAGTCAGCCATCGAGCTTATTACATCGTGCACGCCAATCAAGACATCTCACCCATGGTGGATAGTTTTGTCAAATGGGTTGAATCCTATTTATAAAAAAAGACCCAATATTATGGGTCTTTTCATGGCTTAGTGATTGGCGCTCACCGCACCGCATTCATCTAGTATTGTCAAAATTTCATCGGTTCGCTCTTTTAATAGCTCTTTGTCGCCTTTGGTTTCAACGTTTAGGCGAATGAGTGGTTCGGTGTTGGATGAACGTAGATTAAACCGCCAGTTGCCAAAATCTAGGCTTAATCCGTCTAGGGTATTTTTGGTAGGATTTAATGCGTGGTATTTTTGTTCCAAAAGCTCGCCAATCTCGCTCGCGGTTTTTTGTCCCAAGCGAAAATTTAGCTCACCTGAACTTGGAAAATCATTGATATGGCCGTTTACAAGCTCGGATAGGGTTTTGCCCGTTACTGATAACAGCTCAATCACCAGTAGCCACACAATCATTCCGCTATCACAATAGGCGAAATCACGAAAATAATGATGAGCTGACATCTCCCCGCCATAAATCGCTCCCGTCTCACGCATGACTTGCTTGATGAACGAGTGCCCCGATTTGCTGATAGCAGGCGTACCGCCATTTTGGGCGATGACGTTCTCGGTGTTATAAATCACTCGGGGGTCATAGACGATGCTCTCGCCTTGATGTTTTTTCAAAAACACTTCGGCAAGCATGCCCACAATGTATGAGCCTTCGATAAACCGCCCATGTTCATCAAACAAAAAACATCTGTCAAAATCACCGTCAAAAGCCACACCAAAATCCGCCCCATGAGCGATGACCGCGTCCGATGTCGCTTTTTGGTTGGCGACAATCATGGGGTTGGGAATGCCGTTTGGGAATGAGCCGTCTGGGGTGTGATGAACTTTGATAAGCTCAATGTTATCACCAAGACGTTTTTGTAGTTCGTCAACCACAGGCCCTGCCGAACCGTTGCCACTGTTTACCACGATTTTTTTGGGAGTGAATTTAGTGGTGTCGGTAAAGCTCATGAGCTTATCAATATAGGCGGTTTTGTCAGTGTCTAGGGTAACCCTGCCTTTGTCTGCCACCACAAATTCGCCACGCTCGGCAATAGCACGAATGTCCGCCAAGCCCGTATCGCCACTGATGGGGCGAGAGTTTTTACGCACCATTTTTAAGCCATTGTAATTGATGGGATTGTGGCTTGCGGTCACTTCAATACCACCGATTGCCCCGTAGTGGCTTGTGGCAAAATAGACCTCCTCCGTGCCAACCATGCCCAAATCAATCACATCCACACCAGCGTCCGTGATGCCGTCAACGGCAGATTGTTTTAGGCTCTCACTAGACGGACGGATGTCCGAGCCGACCACGATGACGGGATTTTCTTTGCCATCATTAAGATATTGGGCGAACGCTCGTCCGATACGGTAGGCGATGGCGTTGTCGAGATTGACATCAAGTTCGCCACGCACGTCATAGGCTTTAAAGCAAGAGATGGTGATGGGGTTAAAAGCGGTCATAAATTATCCCAAATATGAATATGAAACAGCTTAATTTTATCATGATTTAGCCGTGGATATTGTGAAATTATTTAAATGCCAAAATAGAATAAGGCTTAACATTTTTTACCTATAAATTTTCATAAAAATTTGGTATGCTAACCGTGTATCATTTTAAACCGACAACCTTTAACAAGGGAAATCTTATGAACATTGCCAAAAACATCACCGACCTTATCGGCAACACACCCCTAGTGGAATTAAACCGCCTAAGTGAAGGTTTGCCCGCTCGTGTCGTGGCAAAGTTAGAGTATTTTAACCCCGCAAGCTCGGTCAAAGACCGCATTGCCCTATCCATGATAAACGAAGCCGAAAAAGACGGGCTTATCAACAAAAACACCACCATCGTGGAAGCGACATCGGGCAACACGGGCATTGGGCTTGCCATGGTGTGTGCGTCCAAGGGTTATAAACTTGTCATCACCATGCCTGAGAGCATGAGCTTAGAGCGCCGTGCCCTGCTGCGTGCCTATGGGGCAGAGCTTGTATTAACCCCTGCATCAGAGGGTATGGGCGGGGCGATTGCCAAGGCGAACGAGCTTGCCAGTCAAGACGGCTATTTTATGCCACGCCAATTTGACAACCTAGCCAACCCAAAAATCCACCGTGAAACCACCGCCTTAGAAATCTGGAGAGATACAGACGGACAAGTGGACATCGTGGTGGCAGGGATTGGCACGGGTGGTACAATTACAGGCGTGGGCGAGGTGCTAAAAGCCAAAAAGGACAGCGTACAAATCGTGGCGGTAGAGCCGTCTGATTCGCCTGTGTTTAGCGGTGGCGAAAAAGGAGCTCATAAATTGCAAGGGCTTGCCCCTGGTTTTGTGCCGAGCATTTTAAACACGGGCATTTATAACGAAGTCATCACGGTTACCACCGAGTCCGCCTTTGCCACGGCTCGTCAAATGGCAGAAAAAGAAGGTCTGCTCGTGGGCATCAGTGCAGGGGCGGCGGTATGGTCAGCCCTGCAAGTGGCAAGCCGTCCTGAGAATGCCGGCAAGCTCATCGTGGTGGTGATTCCGTCATCGGGCGAACGTTATTTATCTACAGCCTTGTTTGAAGATTTGGCTCAGTAACCCGCCTAAAATCGATGTGCAAAACCCCATTATCTAGTATAATGGGGTTTATTTTTTTTGGATAATAATCATGAATCCGACCAATCAATTCTCTGACCTGTTAGCACTCATGGCGCGCCTTCGTACCGATTGCCCGTGGGACGCCAAACAAACTAACGACAGCCTACAAAAATACGCCATCGAAGAAGTTTTTGAACTCATTGAAGCCATTGCAAGCGATGACAAAAGCCCCCTTGCCACCGATGACATTAAAGGCGAGCTTGGCGATGTGCTTTTGCAAATTGTCTTTCATGCGCATCTGTATGCCGAGCAAGGGCGGTTTGACATGGCGGACGTGATTTATACCTTACAAGAAAAACTCATTCGTAGACACCCCCATGTCTTTGACAAAGAAAATCTAAAAACGGACGAAGACGTCAAACGCCGTTGGGATGAGATTAAGCAAATAGAAAACCAAGACCGCCCAAAACGCCTATTATCCCATGTCAAGGCAGGTACGGCGTTAATGACCGCCCAAAACTTACAAAAACAGGCGGGTAAGGTTGGTTTTGATTGGGATAATCTGGGCGGTGTGTTGGAGAAGCTCCAAGAGGAGCTTAGCGAATTAAAAGCAGAATTACCCACGCCTGATTTTAAGTATAAAACAGATAAACTGGATAAAACTCAAAAAGAAAAAATCGCAGGCGAGCTTGGCGATGTGCTGTTTGTCTTGACTAACCTTGCTCGTCATTTAGACATTGATGCCGAGATGGCTTTGCAAAATACCAATGCCAAATTTAAACGCCGATTTGCTTTTGTGGAAAAGTCGCTGATGGAGCAGGGCAAAACCTTTGAACAGAGCGATTTGGCAGAGATGGATAACTATTGGGATATGGCAAAAGATGCAGAAAATAAGTAGCTGTGTCATATTGCTATTGATGGTGGTGACGCTACCTAGCTTCGCTCAAGTGCATTCTGTGGGCAATCGCTGCTACGCTGATGCTGTTAGTGCTTATCAGGCGATGAAAAATGAGCAAAGAAATACCAAGAGACTTGGCGAACGCATTAATATCAATACGGCGACCGCGAGTGATTTTTTGACATTGCAGGGGATTGGGGTGAATACGGCAGAGCGCATCATCAAGCATCGCACCCAAATAGGACGATTCCGTCACGTGGATGAGCTGATGCAAGTCAAAGGCATCGGGCAGGCGACGCTTGACAAAAATCGCCATAGACTAAGCGTTTCGGACTAAATTATCACAAAATGTGTGTTATGTTCGCTTTTTTTGCCAATAACGGTTAAAATAGATGGTTTAAACATAGAAAATAAATTTACAGCCCACAGGGAGAATTCAGCATGGCGCATCAGCCAGCGAACTCTGGGAAATCCAGCAAATCCACAAGAAATAAAAAGCCCAAAAAGAGCCAAAGCTTTGTTACGCATCGTGATAAGGCGCTTGGGCTGAATAAATCTGCCTTGCCGCACAGTATCATTGAGGTGGTGAGCACTTTAAATAAGGCGGGTTTTGAGGCGTACATCGTGGGGGGCGGTGTGCGCGACAGTCTTTTGGGGCTTGCACCTAAGGATTTTGATGCAGTGACAAGCGCTCGACCGCATGAGATTAAGGCGATTTTTGGTGGTCGTTGCCGTATCATTGGGCGACGCTTTCAGCTTGCGCACGTCTATTCTGGGCGCGAGATGATTGAGGTGGCGACCTTTCGTGCCCCGCCCAAAGATGACACCCACACCACCGAAGAGGGTATGATTACCCGTGATAATGTGTGGGGTGATATTAATCAAGATTTTGCCCGTCGTGATTTTTCGATCAATGCCTTGTATTATCAGCCGATTAAGGGCGAAATACTTGACTTTTGTGGCGCGATTGACGATGTCCAAAATCGCACGCTGCGCCTGTTAGGCGATGCTAAGACTCGCATCGAAGAGGATCCCGTGCGTCTGCTGCGTGCGCTGCGTTTTAAGGCGAAGTTGGGCTTTGATTTTGATCGTGCTTTGGGTGCGCAGTTCCACGAGGATAATTGGGCGCTGCTTGAGCAGGTATCGGCGCATCGTCTGTATGACGAATCCCAGAAGATGTTCTCAGGAGGTTATCTGACCCCGCTGCTGCCGATTCTGTTCGAGCATGGGGCGATGGATTATCTGATGGCGTATGCGCCAAATGAGCCAACGCCGCTAATGCTTGCTACCGCCATCAATACGGATAAGCGCGTCGGTATGGGCAAGGGTGCTAATCCTGCGTTCTTTTACGCGGTATTGTTGTGGGAAAATTACCTGTATCAGCTGGCCAAGTTTAAGAAAAAAGGCTTGCCATTCCATGAGGCACAGAGCAAAGCCGCCGCAAAAGTGGTCGATGTGCAGCGCCTAAGAACCGCCATCCCTAAGTTCGCCGAAGAATTCATCACCAGCATTTGGCTCATGCAGCCTAAGCTTGCCAACCCACGCGTCCGTGACATCGTCAATCTAGAGCGCCACCCGAAATTCCGTGCCGCTTTTGATTTTCTTGTGCTGCGTGAGGCGCATGATAGGTACGAGCTGTCCGAATCGACCAATAACATGGGCGTGTGGTGGACGCGCTATCAGGATGTCGATGCAGGCACTCGCGCTCAGATGGTAGAGAGCTTTGCCAGTGGTGGCAGTGCGACAGGATTGTCATCACGCAGACGTAATCGTGGCGGCAATACCAGCGATGAGCTACTGCAGCTTCAGCAGTTATCAAGCCGCGATGAAGAGCCCAGCTCTAAGACGCCAAAGCCGTTATTCGTCGTTGATAATGCCGATGAATTTTTGCCAAATAAACCTGAACAACCAGCCAATAGACCCATTCCGCGCCGCCGTGATGTGGTCGTTCCTGTGTTTGAGCAGGTGAATTATGGTGAGGCGGAGTTCTTAAAGCTACTTAATAACGACGAGCCGTACATTCCTGCGACTCGCTATCGTAAGCGTCGCCCATCATCAACGCTGTCAATCAAAGAGCGCGAGCAAGG
This sequence comes from Moraxella bovoculi 237, assembly GCF_000696305.2. GTDB lineage: Bacteria > Pseudomonadota > Gammaproteobacteria > Pseudomonadales > Moraxellaceae > Moraxella > Moraxella bovoculi. The sequence goes on from NZ_AOMT01000043.1 coordinate 30,258, forward strand.
CATGACTGAAGAGGATGCTCCTCAGGCAGCTATCAAGAAACGCACACCAAAACCCAAACCAAAACCAAAAACCGCCAAAGCTCAATCAAGCCATGCGGATGCTCCCAAGCACAGACGGCGTAAAAAATCAAACGCCAAGCCGCGAGCGGGCGAATAGGTAGGCGTGCGAGTCATAAGGCTGACCAGATGAGTAAATTTGTACAGATATACTTAGGACTTGGTGGCAATATCGCCAATGAGCTTGGTGATCCTACGAGTCATATTTTATCGGTGCTCGAATGCCTGCAGAGTGATGATCGCTTTATAGAGGTGAGATTGTCATCGCTGTATTCATCAAAGCCATTTGGCGTGATTGATCAGCCTGATTTTGTGAATGCGGTATTGTCTGCCAAGACGAATTTAGACCCCATGAGCCTACTTGATTTTTGCCAAAGTCTTGAAAGCAGCGCAGGACGAGTGCGCCTTAGACGTTGGGGTGAGCGCTCGCTTGACGTGGATGTGCTGCTTTATGATGATCAAATTATCACAAATGACAGACTGACCGTACCGCATGCAGGCATCTTTGAAAGAAGTTTCGTTTTGGTGCCGCTGCTAGAGCTTAGCCAAGACCTTGTTATCAGTGGTCAAAAAATCAATGATCTGGCATTGGCGCATGATATGTCCGAATTGACAAAAATCACAAACTGATCTTTGTCTCATTTATAAGCGCGTGTCTAAGTACAGACGATTAAAATAAAAGGATGTTTATGAGTTATCTGACCCAAACAGCACCCATCACGTTATCAACCTTAAATAAATACAAAGCCTCTGGCGAGAAGTTTAGCTGCTTGACTTGTTATGATGCCAGCTTTGCCAATCTCATGCAGACAGCGGGCATTGAGGTCATTTTGGTAGGTGATAGCCTTGGCATGGTCGTGCAGGGGCAGTCATCCACACTACCCGTCACGCTTGGCGACATGGTGTATCACACTGCCAACATCGCCCGAGGTAACAGCCACGCCCTGATTATGGCTGATTTGCCATTCATGAGTTATGCTACTTTAGAAGACGCCATCAATAGCAGCCGTGCGGTGATGCAAGCGGGGGCGAATGTGGTTAAGATAGAAGGGGATGATGGCTTGTGCCAGACCATCTCCGTACTTGCCAAAAATGGCGTACCGGTGTGCGCACATCTGGGACTGACACCGCAGGCGGTGAATGTATTTGGCGGCTATAAAGTACAAGGCAGAACGGATGAACAGGCCAAAAAACTCTTAGATGACTGCCAAAAACTCGTTGAAGCAGGCGCAAGCATGCTGTTATTAGAATGTGTGCCCGCCGCTCTTGCTAAGATGGTTACCCAAAGTGTGAATGTCCCTGTCATTGGCATTGGTGCGGGTGCTGATACGGATGGTCAGGTATTGGTCATGCATGACATGTTGGGCGTTTACACGCGTAAGCCTGCCAAGTTTGTCAAAGACTTCTTGGGTGATGATGCGAACGACAATGGCATACTTGGCGCGCTTGAGCTGTATCATAAGCAGGTCAAAGAGGGGTCTTTTCCAGCTGCTGAGCACAGTTTCAATTAGCTATTATTGAGAGAACGACATGCACATTTTCCACAATATCAAAGAATTACAATCAGCTCTGCAGACATGCCGCAAAGATGGCAAAACCATCGCCTTAGTGCCGACCATGGGTAATCTGCATGATGGGCATCTGTCACTTGTAAATATCGCCAAGGAGCATGCTGACATCGTTGTGGCGAGTATCTTTGTGAATCCCACGCAGTTCGGGGTGGGTGAGGATTTTGACAGTTATCCGCGCACGCTGGATGAAGATTGTGCTAAGCTTCGGAGTGTGGCGTGCGACATGGTCTTTGCGCCGAGCGCGGATGAGATGTATCCTACTTATCCGCCGCAGATTCAGGTGCTCTCTGGCGAGATTACCAAGATTCTATGTGGTAAAACTCGCCTGACGCACTTTGATGGTGTGGGATTGGTCGTCAGTAAGCTGTTTAATATTGTGCGTCCTGATGTGGCGATCTTTGGCAAAAAAGACTATCAACAGCTTGCCATCATTCGTAAGCTGAACGATGAGCTAAACTTTGGCATCAAGATCATTGGCGGTGAGATCGTGCGTGCGGATAGCGGTTTGGCATTATCTTCTAGAAACGGCTACCTGACCGCTGATGAATTGGCCGTCGCTCCAAGGCTGCATCAGGCGCTATGTGACTTTGCTGATGAGTTAAGAGCTGATTTTAATATTCTGCGGTTAAACGAGCTTACCCAAAAATATCGCGATCGGATCAATGCTTCAGGATTTACGGTGGATTATCTAGAGGTGCTGACCGATAGACTGACACCGCCTAGTAATCAAGATAAAAATTTGGTGATTCTAACCGCAAGCAACCTTGGCAAAGCAAGACTGTTGGATAATATCGAAATTCACCTAACCTAAAGGATGATCATGAGCGATTCAATCTCTATCGTTATCGTCTCGGGGCGTTCAGGCTCGGGCAAGACATCGGTATTAAATATCCTAGAGGATTTTGGGTATTATGTGATTGATAATTTGCCATTGTCGTTGGCGGATAGCGCTATTAGACGGCTAACGCTGGATGACAGCATTCATAAGATCGCGCTTGGGATTGACAGCCGTCTGCCGCTTGCAGATTTATCAAATTTCCCAGTGCTACATCAAGCGCTCATCAAGGAATATGGCCAGCAGGCAGTGACGGTACTGTATGCCACCGCCGAAGAGCGTGTGCTGGTGGCGCGATTTGGTTCGACGAGACGTGTGCATCCTTTGATGGCAACCAAAGGCAACCTACCGAACGCCATCCATAGCGAGATCGCACTGCTTGAACCCATCGCAAGTCTGGCGGACATTAAGATCGATACAAGTTTGCTAAATGTTCACGAATTAAAACAAAAGGTTCGTGATTATCTTGGGTTTGAAAATAAGATTAATGTTAATCTACTGTCCTTTGGTTTTAAGTATGGCGTGCCATTAGATGCTGATCTAGTATTTGACATGAGAATATTGCCAAACCCGCATTGGCACGAGGAATTAAGAGCATTGACGGGGCAGGACGACGCAGTAAAAGCCTTCTTCGCTCAATCTTTCGAGGTTGATGAGATGGCAGAGGACATCACGGCCTATCTTCTAAAATGGCTGCCCAAATTTGCAGACAATAATCGCCATAGCATGACGGTTGCCATCGGCTGCACCGGCGGCAAACACCGCTCAGTCTACGTCAGCGAAAAAATAGAAAATGCCTTGGCTCTCGGACTGCCTGAGCATCTAAAGGTGCGCATCAAGCACCGTGAAAAACGCCACTGGTAACCCATTAATAAAAAGAGTATGTTATGAATATTGACTGGTCAAAACAAGACATGCGAGTCTCTCGCACCGAAATCAAAAAATCACACGAGCGCTTACAGGCGCTGGCTACGCCACTGGCAAATTTATCAAAAAAACAACTTGCTACTTTGCCAGTTAGTGATTATTTCTTAGATGAATTAAAACATTTATCAGACATCACCAGCGCGGCGGCGAAGAACCGCCAGATCAAGCGTGTGGGTAAGCTTATCATCGAAGAAGATCGTCAGAGTCTGACGCGCGCGCTGTTTGAGATTAAGTTCACCAAAGAGCAGATAACCAAAATCGAAACATGGCTAAGCCGCTTGCAGTTGCATGATGAAAGCACGATCAAGCAATTCGTGAAGCAGTTCAATGCCAGTGAATTTAACAGTGTGTATCAGCTGCTGCTGTGGATTGCCTATGCTGAGCATCTACAGGATGATGAGCTGCTGGATGAGAGCTTGGCGGATTTTGAAAGCTATGTTAGAGAAGTAGCGATCTTATCCACCTGATGATTAATCGGATAAATTCCAAAAGGCAAAAGCCACATGATTGCTCATGTGGCTTTTTTGGTGTCCCTTGCTTTAAGTGCGAGCACTTAATCCATGCGTTTCATCCATAGTGACAGCATTCATCCATGTTGGCAATTCCATTTGCAGTATCCTTGCTGCTTGGGTGTATTATGCCAAATCAGCCCTACCGCAGCAATTAGCCAATATCGTCAATGTTTGTAAGCAATCGCTTACATGGGCTGCTTGTGCTTTAATAAAAAATCCGCACACTGTGGTGCGGATTTTTAAGATAATAATCTTATCTTTGCTTATTTCTTTTCGTCGCGGACTTTATTAACTAGGAAGTCAACAACTTGCGTGGCTTTCTCACCATCGCCTGACACCACATAAGTGCCGTGAACCACGATGGCAGGAACGCCTGTCAACTGATAACGAGCCGCACCTTGCTTGGCGCGTTCGATCTTAGTGCTGACTGAGAATGAGTTATAGAAGCTGTTGAATTTGGCTTTGTCAGCGCCTTGCGATGCGTACCAATCAGCCAAGTTGTTTTGATTGGCGATGATGTTACGCTTGCCATCTTTGTGAACAGCATCAAAAAGAGCTTGGTGGGTTTTGTTCTCAAGACCCATCTGCTGTGCAGCATAGAAGCCACGTGCAGGCACTTCCCATACAGGGTTCATGGCCGCAGGCGTGCGGAAAAACGCCACGTCTTCGGCGCGAGTTTTTGCCCATTTTTGCATGTGTGGCTCTAGGTTGTAGCAATGTGGGCAGCCATACCAGAAGAATTCACGCACCACAATCACATCGCCTGCGATATTTTCTGGGTTTGCAACTTTTTGGTAATCGCGACCTTCTACGAAATCAGCGGCAAAAGCGCTGCTGGCAAGACCGATGGCAGCCGCCATGGCGGTGAATGTTAGGGTGTATTTCATGATGAAATCCTTATAAAACACATCAACAAGCAGCGAGTCGTGCTTGCTTTTTCGTACTATTGATTAAAATGAATGCTAAATTTGGCTAATTCTACCAAAAACGAGCCATGATTTAAACGCTTAAATAAAAATATGCCACAGTTTAGCCTATTTTTTGGCAGAAATGGTAACAGATTTATTAAGCTTGCCTTGCAAAGTGTTTTGATTTTGCACAAATCTTTGTAAATCGATCCATAACCTTAAAAATTGCGTAAAACTTAGCGATACAAGGTGTTCATTGTATCAAAATCAGCTGCTTATGTTCGTGGTTGTATAGCAAATTTGGCGTGAAAGTGATAAGATAGCAAGTAATTTTTGATGACAAAATAAGCGAAAAATTATGCAAACAACCACCCAAAATGCGAACGTCGATTACGATGAAATTGGTAAATTTACCACCTTGGCGAATGAGTGGTGGGACAGAAATGGCGCATTTAAATCACTGCATGACATCAATCCGTTACGCCTAAACTGGATCGAAGACCGCGTGCATGAGTGCTATGGTTCGCCTTTGATGGGTAAGGACATCCTAGATGTTGGCTGTGGCGGTGGTATTTTATCGCATTCGATGGCGGTGCGTGGCGCGAATGTGCTCGGCGTGGATCTGGGCAATGAGAATCTGCAGGCAGCGAGCATCCACGCTGATAAGACGGGCATGAGTGAGACCTTGTCATTTCGCTGTGTGGCGATCGAAGAATTGGCAAAAGAGCAGTCAGAGACCTATGATGTCGTCACGTGCATGGAGATGCTAGAGCACGTTCCTGATCCATCGGCGATTATTGAAGCGTGTTTTAAATTATTAAAGCCAGGCGGAGTGTTTGTAACCTCGACCATCAACCGTAATCCTAAGTCATACCTATTTGCCATCGTGGGCGCAGAGTATGTACTGCGCTTGGTGGATAAAGGCACGCATGATTATAACAAGTTCATCACACCTGCCGAGCTTGATCAGATGGCAATTGGTGCAGGCTTTGAGCGTCAAGACATGACAGGCTTGCATTATAATCCGATTACCAAGCATTTTTGGTTGTCGAATCGTAATGTTGATGTCAATTACATGATGTCGTTCACTAAGGCAGCAGCTGACAAGGTGGCACAATGAGCGCATTAAAGGCGGTTCTGTTTGATCTAGATGGCACGCTCATTGATACCGCGCCTGATTTTATTCGCATCATCAAGGACATGTGCGCCAAGCACAACCACCCTTGTCCAAGCGACATGGCCATCCGTGAGCAGGTATCGGCAGGTGCACGTGCGATGGTGCGTCTGATGTTTGGCGATGAGTTGGGCGAGGTGGCAGATACCGATCCTAAGCTGCTTGGTTACCGTCAAGAATTCTTGGATCTGTACGAGCAGGACATCTGTGTTGATAGCCGACTGTTCGATGGGTTTGACGAGATGTTAAAATCTTTTGAAGATGCGGGGATTTTTTGGGGTATTGTTACCAATAAGCCGCGTTATTTGGCAGAGCAACTGTTGGATAAATTAGACCTTGCTGATCGCTGTTCGGTATTAGTATGCCCTGATGATGTGACCAACACCAAGCCTGACCCTGAGCCGATGTATCTGGCATGTGATCAGCTTGGCATCACCCCAAAAGATGCCATCTATGTGGGCGATCACCTCCGAGACATACAGGCAGGGCGCGCGTCGGGTATGCAGACGGTGGCGGCGGCATTTGGCTATATCGTCCCTAAGGAAGATCCGAGCGAATGGGATGCGGATTTTGTGGTGGCGACACCCGATGATTTGGCGGTGCTACTGAATAGACTGGTGTGACGGCTAGGATTGTATCATAAATTAAGCTTGTCATTGCTAACGGGGTGGGCATTTGGAGATTGTATAAAAACACCTAATGAGTCGTCGCCCAAATTTATTACTGATAAATCAAGATAAAACAACACGGAATACACATGCAAAGTGCACAAATTAACCATGAAGAGATTTTAAATTTCACGCCAAAAGCGGACAGCCTGCAAGATAAAATCATCCTAGTAACCGGCGCAGGCGACGGCATTGGCAAGGTCGCCGCCTTAACTTATGCCAAATGCGGGGCGACGGTATTATTATTAGGTAGGACCCAAGCTAAGCTTGAGGCGGTGTACGATGAGATCGAGAGCCTAGGCTTGCCAACCCCTGCCATCTTGCCGATGGATCTGGAGAAAGCAACTTTTGCCCAGATGAATGAGCTTGCCACGCTTATTGAGAAGGAGTTTGGTCGCTTGGATGGGGTACTGCATAACGCGGCAATTCTTGGGGCGCTGACGCCTTTGGAGATGTATGACCCGATCACCTTTGAGCAGGTGATGTACATTAACACCACGGCTGTGTTCATGCTGACTCAAGCCTTGTTACCGTTATTAAAAACCGCTCAAAGCGGCTCGGTGGTATTCACAAGTTCAGGCGTGGCACAAGTGAGAGCATTTTGGGGGGCGTACGCGTTATCAAAACAAGCCATCGAAGGCATGAGCGAGATTTTCACCCAAGAGACACAGCGTCTGACTGCGCTACGCTTCAACTGCATCAACCCTGGCGCGACCCGCACCAACATGCGCGCCCACGCATTCCCAGGTGAAGATCCATATACGCTAAAGACACCTGAAGACATCATGCCGGCCTATGTCTATCTGATGACAGATGAGGCAAGTGGCATCAAAGGGCAAGTGGTACACTGTCAGCTCAAATAAACCCAAAGGCGGCGTGAATGCCGTCTTTTTAGTGCTTTTGGCTAAGGCCGAATGAAAACAGGGCTGCACTTGAATTTTGTACGCACACCCGATAAAATTTATCACATATTTTTAAATTTCAATGATTGGAATTGCCGTGGAGTTATTACAACATCTTTTGATGATTTTGGTCTTGATTTTGGTATCAAGCTTTTTCTCAATTTCTGAGATTGCCTTGGCAGGGGCAAGAAAAATCAAATTAAAGCTCATCTCCGAAAGTGGCGATAATCGCGCTGATAAGATCATGCACCTACAAGAAAACTCTGCCGACTTTTTTGCCACAAGCCAAATCGGACTAAATGCGGTCGCCATCCTTGGCGGTTCGGTGGGTGAAGGGGCGCTTCGTCCTTATTTTGCCGAGTTGATTGGACATTTTTATCAAGGTCAATGGACGGAGAGCATCGCCTTTTTTACCAGTTTTACAGTAGTGACACTGGTCTTTATTCTATATGCTGACTTAATCCCCAAGCGCATCGCGATGATTAACCCCGAAAAGGTCGCCCTAGCGGTCATTAATCCGATGCTGCTGGTGATTAAGGTGGTCAAGCCCTTGGTGTGGATCATTAACGGCATTGCCAATGTGACCTTTCGCCTATTCAAGATTAACACTGTGCGAGAAGAGAGTATTACCTTTGATGACGTCTCTGCCATCATGGACGCAGGCGCAGAAGCGGGCGTGGTACTACAACAAGAGCAGCATTTTATTGAAAATGTGTTTGAGCTAGAAGAGCGTACCGTGCCGTCATCGATGACCGTTCGTGAAGACGTGGTGTATTTTACCTTGGGGGAATCTGAAGATTCCATCCGCCAAAAAATCGCCGAGTATCCTTATTCGAAGTTCTTGGTGTGTAGCGAGACCATCGATCAAGTGATTGGTTATGTTGATACCAAGGATATTTTGGTGAGATTTTTGAATAATCAGTCTTTTGTGCAGTTAAATGAATCTACCATTCGTAACGTGCTGATTATCCCTGATACGCTGACCCTTTCTGAGCTTTTGGATAAATTTCGTGCCAGTAAAGAAAAATTCGCGGTCGTCATCAACGAGTATGCGTGGGTGGTCGGGGTCATCACATTGTCCGACATCATGATGACGGTCATGGGGGACTGGGGGTCGCCCATCGAAGAAGAACAGCAGATCATCCGCCGTGATGAGAATTCTTGGCTCATCGATGGTAGTACGCCCATTGATGATGTCAAGCATGCGCTTGATGTGGTGGAATTTGAAGATTGGGATCATTATGAGACGCTGGCGGGCTTTATCATGTATCGCTTGCGTAAGATTCCGCGCCCTGCTGACTTCGTCGTGCATGAAAATCTTAAATTTGAAGTGGTGGACATTGACCATTATAAGATTGACCAAGTGCTAGTGACTCGTCTGCCAAGTAATACCGAAGAAGTGGCGGATAGAGACTGGATGTAGGGTAATAATGTATTTTAAAGATGTTTAAAAAATATTAGGGCGGAATAATTCGCCCTTTTTTATGGGGCAAATGAACCACTTGACCATAGGTACAATAATGCTATAATCCCAAAATTCTATCTCAATATTAAGGACAATCATGAACATTTTTGCCCCGCCAAAATTACGCCAAGGCGACCACATTCGCATCATCAGCCCGTCAAGCTCTGTGGCACGTATTGGCGGATTTCATGCCAATTTATCCGCCAAAGTCCGCCTTGAGCGCATGGGCTATGCCGTGTCATTTTCGGATAATTATCTTGCCAATGATGAGTTTGGCTCAGCAAGCATTGCCGAGCGTGTGGACGATTTGCACAAGGCATTTGCCGACCCAAGTGTCAAGGCGATTTTGGCGACCATTGGCGGATTTAATAGCAATGAATTGTTGCCTTATTTGGATTATGAGTTTATCAAAGCCAATCCAAAAATCATCTGTGGCTATTCTGACACAACTGCCGTTTTGACCGCCATTTTTGCCAAGACAGGCATGATAACCTATATGGGAGCAAGCTATTCGTCCTTTAAGATGAATGAGTTGCAAGACTATCAGTCCGCCATGTGGACACAAGCCTTGACCCAAAGCCAATACGAGCTTATCCCTAGTGATAAATGGTCGTCTGATTTGTGGTTTTTGCCTGACTGCACCCGCCAATTTTTTGACACCCGTTGGCAATTTTATACAGAAGGGCGGGCGAGCGGTCGGCTGATTGGCGGTAATTTATCCACGTTTTGTCTGCTAAACGGCACGCCTTACGCCCCAAAGGTGGATACGCTTGGCGATTATGTCATTATGTTAGAAATGGCAGAGGGCTATGATGTCATGGATTTTGCACGGCAACTGGCTGCCGTTTTGCAAACCTACCCAGACCCCAAGGCAGTGCTGTTTGGGCGTGTGCCGACAGATGTGGGTATGACTGATGGGCTGTTGCGAGCGATTTTTGATAAGCACCCCATTTTGGGGCGTGTGCCCGTGATGTATGACATGGATTTTGCCCACACGCAGCCGTTATTTACGGTGGGCATTGGCTCAAACGTGGTGGTGGACACGCAGCAAAAATTGATTAAGGTGTTCGAGTGATCTAATATCACTCACCTATCAAAAATCCCATAAGCTCACCATCTAGTCCATTCCAATCCATCTCTTGGTGTAGGATAAACTCTAGACGGTTGTCTTCCTGTGCGTCGCTGTCTTGGATGCTGATGCTCTCTTGGGTGATGTTTAGGCTAATCCAGCCATCTTGGGTGTGAATGATGCCTTTGATACGAGCATAATGAGGGAGGTTTAGTAGCCATTTTTGTAGTTCATGACCATTGAATCGCCATTCTTTTGGGAGTCGCCATCCGCCCACGTAAAAGCTTGCCATCTTATCATGATAGCGATAGGGCAGCTCGGTGCTGTCTGTGTCGTTGGTTGTGTTCGTGTTTGTGGTTGCGGGCTTGACAGCCAAAGGGTTTAATGCAACTTTGATAGGCTGCAGTTTGGGCGTTGGCATTTTGCCAAGTAATGCCATAAGCTCATCGGCAGAAGTGGTGTTCATGTCAATGATCTGCACATCAGGGTGAATGCTACCGATCCAATCATTCAGCGCCTGATATTGATCAGTGCTAAGCGTCTCGGTGCGGTTGATGACGACGATGTCTGAGAATTTGACGTGCACTTGATAGCCATCGTGATTGCGATAATGCTCTTCTTGCCATTGGGCGGCGTTTAGGACGCAAATGGTGGCGCGTAAGTCAAGATTGGCCTGCCAATGCGGTGCGCCCAGCTGACTTAATAGCTCATCAGGATGGGCAAGACCCGTAGGCTCGATGATCAGATGACTGGGCTTATGATCAAAGAGCAAGCGAACCAAGGCGATCTGTAGCGGTAGCTGATTGGTACAGCAGATGCATCCGCCGCTCACTTCTTTAATCGCGACATCATTATCGGTAAAAAGCTTGCCATCAATGCCAATCTTACCAAACTCATTCACCAAAATCGCCCATTTGTCCGCCATGTTCAAGGCGTTTTTGTGAGCCAGCAAGACATTAATAAACGTGGTCTTGCCCGCGCCCAGAAAGCCTGTGATGATCGTGGTTGGTGTGCGTGCGACGACGGTCATGGTTAGATCTTGATCTTATGCTGTTTGGCGGTCGCCATGCACGTCTGATAGCGCTTATCGACTCGGGTGGCGAACCAGTTGGTATTATAATCTCGGCTTAGCTTCGGTCCTGAGATGACGACTTGTGGCATGATGGCGTAGCTTGGGTCGCGCCCGTATTTTTTCTTGAACATCTCACTGATCGCGCGGTAGCTTTGAGTGTCTTCAAAGCTTTTGGTTTTTTCTTTTTTTAGGTCGCTGCGGATTTGGCGTTCGCTAATGGGTGTCGGTGCTGTCGCCAAAAGCTTGATGAGTACGGTTTCGGTTTGGCTTTTTTTGCTCAGTGGGCTACTGCCATCATAGAGCAAAAGATCGCCATCGATGTCGATTTTTTGTTTGCTTAGGCTGCTGATGCGCTGCTGAAAGGCGGCATTACGACTTGAATACATGCCAGAATTATAATCGGCGAATCGATACAGTGGCTTATCATAATCGGCCTTATACATCATGAGGCGATGAATGCCATAGTACAGACCGCCGTACTGGCTATACAGATCAGCACGTAGGGTGCGATCGCTCATGTTGCTGCGGCGATGCGCGCGCGCGTAGTCGATGTGAACCTGCATCGACCCCAGTGTGGTGATGGGGTTGATGCGCTCATCGATGCCTTCGCCAGTCAGCTTGGTGATGTGGGCAAGCCCTGAGACTTTATAAGTGTTGGCAAAGTAATCAAAGATTTTTTGATACAGTTCGTCCAGTTCGCGCTCGGTTTTTACTTGCTTAATTTGCTTGATAAAGCTGTCATCTTTGGTCGGCTTGGTTTCAAGCATCGTAAGAAAGGTCTTGGCAAGTGTCTTGCCGAATTTGGCTTCTAGTTTCTCATCGATCGCCTTTAGTGAGGCGTTGCCTAGGTTTGGTACGCGCGGATCAGCATCAAAATTAGACTCTTGGTCGATGACGGCAATCGCAGTGCAGATGTTCTGAGTGTTCTTGGGGATCTTTAGTCCATCGAAGATCTTAGCAATGTCGGCCGCCCACGAGGCTCGTCCATCGACGCGCTTAGGGATGAGTTTGGTGATTTGCTTATCGGTGAGTGACTTGGTCTGCGTGGTGTCAGCAGTATCACAGGCGCACAGCAATGCAGCGCCAATCACAACAAGAGCGCGCTTTGACATGACTATGCCTTTGTATCTAGATGCAGGCGCATCAGACCTTCTTGTTGGGTGGTGGCGACGAGTTTACCATTTTGCCAAAATTGACCATGGTTAAGACCCTTGGCGTGGCTCGTCGTGTCGCTCCACATGTCATATAAGATCCATTCGTTGATGTCAAATGGGCGATGAAAATGCATGGAATGGTCGATGCTGGCGACTTGCAGACCGCGACTAAGGTAGCTAAGCCCATGACTCATCAGACCCGTTCCCACCAAATAAAAATCCGACGCGAAAGCAAGTAGCGCTTGATGCACCGCTACAGGCTGCTCACCCAGCTCGCTGATGCGTAGCCAGTTGGCTTGACGTGGGCGCATGGGCTTAGGTGCGATGGGGTCGCGAGGATCGATGGGCTTGATCTCAACATGGCGTTTTCGCATGAATCGTGCTTTTAGGGCTTCTGGGACGTTGCCGACATAGGATGATTTTAACTCTTGTTCATTTAATAGCGAGTCGGGCTCTGGATATTTAGGCATCGGTTCTTGGTATTCAAGCCCGCCTTCCATGGGCGAGAATGATGCTATCATCGAGAAGATTACCTGTTCATTCAGCTCGCCGGCATCATTTGGCACATACTGAACCGCGATGACTTCACGTGCCGACAGGCTTCTACCATCACGCAGGCGGCGCACTTGATAAGTCACCGGCAAACGAACATCACCACCGCGCAAAAAATACCCATGCAAAGAATGACAAGGCTTGTCGTACTCTAAGGTCAATGCCCCCGCCATGAGCGCCTGCGCCAATACTTGCCCTCCAAAAATCCTAGGACCAACATAATCAAAGCTGGGCGCAACGAATACGTCAGGCGCGGTTTGTTTTAGGGCGATGGTTTTTAATAAATCAGCGACCAAGTCTTTTGGGTCATCACTTTTTGCAAAAATATGAGTCATGGCGTGCGGCTATTTCGTGATTAAAATTATATATCTATAAATTGAATTGATATTCATCAAAAGGCTTATTATCTATCTGCATCAGTCGATTGTCAATATTTGTCACAGTGATTATGCATGGCGCTTGTGACGCATTGGTATGAATTTTATGTATTTAATCATCGCGGCCATCGTCAGGCTTGATGATTGGTGCGAGAACTTTTTTCGCCCAAATCATTCCCTAATCACAAAAAAATGGTAAAATGACTGCCATATACGACAAACTATTATCATTATTTTATGTTAAAACTCCCTAATAAGTTAAGCCAGTTGTTCGGTAAAGGCGACAAGTCAAAAAAGAACGTGCTCATCACGCACGAATCGCATGATCGGGGCAACCATGATGATCAAGAGGTGAAAGCAAAACCGCGCCATCCGATCGCATCGCCCAATCCTTATCGCCGTGTGTCTGCCAAGGGCTTGTCACTGGCAGTAAAGCCTACTGTCATCGGCGAAGCACCCATCATCGATAACGAGAATCCAACTTTCTATGTGATTCGAGATTATTCACGTTCGAACAGTTTGCTTGTGGGCATGATGACAGATGAACTGGATTTGCCGTCAGCGCTGGCCGAGATTCATTCGCGCGGACTTAATGAGTCATCTGCGATGGTGTTCTTACATGGGCGCAACAAAGAACGCGAGAGCGTGTCGCCACGTCTTGAGCGGCTGGTCAGGGCGTGCCTTGATAATCCTGAGCTGGATGTGAATCTGGTGCCTGTGACGATTCTATGGGGGCGCGCTCCTGACAAAGAAGAATCGATGTTTCGCCTGTTGATGGCAGATGAATGGAGCTCGCCGAGCATCCCTAAGCAGCTATTTAACATTGGCGTGATGGGGCGTGATACCTTTGTTCGATTCTCTGAAGCCAAATCCTTACAAAAACTCATCACTGATGCCAAAGCAGGCGTTGGCGATGATTTGTCACGCACGATTAATCTAAGACTAAAAGGATTCTTGGATAAGCAGCGCACTAGCATCGTCGGGCCTGACTTATCAGATAGGCGCAATGTGGCAGGTGAGATCCTGTCATCGCCAGTGGTGCAAGCCGTCATCGAAAAAGAAGCTGCCGAATCAGGCAAATCCATCAATGCGGTCAAAAAAGAAGCATCGGGATACCTAAGCGAGATCGTCAGTGATTATTCGCATTCGGTGCTTAGGTTCTTTGATCATTTCTTGACGTGGCTGTGGACACGACTGTATGACGGGGTTGAAGTGCGTAATTTTGAGCGTGTGCGACAGCTTGCCCCTGATCATCAGATCGTCTATGTGCCTTGTCATCGTAGTCACATGGATTATCTGCTGCTGTCCTATGTGATCTATAAGCGAGGTCTTCGCATTCCGCACATTGCAGCTGGCGAGAACTTGAATATTCCTGTATTGGGCGAGCTGCTGCGTAACGGCGGGGCATTCTTCATGCGTCGTAGCTTTAAGGGTAATGCGCTGTACAGTACGGTATTTAAAGAATATGTGCACAGTCTGATGCAGCGTGCGGCTCCGATGGAATATTTCATTGAGGGTGGTCGTTCGCGTTCGGGTCGTCTATTACCGCCGAAGCTTGGCATGCTTGCCATGACGGTGGGCAGTCACCTGCGTGAACCTGCCAAGCCTGTCGTCTTTATTCCAACCTACATCAGTTATGAGCGCATCATGGAGGGGGCGACTTATGTCGGTGAGCTTAAAGGCAAGCCAAAAGAATCTGAGAACTGGCTAGGGCTACTAAAAACCGCACGTAAGATCGAGCGTATCTTTGGCACGGTGCATTTGTCATTTGGCGAGCCTTTGCATTTGAATGATTTTATGGAGAAATTCTCTGTATCTGCCAAAGACAACAGCGAAGAGAACACCAAGAACACGCACGCAATGGTGCAGAACTTAGGCGTCAAAGTCCTGCAAAACATCAATAAATCTGCGGTCGTAAATCCTGTATCGCTCATTGCATTGGCGCTGCTATCTACACCTAAGTCGGCGCTTGATGAAGATCAGTGCATCGAGCAGATCGCCCTGTATCAGCGCATCGCTCGTGCGCTGCCGTACGATGAAGACACGCACATCACCGATCTGCCGCCGAGTGAGATTCTGGCTTATGGCGAGAAGCTAAAACTCATCGAGCGTACGCCGCATGTGCTTGGCGACATGATTCGTGTGGCGGACAAGCAAGCACCGCTGTTAAGCTATTTTAGAAATAACATCTTGCACGTGTTCATCATGGCGAGTTTCTTGGCGGCTCTGGTGCAGCGCAATGGACGCATTTATCGTGAGAAGCTTGATGCCATCACCACATTGATGTATCCGTTTTTGCAGGCGGAATTATTCTTAAACACTGCATTAAAACGCATTGAGAATCTAACCGATGAGACGTTAAGTGTACTCATCGCTGAGGGCTTGATTGTGGATCTGGGTGATGGCGTGCTTGGCGTACCAGAGACTAATTCGCCAAGTTATCAACAGCTGTTGGTGTTGGCAAGTCCTGCCCAACAGAGTCTTGAGCGTTATTTCATGGCATTGGCGTTATTGTCCGAGCAGGGCAGCGGTCGCCTAACCACAGAGCAAGTGGTTAATCTGTGCCACGTGCTTGGTCAGCGCATCTCGGTGCTGTATGCTGATGATTTGCCTGACATGTTTGATAAGGCGTTATTTACAAGCTTTATCGACACATTAAAGCGCTTAGATTATGTCAAAACGGACGAATCCGGCGTGCTGATTTTTGATGAGCGTATCGATAAAATCGCCCAAAATGCCAAATTCGTGCTCAATCCTGACATGATGCAGCTGCTACGTCATACTGCAAGCCTTGACAATGCTGAGATTGAGACCGCCATTAATGAGATGAATAATAAGCGCATCTTTGGTAAATCCAAGCGATAAAAGCGAAGGCATTGTCTATACGTTCTTAATGGTGGATGATGTCATAAAAACAAAAAAGAGCAGGCTTTTTGGTCTGCTCTTTTTTGATGGATGGACTAACTAGGGGGCAAGGCGCTCTTTTACCCAAGCATCATCATCCAAGCGATAGCGAATGCGATCGTGTAGGCGTGATGGGCGACCTTGCCAAAATTCAATCGCATCAGCACGCACCAAATACCCACCCCAATGTGGTGGACGTGGCACGTGTAGGGGGTGTTTGACCCCAAATAAAGCCGCGCGTTTGACGATGACTGACTTATCTAAGATGACTTGGCTTTGCTCGCTTGCCCATGCGCCAATACGACTGGTGTAAGGGCGGCTGTCAAAATATTCGTCAGAGGCTGTCTCATTTAGGTATTCCACCATGCCCTCGATGCGCACCTGACGTTCAAGCTCAGGCCAAAAAAAAGTGATGCTGATGAATGGATTGGTGGACAGCGCCTTGCCTTTGCGGCTGTGATAATTACTAAAAAACACAAAGCCATCATCGTTGACTTCTTTTAGTAGTACCATGCGACTACTGGGGCGACCATTTTCATCGACGGTGGCAATGTTCATGGCGGTCGGTTCGTTCACTTGGGCGGTGATGGCATCGTTCAGCCACGCCTGAAACTGCATCAATGGGTCGGCATGGCAGTGCGATTCGCTCAGTTCTTGCTTGCTGTAGTCTTCTCTGATGTCGTGCAGATTCATGATAATCCTTATTTAAATTTAACCACGCCTACGCCATCGTGACTATCTTGTTCACGCATGGCGGCTGTTTCATCAATGGTGGGGCGACGTTCGCTGTGGTCGCAGGCGGTGCACTCGATCCATTCGTCAAACTCAGGCTCGAACAACTGTATCTGAACGATGGCATCCATGGTGCGGCATTTTGGGCAAGCCACACCTGCGAGGAATTGGCGTTTTGGGCGGGTTGATTGGTAACGCATCACGCCACCTCAAAGCCGCTATGACGTAGCAGCGCATCGATCTTCGCCTCACGCCCTGCAAAGGCGGTGAAGTTCTCTTTGGCGGTGCGTGAGCCACCCATCGCCAGAATGCTATCATAAAATGCCTTGCCAATCACAGGGTTGATGACGCCTGTATCGCCGGCATGATCTTCAAATACACCAAAGGCATCTGCCGACAGCAGTTCCGCCCATTTATAAGAATAGTAGCCTGCTGCATAGCCGCCAGCAAAGATATGGCTAAAGCTGTTTGCAAAGCGGTTATTGCTTGGCGGCATGATGACAGCCACTTCATCGCGAACCTGATTCAATGTGGTCATGATCTCTGCACAGTCTGTCAAATTACCCGCATGCATGCGCAAATCGAACAGGCTAAATTCAATTTGGCGCAGTGTTTGTAATCCAGATTGGAAATTTTTGGCGGCAAGCATTGCATTTAGCTTGTCATCAGGCAGTGGATCGCCTGTCTCAACATGGCGGCTGATTTTGGCGATGCCTTCCTTATCCCGAGCGAAGTTCTCCATGAATTGACTGGGCAATTCGACCGCATCCCACTCTACACCGCTGATGCCCGACACATCGGCGATGTTGACACGAGTCAGTAGATGATGCAGTGCATGGCCAAATTCATGGAATAAAGTCAGCACTTCATCATGGGTCAGCAGGCTTGGCTTACCATCCACCGCAGGCGAGAAATTTCCCACCACAAAGCACACAGGCAGAGTCTGGCTGCCGTCTAGTCTTTGGTGTTTGCCCTGAAAGTCTGACAGCCATGCACCGCCAGATTTGCCCGCGCGTGCGTATAGATCAATGTATGCGCCACCGATCAAGCCGTCTTTGCCATGCACTTCATAGAACTGCGCATCCTTATGCCAGACAGGCGCATCTTTGGCAATAAAGCGCACGCCAAACAGCTCATGAATTATGTCAAACATGCCATCTAGCACCACAGGCACAGGGAAATAAGGGCGAATCGCTTCGCTGTCTAGGCTGTATTTGGCGTTTTGGAGTTTCTCGCTGATGAACGGCACGTCCCAAGGCTGCACGTCTTCGATGCCGAGTGCCTTGGCGAACTCTTGCGCTTGTGCCAAGTCTTTTTGGGCAAATGGTCGCGCCTTATTAGCCAAATCCAACAAAAAGCGTTCGATCTCATCATGGCTGTCTGCCATCTTGGTGGCAAGGGATAGCTGGGTGTAATCTTTAAAGCCTAGCAAATTGGCTTTTTGTGTGCGTAATGCCAAAATGCGCGTCATGATGTCGCTGTTGTCAAATTTGCTAGGTTTGTCGTCTTTTTGACCTTCGAATGTCGATTCTGCGGATGCGCGGGTGTTGTAGGCGTGATATAGAGTCTCGCGCAGGTTGCGATCGGTGGCGTACTGCATGACAGCCAGATACATGGGGATGTCTAGGGTCGCGACATAGTCGGTGGGCAGGGTTGCATTGGGGTGCTTGGCTTTATGGTTGTCGCCTGCCGCCTTTAGTAGGGCAAGACCGCTTGGGGTGATGCCGTCTAACTGCTCTTGGGTTAAAGGCAAGGCAAACGCGCCTGTGGCATCCAAGACATTATCCGAGAACTGAGCGGACAGCAGCGACAGCTCGCTTTGAATTTTGGCGAATTGGTCTTTTTTATCATCAGGCAGGCTAACTCCAGACAGATCAAAACTTTGCAGTGCTAAGAAAGTTGCGCGCACACGGGCAAAGTCACCGCTGTCTTTTAGGTCGTTTTGTAGGGTCTTGTACAGATCATATAGGGCTTTTGATTGACCAACTCTTACGCCAAATTCACTCAATCTTGGCAGAATTTCATGATGTGCATGGCGAATCTCTTCGTTATTCATCACGCTATTTAGGTGAGATAGCACCCCAAAAGGCCGATGAATGGCATGGCTTAGGGTGTCAAATTGATCAATGATGGCAAGCGGTTCGCCATCCATGTCCATCTTGCCGGCTTCTAAGTCATCCAAAAAAGCATGGGCAGCGTCTAAGGCGTCGTGGGTTGCTTGGGTGAGGGCTTGTGGGGTGGTTTTATTAAAATCCACCAAATGTAAGCGCTCGTCAAAATCTGCGCTATTAAAATTAATGCTCATGGGTGTTCTCGCTTTTTTTTGCTGTTGTCAAAATTATAAGGGCGGACAAGGGCTTTTGCAATGTTAGCATGCCAAAAAGCAAGGCTGATTACAAAATTTAAGATGGCTAAAATTTGTTCACAAAAGATAACTATTGTAAAAAATCTGTCATAAATCTTTGCATAGAACCACTATAACATTGTGGGAATAGCTGTTATATTGAGTTTTAAGTAGTGGGGAATTTGACTACTTTGGCAGGCGAGAAGCCTGATAAATAATGCACTATAAGAAGGAAACCTATCATGTCCTTATCAATGAAATCTACCCTAAAACAGCTTCGTGGCGTGACCGCAGATCCTGCGCTTTCTGTCATTGTAAAGACACATCGCACCCACCCTGAGAACGAACAAGACCCTATCGCCCTAAAAAATGGACTGTCTGAGGCGGCAGAGCGTCTAACCAACGAGTATGATAAGCGCACCAGCGATGCGATTTTGGGTAAAGTGGAAGAGGCGCTAACAGATTACGACCATAACTATAATCTAGACAGCTTAGCGATTTTTGCGACGGCGGACGAGGCTAAGGTACTGCGCTTGCCAGTTGATGCCACACCTCGCGTGGTTGTTGATAAGAAATTCGCCACACGCGACTTTGTGCGTGACTTGGCGCACTCAGTGCATTACTATGCGCTCGTGGTGACTCGCACACATGCCAGACTGATTGAGGCAGTGAATAACCGTGTCGTGCGTGAGTTTGATGATACAACACCAGAGCAAACCGACATGCAGAATCTGACGTTCCCAATCGATAATACTTCGCTCTATACCACCAGTGGTGCGGATCGCTCCGCAGCATCGAATGAGGATAATTATCTAAAAGAATTCCTAAATCGTGTTGATAAAAGCGTCCAAGAATTGATTGGTAAGTCTCAGGACAATGTATCGCTATTCGTTGTTGGCGATGCGCGTAATATCAGCTTCTATAAAGACGTATGCGACCGCCCTGACATCATCGCAGGTTCAGCGGATAACGTCACTGACCTAGAGGATGGCTCGGCTCAGCACATTATTGACAGCCTGAACGAATCAGTCGAATCTTATCGCGCTTCTCGCCATGAATCTAGCCTAGGCGAGATGGAAGCTGCCCGCGGCAATAATCTGCTACGCACCGATTTGCAAGCGATCTACCAAGCTGCCTTCCAAGGCATCGGCGAGCGTCTGTATGTACGTATCGGCTACATTCAGCCTGCGGTGGTTGATGAGGCGAACCAGAGCATCACGCTAAGTGATGATGCAGCCGCTGACGGTGTCACCGATGATGTGGTGGGCGAGATCATTGAGCTGGTCAGCGCACATGGCGGTGAAGTGGTGTTCTTACCAAAGGAGATCATCGCAGATACTGACATCGCACTGGTGACGCGTTACTAAACCAAAAGAGCTGGCAATGACTAAGGTTTAACAAGCCTAGATAAAAATTGCCAAACTCATAAACCATGCTAAAATGACGCAATATTGATTGCGTCATTTTTAATTATATGAATCCGATTACCGTTATTAGTTATAATATCCACAAAGGCATGTCGCCGATGAATCGTCTGGTCAAGCTAAATGGCATGGCGAATGCGCTCGCCTCCATTGACCCTGATGTACTGTGCTTGCAAGAAGTCCAAGGACAGAACTTAAAACGCGCTATGTCATTTAATGAATACCCTAAGCAGTCTCAGCATGAATGGTTTGGTGAATATTTAGCTCTAAAAGACAGCTATGGCAAGAATGTGGAATATGAGCATGGGCATCATGGCAATGCAGTGCTGTCTCGTCACCCACTCGACCCTAAGCATAATGTAAATATCACAGTTAGCCGTCTTGAGAAGCGCGGCGTGCTGCACTGCGAGATCCATCCTGAGGGCTGGGAGAGACCTGTGGTGGTGTTGTGCGCGCATCTAAATCTATTGCACCGTGATCGCATCAAGCAATATCAGGCGATCATTGATTATATCGATGGCGTGATTGGTAAGGATGTGCCGTTAATCTTGGCTGGTGATTTTAACGATTGGAGTAAAAAATCCACTCAAGTGTTGGAATCGCTTGGCATGACTGAGGTTTTTCATCATTTGCACGGGATGTATCCTGCCACTTATCCTGCCAAGCTACCAGTACTGAGCCTAGACAGAATCTATGTGCGTAATTTACAAATCCACCGCGCAACTGTTCATGCAGGCATACCGTGGTCGAATCTGTCCGACCATTTGCCAATCAGTGCAGTACTGTCTCTTTAAATTAAAAACCGCTCAAAAATTTGAGCGGTTTTTGTGGTTTATTCGACTGTGACCGATTTTGCAAGGTTTCTTGGCTTATCCACGTCTGTGCCGCGCACCAGTGCGACATGGTAGGATAGGAGTTGAACTGCGATGGTGTGCACGATCGGCGATAGCACGCCTACATGGCGCGGGGTGCGAATGACGCGTACATCATCAGTCTCGGTGAAGTCGCTGTCAAGGTCAGTCAAGACGAACAATTCGCCACCACGTGCGCCGACTTCTTGCATATTGGCTTTGACCTTGTCAAGCAGCTTGTCATTGGGGGCGATGACCACCACAGGCATATTTTCATCAACCAGCGCCAATGGTCCATGCTTAAGCTCGCCCGCAGGATAAGCCTCGGCATGGATGTAGGTTAGCTCTTTTAGCTTGAGAGCGCCTTCTAGGGCAATCGGATAATGAATGCCGCGACCTAAGAACAGAGCAGATGGCTTGGTGGCGAATTTTTGTGCCCATGCTGATAACTGAGGTTCTAGGTTAATGGCATGCTGAATACTGCCTGGCAGCAGGCGTAGCTCTTCAGAGAATTTCATAACGTCAGCTTCGCTAATGTGACCGCGAAGCTTGCCCAATGTCACAGCCAGGCCGAATAATATCACAAGCTGCGTGGTGAATGCCTTGGTGCTTGCCACGCCAATCTCCGCACCAGCACGAGTATAGATGGCAAGAGAGCTGTTACGTGGTAAGGCAGATTCTAGGACGTTGCAGATGGATAGACTGTGTACATGACCTTGAGCTTGAGCGTATTTCAACGCCTCCATCGTATCGAGTGTCTCGCCTGATTGACTGATGGTGATGATCAGCTCCTTGGGGTCGGCGATGACGTCACGATAGCGATATTCACTGGCGATCTCAACATCACAGCGGATCTTGGCGATCGATTCTAACCAGTATTTACCTGTCAGAGCGGCATAGTAAGATGTGCCACACGCCAGAATCTTAATGCTGTTGATTTCGTTGAAGATGGCAGGTGCATTCTCGCCGAAGTTCTCAGGAATAAAGCCGCCATCTAAGAAGATCTCTGCGGTGTCAGCGACAGCTTTTGGTTGCTCGTTGATTTCTTTTTGCATGAAGTGACTGTATGGACCAAGCTCAAGGCTTGCTAAAGATAGCTGAGAGGTCTTGACTTGGCGTTCAGGCGTGTTGCCATTTTTATCTAGTAGGGTGTCAACGCCATCTGCGGTTAAGATTGCGATGTCGCCATCTTCTAGGTAGGTGACTTGACGAGTAAATGACACTACTGCTGATACATCAGATGCAATGAACACTTCGCCTTCACCAAAGCCAATCAACAGAGGACAGCCCATGCGTGCCACAACCATCTTAGTGGGATCGTCTGGAGTGATGACGGCGATGGCGTACGCCCCGTGAAAACGCGAGCAAGCGGTCTGTACAGCGCGGTAGAGATTGCCATCATTTTGGGTGTATTCGTGATGAATGCTGTGAGCGATGACCTCGGTGTCAGTCTGTGATTCAAATTCAAAGCCCAAAGCCTCTAGGCGCACGCGCTCCGCTTCAAAGTTCTCAATGATGCCATTATGTACCACAGCAATCGTGCCGCCTGAGATGTGCGGATGCGCATTAGGCTCAGTTACGCCGCCATGCGTGGCCCAGCGCGTGTGACCGATGCCGATATGACCGAATAATCCTTTGGCTTTGGCAGCCTCCTCCATGAGTGCCACACGACCCACGCGGCGCACGCGTTTGATTTTATTCTCTTCTTCGCTAAATACAGCGATGCCAGACGAGTCATAGCCACGATATTCTAGGCGTTTTAGACCGTCGGTCAAAAAATCCACCACATTAGCTTGGCTACGAATAGCCCCAACGATACCGCACATATATTGTTCCTTAGTATCAAAAAATCTATAAAAATGGCAAAATTACCCTAACAAAACCAATATCACGGATGCTTTTTATTGGCGCTAATATTATAGTGGATTTTGGGATGGGGTGGAAATGATTGCCATCAAATATTACAAAAATAAAACACCGCCAATTGACGGTGTTTTAAGACAATTAAAATTATAATAAATCCCAGTTGTCTCTGGCAGGATACACCACTTTTGGGGCGGTGAATTCTTCTTGTTGGGCTTGGAGTTTCTTGCTGCGATTCACCAAAAAATCAAGCAAGTGATTGCGGATGCGATAATAGCCTTGGTCGTGGTGGATGTGTTCACGAGTGCGCGGATGCGGCAGGGTATTGACCACGATTTCTGCCAGTTTTGCTTGTGGGCCGTTACTCATTAAGAAAATGCGATCGGCAAGCAAAATCGCCTCATCGATGTCATGGGTGATCATGAATACCGTCTGCTGGGTTTTCTCGATGATGCTCACCAGTTCATCTTGGATATTGCCGCGCGTTAGGGCATCAAGCGCCCCAAATGGCTCATCCATCAGCAGCATCTTAGGCTCGGTGGCGAAGGCGCGCGCGATACCGACGCGTTGCTTCATGCCGCCTGACAGCTCTGATGGCATCTTGTGCATGGCGTTTTCTAGTCCCACCAAAGACAAGTAGTGGCGGATTTTTTGTTCTTTTTCGCTCTTTGAGATGCCTTTGTAGCGCGCATCAATGGCAAAGCCAATATTATCGGCAACTGTCAGCCACGGCAGTAGAGCGTGCGACTGAAACACTACGCCGCGCTCAAGGCTGGGTCCGACCACCTCGACACCCTCCATTAGGATTTGACCGCCTGTTTGATGTTCAAGTCCTGCTAAGGCATTTAAGATGGTGGATTTACCGCAGCCAGAGTGTCCGATGAGACAGATGAATTCGTTCTTCTTGATGTCGAAATTGACCTTTTCAAAGACATTCGGCGCATCTTTAGCGTAGCGTTTAGAAAGATTTTGTACACTGATTAACACGTTGTCAGTCGTGTTGTTAACATCATTCGACATAGCTTACCTTTTTTTGTAATAATGCAAATAACCAATCGAGCACCATGCCGACCACGCCAATGAGCAGCACGGCAAAGATGACATTCACGATGGATAAGTTGTTCCATTGGTTCCATACAAAATAACCAATGCCTGTACCGCCTACGAGCATTTCAGCAGCAACAATCACAAGCCATGCAATGCCCATAGAGATGCGCATGCCGGTGACGATGGTGGGTGCAGCAGCAGGTAGGACGATTTTTTTGGCGGTGGTGAGTGGATCAACTTCAAGCGTCTTGGCGACGTTCAGCCATTCTCGGCGAACACTTGCCACGCCAAAGGCGGTGTTGGTCAGCATCGGCCATACCGAACAAATAAAAATCACAAAAATGCTTGATAGATTTGAGTCTTTGATCGTATAAAGGGCGATCGGCATCCACGCTAGGGGCGAGATGGGCTTTAACAGCTGCACAAAAGGCGAGATGGCTTTATCTAGAACCTTACTCATGCCAAGCACATAACCTAGTGGAATGGCAACCAATGCGGCCAATAAGAACCCCAGCAGTACCCTGCCAATTGAATAACCAAGCTGAATGCCGATGCCTTTGTCGTTCAAGCCTTTGTCATAAAATGGATCAGACAGATGCTCGATGGCAGTGGCAGCGAAGCGTTTTGGGCTGGGAAATTCGCTCTCGGTACTGGCGACGACGGCACCTGCGGGTGTGTGCTCAGGAATGTTGCCCATCAGCACTTCGTATTCTAAGGCGATCGGGTCGGTGGGTGCGGTGACTTGTGTGGGCAGAGTCGCCGCCTGCCAGATACCAAGCGTGGCGAGCACGATAAAGGCGGTGACGAGATACGCCTTGGTTTGGGTGGTTAATTTATTAAATAAACTCATTGTTTTTACTTATTATGTTATTGTGCGCGAATAGGAAAGCTTGAGATGTATTCATTAGGGCGACTTGGGTCAAAAGGCTTGCCCATGACGGTGATGGATTTTTCGTCGCTAAATTCATAGCCCATTGCTTGCATTTGTTTTTTGGCATCGGTCAATAAGAATACTTCTTGGGCGAGTTTTTGGTAATCGACATCGCCTTTTAGATAGCCCCAGCGCTTCATTTGCGTGAGCATCCATACCGCCAAAGACTCCCAAGGCATGACGTCAAAGCCTGTGCGATCTGGCACGTCTTGGACTTTGCCAATGCCGTCAGCGAAGCGACCTGTTAAGCTTTGGCGAATCACAAGCTCTGGCTGGTTTAGATAGTTGGCAGGCGATAAGATCTTGGACAGCTCTTTTTTCATTTCAGGCTTATTCGCCATGACGTTGGCTTTTAGAATCGCGCGATACATCGCTAGGAATGATTGCGGATTGTCATTGATAAAGCTTTGGGATGTGCCAAAACTGCAACAAGGATGACCGTTCCAAATATCACGGCTCAATGTGTGAATGTAGCCTGCCTTATCCCAGACGGCGCGTTGGTTGAAAGGCTCAGGCCCAAAGAAGCCATCAATGTTGCCGGCTTTTAGGTTGGCGATCATGTCGGGCGGTGTGGTTAAGCGCAGTTTCACGTCCTTATCTGGGTCAAGTCCGTGCTCCGCCAGGAAATAACGCAGCAGATAGTTGTGAATTGAGTGCTCAAATGGAATGGCAAAGGTCATGCCTTTCCAGTTTCGTGGGTCGCGATTGTCTTTGTGTTTTAGAGACATCACGAGGGCTTGACCGTTCACGTTTTGGATACAGGCGACTTTCATGTCTTGCTTGGCAGAGCCTAGACCCAACGTGATGGCAAGCGGCATCGGCGCCAGAAAATGCGTAGCGTCCAGCTCGCGATTCATCATCTGATCGCGCACGAGCGCCCAGCCAGCACGCTTGACCAGCTTAGCATTGATGCCTTGCTCGGCATAGTAGCCCAGCGGGTCTGCCATGATGAGCGGCGTTGAGCAGATGATCGGGATAAAGCCGATGGTTAAGTCTTTCTTCTCGGGATTCAGTCGATCGGCTGCGGCAGCTTCCTGTAAGGCAGATAATGGCAGAAGGCTACCCATGGCTGCCATTGCAGTGCCAGCGCCCACTGTCTTTAGAAAGGCTCGGCGAGTCGGCTCATGAGGGAGTAGTGCTCGCACGGCGGCAGCTTCAACAAAATCGGCAGCAGCTTGCTCGGTTTGGGAGTTTGGTTGTACGTTTTGGTTTAATTGTCCAAACGCACTGGCACGGTCGCAGTCAGCTTGGGTGCTGTGCTGCCCGCATGTGCAGCCAAGATGTGAATTAGGATCATAAGGACGAAAGATATTGCTCATGTTAACTTTAATAATATTCTAAAATCGGAAAATAAAATCAGCCGCTATTATAATAAAGAATAACGGCTGACAATATATGCCAAATTGTCATATGGTTATGATGATTTAGCTTTGAGGTGATTTTAGTAGAGCTTTTGCAATCACTTCACCAGCATCGTCCACCATCTCAAGCGACAGCTCGGCAGGGTCATCCTTGATGATGCGCCAGTCGCCATCAGCTCTAGGATTGCCATTGGCGGTGACGTTGATGTTTTTGTTTTTTAGGCGAATCATTGGCGCTTTGTGTTCGTAGCCTGAATGTGCCACGCCTAGGATTTCGTGAGCGATGGCAGTTGCTTGGGCGCGATGCGGCGCAACATAACGACAAGGCACGCCATCGATGCTAATGCAGTCGCCTAGAGCATAAATGTGCGGCACGCTGGTCTGTAGGGTGTGCTGATGCACGGCAATGCCTGTGCGCTTGTTGAAGTCAACACCTGCACGTGTTGGCAGACGTTCATCCACCGCCAAGCCTGTCGCGACAATCACCTCATCAAATGATAATGTACGAGTGCTATTATCGTTGCAGTCTAGCAGTGCGATCTCATAGCTTGATGGCGTGACTGCCACATCATTGACCATGCTAAAGCCCAGCCAGGTGATGCCTTTGGCGGTGATGGCGTTTAGGATGCGCTCACCTGCTACTTTTGGTAAAAATGCTGATAATGGACGTGGGCTGACATCAATTAAGCTAACCTGATGCCCGGCGTTGACCAGATCCTCGGCCAATTCAGTGCCAACCATGCCCGCCCCGATGATGGCGATGTTTTTGGGCTTATTGTCGCGCGCTAAGGCTTTTTGTAGTGCGTCAAAGCGACGAAGGTCATTGACATGATGAGCGACGTCTTTGGCGATGGTTGGCGGATAAGCAGGCGCCGCTCCGATCGCAAGCACCAAATCATCATAGCCGACATCGCCGCGTGTGGTGTGCAGGGTTTGTGTCTCGGTGTCAATGTGAGTGACGAAAGTGTTCGCCAGAAGACGAATGTGGTTGTCTGTGGCAGATTGCACGGCGCTGGTGCGCACCAGATCAGCAGGCGTCTTGCCTTGTGAGATGGCCACTGATAGCATGGGCTTATGGTAGCGATCACCTGAGTCGCCACAGATAAGCGTGACAGGAATGTCTTTATCCAAGGCGCGAACAGCGTCAACCACACTCCAGCCAGCCAAACCAGCACCGATGATGACGATGCCTTTTTTATGGCTATTAAAAATCGGCGTGGTGATGTTTAGAGCCTCTTCGGTGTCGTCATAGGGTTCAAAATCGCTTTTTTTGACACCACATAATGGGCATTGCCAATCGTCAGGAATGTCCTCAAAGCGTGTACCAGCGGGCAAGCCATCTTCTGGATCACCAAATTCTTCGTCATAAATATAGCCACATGCTAGGCAGATGAATTTACGCCAAGCGCCGCGTCCGTCAGTGGGTGTAGTCATGGGTTGCCTTTTTTGATTGTTTGAATTTTGGGCGACTGGTCGATTTTGATGTGATCATCGACCAGTCGTTTTGATTGTTATTTGAATGTTTAATTTGAAATATAATCAGATGTGAAACTCAATCTCACGGCGCACGTTCGGCTCACTCATCAGCTGATGCGACAGATAGCGCAAATGCTTGATGGCAGGCGTAACGATGGCGACGAACTGCGCTTCACGCAGACGACGCTGCGGCGCTGCGCTCATGAGGTAGCCCTTGGCACCTTGATGGAGCATGGCGGCTTGGGTGGCTTTTAGGCTAAGCATACCGCCTTGGGTGCGCACATCCAGCACATCCAAGAAAAAGTCCGTATGCGTCTCAAATGGCGTCTTGGCAAGCTCGGCGGTACGTGCAACCAGACGATCCAGTTCATCTTGCAGGGTGCCTGCTTGGTCTTCCAAGAAAGCGTTACTGACCGCAGTACCTTCTTTGACGTCGTCAATCGCGCCCATGATGATGCCAGCGCCAATGCCCATCTGCATCAGGACGAATGCACCGCGAATGCGCTTGATGAAGTCCTTACAGGGCAGGGCGATGATGTCATCTGTGCTGATTGGGTAGTTTTGTAATTCGATGCGCCAAGTGCTAGAGCCTTCCATGCCTGAGAAAGTTGGGCATGCGTGTAGCTCCCACTTGCCCGCGCGTTCTTTGTCAAATTGTAAGAAAAAGAACACTTCATCGTCTGTGCCTTCAATCTGTGCCACCGCGCCGCAGTATTGATCTGGTGCGATGTGGCTGATCCAAGGTAGGGTGCCCCTGATGCTATAGCCTTGCCCGTCTTTTTTGGCGACAAGTCGCATGCTTTCGATGTTCGCCCAAGTTTTCATGGGGTTAGATAATGCCGTACCGCCAAAGGTATTGGCGATGATATGGTCAGGTAGAATGCGCTGTTTTAGTGCGGTGTTGTCCGATTGGTCAAGGTATAACCCCATCACCTGATGACACCATATCAAAAAGCCTGTTGTGCCACAGACACGACCCACCTGAGCATTCGCCAGAATCGCTAAATCAAGGCGGTTGCCGTATTCATTAAGGTGTGGCGCGAACAATCCTGCCTTGCCCAGTACGCTCATCTCCGCCAGTGGGTAGTAGCCTTTGTCGATGTCGATGACTTTTGGACTAAGATGAATGTTGGCTAGGCTTTGGATGTTGTCCAAAAAATCTTGCTGATTATTAAAATTAAAACTCATGGCGATCTCTTTTTTGGCAGTTTGTTGTCCTAGTGGTTTAAAAATAAATTTGCTTATTCTAAAATGAACTAAATTACCCTAAAAATCTAGCAATGTATTATAAGTCAGCTTGGTTGAGCGCGCATTTTCTATTTTGGAATATGTTCAAAAAAATCAGGAATATGAAAAGTTTTGCCAAAAATCGTTCACTGATTTGCAATTTGGTAACCCATCCCCATTTATCTGTAAATTCTACCAGTTAAGAAATAAATCATGAATGATGTGAATCAATCCACCCAGTATCGCCAACGTTTTTTTATTGAAGGGTCGCCTGTGCGCGGCGATGTCGTGCGTCTTGATGAGGCGTATCAAAGTGTCATCAATAAAAAACCTTATCCTGCGGCCATCAAGGCGCTCTTGGGTGAGATGCTCGTGGCCGCCAGCCTATTAATCGGCACGCTGAAGATTAATGGCAGACTGTCAGTGCAATTACAATCATCTGATGAGAACAGCCTGTTGTCTTGGGCGATGGCAGAATGCGATCACACAGGGCAAGTGCGTGCTTTGGCGGGGTTTCACGACAGTGATGAATGGCAGCAGAATACCACCAGTCAGAGCGCCTTTGCTAAGCTGGGGCAAGGCGTGCTGTTCATCAGCATCCATCCAGAGCGTGGCGAAGCGTATCAAGGCATCGTTGAGCGAGTGAGTGATGATTTGGCGGAGTGCTTGGCGCATTACCAAAAACAATCCGCTCAGATCCCAACTCTGTTGAAACTCGCCACGAGCGATGAAAGTGTAGGTGGTATTCTGGTGCAGCTATTACCACAAACAGAAGAGGACCGTGAGAACGACCCCGATCTGTGGGAGCGCATGAGCGCCCTGACCATCACCATTAAGGATGAAGAGCTGACTGATCTGGCGGCGGATGAGATTCTGTATCGCTTATATCACGAAGAAGATGTGGTGATTCCAGAGCCAAGCGAGCTTGAATTTGGCTGCACCTGCTCTAAAGAAAAAAGCGAGGGCGCAATCTTGCAAATAGGCCACGAAGAGGCACTACACGCGCTAGATGCTCATGGCGGTAAGCTGTCATTGGACTGTGGATTCTGTGGACAGTCGTATGAATTTAACCACTCCGATGTCGATGCGTTATTTGTATGAATAAAACCACAAAAAGAGGGCCTAGCCCTCTTTTTATGTGCTAAATCATCATACCTGACACGAGAATGACCCATCATCACCCATCAGTCCAATCTGTAGAGTATACATCACTTTTTGCCAATCCTTCAAGGTCTCTATTTCGTTGAGATCTCGCCCTTTTTTAGGTAATATTCGCCTGTATGTAGCACCATCGCAGCATAGCTGTCCGCATGAAAATCCCAATCTAAGTTCGGGTCTTGGTCACTGGCATACGCCAAAAATTGATTCTTGACCAGTGTATGTATCTCGCAGCGAAAAATTGTGCTTGGGCGTTTGAATTTTTAGTAACGCCAGGGCGAGACGTCTGTCTTGATGAGTCAATGATTCGTGAGCTTTAATGCCTTCTTGAGGGTTCTTGCCAAATCTTAAAAACAAAAACTGCTCATAGCCGCAGCGTATCTCAGCGATGAGCCTGCCTGTTAGGTCGCTTTTATTAAAGTAATACTGATAAAAGGTGGAGCGAGTAATCATCGCTCGTGTGACGATGTCTTGCATGTTGATCTTATCGTAATCTCGTTCGTGCAATAGGTCAACGAAGGCTTCTTTGATGGCTTTTTGGGTGCGTTTGGGACGCAAATCGGTGGTCATGGCGATGTTCCGACAATTTAATAATTATTGTTGGATCATACAATATTTTTATATTTTTGTTAATGAAACTACGTGTTTTTAAAAATATTGGTGGTTGAGCTGGGGTCATGAGTTATTTAAAATTAACAATACTCAGAATTTTATCGGAATTTTATTGTGAAAAAAACTTCTAATTGCCGCATTCATCTCTGCTTTTGCATTAAGTGCTTCAGCGTCAGAGCCAGCCCAATCCAAGTCGGCACATTTACTTGCGCCTGAATATCAGGATGTGTCAGCATTGACAGCCTTGGGTAATTTAGATGCAATGATCGCTTAGGCGGATCTGGCTAACCCTGATCAGACGCGTGCCATATTACAAATAATCAACGCTGACTTGCTAAAGCAGAACCTAGCCACAGCGCACCAAGCGACAAGTAAATTGACCGCCCCGAAGGCAGGTGACCAACCTGCTGTGGACATGTATGTCTTTGAACCTAAGGTTCGGGCTGACAAGTCGCCGGTGATTTATTTTATTCATGGCGGTGGTTATTTGGTGGGTAGTGCCGTACAGCAGAACGCTGAGCTGTTCGAGCCTGCCGAGCAAGTGGGTGCGGTGGTTGTTAATGTGGAGTATCGTCAGGCGGGCGATGCGCCCCTCCCGGCGGATACTAATGACGCTTATCATGCCTTGTCTTATATGTTTGATAATGCAGAGAGTTTGGGCTTTGATGAGGATAAAATCATCATGGGCGAGAGTGCTGGCGGTGGTCTAGCGGCACGACTCGCCCTAAAAGTGCGCGATCTAGGCGAGTATCAGCCTGCCGGTCAGGTGCTTATTTGTCCGATACTTGATCATCGTACAGGTACAGCAGAGTCGCCTTATGCTAATGATTATGCGTGCAAATTTGTGTGGAAACCTGAATACAACCGCTTGGACTGGGGGCTGTTAAAGGGTGGTTGGGACATTAGTGATGGTGATTTACCCTATTATTCTGCGAGCATGGCAAAGGAGCTAAAAGGTCTGCCAAGAACTTATATCATGGTCGGTGGTTTAGATCTGTTCGTGAATGAAGACATTGATTATGCCAACTGCTTAATAAAAGCAGGTTTGGCAACTGATCTACAAGTCATCAATGGTGTGTATCATGCCTTTGAAAAGGTAAACCCAACATCACCGCAGACAAAGGCCTATCATGCCACGCGTACTGAGGCGATCAAAAGAATGTTGAACCCATGAGTGTGTCTCGTTATCCTGCGCTTTGGATCTTTGTGCTGGTGGTATTGATCATGCCATTTTTGACGCCGTATTTACCAATGGCTTGGTATGTCAAACATGGGCTGATGGGGAATCTGCAATGTGCACTATTAGGCTTAGCAGCCTTCGTTTGTCTGTACGGCTACACACGAATACAAGCGCAGACGGCTCTCTGGGTATGGCTTGGCGACGGTATTTTTGGTGTTCGTTGTTCGTGAGACCAACATGATGCGCGGTGTGCTGTATGATGCTGATGCGATATGGTTTGGTGTTCATAATCGCTTGTACGGCCAAACTTTGGTGGGGGCTATGGCGATATTTGCGCTGACGTGCTTAATCCGTGGCCGAGCATGGCGATGGCTGCGCTATCAAGCCTTGCCAGTGCTGCCGATATTGGCTTGGTTGCTATTGATTGGGTTTTAATATGTGGGCGAACGTGGCAGCTTCGGTCTTGGCGATATGGGCATTATCCTAGAAGAAAATAGTGAGCTATTGGTTTATGTGGGTGCTTGGCTGATCTGTTGGCATTACGGTAAATCGCTATTAACCGACAAACCATCAACCTCAAAGGATGAAAAAAATACCCTGCCTATCATAAAGCCAATCCATTTAAATGATCAGAAGTCAAATATTACAAAAGTGAGCGTGTTATGTTCTACGTTAGGGTGAATCGAGGCGAATTTAATCTAAAGCACATCAAGACCACCTGCGGTCGAGTATCGGTTTGGAATGAAGAGCATCACCAACTCAGCGATGATCAAATCAAAAAAAAGCTTGGAATAAGCAGCAGAGTAAACAAAAAACACCAGTCACTTGACTGGTGTTTTTTATTAATTAGGCAGTGGTTGGTGGCACGTAGTGTTTGTGCTTATTGATATGGCTTTCGAATAGCTTAAAGCCAAACATGATGATCCACGCCAAAATCAAATAAATCACACCAGCGGCAGCGTACATCTCGATGTGTAGGTAGTTCTTAGCTGCAAGGTTCTTGGCGGTCAAGGTCAGCTCCGTGATCGTGATCGACGCTGCCAGAGCGCTGCCTTTTAGGATAAATATCACCTCGTTGCTATAAGCAGGAATCATGATGCCAAAAGCGCGCGGTAGCATGACTCGGCGGATTTTTTGGAACTTTGACATCCCGATGGCATCGGCAGCTTCAAGCTCGCCTTTAGGAATGGCAGCGATGGCGCCACGCACGATCTCTGCGATATAGGCGGCAGTATTTAGTGTAAATGCGATGATGGCACACCAGTATGCCTGCTTAAATACCGGCTCCCAAAGAAAGCTGTCTTTGATAAAATCAAACTGCCCAAGTCCTTGATAAATCAAGAAAATCTGAATCAATAGTGGCGTACCACGAAAGAAAAAGATATACAAAAAAGGTAGGGCTTTGACCCAAAGGTGCTTAGATGAGCGCAGAAGCCCCAACACAACCCCAAGGATTAAGCCCAGTACACAAGACAGCACCACAAGTTCGATGGTGGTCACCGATGCTTTTAGCATGGTGGGGAGATGCTCGATGACGGCTTGCCATTGTAGATTCATGCCTTATCTCCTTGTTTTAACAGTGACTTGGCATAGCGAGCGGCAGGGTTGGCGCGCCATTCAAAATGTGTCATAAACAGCGTGACAATGGTGGTCAGTGCCAGATAGATGAGCGCGGCTGTGATGTAGAATGTAAAAGGCATTTGGGTGGTTTGGGCGGCGCGACCTGAGTAATACATGAGATCTTGAAGTCCGATAAGTGATACCAGTGCGGTGTCTTTTAGTAGCACCAAGGTTAGATTGCCGATACCAGGCAGAGCCACAAGCCACATCTGTGGCAAAATGATGCGTCTGACAGTCTGCGCAGGCGTCATGCCAAGACTCTGGGCAGCTTCCCATTGACCTTTTGGGATGTCTTGAACCGCCATGCGGAACACTTCGGTGGCATAAGCGCCGAACATGATGGATAAGGCAGCCACACCCGCCCAAAAGCGGCTCATGTCCACACGACCTGTGTAGCCAATCTGAGCAGCGACAAGCTGTATGATGGCATCACCACCAAAGAAAATGAAAAATACCATGAGCAGCTCAGGTACGCCGCGCACGACAGTGGTATAAATGTCCGCGATGCGTTGGAGTAGCCATACACCCGATAGCTTGGCGGCTGCACCCAGTAAGCCAAGAATGAGACCAAAAATCAGACTAACGAAGCCTAACTGAATGGTGAGCCATGTGCCTTTCATTAAAATTGGGCCGTAGCCTTGTAGGTCAAACACGTTATTGCCTCATAAATGCCTTATCAAGAAAAGACGAACAAAAATCCATAAAAACGGCTTGGACGATGACAAAGAGATTTGCCAAGCCCAAACCGTCTATTTTAACAAAATTTCACTTATCATGAAATGCTTATTTTTAAATCCATCCAAAAGCAGGGCTTAACCTGACTTGGTTGGGTTATTTCGTCAGCATCTCTTGTCCGAAGTGCTCCACGACGATCTCATCGTAAGTGCCGTCAGCCTTGATGTCAGCCAGTGCTTTGTTGAACTTGCCAGCAAGCTCAGCATCGCCTTTATTAACTGCAATGGCAAACTTGTCGTTGATGTCGATGTCGTCGCCTTTGATTCCAAAGCTCTTACCCAGATCGCTTTTTAGCCATGTTAGGGCGGGCAGCTTATCAGAGATCATGATATCCACGCGACCATTGCCCAGATCCATGAAGGCACCGTCTAGACTGCCGTGCAGCTGTGGTGTGATGCTTGGGTGGGCTTGTGATAGCCATTGACTTGAGATGGTTGAGCCTTGAGCGGTGATCTTAGCAGCTTCGATCTCGCTGGCGTTGGCAGGGTTAAATGCGCTGTCTTTTTTTGCCAAGAATACTAGGGTGTTGGCAAAGTACGGTTCGGTAAAATCAACTTGTTCGATGCGCTCAGGCGTAACTGACATCGATGAGACGATGGCGTCGAATTTGCCGGCTTTTAGCGCAGGAATGATGCCATCCCAGTCTTGGGCTTCGATGGTGCATTCGGCTGCCATTTTGGCGCACAGTGCGTTTGCGATGTCTACGTCAAAACCACCAAGTGAACCGTCGGTGTTGGTGTAGTTAAATGGGGCATACGCGCCTTCGGTGGCGATGCGGATTTGATTAGAGTTGGTTGGCGCGGCTTCTTTATCGCCGCCACAAGCACTTACCAGAGCAGTTAGCGCAAGTGCGCTTAATAACTTTAGCTTCATGTTCATGTCCTTATAAATTGGTATGGACAAATAGGGCGTATCTTATGACACGCCCTAAGTATTATTTTACGATGTCTTGATCAAAGTATTTGCCGACAAGCTCATCATATTTGCCAGATTCTTTTAGCTTGGCAAGTGCAGCGTTGAATTCGTCTTTTAATGCGTCATCCTTACGGAAGGCGATGGCAACGGTATCATTGATGTCAATCGGCTCGCCTTTGACTTCAAATTCAGTACCTTGCTCGGTTTTTAGCCAATCTAGGCCAGGAACGATGTCAGACATCATGCCATCAACACGGCCTGCGCTTAGATCAAGGTAAGCGTTGTCTTGTTTGTCGTAGGTTTTTACGACAGCGTTGGGATGATTGGCAGCGACATAATCAGCTGATACGGTGGCTTGCTGAGCGGCGATGTTCTTGCCATCAAGGGCGTTTACGTTCAGATCAACGCCTTTTTTGCCAAGCAGTACCAAGGTATTGTTAAAGTACGCATCACTAAAATCAACCACTTTGGCACGCTCTTCGGTGGCAGACATGCCAGCCATCACAGCGTCAAATTTCTTGGCGTTTAGACCTGGGATCAGACCTTCCCAGTCTTGGCTTTGGATGTCGCATTGGGCTTTCATTTCTTCGCACAGTGCATTGGCAAGATCAATCTCAAAGCCCACCAAGTTACCGCTGTTATCTAGGTAGCTAAATGGCTTGAAGCTAGATTCGGTAGCGATGCGGATTTGCTTGGTGCTGTCGCTAGGCGCAGCAGATTCTGCAGGTGCTTTATCGCCACCACAAGCACTTACCAGAGCAGTTAGCGCAAGTGCGCTCAATAATTTTAGTTTCATTGTTCTCTCCTTTGGGTGGTTGTCGCGATTATTTGAAATTCTCTGCTTCAAGCTCAGCCAATTTGCCAGATTCTTTTAGCTTGGCAAGTGCGGCGTTGATGTCTTCTTTTAGGGCGTCGCCTTTACGAACAGCGATGCCTAGGTTGTCGTTGCTGTCGATCTCTTCACCAACCAGACCAAAGCCTTCTTGACCTTGTTTTAGCCATTCTGCCGCAGAGACTTTCTCTGCCATGACTGCCGCGTTACGACCAGCCTTTAGGTCAAGATAGGCGTTCATGTAGGTGTCGTACAGCTGCACGGTGTTGCCGTCTTTGCCATCATATTTTTCGGCGATGTAGGCGGCGCCAGTGGTTGAACGCTGACCACCTAGGATGGTGTTTTTGATGTTATTTGGATCAAAGCTGCCATTGGTTTTTGATAGCCATACGATGGTGTTTGAGAAATATGGCTCAGAGAAGTCAACTTGCTCTAGACGCTCAGGCGTGATCGACATGCCTGCGATGATGGCATCGTATTTATTGGCGTTTAGGCCTGGGATTAGACCTTCCCAATCTTGAGCGACGATTTCACATTTGGCGTTGATTTCGGCGCAGACCGCGTTAATCACATCTATGTCAAAACCGATGATTTTGCCATCTGGCGCAGTATCGTTGAATGGAGGATAGGCAGCTTCCGTGGCGATTTTTAGGTCGCGAGCAGTAGGTGCGTCAGCTTTGGTAGCATCTGTATTGTCTGCAGGCTTGTTTTGATTGCATGCTGTCAAAGCTAGGGCGATGGCAGCGATGCTACCGATTTTGGTGATGTTCATAAACGTTCCTTAAAACAATAAATCAGCGGTGCGATGCCATGAATTCACGCACGCGTTCAGATTTTGGGTTGTCAAATACTTCATCGGGAGTGCCAATCTCTTCGATGCGACCTTGGTGCAAAAAGACGATCTTGTCTGATACTTCACGCGCAAATCGCATCTCGTGCGTAACGATCAGCATGGTGCGTCCTTCGGCAGCCAGCTCGCGCATCACTGACAGCACTTCGTTCACAAGCTCAGGGTCAAGCGCCGATGTCGGTTCGTCGAATAGCAGCACCTGCGGCTTCATCGCCAAGGCGCGTGCGATGGCAACACGCTGGCGCTGACCGCCTGATAGGTTGTCTGGATAGGCGTTTTTTTTATCTAATAAGCCGACCTTATCCAGTAGGCGTTCGGCTTCTGCGATGGCTTCTGCCTTGGATTGCTTTAGGACTTGGGTTGGGCCTTCGATGATGTTTTGGAGGATGGTTTTGTGCGGCCAAAGGTTGAAGCTTTGGAAAACAAAGCCGATTTTTGAGCGTAATTGTTCGAGTTGTTTTGGGTTTTTGGCGACCAGTTCGCCTTTTTTGTCGGTCAAGATCAGCTCTTCATTGCCGATGATGATCTTGCCGCTGCTTGGATTTTCTAGTAGGTTGATGCAGCGAAGTAGGGTGGATTTACCCGAGCCTGATGAGCCTAGGATGCTAATCACATCACCGTCGTGCGCGGTTAAAGAGACGCCTTTTAGGACTTGCAAAGAGCCGTAATTCTTATGAATGTCTTGTAAATCTAGAGCGATGGGGGGAGTGTCGGTCATGATGATTCTTTTTGAAATAAGGGTAATGAAGCAGTCAAAATAAAGAACAAAAGTATAAGTTCGTGAAATATAAAAGGTGAATTAGATATTTTCGCCAAAAGTGCACTAAAAGGCAAATGTTTTTCACGTTTTGGGTGAATTTTTTTGTATGAATTGGTAAATTTTAATCAAGCGTGGTTATTTTTGTCATTTTTGAATGGAAAAATTGAGGTTTGATTGTTATGATAGGGCAACTTTTAAGCAGTTAGGGGTGAGGATGAATATCCAAGAATACATGATGAGCGTCGGCAAAAAGGCTCAAGCGACGTCGCGTGCGTTGGCAGCGGCGAATACACGCACCAAGAATGCAGCACTTAATGCCATCAAAGAAGCGATGATCGCCAATAAAAACAGCATCTTAAGCGAGAATGCCAAAGATGTCGCGAACGGCAAACAAAACGGGCTGGATGAGGCGTTGCTGGATCGCTTGGTGATTAATGAGTCACGATTTGATGCGATGCTGGCGTCCTTAGATGATGTGATTGGTCTGCCAGATCCGATCGGTGAGATTGATGACATGGTGTATCGTCCATCGGGCATTCAGCTGGGCAAGATGCGTGTGCCGCTTGGGGTGATTGGCATGATCTATGAGAGCCGTCCGAATGTCACGGTTGAGGCGGCAAGTCTTGCCATCAAATCAGGCAATGCCATCATCCTGCGCGGGGGCTCTGAGGCATATCATTCAAATCAGGCAATCGCATCCTGCGTGCGTGCAGGATTGGATGTAGCAGGACTGCCAAGCGAAGCGGTTCAAGTGCTAGAGACCACGGATCGCGCGGCGGTGGATAGCCTGATTACGATGACAGAGTTTGTGGATGTGGTGATCCCTAGAGGCGGTAAGGGTCTGATCGAGCGCATCGCCAATGGCGCGCGCGTGCCTGTCATCAAGCATCTAGATGGTAACTGCCACACCTATGTGGATGAGTCGTGCGATATTGAGATGGCGGTCAAAGTCTGTGTCAATGCCA
Organism: Moraxella bovoculi 237; assembly: GCF_000696305.2. Classification (GTDB taxonomy): domain Bacteria; phylum Pseudomonadota; class Gammaproteobacteria; order Pseudomonadales; family Moraxellaceae; genus Moraxella; species Moraxella bovoculi. The sequence goes on from NZ_AOMT01000043.1 coordinate 69,288, forward strand.
AGACTTCACGCTATGCTCCGTGCAACGCCATGGAGACGCTGCTTGTTCATAAGAGTCGCACTGATGCGCTGATCAAGATTCTAACTGCAATGCATGACGTTGATAATAATATGCAGTTCTTCGTGTGTGCTGAGACGATGAAAGCTCTAAAAGACACGCACCTAAACATTCAAGCTGCCACCGAGAATGACTGGTATCAAGAATATCTTGCGCCTAAGCTTGCCGTTAAAATCGTAGATGAGCTGGATGATGCCATCACGCACATCAACCACTACGGCAGCCACCACACGGACGTTATCATCACCAATGACTATGCCAATATGCAAAAATTCATCCGCGAGGTGGATTCATCAAGTGTGATGGTCAATGCATCGAGCCGTTTTGCTGATGGGTTTGAATATGGATTGGGTGCTGAGATTGGCATCTCAACCGATAAGATTCACGCCCGAGGTCCTGTAGGTCTGCATGGACTGACTTCCCAAAAATGGGTGGTGTTCGGGCATGGGGAGATTCGCCTTTAGACGGTAAATGGTCTATCTAAGAAAAAAGCGTGCATGACACGCTTTTTTTGAGTGTGGCGGATGGTCAGTAGCCTTGTTGGTTTAATTCTTTGTAGGCATCACAGCCCTGTTGATATCCCAAATCACAGGCTTTGCTAAACCATTCTTTGGCGGTACTACGGTTTTGGCGTACGCCCCAGCCATTATGATAGCTTACCCCGATGTTATGGGCGGCTGGCGCATCACCTTGAGCATAGGCTTTTTGATACCATGCTAAGGCTTCGGTATGACTTTGGCGTACACCTTGCCCTTCGCTATACATCACACCCAAATTATATTGAGCTCCTGTATGCCCCTGCTCAGCTGCTTTTTTGAACCAATACGCCGCCTGAGCATCGTCCTGTTTTACACCGTATCCATGCCAATACATCCAGCCCAAATCAAATTGAGCGAATGTATCCCCCTGCTCAGCCGCCTTTCTATACCAAGATACCGCCTGTACATCGTCCCGTTTTACGCCGTATCCATATCTATATATATCGCCCAAATTATTTTGAGCGACTGCATCCCCTTGCTCAGCTGCTTTTCTATACCAATACACCGCCTGCACATAATCTTGCTTAACACCGTGTCCATACTCATATATCATGCCCAAATTAAATTGAGCGAATACATCCCCCTGCTCAGCCGCCTTTCTATACCAAGATACCGCCTGTGCGTAGTCTTGTTTAACACCGTGTCCATTGCTATACATATTGCCCAAATTATTTTGAGCGACTGCATCCCCTTGTTCAGCTGCTTTTCTATACCAAGCTACCGCCTGTACATAGTCTTGTTTAACACCTTGCCCTTCGCTATACATCACACCCAAATTATTTTGAGCCCCTGCATCCCCTTGTTCGGCTAAGCGTTTAAAGATGGGGAGGGCTTGGCTGTAATTTTGAGTACTTGCATAAGACACAGCAATGTCAAAATCATCAGCCATCGCAGGCGTTGCCACACTTAGGCTTAGTGCCAGTAGTAGGGCGGATAGGGTGCGTGATGTGGTCATGATATTCTCCAAAAAAGTGCGTGTAGGAATGATAGGGGATTTTGCCTACTTTGGCAATCTTTGACAATAAAAAAGGACGGCAAATTTTCCGTCCTTTTTTGGGGTGTGTTAGACCATCATCAATCCAAAAATGCAAAATGTTCAATATCCATCTTGGTCATGACTTCGCTAGGTGTGGTCATGGCGTTGGCATGCGCGTCGCTTCTTGGTAGGATTTTCTCGAAGTAGAATTCAGCGGTCTGAGTCTTCGCCAGATAAAATTCATAAGGCTGTTCGCCGCCGTTTTTCATCTTGTCGAAGGCAACTGCTGCCATGCGCGCCCAGTGATATGCCATCATCACATAGCCTGAGTACATTAGGTAGTCATCAGAAGCCGCAGAGACGATTTCGCGGTCTTTGCGTGCAGCGATGAGTAGGCGTGCGGTCAGCATGTTCCATTCAGCGCACAGCTTGGTCAGCGCCCAGACGTATTGGCGCATTTCTTTATCAAGGGCGTATTCGCTACACCACTTCATGATGCCTGCGGTATAGTCACGCACGATCTTACCAGCACCGTTTAGTAGGACTTTACGACCCAGTAGGTCAAGTGCCTGTACGCCTGTGGTTCCTTCGTATAAGGTGGCGATGCGGGCATCACGAGCGATGAGCTCCATGCCAGTTTCTTTGATGTAGCCATGCCCACCGTAGATCTGCTGTCCGTGTTTGGCGCACTCAATACCAAGCTCGGTTAAGAAGCCTTTTAGGATGGGTGTATAGAATCCTAGGTTGTCATCCCATTTTTTGATGGCGTCTTCATCGCCACGGGCCACCGCGTTCGCCAGATGGTCGGCGTAGCGTGCTGAGTGATAAGTCATCGAGCGACCACCTTCACAGAAAGCTTTTTGGATCAGAAGCATGCGGCGTACATCAGCGTGATGAATGATCGCATCACCTGCTTGATCAGGTTCTTTGGTGCCTGACAGGGCGCGCATCGAGCGACGTTCTTTGGCGTATGGCAATGAGTTCTGGAAAGCCAGTTCCATGTGCGACAGACCTTGGATGCCTGTGCCGATACGCGCGGTGTTCATATAGGTGAACATGGCTTTTAGGCCTTTGTTGGGCTCACCAATAAGATAACCTGTCGCGCTGTCGAAGTTTAGGACGCAGGTTGCGCTAGATGAGATGCCCATCTTATGCTCAATCGAGCCACAAGTCACCGCATTGCGCTCACCCATCTCGCCATCAGCGTTTACAAGGAATTTTGGCACGATGAACAGCGAGATGCCTTTGGTGCCAGCAGGCGCATCCGGCAGGCGAGCTAAGACAATATGTACGATGTTGTCGGTTAGGTCGTGTTCACCAGCGCTGATGAAAATCTTAGTGCCCGTAATGGCATAACTGCCGTCGTCATTGGGTGTGGCGCGAGTTTTCATTTGGTTTAGGTCGGTACCTGCCTGAGATTCGGTAAGACACATCGTACCTGACCATTCACCGCTGATTAGCTTGGGTAGATAAGTGTTTTTTTGGTCCTCGTCACCATATTGTAAGATGGTGTTTACCGCGCCGATAGACAGGCCTGGGTACATTGACCATGGCCAGTTGGCGGTGCCCATCATCTCAGATTTGATGAGATTAAGTGACATCGGCAGGTTCATGCCACCGAATTCTTCTGGATAAGAGATGCCTTGCCAGCCGCCTTCCATGAAAGCTTGATAGGCTTCTTTAAAGCCTTTTGGCGTGGTCACTTCGCCATCTTTGAAATGACAGCCTTCTTCGTCGGCTGCTTGATAGACAGGCGCGAGCATGGTTTCAGCAAAGTCAGCAAAGCCTTGTAGAATCATATCTACCGTCTCAGCATCAGCATTCTTGCCATTGTCTAGAGTTTGGTAGTGGCCTTGATAGTCAAGCACTTCATTCATCAAAAATTTGATGTCGCGTAAGGGAGCTTTATAAGTCAGCATAATCAATCCTTGGTTGGCTAAAAAAACTGGGCATGATGTTGCCATGCCCATTCACTATACAATAGATTTATTAAAATGACTTAAAATTTCTGCCACTAATAACTTATTTTCATAATAAACTATATTTATTATGAATTTATTTTATTATTAATGTGCTTATCCCAATCCACTTTATCCAGATCGACGCGCTTACCTGTCCACAGTTCAAAGGCAAGTTTGGCCTGTTGAATGAGCATGCCATAGCCATCACAACAGCGCACGCCTTGATGCTCAAAGTGTGCCAAGAACTCTGATGGCTTACCATACATCATGTCGTAGGCGAAGCCTGCGCGTACACCACAGGACAGCTCCAGCATCTGCCCTGTGGTGGTGGCACTCGTGGCATTGATGATGACATCAGCATAAAAATCACCTGACTTTAGGATGTGCAATTCATTGATGTCAATGCTGCCAAATGTTTCAAAGTCTGCCTTTAAGGCTTCGGCGCGCGCTAATGTCCGGTTAAAGATGGTCAGGCGCGCGCCTTGTTCGATGAGTGGTAGAATCGCCCCGCGTGTCGCACCGCCTGCGCCGATGATGGCGATGTGCGCCCCCTGTAGAGTGACACCTTCGTCTAGTAGATCTGCCACCAACCCGCGCCCGTCGGTGTTATCTCCGAAGAGCTTGCCGTCTCGTAGGGCTAGGGTATTGACTGCTTTAGCGGTCGTGGCGTATTCGCTTAGGTTGCCCATCTGACTGCAAAGCTCAAAGGCGATCTCTTTGAATGGTAAGGTCACGTTCGCGCCCACGCCGCCGCCATTAAAGAATGCTTCAACCACCGCATTAAAGCTGTCTTTATCATCAGGGCAAAGCTGACGACGATAGCTGATATCAAGCCCGGCAATGTCAGCGAATGCGTGATGAAGGTCGGGGCTTTTTGAGTGGGCGATGGGGTTGCCAATGACGATAAAATGCTGCATGAATGATCCAAAATAATAAGAGCTAATGTTGGGGTATTTTTACTGCATTATAGAAAAAATAGCAAGTTTTTTAAAACTTAGGTAAAATACAACGAACTTTACTTGGATGATTGATATGACCACCAAACCCTCCAAATCTAAGCTGCCTTTCTTGCTCATTGGGGTGCTTATCGCATTGGCGATTGTGCTTTTTATGACTTCTCGCCCTGTTTCACCCCAAGAAAAAGTCGTCCAAGATGATGGCGAGGCACGTGTCTATGAGCCGGTGGTCTATGATGTGGAAAATTGGGCAAGCACACCCAAGCAAGGCATGGGCATAGAGCAGTTAAAGGCAAAAATCGGCACGACTGCCACCCAAGAGAGCGGTTTAGATTATTATGGCAATCACGCCACCAAATATCGATTCAGCGCACGCCATGAACCACCGCTCTATGTCGTGGAGTCAGATGAGGTGCTTGAGGTTGCTTGGTATTATGCCGCACCTAAGGATAACGACGACCAAAAACGTGCAAGCTTAGATTATGCCAAGCGCATTCATTCGCTAATGGGCGCTTATGATGGCAAAAAAGGCGAAAATCTGGTCAGAACCATCCTGCAAAACTCCAATAAGCCACATGCAACCACCGACAAAGGTGAAAAGGTTGCAGGCGTGGTCACGGCTGATTGCATGAATTATCAATGTCGCATCATCCTTCAAAAATAACTCGGCACACACCATGACGACAACTTATTATCTTCTTAGAGAGTCTGATCGGCAGGAGTTTACCAAGTGCGATGGCATCATGGATGAGCGCGGCTTGGCTTATGGGGATGGATTCTTTAGCACCATTGGCGCTCATGATGGGCGTGTGCTATTCGCTGAGGGTCATCGAGAGCGACTGGTCAGATCAGCAGAGCGGCTAGAATTATCATTCGACGTAGATGGTGTGATGGCGGATTTATATCGCCTAGCGAAAGACATCCAAGAAGGCATACTAAAAATCATCGTCACTCGCGCACCCCAAGAAGTGCGTGGCTATGGCTATCTCAATCAATGTGCGCAAGTTTTTATCAAGTCAACAGCATCACGCATTTATGATGGTGTGGAATTCGTATCGGGTGTACCTTGTCAGAAAGTAGGTAGGGCTGTTTGCCTTGATGAGAAGGTGTCGCTGCGCACGTCCAGATTTATTGGACTTAAGCTCATTAGTAGCCATGAACAAGTTTTTATTCATAGAGCTTTATTGGTTCATCAAGAATCTAATTCTGGCATCGTAGAAGGACTGATCAAGAGCGCATCAGGCGACTGGGTCAGTGGCACGACGGGCAATGTCTGCTACTGCATCGATGGCGTGTGGTATACGCCGCCCATCACGGATGCGGGTGTGGATGGCGTGATGCGCCGAACCTTGATGTTAAAGTTTAGCATTAAAGTTCGTGGGCTGACAGACGATGATCTAAAGCGCATCAGCGGTATGTTCTTTTGTAATGCGGTGCGTGGCATCATGCCGATCGATGCACTAATTATTGATGGCGACATTCTACAACTAAGTCAGCACATCCATATCTTGCCATCAAACAGTCATTAGGTCGACTTATCATGTAAATTGCCTTAACCAAAATGCCTGATGCGCCATTTCAAAAACATGATACAATACAGTAATTTTTATTTTTATTGACACAGCCACAAGCCATGCCAAATCCAAAAAAAACCACCCAAAAAACCACCGCCAGACCCAACCAAAGGCGTAATAACACCCCAAAGAAAAGCGCCGTTTCAAAGCTAATTTGGCTTGGAATATTGGCGGCTATCTTGTTATGGTGCGTCATCGTGTACAGCACCATCTTTGCCAAGACGGATCGACAGGCGCAGACGCTGGAAGTCAAGAAAGGCGATACCTATCACAGCCTGTTGGTCAAAGATAAATGGCAAACATCCCCATTGGCATCAAGTGCGGCAACTAAGCTATACCTAAAAGTCCACGCACGCACGCCACTTCAAGAAGGCGTCTATCAGATCCCTGCCAATGCTAGCCTAAAACAGGTCATTGATATCTTATCGCAAGGCGCCGAAGTCCGCATGATTAAGGTGCAGATCATCGAGGGTAAGACAGTCAAGGACTTATACAACACCCTAAAAAATACCGATGGTGTAACCCTTGAAATCCTGACTCCACGCGCTGATGGTTATTCATGGGCGGATGTTGCCCGCGACAATGAAGCTGTATCAAAGGCGCTTGGCATTACCACCGTGAATGGGAATTTAGAAGGGCAGTTTGCACCGAATACTTATATTTTCGATCATGGAACGACCGATCGCCAAATTCTAAAAAGACTCTATGATGATCAGCAGACCACTTTGGCGAATGCATGGGAGAGCCGCGTGCCAGACTTGCCTTATAAGAACAGCTACGAGGCGCTCATCATGGCAAGTATCATTGAAAAAGAAACCGGACTGGCAGAAGAGCGTCACAAGGTCGCAGCGGTGTTCATCAACCGCATGCGCAAGAACATGCGCCTACAGACGGATCCGACCATCATTTATGGGCTGTTTGATCGTTATGATGGCAAGATTTATCGCTCTAACATCAATGAAAAGACTGACTACAACACTTATCAGATTGACGGTCTGCCGCCTACGCCGATCGCATTGCCATCAAAGGCCGCCATCGAGGCTGCCATGCATCCTGAAGATACAGACGTTATTTTCTTTGTGGCGACAGGCAACGGCGGGCATAAGTTTAGCCGCACTTTGGATGAGCATAACAAGGCAGTGGCAGAGTATCGCGCGGTCATGAATTCCAAGAATCAATAAGGCAGCACCTCATGAATACATCAGCCAAAGCTCAATCTCAGACGCCTAAGTTCATCAGCTTTGAAGGCACAGAAGGTGTGGGCAAGACGACCGCCATTGATGGGTTTTGTCGATACTTGACGTCTCAGGGCATCGAGCATGTGCGTACGCGCGAGCCAGGTGGCGCTGATGTAGCGGAAGTTGTTCGTGAGATTTTATTAAATAAAAACAACACCTTACACGATGATACTGAGCTGTTACTCATGTTCGCTGCACGCGCTGATCATCTGCATAAGACCATCTTGCCTGCTTTAGCGGCGGGCAAATGGGTGGTGTGCGACAGATTCATCGACAGTACGGTCGCCTATCAAGGGTTTGGACGGTTTGATGGTGATGCGGCGGCACTTCATAAGATTGAACTGTTGATTGCCAATTTTGTCCCTAGGCTACCTGATGTGACGCTGTGGCTGGATTTGGATGTGGCGACAGGCATGGCTCGTGCCGCCAAGCGCAGTCAGGCTGACCGATTTGAATCGCTGGACACGAGTTTTTTTGATCGAGTGTATCAAGGGCTTTTACATCAATTCAATCACGCACCCACGCGCATTCGCCGTATCGATGCCATTGGGGAGACTGATGAGGTGTTGGCACGCATCATTGGTGCGGTAGGCGTGTGAGAAACGTCTAAGCTTGTTAAGACTTTGGTAAGTTTTTACTAAGAAGTCTTACTTGACGGCTCGGATGATTTTTAAGATACTAACCCACTACTTATTTTAAAATTCCTAATCATGTTAAACCACACTTCGTTAAGCAAGTATCTATTTAGACCCGCTATTTTGGCGGCCGCCTTGTCTGCATCAGTCATTTTTCCCAGTCCTGCCACATCGGCGCATGCGATGGTTCAGGTGGATTTTGCTGATTTGGTGGAGCGTGTGTCCAGTGGGGTTGTGCGCATCTCAACCACCAAGCCCATCAGTGAGGAGATGCTAAGCCGCAACGCCCAAACTTCACAGCTGCTGCGTGAATATTTGGGTGAGCATGCAGGCAATGCGCCAACCATTGAACATGGATTTGGCACGGGGTTTTTTATCACTAAGGATGGTTATGTCTTAACCAACCATCACGTCGTCAAAGATTCAGACCGCATCACAGTAACTCTAAACGATCGCACCGAAATGGATGCCATACTCGTCGGTTCTGACGAAGCGTCTGACATCGCTGTTCTAAAGGTGGAGGGGAAAAACTTCCCGGCGCTGACCATGTCTAGAAATGAGCTGCGTGTGGGCGAGCCTGTGCTTGCCATCGGTTCGCCTTTTGGCTTTGATTATTCGGCATCGGCAGGCATCGTATCTGCCAAATCACGAAGCATGACCCCCGAGGCGACTGTACCGTTCATTCAATCAGACGTGGCTTTGAATCAAGGTAATTCAGGTGGACCGCTATTTAATAAGCGAGGCGAGGTCGTCGGCGTGAACTCGCACATCTTTAGCGACACGGGCGGATACATGGGGCTGTCGTTCTCAATCCCGATTGATACCGCCTTGCACATCTATGAGCAGATCAAGGCGACAGGCAGAGTGCGCCGAGCTGCGATGGGGCTTGTGGTACAGGATGTCGATAGAAATCTGGCTGAGGTATATGGGCTGTCACGCCCACAAGGCGCGCTATTGACCCGCGTGGCAGTTGATTCACCTGCTGATCGAGCCGGACTTCGACCTGGCGATCTGGTGCTAAATTTCAACGGCCATGCTATCACGCACGCTGCCGAGATGTTAAATTTGCTTAACCGTGCCAAGCCCAACGACAGTTTTAATCTAACCTACCAACGAGGCAATCAAAAATACGTCGCTCAAGGCACCTTCGCTGAAGCACCTAGTGATGTGTCAGCAGGTGGTCATCATCAGAGCAATAATGGACTTCGTCTAGGCTTGCGCCTTAAAGAGCTGTCTTCTGCCGAGGCGCAAGCGCTTGCCAGCTTTGGGGTAAATGGTGGCGTGATGATCACTTCGGTTAGTCCTATGGGGCTTGCGGCACGTACAGGCATTCAAGTGGGCGATGTAATCCTTGGGCTTAATAGCTACCCAACCAGAAGCGCCGATGAGATGGCGGTCGCTGTAAAAAGCCTGCCCCGCGAGGGCGTCGTTCCTGTGCAACTGATCCGCCAAGGTACGCCCGCCATCATCGGAATGCGCATCGAATGACCAAAATAAATTTCATAAAATCCATCAAAACCCAAATTAATTATGATAAACTAAGCTAATTTAATACATATCAGCGGCTTTATTATGACAGATTATCAAGACATTAAATCTAAGCTAAAAGGCTCAATCACCGCGTTGGTCACGCCCATGAAGGACGATGGCGCAGTGGATTATGACGCATTGGGTAAGTTGATTGATTGGCAGATTGCCGAAGGTACGCATGCACTTGTGGCGGTAGGAACGTCTGGCGAATCGGCGACTTTGTCAATGGATGAGCACATTGATGTGATTCGTTTTTTTGTGAAGTATGTGGCAGGACGTGTGCCTGTGATCGCAGGGACGGGCGCGAACAACACCTTGGAGGCGATTGAGCTTACCCAAGCTGCCAAAGAAGCAGGCGCGGACTGTGCGCTTTTGGTTGCGCCTTATTATAATAAGCCAACTCAAGAGGGTATCTATCAGCACTACAAGGCGATCAGTGAAGCGGTTGACATGCCGCAGATGCTATATAATGTGCCAGGGCGTACCATTGTCGATATTAGCCAAGAGACGGTTGAACGCTTGATGAATCTGCCGAACATCGTCGCCATCAAGGACGCGACAGGTGATCTAGAGCGTGGCGCAGCATTGATAAAAGCAGTTGGCAATCACATGGTTGTGCTGTCAGGCGATGACCCAACGGCACTTGAATTCATCAAGCTTGGTGCTCGTGGTAATATTTCTGTGACCTCTAACATCGCGCCTAAGGCGATGAGCCAAGTATTTGAGCTGGCTTTGGCGGGCGATTTTGATAAGGCAAGAAAAATCCATGACACGGTTAAGCATCTTCACAATGATCTATTTTGTGAATCAAGCCCGCAACCTGCCAAATATGCTCTATATAAAATGGGTAAAATCGGCAAAGGCATTCGTCTGCCATTGGTATGGCTATCAGAGCAGAATCAGCCTGTGGTTGATGCAGCATTAACAAAAGCTCAATTGGCTTAATCGTTCGGTCAATTTGCAAGGATAATATATGAATTACATGACAAAAATTGGTGTAGCCTTGGTTGCGCTTAGTATTGCCTTAACGGGCTGTAGCACCACCAAAAACTGGCTTGGCAAGCGTAATAATGGCAGCCTAGACTACCAACAAAGCCAAAAAATCGATCCCATTAAGCTGCCTGCCAATCAAGCGACCGCTGAATTTACTCCGTTGTATCAAACGCCAAATCTTGGCGCAAGTCCAATTAACTTGACCAATGATTCTGGCAAGCAGTACGAGCTGCCAAAGCCGCCAACTGCAGCCCATTAATTTTTTTATTGCAACTTTTTGAGAAATATCATGGAAAAACAAGCCCTACTTTATACTGGTAAAGCCAAGTCTGTTTATGAGACTGAGCATGAAGATTATTTGGTATTGCATTTTCGCAATGACGCATCAGCTTTCAATGGCGAGAAGATGGCGCAGCTCGATCGTAAAGGTAAAGTAAATAACCGCTTCAATGCGTTCATCATGCAAAAGTTGAGCGAAGCGGGCATTGAGACGCATTTTGAGCGTCAGCTGTCTGACGATGAAGTGCTGGTAAAACGCCTAAAAATGATTCCTGTTGAATGTGTGGTGCGTAACTATGCTGCAGGTGGTCTGATGAAGCGCCTTGGCTTGGCTGAGGGTCTGCCGCTACTTCCGCCAACTTATGAGTTGTTCTATAAAGACGACAAGCTTGGCGATCCGATGCTGTCTGAATCAACCGCCATCGCCCTAGGCTATGCCACGGCTGACGAGCTTGAGCAGATGAAAGTGCTAACCTATAAAGTAAACGAAGTTCTATCTAAGATCTTTGATGATGCAGGTTTGATGTTAGTTGACTTTAAGTTAGAATTTGGTCTGTTCCACGGCCGCATCGTTCTTGGTGATGAATTCTCTCCAGATGGCTGCCGCCTATGGGACAAAGAAACCAAGAAAAAACTGGACAAAGACCGTTTCCGCCAAGGCTTGGGCGATGTGGTTGAAGGTTATGAAGAAGTTGCACTGCGTATCGGCGTGCCTTTAGAAGGCTAAGACTCAAAAACCCAAGCGATGTCTTGGGTTTTTATTGAGGTGGTTCGGTGTATCTTATGACCACTGAACCATCAATTTGATACACGCTTGTGGGGTCGAATTGCAATTCGCCCCTACGGATGAACGAATAACCCATGTATCGTTTTGTAAGTTCTTTTAGCATATTACCCATAGGGGCGAAACATTTTTCACCCCTACCTGATCGTAGTAAAATTTAGGTTCGATTGGTATAAAACTTAGCAAATTCAATAAGTTGTGCCTTAAAAGACCTAAGTTTTGTCAGTGAAGCGAAAATCTGCGGACTGGGACGAATTGCAATTTACCCAATCATTGAATAAAAATCCACTCAAAGATCTTGCGAGTGGATTTTTTATCATTTTTTTCTTGACTTATTTTATAAAAATGTTATTGTATTACTACCTTGTAAGAACAAGGTTGTGCGTGCATACAGCCAACAGCGATTTTAAATGATTGGTTGGCTGTATGATAATTTTAGTTGTTCAGCTATTTAAGGAGTAAATTATGGACACTTTAAATCTTTCTCAAATTCTTTCTGGTCTACAAAATCAAGATTTTTGTGATGCACAAAAAAAATTGTGCCATTATGAAAAATGATGAAAACGGTGCATTGTCCGCTCCGATGAGAATGATTGCGTACGATAACAAACGCACAAAAACACAGTCGTAATTCAAAAAAGCATACACTATCATGGTGTATGCTTTTTATCTATTTTTCAAGAAAATATTTCAAGGAGCGATATTGTGTTTTATTTGATTGGTGTTCAAGAGATGGCAAAGACATTAGCCTTGTTATCCAGTAGGGATAACTCCAATCTACCAAAAGATTTTAAGGAATTGGAAATAAATTTCCATAAGTTTTTGAGTCAATATCAACCCAAAGTTACAAGAAGTGATAAGTTGGGCGTAAATATTGTTGATGATAAAGATTGGGAATCGTCATTAACTAATCTGTTTGCTACCGACTCTTTCTTAAACGACAAAAATCAATCATGTGTGATTGGCGAGGGCTTAAATGACAATGATAGGGAAGTAAGGGTTCAAAAACTACAAAGTGCATTGAATGAGCTGTCAAAAGTTAATTCTGAGCTTTATTTGATGTTGCAGTTAATTATTGATTCTATTTTCTTAAGGTATGCAAATGATTCTGGCGGTGGTTCAACTTCAAATGCGATTGGCGTAGTCTGGATAAATAACCGTGATTCTTGGGCAATTACCGATCTAATGGAATTGCTTGTTCATGAATTAACGCATAACGCATTATTTATAGATGAACTTAGATTTTTACACTTCCATGACTACCATAAGTTATTACAACCAGAAAATTTTGCTCAATCGGCTATTTTGCACACAAAAAGACCATTAGATAAAGTACTTCACAGCATTGTGGTTGCCGCAGAAGTTTTGCAATTTCGAAAAAATTGTCTAGGAGAGCCAAAAACCCCTATGGTACACCCAGATTCTAGCACTATGATAAAACAAGCGTTAGATGCCTATCGGTCCATTACAGGTATGTCAAATTATAAGGAATTGGTAACGGAGAGAGGTCGCTGGATTTTGGATCAATCGCAAGCAATAATAAAAGAACTGACTTAGGAATAAGTCGTTATAATCGATCATTGGCTATGTATTAACTGCTTATATTTTGATGAGCCACATACGATGAACGGAAGCATTGGTAAGTGGCTTTACTATTCTTTATCATGAAAATTATCACTCCATCATTATATGCCTCATTTGCTTTTTTAATCATACAACAAGCAATCGTTGGTTTGTCTACATACTTCATTGCAAACCTTGCGATAGACATCGCTCAAAATAAGAATTTTTTGATAAACTTAAGCGGTTTTGTCATATCATTGGTTGTCGTGTATATTCCTGCTTATTTTGCAACCATTTACTTGGAAAATTCAAAATTTGAACTGCTTAATAATTATGTAGAAAAATTTAATCATGTTTTTTCTGGTAAAACTTTTTTGCTAAACAATAAAGAGCTAAAAGAACAAAGCATGGTTTTTATCGCTCAAGAAAGTAAATCAGTCATAGATGATATGTTGGATTTTGCTTTTGATGGTGTGGCGTTAATCTTAAATTTAGTGATTAATATCTTAATTTTAGGTTTTTTTCTTGACTATACTCTACTAATAGCCTACATCATTGGGTTTTTGTTGGTAGAATTTTTTATTTTTTCTTATCAACGCAAAATATCTAAAGCGTCAAAAATATCGCAAAAGTCCCGAGTATCTTTCATTGCCATTTTAAATAAAACTTGGGACAATATCGTCATTTTCAACAAGTACAATATGGGCATTTTAAATCATATTTATGGTAACAATTTCGCCCGCTCAAAAAAATATCATATTCTCAGCCAATCATTGAATCAATTGATTTCAAGCTTTGGCATGGTTTTGTTTATGCTGCCTGTACTGGGCTTGATTGTACACCTCTTTATTCAGCATCAAAATGATTATGTATTTTTAGCATTATTGGTGGCAACATTGCCAAGACAAATTCAGTTATTGCAAATGGGGCAAGCACTTGTCTTTCATCAAACCAATTTTTCTAGCATCAAAGCTAGATTTATCGGATTGCAACATTCCTTGCGCATACCAAGTATTGATATATTAAGCAGGATTAACTTTCAAGAGATTTTTATCAACAACATCCGACTAAGCGACTTTGATTTGGATGACTTGCCGAAAACAGGTAGGCTGACGATTAAAGGGCGTAATGGAGTGGGTAAAAGTAGCTTTTTATTATATTTAAAAACATTGTTATCAAACAGGGCTTTTTATCTACCTGTCAGCCATGATTTATGTTTTCATCAGAATAATAAAAAATCAACAGGGCAAAAATTATCATCGCAGTTAATGGAAATTAGAAACTACGCAAGCGATGTTGATGTGATTATTCTAGATGAATGGGATGCAAATTTAGATCAAGCAAACAAACATCATCTTGATGGGCTGATAAATGAATTGGCAACGGAGAGGTTGATCATAGAGGTGAGGCACTAAAAATTTCCAAAGTCCTTACAACTCTCAATAGATAAATATAACTCAATCTTTGTCATGCTTGGATTTGTGAAAGATGACCCATTCATTTTGACTAGCCATCAGCTTACAGGCTTAGGTTGGCAATAGTGCAGCCTAAGCATTGATGATATAAACTTATTGAAGTTGTTGGCTTTCGCTTTACGAAGCAGCAACCTACGACTTGGCAATCGGACTTAGCTCTCCACCTCAACCCTTTGCATATCCACCACATTCCAATAACCCTTCGGCAGCCTTGTACCACGAGTGGCTCGCTTGCCCATGTAGGTGGCGATGTCGGCAGGTTTAAGAGTGAGTGTGCGTTTGCCCGCACTGATGGCTAAGCTGTCAGACGCTGTAAGGCTGACTAGACTAATCAGTGTTTCGCCGTCTTTATCTTTTAGGCTGATGATTTTATTGCCTTTGCCTTTGTTCAGGCTTGGCAGATCAGACAATTCAAACACCAATAAATACCCTGCATCTGTCAAGGCAGCGACTAAAGTATCGTCACTGCCAACCGTATCAACAGGCAAAAACGCAGAATCGTTGAGATTGATGATGGCTTTACCCGCTTTTTGATTGGTCTCAAAGTTGGCATATTGACCCACGAAGCCATAACCAGAAGAGCTTGCCAGCAGTACTTTACCATCCTTATCGCCGAATAAGACCTGCTCTATTTTTGCGCCTGCGGGCGGGTTTAGCATGCTGGTAATCGGTTCGCCTTGTCCGCGAGCAGATGGTAGGTTGATGGGGTCTAAGGCATAGCTTCGACCTCTGTTGTCCAGTAGGATCAGCTTGTCGTTGGATTTGCCTTGAGCATGTGCCAAGTATTCATCGCCCGATCGGTAATTGAGTGCGGCAGCATCCACGTCATGACCTTTTGCCATGCGGATCCAGCCCGCCTTTGATAGCACGACAGTTACCGCTTCACTAGGTACCAAATCCGATGCTTTGATGGCGGCGGCTTCATCACGCACGACCACAGGTGACATGCGTTCATCGCCATGAGCTTTCATGTCGGTGGTCAGCTCATCGATCAGCAGGGCGGTTAGGCTGTCAGTATTGGCAAGGCGTTCAGCGATGGTGGCGCGTTCAGCTTCTAGCGCATCTCGTTCGGCATTTAATTCGATTTCTTCAAGTTTTGCCAATTGGCGTAACTTGATGTCAAGAATGGCATCGGCTTGAGTGTCCGTCAGCCCAAATCGGCTCATCAGCTCAAGTTTGGGATCGTCTTCATTTCTGATGATGGCGATGACTTCATCGATATTTAGGTAGGCAACGAGCAAACCTGCCAAAATGTGCAAGCGTTTATCGATCTTGTCCAGACGATGCTGCAAACGGCGAATGACCACGCCGCGGCGACTGTCTAGCCACTCTGACAAGATTTCTTTTAGGTTTTTGACCTGTGGTTTTCCATTCATGCCAATCATGTTCATGTTCACGCGATATGACGTCTCAAGGTCGGTCATGGCGAACAAATGATTCATGATTTTATCAAGGTCTAATTTGCCTTTTTTGAATTCTAGTACGATGCGACAGGCGTTCTCATGGTCGGATTCATCGTTGATGTCGTTAAGCCAAGGCAGTTTTTTGTCAAGCATGAGCTTGGCGATCTGCTCGATGACTTTATTGCCAGATACTTGATAGGGCAGTGCATCGATGATGACGGTGTTTTTGTCATTTTTATCCAGATGATAGGTGGCGCGCATCTTGTAGCTGCCGCGACCAGTCTCGTACATGTTGATGAGTTCATCTTGAGGGGTGATGATCTCAGCCTTGGTGGGTAGGTCTGGCGCAGGCAAGGCCTTGCATAGCTCGCGTACGGACATGGCTGGGTTTTTGAGTAGCTTGATGCACGCTTTGACCGTCTCGATGAGGTTGTGCGGTGGGATGTCGGTCGCCATACCAACCGCGATGCCTGTGGTGCCATTTAGCAGGATGTTCGGCAGACGTGCGGGCAGGGTGGCAGGTTCTTTTAATGAGCCATCGAAGTTATCCACCCAGTCCACAGTGCCTTGTTCAAGCTCGGCAAGCAGTGTATTGGCATAATTGCTCATCTTGGCTTCGGTGTATCGCATCGCGGCGAAGGATTTTGGGTCATCAGGCGAGCCCCAGTTGCCCTGACCAAAGATAAGCGGATAGCGATAGCTAAAAGGCTGCGCCATCAGTACCATCGCCTCATAACAGGCAGAATCGCCATGCGGGTGATATTTACCCAGTACATCACCTACGGTACGGGCGGATTTTTTGGGTTTGGCGGAGTGCTTAAGACCAAGCTCGCTCATGGCGTAGACGATGCGGCGCTGAACCGGCTTTAGACCGTCTGCGATGTGTGGCAGGGCTCGATCCATGATGACGTACATGGCATAATTAAGATATGCTGATTCGGTAAATTCAGCGATCGAGCGGGTGTCAAAAGAAGACTGTGGGTTATCTGTCATAATAAAATAGCGGTCATCAAACTTTAAATAACCGCCATTTTACCAAACTTTATCGCAATTTGCTGTAGTTGAACATGAAACTTTTAGATTTGATCAACAGATGCCATCAAGCCCGCGCCATTTATCCTGACGGTGCGCGCTTTCCCAGAACAGCCATTCCAACTTGGCGGCATAAGTATAAGCTTCGCGCATTCTATCTAGCGTATCTTGATCGGCACGCTTGGCAACTTTATCCACGACGTCGATGACTTTTTGGACGGCGGTGTGAAACTCTTCGCCAGCATAGGTGTCGATCCATGCTTGGTAAGGGTTGTTCGGGACGGACTTATCATAGATGTCTTGACCGACTTTGGCATAAATCCAAAAGCACGGCAGCAGACTTGCCAATACCACAGGGTAGCTGTCAACATAGGCGCTGGCCAGCAGATAAGAGGTGTAATGATGGCATGCTAGGGTTAGCGGTGTCTCCATGAAGTCAGCTTGGCTGATGCCAAACTCTTGCATAAATCCATCATGCAGCGAGCGCTCCACGACAATGGCAACTTTGGCGGCTTCGGTAAATAAAATCACGTCGTCAGCATCATATGCCTTAGCAGCGCAGATCGCCAAGGCACGCCCATAGGCCAGCAGATAATGCGCATCTTGGATGACATAATGGGTAAAGGCGTCTTTGGACAGCGTGCCTGCTGCTAGCTCTTGATTAAATGGTAGGTTTAAGGTGGCTTCGTAGAGTTTTTGATTTTCTTGCCACAGAATCTGACTAAACTTGCTCATCATCAATCCTTAATTCACTGTTAATCGGGTAACAAGCCAAGACAACTTGGCTTGGGGGGGTTAATTTTGGGCTTCAAAAGCGGCCTCTAGGCGCTTGGCAAGCTGCACATCACGGTGACGTACCGCGCCGCGTTCTATCTTACCGATGCGAACATTGACGGTCGTATAATGGCTCTGCCATTCTGGATAATGCTCAAGCTCTTGGGCATAGAATGATGCCTTAACCAAAAATGCCACCACAGACCCAAAGTCATTAAATTCGTAAGTGCGCACTAGGCTGCTGCCATCCTGCTGCCAAGCCGGTAGGCCGTCTAATTGCAGGGCGGTTTGTTCAGGAGTAAGACTGCTCATGGTTGTCCTTTTGATATCAAAATATTGGCTAGTTTAGCATATCTATTATTAAATACTAGCGATTTTTATGTGATAATTTTTGTCATGGCATTGTGCTTGTTGTACTGTCTTTTATGATAACCATCTTGGGTAGGTTGTGCGTTTAATTATTAGTGGATGCCAAAGCATGGGTCTAGCCTAGCTGATGCTTGAGATGGCAAAATAACATCGCCGTCATCAACGCATCATTCATCGAGTCATGCGCCGGTAATATGGGGACGTCATAAGCGCCTAATAGCTCGCTTAGATGGCGCTTGTCGATGGGGATGTCGCTGTTTTTGTTAGTTTTTTGGCGTAGCTTGACATCAAGTGTGGATACATCGATAAGCGTGTTAGGTAGCTTAGTGCCGATTTTTGGTTTGATGAGTGTATTTAAGAATGCAATGTCCATACTCACATAGAACCCAACCACAGGGCGCGAACCGATGAATGGCAGCAGCTGATCTAGCATGTCGCTATAGCTTGTGCCATTCTCAAGGTCCATGGGGCGTAGTCCGTGAATGACGATGCTGTCCGTATCAGGCATGATGGGTGGGCGGCATACGATAGACAGGGGGTTTGCGGTGTCGATGATGTAGCCCGTGGCGTCTTTTGTGATCTTGACCGCGCCTATGCTTAGAATGTGGTCGGTCTTGGGATCTAGCCCTGTTAATTCTAAATCAAGGCACGCCCATTCATCAGGAGGTGCCGGCTCGAATAGGTAGCTGTACTTGGCGTCGGTGAGCTTGGCTTGCTGGTTCTTATTAAAAAGATCTTTTATAAAATCAAACATCATCACCCCACGAACACATCAAGGCGATAATGACGCGTGATGAATCCTTTGAAATATTTCACCACCGCAAGGCTTTCTTTGAGTAGGTCGCGCTCGAGTGCTGATAGCGTATTTGGATTGACCTTGCGGGCGGATTTGTCATCGGTGGTGAGCGAGACGGCAAGGCGTTTTGATAGGAAAAATTCCAAAGCTTCGATAATGTTTTGGGCGATTTTTTCGTCAATGACTTTTTGACTGGCTAATTGACGCAGACGAAGGCGAGTGCTGGTCTCGTCAATGCCGTATTCAAGTGCCAATGCTCGCACGCCATGCACGATGGGGAAAATGCCAGCTTTTTTTAGGTCAATGTCGCTGTCTTTTCCGCCAGTGAATTTTTGCCAAAAACCTTCTGTGGTTGCGACTTGAATTGTCGGCGCGGCGAAGCGGTTGATAAAATTGGCATGAGCGTGGCGGACGGCGTGTTGCCAGTGTGATTTTAATTCATAAAATAACGCCACATCGCCACACACAGGGTGAGCATCCATGAGCGTGGCAAAGTGAATCATCATCTCGCCACCAGTCGCCCCCATCCATGTGCTGACTTGGGCTTTAAAATCGGTGAGCGACTTTCGCCAAGTAGGGCTTGTAATCATGATGTTGCCATCGCAATAAGGATAGCCAAGTTTGAACAGGGCATCATTAAAGGCTTGGGCGTAGGTGGGCAGATTTGGGTCGTCAAAGCCATCACGAATGATTAGGGCATTGTCTTGGTCGGTACGCATGACTTGCTCGCCACGACCTTCAGAACCCATGACGATCAGGCAGGTGTTGTCAATGACGGCAGGTGGTGCGATGAGTTGCCATACCTTAGTAAAGACATGAATGTTGAGACTTTGGACAATGCGTCCGATGACATGGACTTTCATGCCACTTTGGTTTTGTTGGCGAATGAATGTGCCAATCATCTCCACGCCCACCAAAACTTCGTCTAGGTTTTGGGCTTGGTCAATCCGCTGTGTGATGAGCTGTGAATGGTTGGTTAGGTAGTTGAGCAGTTCGGTTTGTCCAATCACGCCTGTGATCTCGCCTGCATCATTGACGATCGGTAAACGATGGACGCTTTTGCTGATCATGGTGATCAACGCTTCGCTCAAATCGTGGCTTTCGTGAATGGTGTAGAGATTAAATCGGCTATAATCTTTGACGCAAGTGGTGGCAAAATCTGCTTGTTTTGTGATGGCGTGGCAGACATCGGTCTGGGTAAATATGCCCACGCCATTGGGCGAGCTGACCAAAATGTGCTTGGCATCTACCGCCATCATACGGCAAGTCGCTTCATAAAGGCTGGCGTTTTCGTCAATAAAATTGGGCGTGCGTATGTGTTCGCCAATGCTGGCAACAGGGCGGTAGAGTAGTTGATGGCTTTGGCTTTTGGCACTCTGGGCGTCTTGCTCGGATTTGCGAGTGGTCAAATCGGCAAACAGCAATGTCCGCAGTCGCTCGTTGTGCTGACTGATGGCATGGACGGTGTCGCCATCAAGCCGATACAGCAAGCTTTGTTCTTGGGTGATGACATCAAAGGCGACCCCATCTTTGTCCGCCAAAGAAAACCAATCGCCCACATTCAAGCCTGCCACCAACTCGCCATGCTGGTGCTGCGTGAGCTTGCCCTTGATGACGATGAACAAATCGCCTTGCCAATCGCCATTGACGGCGGTGTGTTCTGGCAGATAGATGATTTGGCTGACGGCGGCAAGTTTCTTGCGTTCGCTGGTTGTCAGGGCATCAAAGGGCGGTGTGAATAGATGGTTTAAGGCGGGATTCATCATACTTTCCTTGTATTGCTTAAAATTACCAAAACTGCCTTTATGACAAAAACTTTGTACTAAAAACTTTTTGCCAAAAATCTTGCTAAAAATCTTGCCAAAAAAGCATTTCTTATGCCAACAAATCTACCAACAAATGCGCGAGCCATTTTACGCCAGTAGGTGTTTGTATTCTGGGTTTTTGTGAATATAAGCGGCGACAAAGCTGCAAGTCGGTGCCACTTTCTTACCTTCGGCTTGTGCATAATACAGTGCGTGCTTGGTGAGCGCCTTGCCGATGCCCTGACCACCAAGCGCACTTGGGACGATGGTGTGATTGTAGATGAGGGTGTCGCCGTGATCCAGATAGCTCAGATAAGCGGTGATGCCATCGATGGTGGTTTCAAAGCGGCGTAGGTTGGTGTTGTGGGTGATGTCGGTCATGAAAGCTCCAATTTTTCAAAAATCCTTAAAAACCATACGGATTATCTTAGCATAAAGAATTTTTCGATGCTTGTAAATGATTTTGTGAGTGATGATGAAAATTTCGCCAAGCCTGCCGTCTATTTGTCATCTTGGGGCTTGGCGATGGTATTTTTGGAGAGTTTTTCAATGCTTATGGCGTGTCAATTTGGCGGTGTGCTAATCTGATTGCGTGTCAATTTGCCAGTGCTTTGCATAAGTTTTTAAAAAATTGGCAAACGCCAACACCGCCGCACTGGGGGAGCGGTGTTTGTGCTGATACAGCAAAAATTTTCTGTCAATCTTAGGCTCTTTGATGGGAATCATGGTCAAATCATGCTGATCTATCCAGTTTTTAGCGTAGCTAAGTGCCAGTGTGATGCCAAGCCCCATTTGCGTCATGCCAAGCGCAGTGGATAAAAAATTGACCTCATAATCAGACCGAAACAGCCGCTTGGTCAGCTCCATCGGCAGTGCTGCTCGAATCTGCTCGGCAAAGGCGGCTTGTAGCGTGATGAGCTCGCCTGCTGGAATGTCCTGCCATGTGACTTCAGACCGCCCTGCCAAAGCGTGATCGGGTTTAACAATCAAATAAAACTTCGATGAAAATAGCGTCTCTGCCAAGATGTCGCTGCTAAAAGGATGTTCAGGACCGATGCCGATGTCAGCGTCGATGAGCTGCACTCGCTCCATGACCTCGCCGATGCCACAGTCGATGAGACTCACCTGAATGTCTGGATAGGCTTGTTTGAACGCCTTGATGAGACTGGGCATGATGGTGGCGGCAAGCTGCTGGCTGGCGGCGATGCGCACCTTGCCTTGATTGTAGTCTTTGATGTCGTGAATCTCGCCTGTGAACATGCGCATGTCGTCCAAGACTTTCAGGGCATAAGGCACGAGCCGCTCGCCCGCCTCTGACAGATGTAGCTGTCGGGTGGTGCGGTCAAACAGCGTGATGCCCAGCTGATTTTCCATCTCTTTAATCAGTCCGCTCAAAGACGACTGGGTCAGATACAGCTCATCAGCCGCCTTGGTAAAGCTTTTGTGGCGAGATACGGCGATGAAGGCGTTCAGCTGGCGTAGGGTGACATTCATGGATAAGTCCGATAAATAAAACTAAAAAAGCCATTTGTGCAATATGGACGACTATTTTATGATAACGGCAAATGACTTGCAATAGCTAAGAAAACACCACCACAAGAAGTCATTGTAATGTATTCAAGCACTTTTATATCATCAACCAAGGAAGTATTATGGCAGATTTATTTGACAATCCGATGGGACTAGACGGTTTTGAATTTTTGGAATTTTCAAGCCCGACACCAAGCTTTTTAGAGCCACTGTTTGAGAAAATGGGGTTTATTGAAGTCGCCCGCCACCGCTCCAAAGATGTCTCGCTGTATCGCCAAGGTGGCATCAACATCATCATCAATCGCACCAAGCGCACCCAAGCCGACTATTTTGCCCAAGAACATGGCGCAGGCGCGTGCGCGATGGGCTTTCGGGTGAAAAATGCGCAATTTGCCTACAACCGTGCCATCGAGCTGGGTGCTGAACCTGTCGATGTGCCAACGGACATGATGGAGCTTCGCTTGCCTGCCATCAAAGGCATCGGCGGTTCATTGATTTATTTTATTGACCGATATGAAGAAGGCAAGACGATTTACGACATTGATTTTGAGTTTTTGGCAGGCGTGGATAGAAATCCTGTCGGCTTTGGCTTTAAAGTGATCGATCATTTGACCCATAATCTGTATCGTGGTCGCATGGATTATTGGTATCATTTTTACCAAAAAATCTTTAATTTTCAAGAGATTCGCTATTTTGACATCAAGGGCGAATACACAGGACTGACCAGCCGTGCCTTGACTGCGCCAGACGGCAAAATCCGCATTCCCTTGAACGAAGAGTCCAAGCAAGGCGGCGGACAGATTGAAGAGTTTTTGATGAAATTTAATGGCGAAGGCATCCAGCACATTGCGTTTTTGTCGGACAATTTGCTTGAAAGCATCGATAAGCTGCGTGCTGCTGGCGTGCCACTTGCTACCGCGCCCAAAGACACTTATTATGAAATGCTAGAAGAGCGCTTGCCAAATCACGGCGAGCCTGTGGCAGAGCTGCAAGCTCGTGGCATCTTGCTGGATGGCACCACCGAAGATGGCACGCCACGCTTACTACTACAAATTTTTTCTGAAACGCTCATGGGTCCTGTATTTTTTGAATTCATTCAAAGGAAGGGTGATTATGCCCAAGGTTTTGGTGAGGGGAACTTTAAAGCGTTGTTTGAATCCATTGAGCGAGATCAAATTCGCCGTGGGGTTTTAGAAACGACAGATTAGTTAAATCAGGTCTTTGTGCGAGTACGATATGGCAATCATGTCGTACTCATTTTTATCAAGACTGCTGTGCGATTAAAATCCATCGCAAAGCCTTTAAGCACATACGGCGACCGACTGTTACGCCATCAACTGTTCTTTTGCATCATGCCAGATTGAGTTTGTGATTCCAAATCAACTCAGATCATCGTTGAATGGGCGACGCTTTCATTGATATAGAACCTAACTAAAACCTACCAAATCCTGTCAAAAAAACGCTTTGACCATCATTAAAAAACTTCATCAATGGAGGTGTTTAGTATGCAGTACTCACTAGTTGCGATTGCAATTATTGTATTGGCATTAGGGAGTTTTGCTGATGAAGCGATGTTGGTTAGCTTTGCTTTGACGCTTGCTGATGGGGATTCAAAAAATTTAACCTTGCTATATGCTTTGTCTATGATTGGCGGTGTTATTGCCAGTCGTAGCGGTGCAGTGATTTTGCCAAAAATTAGCGAAAAAACTATTTTGCCTATCATTTTTTTTCTACAAGGATTGGTCATTCTTGCATTTTATTTTTTTGCTGATTTAGCATTGATGGTTTTGGTTCTAAGTTTTTTATTAGGATATCTGGGTTCATTATTGTGGACAATTTTTTTATCAGTATTGCCAAATTATTTTGCTAATAATTTGCCTCTTGCCAATAAAATAGTACAGACCATTAAAAATGCTGGATTTATTTTTGCTCCAAGTTTAACGGGATTTGCATTTGGTATGGTTGGTAAAAACTTGGTGTTCATTTTATCAGTAATTAGTTTTTTTTGTTTTTTCTTGTTATTGTTGAATAACAAGAACTCTCAAAGCCAACAACACGCAGATGAGTTATTGGACAATGATGCTGTCGTTTCTTATTGGCAGTTTATTAAAACCCCTACCATAAAGAGGGTTTTGGTATTTTTTACAATCACCATCGCTTTGACTTCTGCACTAAACATTATCATGATCCCTTATATCAATAATCAGTTGGCTCTTAGTCCATTTATTTATGGAACAACTTTGTCCATGATGAGTCTTGGATTGCTGATTAGCCCAATCTTATTTAGTGATTTTTTTAAAAAAATAGGTCAAGTATCTGGTGCTTATTTGGCGGCTGGATTAATGGGTATTGGCATGATGGGATTTGGCTTGGTAAGTATGTTGGCTAATTATTCAATGATTTTTATGTTATTTTTGTCTGGATTATTCGTTGGTGTGGGTAATGGGGTGCAAAATACATTGATGAGTGAGTTTATGCTTGATTTTTGTGGAAAGCATACCAAGCAGTTAATGCCTCACTATGTGTTATCACTACAATGCTGTGTTTTGTTTGGGTTTGGCATCACTTTTATGATTCAATCAGAATGGATTGTTATCAGTCTATTTTTGTTTGGTTTTGTTGTAATACTTTGTGGTGTGTTGGGCGCTTGGATGAATCATGGTGTTGATCAAGGTAAGTGGAGAATGTGAAGATTTGTGGTTCATAGGAAAAAAAGAAGTGTGCTGTAATTTTTAAGAGTTCATCAACTCATGCCAAGTCTTATTGATGGCTGTATGATTTTCATTGAATCATGCGGTTATTTTTTATTATAATAAGTTTGAATGATGACAAGGGCGGATGAGTTGTCATCATAAGACAGTAAGGAATCTTTATGAGTAAACAAGCCCCTCTTTTACACCCAACCCCAAAACAAGCTTTACTGATTGCCATGATTGTGGTGGCGGTACTTGCTTTGACGATGATTCAGCTTGGCTTTGTGCCGTTGCTATCTTTATTGATTGTCATTCTAGGCTTGATGATGTTCGGCTTATGTAAGGGCGTCAAGTTTGAGGCAATGCAAGATAGAATGATAGGCGGTGTCGCCACGGGGATGGGGGCGATTTATTTATTTTCACTCATTGGGTTGCTTGTGTCAGCACTCATGATGAGTGGAGCGATTCCCACGCTGATTTATTATGGTTTTGAGATACTGTCATCACAATGGTTTTATCTGTCAGCTTTCATATTGGCAAGTGTGATTGGTCTGGCTTTGGGGAGTGGATTTACCACTTGTGCTACGGTAGGCGTGGCGTTTTTGGGCATGGCGAATGCCTTTGGGGCGAATCCTGCAATTGTGGCAGGAGCGGTAGTTTCTGGAGCATTATTTGGTGATAAGATGTCGCCGTTATCCGACACCACAAGCATCGCTGCTTCGATTGTGGGCGTGGATTTGTTTGATCACATCAAAAATATGATGTACACCACCATTCCTGCGTGGCTCATCACGGCGGTGATTTTTGTGTTCATGCCGTCAGCAGCAGGCGATTTGTCAGGTGTGGCGGAGCTAAAAGCGAACCTTTTGGCGAGCGGACTGGTGCAAGGCTATATGCTCATTCCTTTTGTGGTGCTGATTGCCATGGCGATGATGCGCATCAATGCGATTTATACCATTGCTGCCACCATTGTCGTGGCACTTGCCTTGACTTATACGCATTCTAGCCCAAGCCTTGCCCAGATTGGCGGTTGGTTCTTTAAGGGCTATTCTTTGCCAGAAGGTGTGGATTTGGGTGCGGTAGGCGAGCTCGTTTCTCGGGGCGGCTTGGAGAGTATGTTTTTCACGCAGATTTTGGTGATTTTGGCGTTGTCGCTTGGCGGGCTGTTGCAAGGGCTTGGCGTGTTGCCAGCACTGCTTGATGGCATGCGTCATTTATTGACAAAGGCAAGTCGTGGCGTGGCAGCAGCGGCATTCACTTCTTTTGGCATTAATGTGTTGGTTGGTGAGCAGTATTTAAGCTTGTTGCTCTCGGGCAATGCTTTTTTACCAGAATATAAAAGACTTGGATTGCATCCAAAAAATCTGTCTCGCACCATTGAAGATGCTGGCACCGTCATCAATCCCTTGGTGCCATGGGGCGTGTATGGCGGATTTTTGACGGGTGTGTTTGGCATGCCTGTGATCAGCTATGTGCCGTTTGCGTTTTTCTGCTATCTGTGCTTTGCTTTGACGCTGATTTTTGGCTTTACAGGCATTACCATTTCTAAATTGACACCTAATCACAACTGATCGCATACATCAGCCACCAACCAAAAAATCAGGGCGAAACTCTCGCCCTGATTTCATGTCTGACCGCATAAGATGGTATTAAGATGTCATTTGTTCATTCATACAGCGCATCTGTCTTGACCGCCATGATGAAGTCATTTTTGTGCAGACCTTTGATGCTGTGCGACCACCACCAGACGGTGACCTTACCCCACTCCACCAAGATGCCTGGATGATGCCCTTCTGATTCGGCAAGGTGCATCAGCTTTTCGCCAAATGCCCACGCGCTTTTGAAGTTTTTGAATTTAAATACGCGTTTTAATTGCAGTACATACTGCTCACCCACCTGCTCGGACACAACCGCCCAGTCTGGCAGCTGTTTCATAAATTCTGTAAGCTCAGCGTCCGTCACTTTTGGGGCGTCTGCTTGACAAGCTTCACAAAATTGACTTTTTAAATCACTCATAAAAGATTCCTTATTAACGATGTTTTTAGGGTAGGTTATTTGTCATGCCGTCTGATCATCAAGCAGGCTTGGATGTGGCTCAAATAATCCTTGCTCCATGGCTTTGTTCACTTCAGCCATCAATGATTTTTCGGTCAGTGAAAACAGCTGCTCTGGTTTGTCAATGACATAATAGATGGGTTGGATTTTATCAATGCGATAGGGTGTTCTTAAAATGTCATTGACATTAAAGGGTCGGTACTCTGGTTTACCACTGACGGCATACTCTGTCTCAGCAGGAGATGACAAAATACCACCGCCATAGATTCTAAGACCGTCTTTGGTGTTAATCAGACCAAATTCCATCGTAAACCAATAAAGTCTTGCCAGAAATACTCGTGTCTTTTTATCGGCTTGTAGTCCCAGCTTGCCATAGGTGTGCGTAAAATTGGCAAAGGCGGGATGTGTTAATAGTGGCAAATGACCGATGATTTCGTGAAAGATGTCAGGCTCTTGGATGTAGTCAAAATCATCACGAGTGCGAATGAAAGTCGCCACAGGAAATCGCTGATGCGCAAGCAGCTCAAAAAACTTGCCAAACGAGATGAGTGCAGGCACGGCGGCAGTCTGCCAGCCTGTCATCTGCTGCAAAGTGGTGTCTAGATTGCCAAGCTTAGGAATGTGATCGATTGGCAAATCGAGCGTATTTAAGCCTTGGGTGTATTCATCGCAAGCCTTGCCGATGATGCTTTTTTGTTGGCGGATGCGCAAGTCACGCCAGATGGCATTTTCATCCGCTGACCATGCGATGTGACCGTGCGAATCGGGCATGTGGGCAGTGTAGAGGGTTTTTGATTGCATAAAAATGTCCTTTTTTTTATGGCTTGATTTAAAATGGCTTAAAGAGCCATGCGATGCATTATAAAATAAAAACTTGCCATGATTGATGGGAAATTTGCTTTTTATATTGGCAATCACGATAAATGCTCGTGAGTATATTTATGAATAATACCTAAACAACCACCGGCACTTTCCCCTAATTTTTGCGGTATAATACGCCAACTTTAATAATGATGGTTTTGGCTATGATGATTTGGCGTAGTTTGCCATGCTGGGTGCGGGGCGTGGTGATTGGGCTTTTACTGCTTGTGCTTGCGGTGGCGCTGCTGGCGGTATTGAGCCATCGTCCGTTGCCAGAGAATGTCCAAAAGACCGTCTCCACGCACCTGATGCCAAGCCCAGATGGCAATATCGCCAAGCGCCTGCTGCCAGAGATTTCCGAGCACTCGGGCGAAAGTGGCATTTATACACTGGCAAACAGCCGTGATGCGTTTTTGGCTCGTCTGGCTTTGGTCGAGATGGCAGAGCAGAGCCTTGATTTGCAGTACTACATCTACCACGACGACATCTCAGGCAGACTGCTTAGCCAAAGACTCATCGCTGCTGCCGACCGTGGCGTGCGTGTGCGGCTACTGCTTGATGATCATACGATGGCGGGGATGGACGGCGTGATTCGCAGGCTTGATGACCATGACAACATCGAAGTACGCCTTTTTAATCCATACATGCAGCGCCGTTTTCGCCCTTTGGGGTATTTGACGGACTTTTTTCGTCTCAATCGCCGCATGCACAACAAATCCATGACCGCCGACAGCATCGTGAGCATCGTCGGTGGGCGCAACATTGGCGATGAGTATTTTGATGCGACAAGTGGCATGATGTTTGCCGACCTAGATGTGGCAGTGGTGGGGCAAGCGGCGCACGAGACGGCGGAGGATTTTGACAGATATTGGAACAATCAATCCGCCTATCCTGCCCAAGTCATCATCGGCGATGTCGAGCCTGCCGACCTTTCGGGCGTGTCTGATGAGGCACGAGAGTATCTCAGTCTGCTCATGCAGGCAAACTTTGCCAACTATCTGACGGACGGACAGATGCCTTGGGTGTGGACAAAAACACAATTTATCAGCGACCACCCTGATAAAGTGCTCAAAAAACAAGAAAAAGAAAATATCCTTGACAGATACATTTCGCCTTTGATGGAAAACACCCAAAATGAGCTTGTGATCGTCTCGCCTTATTTTGTGCCGACCAGACAGGGCGAAGAGATGCTAAGTAAGCTTGCCAAAAATGGTAAAACGGTGCAAGTGCTGACCAATACGTTGGCTGCTAACGATGTGGCGGTGGTGCATTCAGGCTATGCCAAATACCGTAAAGACCTGCTGCAAAGCGGCGTCAAGCTGTACGAGCTTAAAGACGATGCCACCGTCAAGCCAGCTGCCGTCAGAAGTGCCTACGATGGGCAGGGCGCCAGTCTGCACGCCAAGACTTTTGCGGTCGATGGGCGGTATTTGTATGTCGGCTCTTTTAATATGGATCCCCGTTCTGCCAATCTCAACACCGAGATGGGGCTGCTCATCGACAGTCCAAAGCTTGCCAAAGACCTGATGGATCAGCTGTCGGTGAATCTGCCAAAGCACACTTATGCGGTGAGCCTGAACGACAAAGGCAAGATGATCTGGACAACCATCGAAGACGGCGAGACAATCCAGCGCACGCATGAGCCAGAAAGCTCACTGTTTCGCCGTGTGCAGGTGTGGATCGCAAGCCAGCTGCCGATTGAGTGGTTGCTCTAAGTATATGCTGTTGTAACTATATTAAAGCCGCTTACTGATCGCTGTTTTGGACATGCTGACAGAGCATGACATAGAATTTTTGGGCGGCGTCTGACAAAGGACGACCTCTTTTGCGATACAAAAAAGCAGGACGAGTGATGCGTGGTTCGGTCAGAAGTCGCATACAAAGACCATGCTGGGCGACTCGATCTTTTGAATAAGGCAGACAAAAAGTCAGCCCAAGATTCTGCGCCACCATGCTAAAAGCCGTGGTCAAAAAATTCACCTGATGTGCGGCATTTTTGATGATGTCAGTATGTTCTTTTGGTAGGTCTTCTATCAGCAGGCGATTGAATGATCCTGATAATGTAATTAAAGATTCGTTATGTAAGTCTGCCCAATCCACATGTGCCAATTTGCTAAATGGATGATGGGTCGGCATCACCACATAAAAAGGCAACTCAAACAGCATCTCGCTCGACAAGCTGTCGGCGATGTCTCGCTCAGGACCCACACCAAAATCCACCAAGCCTGCGCTGACCGACTCAATGACGGCATCAACCGAGCAGTCATCCATGCTGACCTTGATGCTGGGGTATTTGGCGGAAAATTGCGCCATCACCTTGGGCATGACCGACGCCGCCAGCTGCTGACTCACCGCCACTTTGACAGAGCCGCTTTCTAAGTCCTTTAATCGACCGACCTCCGTTGCCATATTTTCCAAATCATACAAAATACGCAACGCCATCGGATAGATGTGCTGTCCTGCCACCGACAGCGATAAGGTGCGTGTCGTGCGGTCAAATAGCCGCAAATCCAAGGTCGTCTCAAACTCTTTAATCAAGCCGCTCAAAGCAGACTGGGTGATGTGTAGCTGTTCGGCGGCTTTGGTAAAGCTACCAAGCTCGGCAACCGCTTTAAAAGCACGCAGCTGGCGCAGCGTGACATTGGCTGGATTCATACGATTTCTCTGATGGCTTTGGTGATGATGGAGCAAAATTATCATAAATAACGATAAATAATCAAGAAATTCCTGCTTTATTTTCACGGTTTTTTTTGATGAAATGTCATCATTCAAAGAAAATATCCAACCGCCAATCCAAAGGAGAGAAAAATGGCAATAACCCAAGGCGTGCATCATGTGGCGTACCGCTGCAAAGATGCCAAAGAAACGGTCGAGTGGTATCAAAAACATTTACAGATGGATTTTGTCTTGGCAATCGGTGAAGATAAAGTGCCATCGACAGGCGAAGATGATCCTTATATGCACATTTTTTTGGATGCAGGCGGTGGGAATATTTTGGCATTTTTCGAGCTGCCTACCCGTCCGACCATGGGACGAGACCCGAACACGCCCATCTGGACGCAGCACTTGGCACTGAAAGTAGAAAGCATGGAGAAGCTGCTCGCCACCAAAGATAAGCTTATCAGCGAAGGCATTGAGGTGCTGGGTCCGACTAATCATACGCTGTTTCATTCCATTTACTTTTTTGACCCAAATGGGCATCGCATCGAACTTGCCTATGATGTCACCACCGACAAGCAGGCTCGTGCGCTTGATAAAGTCAAATGGGACATGCTGAACGAATGGGCGCTCACCAAAAAAGCGCCAAAGCACGCCCGTTGGGTGCATGACGGCAGCGAACCACCAGAAGTATAATTTTAATAGCTATTTAATATCAACAAAACAAGGAAAATCCAATGAAATTAGCCAGTTTAAAATCGCAAAGCCGTGATGGACGCTTGGTGGTCGTGAGCCGTGATTTAAGCCGTTATCTTGAACCCGAGATTTTAACGCTTCAGTCTGCTTTGGAAAATTGGGAAAGTGCCAAGCCTGCCCTACAAAAGCTCTATGACGAACTCAACACATCACAAATAGGCAAGCCTTTTAATCAAAATGACTGCCATTCGCCGCTACCAAGAGCCTATCAGTGGGCGGATGGTTCAGCGTATCTGAACCATGTGGAGCTGGTGCGTAAAGCTCGCAATAGCGAGGTGCCAGCGTCTTTTTATGATGATCCTTTGATGTATCAAGGCGGCTCGGACAGCTTTATTGCGCCAACAGATGACATCATCGCCAAAGAGGCGTGGGGCATTGATATGGAAGCTGAGGTGGTGGTGGTAACGACCGATTTGCCATTGGGTGCGACCGAAGAACAAACCGCCAAAGCGATAGCGCTCATCGGTCTGGTCAATGATGTATCCCTACGAAATCTTATCCCTGCTGAGCTTGCCAAAGGGTTTGGTTTCTTGCAATCAAAGCCTGCATCCGCATTTAGTCCAGTATTCGTAACCCCTGATGAGCTTGGTGATGCTTGGTCGGATACCAAGGTGCATCTGCCGCTCAATGTGGAGCTTAACGGTGAGCTGTTTGGCTGTCCGAACGCTGGCGTGGACATGACTTTCAATTTTGCTCGTCTGGTCAGCCACCTAGCCAAGACTCGTGAGATCGAGGCAGGAACGATCGTCGGCTCTGGCACGGTGTCTAATAAGCAGGGTAATCTGTACGGCTCATCGGTGGCGCAAGGCGGCGTTGGCTACTGCTGTATCGCTGAGGTGCGCATGTATGAAACCATAGAAAATGGGGCGCCCATCACCGACTTTATGAAGCAAGGCGACACCGTGAAAATCTACATGAACGACAAAGAAGGCAACAGCATCTTTGGGGAGATTTTCAATACGGTCAAGACGGATTTTTGATTGAAGCATAACCCTGTTTGCTAACGGGGTTATTTTCTTTGTTAAAAGGAAGAATCCATGAAGCTTTATTCTTATTTTAGAAGTTCGGCAAGTTACCGAGTGCGCATTGCTTTAAATCTGAAAAACTTGCCTTATGACATTATCCCCATTCATTTGGTCAAAGGCGAACAAAAGTCAGATGGCTATAAAGATAAAAACCCCAGCGGTTTAATACCTGCCTTGGAGCTTGATGATGGCACCATCATCACGCAATCAATGGCGATTTTGGACTATTTGGAAAATGAATATCCAAGTGTGCCATTATTGCCAAAAGACAATGCGAATAGGGCGATTGTCTTGTCGATGTGCAATATCATTGCTTGTGATACGCATCCTTTAAATAATTTAAGGGTGTTGCAATATCTTGCAAATGATTTAAAAATCAGCGATGAGCAAAAACAAAATTGGTATGCTCATTGGATTTTGGTTAATTTTACCGCTTTGGAAAATTTATTAAAAATTCATGGTGGAGAATACTGTTTTGGCGATGAGCTGAGTTTGGCAGATGCTTGTCTCATACCGCAGGTGTATAATGCCAAGCGTTTTAAGGTAAATTTGGCAGGTTTTCCCAATATTTTAAAAGTGGTGGAAAATTGCCATCAACTGGATGCATTTGTCAAAGCAAGCCCTGAAAAGCAGGTGGATTTTGAGTGATTTTAAAGCTAATGGCTCAGCTTGGTACGAATTATCGGTAAGTCGTGGATGACTTGCCGATAAAATTTTTTCAGCCCTTGGCACAAATAATTTAACCCAGCTTCACCCGTGCTGTCATTGATAAAGCGGTTTTTGGGACATTCACCCCAGCACAGTTTTAGATAGTCGCATTGTTTGCAATCGTTCGGTAATTTCAAATGTTTGGCATAGCTAAAACTGGCTTGCTGTTTGCTAAACACAAGCGATCCTTGATGCGTGTGGTGGATATTGCCCAGCTTGTACTGCGGATAAACAAAATGATCGCAGCTGTACAGACTGCCATCGTGTTCAATCGCAACTGCCTTGCCGCAAATCGGCGCAGTAGTGCATTTTTGTGCGCCAAAGCCTAAGGCTTGGCTGATGGTGTTTTCAAATTGATCGATAAACACTCGCCCAAAGTCGTTTTTAAGCCATTCTTGCCAAATCACGCATAAAAACTCTCCCCACTGTTGGGGCGACACCGACCAATCGGTAACGATGGAATGAGAATGGGTGCTGGATTTAAAAATATAATTGGTGGGTTTTTTGATGAAATGAGTGGGCTCAACTGCCGATAAAAATTGAATCATTCTGGGGCGCACGACATCTTTTAAAAAGCGATAAACTTTGAGCGGTTCTTTTGAATTGTGACTATTCACCACACACAAGGCGTGAAAGGGGACTTGATGAGCGTGCAATTTGTCAATCGCCCGCATGACCAGGGCGTGCGTGGGTTTTTGATTTTTGGTTTTTCGTAGTTTGTCGTGCAATTCTGCGGTGCCGTCGATGGAGATGCCCACCAAAAAATTTTCTTGTTTTAAAAACTCACACCAATCGTCATCGAGTAACAAGCCATTGGTTTGTAAGTCATTGACAATGTGTTGGTTGGGTTTGGCGTAGCGTTTTTGTAGGGTAATGGCTTGTTTAAAAAAATCCAGCCCCATAATGGTGGGCTCACCGCCTTGCCAAGTAAACACCACCTCTTCACTGGTTTGGGCTTCGATGTATTGTTTAATGTGTGTTTCAAGCGTTGCCAAGTCCATGCGAGGGTGCTTAGGCTGGGTCAATAGCGCTTGTTTATGCAGATAAAAACAATACTCGCAGTCGATGTTGCACTCTGAACCAGAGGGCTTGATCATGGCGTGATAGGCAAAGGCGAATTTATCGTTCGTCTTGGTTGGGGTGCTAAGGCTCATAGAGTGTTTTTTTGATGTTGTGATTGACAATCAAAATCAAGGTTTGGCTGATTTTAATCCAATGATGTCAGTTGTTCTACAAATGACTTTAAATCAATAAATGACTTTAAAGGATATCAATGTACAATGTGTCAATATACTAAAAATCGCAAGCAGGGTGTAAGATCATCATTGATGGTCAGGGTGGAAGATCCACCCTGACCGCCTACATCAGGTGCTGCTTTCGGTCGGTAATCGAAGTGTCAAGGCACGCAGCTATTTACTGTCTAGGCTTGGGCGAATGGGACTAAGCTCAATGACTTTTGCTTCATCTGAATATTTTTCATAAAGCTCAATCATCTGTTCTAGCACCTCTGGGTGTTTGTCTGAGATGTCGGTGCTCTCGCTTGGGTCATTAACGATGTCAAACAATCGCCATCTGCCCACAGGCAGCTTTGCTGGTGGGATGCCTGCGGGCAATGCACCTAAGAAAGTCGCCTTATAATTGCCCATACGCACTTGTCGTCCGCCACGCATTTCAAAAACATAGGGCTTTGTAGGTGTCGCAGCGTCCTTATTTGGTCTGGCTAATGACTCCATTAATGTCATGCCTTGAATGGGTGTTTTGTCGTTAGGGGTGGTCTTATCAACACCTGCCAGATCCAAAATCGTGGGGGCTAGGTCTGCCATGGTGCTGTATTTGCCAGACACGCCTTGTGAGATGCCTTTACCTGAGATGATGAGGGGTGAGCGAATGGCACCATCGGTCATGTAGCCTTTGAATAGAGCGAATGGTGTCATGGAAGCCTGTGCCCAGCTGGGTCCTGTGGAGACATAGCTGCTGGCTTTACCTAGATTTTCATAATCGTTAAAGCGAGATTCTTTAATCCATCCACCCCATTTTTGTGAGGCTTCACGAGACGCTCCCGCCGCCCCATTGTCCGATAGGAAAAAGATGATGGTATTGTCATATTGTCCTGTTTGCTTAAGATGATTGATGACGCGACCGATGTTGTGATCCATGTTGTCAATCATCGCTGCATAAAGCTGCATGCGTTTGGCTTCGACTTTTTTGGCATCATCGCTTAGGCTATCCCAGTCTGGCACATTGATGAGCTCGTGCGGCTTGACATTTTCATTGACTAGACCCAGCTCTTTTAGTTTTTTTAGGCGTTGATTTGCCAATGCTTGTGGACCGTCCATATATTTGCCTTCGTATTTTTGAATGTAAGCATCAGGGGCTTGCAGGGGTGAATGTGGTGCGGTATAGGACAAAAAGGCAAAAAACGGCTGATGTTCGTCTTTTTTATTTAGGCTTTCTAGCAAATAATCGGTATAAAAATCGGTAGAAAATTCCCCTTCTGGCAACTGTGCATCAATTCCATTGTGGCTGTACAAATCCCGCCCGTCTGGTGAATCTACCTTGTCTTGGTAGCGCCAGTTATTCGCCTCGCCGTTGAGCAGGGCAAAAGAGTCATCAAAACCCCATGCATTGGGCTGATGCTCGATTTTCTTGCCAAGATGCCATTTGCCAGACAGCACCGTGTAGTAGCCTGCTTGTTTGAGTCGTTGGGCGATGGTTAGGCTGTTGTCGGTCAAATGTCCGACATAGTTTGGAGAGGCGGACTGCTCGGGGGTGTTTAGTTCATAGATGTTGCCAAGCCCTACTTGGTGTGGATCAACGCCTGTCAAAAACATGGCGCGGCTTGGCGACGAATAGGGCGAAACAAAAAAGCTGGTAAAGCTTACACCTTGTTTGGCAAGCTCATCAAGATAGGGGGTGGGAATTTCAGAACCATAAGGCTCGATGTCCGACCAGCCCAAGTCATCCGCCATGATCACCAAAATGTTCGGCTGTTTGGGTGCTGTGTTGGCCTGGGCTTGTAAGGTAATGTTTGATAACAGCACACCTACGGCGATGGCTAGGGTGTTTTTATTGACAAAAATTGATTTCATTGATCACTCCTTGATGGCTAAAACTGAATGCTTTCAATTTTAATCATAAAATTTGGCAAAATTTATCGTAAATTTGTATAAATACTTCGGAAAAAACGATTTTATTTTTTGGGTAAATATGCGTTTAATAACAAGACCGACTTGTTTGTTTTGTATTCTTCAATCGTGAACAAGTATATTTGCCAATTTTATTGATGACAAGGAGAGAATCATGAAAATGAAATTGACCGCAGTGGCAGCGACCATGTTAGCTCTAAGCGCTTGCACCGATGATATTGCCACTTCTGCACCGGCAGCCGGCGGTGATGACAAGGTTGTTTTGAAGGTGGCGCATTTTTGGCCGGCGACCGCGATGAGCCAAAAGAAAGTGCTTGAACCGTGGTGCGAAAAAATCGCCACTGAGTCAGCAGGCAAGCTAAGTTGTCAGTTTTATCCTGCGATGCAGTTGGGTGGTACGCCAGCGCAGCTCATTGACCAAGTGACTGATGGTGTGGCAGATATCGTCTGGACTTTGCCGGGCTATACCGCAGGGCGCTTCCCGAGCATGGAAGTGAT
Organism: Moraxella bovoculi 237; assembly: GCF_000696305.2. Taxonomy (GTDB): domain Bacteria; phylum Pseudomonadota; class Gammaproteobacteria; order Pseudomonadales; family Moraxellaceae; genus Moraxella; species Moraxella bovoculi. The sequence goes on from NZ_AOMT01000043.1 coordinate 105,957, forward strand.
GGAGCTGCCATTTATGACAGTTGATGGTGAAAAAAGCAGCCGTGTAGCATGGCAAATGTATGAAGAATTTGGTCAAAAAGACTTTGAAAATGTCAAGCCGCTTGCCTTCAACGTGCATGATCGCGGGCAGATTCACAACAATGTGCGTCCCATCACTAAGCTTGAAGATTTCAAGGGTCTAAAAATGCGCGCTCCAACACGCCTAACCAACAAAACTTTGGAAGCACTGGGTGCAACGCCTGTCAGCGTGCCGATGCCAAGCCTTTCAGAGTCCATGTCTAAGGGTGTCATCGATGGCTATATCCTACCGTGGGAAGTGGTGCCGACGCTCAAACTGCATGAAATGACCAAGTACCATTCTGAAATTAACAGTCCAGATCCCGTCTTGTACAGTACTTTGTTTAGCATCATCATGAACAAACAAAAATATGACAGTCTGCCTGATGACCTTAAAAAAGTCATTGACAATAACTCTGGCGCTGAATTCTCAGCAAGCCTAGGCAAGGCATGGGATGATGAGGTGGGTCATGCTCGTCAGCAGGCGGTTGATGCTGGCAATGCCATCAATACCATCAGTTCGGACGAGACTAAGCGCATTCAGAATGCTTCTCAAAAAGTCTATACAGACTGGATCAATGAAATGAATGGTAAGGGCTATGATGCTCAAGCGATGGTAAATCGCGCCAAAGAGCTGATTGCTGCCAACTGAGCTGGTTAAGCTGGACTTGCCATGGTCAAAGATTGATGATCATGGCAAGATGAATCTTGATATTTATAAAGAGTGCTTAATTAAAACAATGGAGTGGACATGGCAGATTCATTTGAATTAGAAATTAAAGACGATAGACCGGCTGATGCACTCGGGCGGTTTTTGTGGGGCTGGTCAAAGCTTTCGGCATTTGGCGGGGTGGCGATATTGGTGGGTATTTGCTTACTTTCTACGGCCAGCGTCGTTGGTCGGGCAGTATTTAACACGCCAATCAAAGGCGATGTAGAGCTGGTGCAGATTGGCTGTGCACTCGCGATTGCATCTTTTTTGCCATATGCTCAAATGAAAAAAGCCCATGTCATTGTCGATTTTTTTACCATCAAAGCACCCATCGTGGTGCGCAAATATTTGGATATTTTTGCGGCAGTGTTGCTCGCAATGGTGGCTTTGGTGTTGATGTGGCGAAGCTATTTTGGGGCTGTCACCGCTTTTAAAAATGGCACAAAAACCATGATTTTGGGATTGCCTGAATGGTGGGCGCACATCACCATCGCGCCTGGATTTTTCTTGCTTGCTTTGACGGCATTTTATACGGCATGGCGATTTTTCAAGCGATACGAAGCTAAGTAATAGATAAAAAGGATAGTATCATGGATTCAATGGTCATTGGCTTGATGATGGGTGCGTTTACCATCTTTTTACTTGTATTTCGTATCCATATTGGCGTGGCGATGCTGGTGGCTGGGGCGCTGGGTTATGGACTCTTGGCAGGTTGGATACCCCTACTCAACTACCTAAAAAGCATGCCCTTTGCCAGATTTTCAGTGTATGACTTGTCGGTCGTGCCGCTGTTCTTGCTCATGGGCAATCTGGCGTCTCGTGGCGGCTTATCCAAGCGTCTATTTCAGACGACTAATGCCTTTTTGGGGCATTATCGTGGCGGTGCTGCCATCAGTGCGGTGGGGGCGTGCGCAGGGTTTGGAGCGATTTGTGGTTCATCGCTTGCGACGGCTGCGACGATGGGTCAAGTCGCCTTACCTGAATTAAAACGCGCCAACTACTCTGACGCACTCTCTACCGGGGCCTTGGCAGCAGGTGGTACGCTGGGCATCTTGATTCCGCCGTCGGTGGTGCTGGTCATTTATGCGGTATTAACCGAGCAGAATGTTGCATCCATGTTTATGGCAGCGCTCATTCCTGGCATCATCGCCATGCTTGGCTATATGATTGCCATCGCCATTTATGTGCGCGTCGTACCAAACAGTGGTCCTGCCATGCCTTATATGAATTGGGCGGACAGACTTTCGTTATTAAAAGGCGTTTGGCCTGTGGTAGCGGTATTTGTTACAGTGATTGGCGGTATTTATGGCGGTATTTTCACGCCTACCGAAGCGGCAGCGATCGGTGCGGTGGCGGTGGGGCTTTTGGCTTTTTTAACCAAAGAGTTGAACAAAGAAGGTTTCATGCAAGCCTTACTGGATACCGCCTCGTCAACGGCAATGATTTTCTTGATTTTGATTGGTGCTGATGTGCTAAATGCATTCTTTGCTTTATCACAAATGCCAGCTGCGTTGGCGGAATGGGTGCTGGGCAGTGGTATGGCACCATTGACAGTGCTGTTTGCGATGATTTTGATTTATGTCGTATTGGGTTGTGTCATGGACAGCTTATCCATGATTTTATTGACCATTCCTGTGTTTTTTCCCATCATTATGGGTATGGATTTTTGGGGATTAAACCCAACGGATAAAGCAATTTGGTTCGGCGTGCTTGCTTTGATGGTGGTTGAAATTGGATTGATCACGCCGCCTGTGGGCATGAATATTTTTGTGATCAATAGCCTTGCCAAAGATGTGCCAATGAAAGAAACTTATAAAGGTGTGCTACCATTTCTGTGTTCGGATCTGATTCGGATCGTGGCGCTGGTGTTTATGCCATCGCTAGCACTATGGCTGGTACATGTGTTGAGTTGATAAGTATGCAATAGAACTGGCAATCGAATCAGAGATAAAGGATGTTGATACACCGGGAAATGATTGATTATACAAAATCTCAATGCTAAGATGTCATCGCCCAAGAGGGTTTTTGACCAGATTGGGCGATGATGGTTTTAAGTCGGTGGGACTAAAAGATATATAATTACTCAAAGGATTTTTTATGTTTGGAACGCTTGCAATTATCATTTCTTTGATTTTATTAATGTATTTTGCCTATCGTGGCTGGACGGTGCTGCTCATTGCGCCGCTTATGGCGATGCTTGCGGTGCTGCTCTCTGGCGATGGCGTGGCATTGATGCCGTTTTATACCGACACTTTTATGACGGCGGTGGGCAATTATCTCATCAAATTCTTCCCCATCTTTTTGCTTGGTGCGCTGTTTGGTCAGCTGATGGCAGACTCAGGCGCGGCAACTTCTATTGCGGGTGGCATCACCCAAAAACTGGGCGCAAAGCACGCCATCCTTGTGGTGGTTTTGGTTTGCTCACTCTTGACTTATGGTGGTGTGTCGCTGTTTGTGGTAGCGTTCGCCATTTATCCGATTGCCAAACGCCTGTTTAGCGAGGCGAACATTCCAAAACGGCTGATTCCTGCCAGTATCGCACTTGGCTCATTTACCTTCACGATGACCGCTCTACCTGGTACGCCTGCCATTCAAAACGCCATTCCGATCCCGTTTTATGGCACCAATGCCTTTGCTGCACCTGGTCTTGGCTTGATTGGCGCGGGTATTATGTTTGGGCTTGGAATGTGGTGGCTCAAGCGTCAAGCCAAAATCGCAGGCAGTAAGGGTGAGGGCTATGGCAATCACGATGATGGTACAAAAGACGCCTTAGTAACCAGCGATATGCCATTTGGCTTGGCGATTTTGCCGCTGTTTTTGGTGATTGCCATCAATGCGATTTTGACTTATATGGTGTTCCCAAATATGGATTTTGGCTTTTTGACCGAAAAATTCCCTGATTTGGCGGTCAAAGGGCAGCTTGGCATTTGGTCTATCATCATTGCGCTTGTGGTGGCGTGTGCGGTACTGGTGGTACTGAATCTAAAACGCTTAAAAGGCCTGCAGGGCACTGTCAATACAGGCGTCTACGGCTCAATGCTGCCGATTTTTAATACCGCATCCGAGGTCGGTTATGGCGCGGTGATTGCGGCACTGGCAGGCTTTGCGGTGATACGAGACAGCGTGTTGTCTATTGCACCCAATAACCCACTCATTTCTGAAGCGGTGGCGATGACCGCATTGGCGGGGATTACAGGCTCATCATCGGGCGGTTTGTCGATTGCCTTGCAGACTTTGGGTGAGGATTATCTGAGAATGGCGGTAGAAAATAACATTGACCCAGAACTGTTGCACCGTGTGGCGGTGATGGCGGCCGGTGGTTTTGATACGCTGCCGCATTGTGGGGCGGTGATTACGCTATTATCCATTTGTCATCTCAATCACAAACAAGCTTATATGAACATTGCAGCGGTAACCATCGGTGTGCCGTGGGTGGCAACGATTAGCGTCATTGCGCTAGGTACGATGTTTGGGTCGTTTTAATAGGTTAATCAACCATTTGGCCGTTGGTAAGGTGCGTATCACGCACCATTAAAAAATCAACCCAAAAACGGTGCGTTGCGCGCACCTTACGCACCGCATTTTGATATTAAATTTGATTTAAAAAAGGAAAAATCGATGAGCATTTCTTATAATTTAACAGGCAAAACCGCCCTAATCACAGGGGCAGGGTCTGGACTTGGCAAGGCAATGGCGGTGGCGTTTGCCAATGCTGGGGCGATTGTTGGCGTGGCAGATATTAATCTTGACAATGCCACCGCGGTTGCCGATGAGATTGTGGCAAATGGCGGTCAAGCACTTGCCATTTTGATGAATGTCGCCGATGAGAATGAAGTGGTGGCAGGGGTGGATAAATTTGCCCAAGCCTTTGACAATAAAGTGGATATTTTGATTTCCAATGCAGGCGTGCAAATCATTGACCCGATTGATAAGTTAAAATTTGCCGATTGGAAAAAAATGCTCGCCATTCATCTGGACGGGGCGTTTTTGACCACACAAGCCGCCTTAAAATATATGTACGCCAACAAAAGCGGTACGGTGATTTATATGGGTTCGGTGCATTCGCACGAGGCATCTGTACTAAAAGCCCCCTATGTGACCGCCAAGCACGGGTTACTTGGCTTGTGCAAAGTACTGGCAAAAGAAGGGGCGGAATACGGTGTACGCAGCCATACTATTTGCCCTGGTTTTGTTAAGACACCTTTGGTAGAAAAACAAATCCCCGAGCAAGCCCGTGAAAAGGGTATCAGTGAAGAAGAAGTGGTCAAAAAAATCATGCTTGGGCAAACGGTGGATGGCGAGTTTACCACCACAGGCGACATTAGCGATCTTGCGTTATTTTTATCAGCGTTCCCAACCAATGTTTTTACAGGGCAATCATTTATCGCCAGTCACGGCTGGGGAATGCGGTGATCTAAAAGGGCGATCAAATCAATAAAAAGGATTTTATTATGCTACAAGCCATCACCAATGTCAGTGTCAAACTGGTCAATCGTTATTTGCCATCGCCTTTTGTGTTTTCGGTGGTACTTACCTTTATTGCGTTTTTGGCAGGGCTTTTGTTAACAGGGCAATCGCCCATCCAGCTGGCAACGCACTGGGGTCAGGGGCTGTGGTCATTGCACGGTTTTGCCATGCAGATGGCGCTCATTTTGGTGACAGGCTATGCCCTTGCCAATGCGCCCATCATCCAAAAAGGCTTAACCAAATTGGCAAGTTTTATCAAAACGCCCAGCATGGCAATTGTTGTCGTGACATTGGTCGCTTTGATTGGGTGTTGGCTCAACTGGGGCTTTGGTTTGGTGGTGGGCGCGGTGTTTGCCAAAGCTGTCGCCAAACAGGTCAAAGATGTGGATTATCCACTACTGATTGCATCTGCATATTCAGGGTTCTTGGTTTGGCACGGCGGACTGTCGGGCTCTGTGCCTTTGACTTTAAGCTCGGGTGGTGATACGCTAAAAACATTGTCCGGCGGGGTTTTAAATGAAGCCATTCCTGTATCGCAAACGCTGTTTTCGGGGTATAATCTTTTGATTGTGGGGATTTTGCTCATCAGCATTCCGATTTTGAACCGCTTTATGCACCCAAAAAATCCCACCTTGATTAACCCAAAATTAATTCAGGACGAAACTTACGAATTGCCACCCCGCACCACCCCTGCCCAAAAACTCGACGACAGTCGCATCATCATGCTGCTGCTGTTGGTGATGGCGGCGCTGTATTATGTCGGTGAATTTGGAGCGAATGGCGTGAATCTGGGGCTGAACATCGTCATCGGGCTGTTTTTGTTTGTGGGGCTTTTGGCTCACGGCTCGCTAGAACGCTATTATCGGGCGGTGGACGGCGGTATTAACGGCATCACGGGCATTGTGATTTTGTTTCCGTTTTATGGCGGTATTATGGGTTTGATGACGGGCGCCAATGCAGACGGCGTATCCATCGGCACCCAAATCAGCGAGTTTTTTGTAAGCGTCGCAAGCCAAGAGACCTTCCCTGTACTGGCGTTTTTGAGTGCAGGCTTGGTCAATGTGTTTGTGCCGTCAGGCGGTGGGCAATTTGCCGTGCAAGGGCCTGTGATGATACCTGCTGGCGTACAATTGGGCGTTGAGCCGTCTGTTACGGCAATGGCGATCGCATGGGGTGATGCGTGGACAAATATGATTCAGCCGTTTTGGGCGTTGCCACTTTTGGGTATCGCAGGGCTTGATGCCCGAGCGATTATGGGCTACTGCCTTGTGATTTTGGTGGTGTCGGGCGCGATTATTACGGGCGGATTTTTATTTTTTGTTTAAATTTTTTTAGTTAACAGGAGTGTTTTATGACTTCAAAAGTATTTGACAATGCCCAGTCTGCATTGGCGGACATCGTGGCGGATAATCAAACCATCGCCGTGGGCGGTTTTGGCTTGTGCGGCATTCCAGAAAGCCTAATTGCTGCGTTGCGAGACAGTGGTGTCAAGGGCTTGACTTGCATTAGCAATAACGCAGGCGTGGACGATTTTGGTTTGGGGCTACTTTTGCAAACTCGCCAAATCAAAAAAATGATTGCGTCCTATGTCGGCGAAAACAAAGAATTTGAACGCCAGTTTTTGTCAGGCGAATTGGAAGTAGAACTGACCCCACAAGGCACGCTTGCCGAAAAACTTCGGGCGGGCGGTGCTGGCATTCCTGCATTTTTTACTGCCACAGGCGTGGGCACACAAGTGTCGGAAGGTAAAGAAATCCGTGACTTTGATGGGCGAGATTATGTGTTAGAGCGCTCGCTTGTTGCCGATGTGTCGCTTGTCAAGGCGGATAAGGCGGATAAGGCAGGCAATTTGATTTTTAACAAAACCGCCCGTAACTTTAACCCCGATGTGGCAACCGCTGGCAAAATTTGCGTGGTGGAAGTCGAAGAGCTGGTGGAAATCGGCGAGCTTGACCCTGACAGCATTCATTTGCCTGGCATTTATGTGCACCGCATCGTGGTGAATGCCAATCCAGAAAAACGCATTGAGCAGCGCACCGTTAAATCAAATTAAAAAGGAGAATAAAATGGCTTGGACAAGAGAACAAATGGCACAAAGAGCTGCCAAAGAATTGCAGGACGGTTTTTATGTCAATCTGGGCATTGGCTTGCCAACTTTGGTCGCCAATTATATCCCAGACGGGGTCGATGTGTTTTTGCAATCTGAAAACGGACTTTTGGGCATTGGCGAGTTTCCGACCGAAGACACCATTGACCCTGATCTCATCAACGCTGGCAAGCAGACGGTAACGACCAAAGCAGGGGCGAGCTTTTTTAGCTCATCGCAGTCGTTTGCGATGATCCGTGGCGGTAAGGTCAATTTGGCGATTTTGGGGGCGATGGAAGTTTCTGAAAAAGGCGATCTTGCCAACTGGATGATCCCGGGTAAGATGGTCAAGGGCATGGGCGGTGCGATGGACTTGGTGGCAGGCGTGCAGCGGGTCATCGTGCTGATGGAGCACACCGCCAAAGACGGCTCATTCAAAATCAAGCCAAACTGCGATTTGCCTTTGACAGGTAAAAAAGTCGTACACCGCATCATTACCGATTTGGCGGTGCTTGATGTGACTGACACGGGACTAAAACTCGTTGAGCTTGCCGATGGCGTAAGCTTTGAGGAATTGCAGGACAAGACGGGTGTGACTGTCAGCCAGTAATGCTCAAGTTTGTCATTTCATAGAATAAAGCATTGATAAATAAGGATAAAAATCATGACTGATATTGTGATCGTGTCTGCCAAACGCACTGCCATTGGCTCGTTTTTGGGCTCATTGGCAAGCGTGTCTGCGCCTAAGCTTGGGGCGAGCGTCATTGAGGGGCTGATGGATGATGTGGGACTGGATAAGTCGCTCGTCAGCGAGGTGATCATGGGCAATGTACTCACCACAGGCGTGGGACAAAATCCTGCTCGTCAGGCGGCGATTTTGGCAGGTTTTCCTGTCGAAACGCCAGCGACCACCGTCAATGTCGTCTGCGGCTCTGGTCTAAAAGCGGTGCACATGGGTGTACAAGCCATCAAAGCGGGCGATGCCACCATCGTCATCGCAGGTGGTCAAGAATCGATGTCACAAAGCCCACACTTTGTGCATCTGCGTGATGGCATCAAGATGGGCAATGGCACATTAACCGACTCGATGGTGGCGGACGGCTTGACCGATGTGTACAATGGCTATCACATGGGCATCACCGCCGAAAATGTCGCCGAAAAATTAGACATCGATCGCGCTGCCCAAGATGAATTTGCTCTACATTCACAGACTAAAGCAGCCAAGGCTCAAGCCGATGGCAAATTCGTCAGCCAAATCGTCCCTGTGTCTGTGCCACAGCGAAAGGGCGAGCCTGTGGTCGTGGATAAGGATGAATACATCAAGCCAAACACTACCCTAGAAGGGCTTGCCAAGCTCAAACCTGCCTTCAAAAAAGACGGTACGGTAACTGCTGGCAACGCTTCTGGGCTAAACGACGGAGCGGCGGCAGTACTGCTCATGGGAGCGGACACTGCCAAGAAGCATAATCTGACGCCATTGGTAAAAATCGTGGCTTATACGGTGACGGGCATCGACCCTGCCGTGATGGGTCTGGGTCCTGTGGGTGCGGTCAAGAGCGTACTGGATAAGGCGGGCTGGTCTTTGGCGGATGTCGATTTGATCGAGGCCAACGAAGCCTTTTCTGCTCAAGCTTTGGGCGTCGCCAAGGAGCTTGGACTTGATGGCGAGAAAGTCAATGTCAATGGCGGTGCAATCGCCCTAGGACACCCCATCGGCGCATCAGGCTGCCGCGTTTTGGTCACACTCATCCATGAGCTTATCGCCCAAAATAAACAAAAAGGCATCGCCACCTTGTGTGTCGGTGGTGGCATGGGGCTTGCCATTGCGGTCGAGCGGGTGTAGCGATTAGGCTTTATCGGTTAAAAATAAAAACAAATCAAGGGCAGTTTTAAGCTGCCCTTGTTTTTTGGCTTGATAAGTGGGTAAATTGAGCTTGTTTGGCAAAGTGCTTGATAATCTGCTAAGCTGTGCGATGTGCATTTGCTTCTTGCAAAATGAGTGATGATTGTTAAAATGATGATTTCATTAAAATCATAAAAAGGATAATTTTATGAATAATAAAAAAAACAAGTATCCAACTTTAAAAGTCATCACGCTTTATCCATTATTGGATGGATTGGTGGGTGGATCGCCGCTCATCATTATCGGTTTACTTATGTGAATAGATGACCCAAAAACTATTGAGGGTACATTAATCATCTTATTTTTTATTTGTGTAATTGGATTTATCCTTGCATTGCTAACGGGCATACTGCTGGCTTATTTTAAAGTAAAAATACTTAAAGCCATGGATTATTTTAAGGCATTTTAGATAGGGTTTGGAGCCACTTTTATTTATTTGCTAATGATTGGTATTTTGGGAATGATTAGGCAATTTAATGACGAGGCAATTTTAGAATTTTTATCAGCATTTTTTATTGTTTTAGCGTTGTCCCTAATTGGCGGACTGTCATCAACCATTTTAGCCAAATTTATTTTGCCAAAATCATAAAAAGGAGTGGATATGGCATTTCCTGATGAAAGTTCTGGTATTTTGATGTCTTGGGATAATCAAACAAATACAGGCTGGGTAAAAGATGATTATTTATTTGAAGGCGAGTTAATATTCTTAGAGACCGATAAATGTCTAGAAGAGCTAAATATTGGCGATAGAATAGAATATACAATTTATTATGAAACAGAACCACTCTACAAATCTTATGTTGTTGGATTTAGAAAATATATAGAATGGACACCCCCTGTATTAACCGAACAAGAATTACAAGAAATCTAAAAACAACGAAAAATAGATAAAATTGTTTATAAATTTGGAAAAATTGTTTGGTTTTTATATATTGGTTCTATTATATTTTGTGTATTATTGTTGGTATTTATGTGGGCGTGGTCTTTGTTTGTTTGATTTTTTACCCTTGTTCAAACCATCAAAGCGTGCGATAATAAAGGGTTAGATTTGATTTTTTCAATAATTCTTAAATTCTTAATTTTGACAACTCAAGATTTTCATTAAAGGATAGCTATGGCTCAATATATCTATACGATGAACAAAGTGTCCAAAATCATTCCGCCAAAACGGGAGATTTTAAAGGACATTTCGCTTTCTTTCTTCCCGGGTGCCAAAATTGGCGTGTTGGGTCTTAACGGTGCTGGTAAATCCACCTTGCTACGCATTATGGCGGGCGTGGATACTGAATTTAGCGGGGAAGCTCGTCCGCAAGCAGGCATTAAAGTGGGCTATTTGCCCCAAGAACCCCAACTTGACCTCACCAAAGATGTGCGTGGCAATGTAGAAGACGGCGTGCGTGAAGCCCTTGATGCCCTAGAACGCCTTAACCAAATCTATGCCGAATATGCCGAGCCTGATGCCGATTTTGACAAACTTGCCGCCGAGCAAGGCAAAATGGAAGACATCATTCAGGCGTGGGATGCTCACAACCTAAACACCCAACTTGAAAAGGCGGCGGACGCATTACGCTTGCCACCGTGGGACGCTGATGTTTCTAAGCTGTCAGGGGGCGAAAAACGCCGTGTTGCCCTGTGCCGCCTGCTCCTATCCAAGCCTGACATGCTCCTACTTGACGAGCCGACCAACCACTTGGATGCAGAGTCTGTGGCGTGGCTTGAGAGATTTTTAAAAGATTATTCTGGCACAATTGTGGCGATTACCCACGACCGTTATTTCCTTGACAATGTCGCTGAGTGGATTTTGGAGCTTGACCGTGGCTATGGCTACCCCTACCAAGGCAACTACACTGAATGGCTAGAACAAAAGAACAAACGCCTAGAACAAGAGCAAAAGCAAGAAGAGGCATTTGCCAAAGCCTTAAAGCAAGAGCTAGAGTGGGTTCGCAAAAACCAAAAAGGTCAGCAGACCAAATCCAAATCTCGCCTTGAACGCTTTGAAGAGATGAACTCTCGTGAGTTCCAACAGCGTAACGAGACGGCGGAGATTTATATTCCACCAGGACCTCGTTTGGGTAATAAAGTCATTGAAGTTAACAACATCTCAAAATCCTTTGGCGACCGTCTACTGTATGAGAACCTATCGTTTAGCGTGCCACCGATGGCGATTGTCGGTATCGTGGGTCCAAACGGTGCAGGTAAAACGACCTTGTTTAATATGATTACCGGCAAAGACAAGCCCGATACTGGAGAGGTAGAAGTGGGCGAGAGCGTGAAAGTCGCCTATGTGGGTCAGGTCAGAGATGAGCTTGACGACAACAAAACCGTGTGGGAAGAAGTCTCGGACGGGCTTGATATGATTACCGTGGGTGAGTATACCACGCCAAGCCGTGCCTATATCGGACGCTTTAACTTTAAGGGTCAAGACCAACAAAAACGTGTGGGCAGTCTGTCAGGCGGTGAGCGTAACCGCTTGCAACTTGCCAAAACCCTAAAACAAGGGGCGAACGTTATCCTGCTTGACGAACCGTCCAACGACCTTGACGTGGAGACCTTGCGTGCCTTAGAAGATGCAGTGCAAGTATTCCCTGGTACGGTCATGGTGGTGTCGCACGACCGCTGGTTCTTAGACCGTATTTGTACGCACATTTTGTCGTTTGAAAACGAAACGCCAGAGTTCTTTGATGGTAACTATACCGAATATGAAAAATGGCGTAAAGAAAAACTCGGTGCCGACGCAACACCTAAGAGAATGAAATATAAGAAGATTGGTGGTTGATTTAAAAGCCCAGGCAATTTCAATTGCTTGGGCTTTATTTATGAATAATTGAGGAATTTATCATGTGTATTTTTAATAAATCAAAACCTACTAGTGCTACTAAAATACAGAAAAAGCTAGAGGAAATTGAAGCTGAGCAAAAAGCTCACAATGAGCATATTGATAATATCATTGCTCGCCTTGATACAATTCTAAAAAAATCCAAAGAAATTAATCAAAGACTGGCGAAAAATAAAAAATAGTATTGGTAGTGGAGTAGTTATCTTGAATAAGAATGAGCAAGAACGGCAGGACTCAAAAAATATTCATCAAGTACTAGATGAAATAGAAGTCAATCTATCTCAAATCAATTCAGCCTCAGATGATTTGTTAGAGCGTATTAAAAAGACCAAAGATGATTTACAGAGAATTATTGATGGGTTGTCTGGTAGTCAAAATTCTAAAGATTCTTTAGTGGGCAATCCATCTAAGTGGTTGGGATTGTTTGTAAAAATCACTAGCTTGGCAACAGTTCTTGGAATTATCATTGGGGGGATTAATGTCTACTTATATCTAAAAAAGATTAATCATCTATTTTTATTTCCTGATAACATTTCAATCTCTAATGCTTCTGCCTCAATTTTTATAGTATATATAATATTTTACATTATTTTGTTGTTTGGTTTTTTATCTCCTTTTTTTATAAATATAATACTCAGTCATATTTCTAGTAATTTTTTAAATACAAATAGTCAAAAAGAAATCTTCCCAGATGGTGTGTCAAGCAATGCAAATTATTTACTTAGTACAAATCCTTGGTTAGCAAATGCAATAAAATGTATCTCGAATACTATTAAGTCAGCATTCTCTTTATTCAGATCGATATTATCATTTGTAAATTTTTTTAAACTATTGCCTAAAATTATAAAGAATATATTTTTTTATGAAAATAAAGAAAGAGAAGTTATTTACTATGCGAAGTTTGTTTATTGGAGCATGTTCTGGTTTATTATAATTTTTACAATAATATTTTTTATTGATTTAATATTAAATATTTCTTTCGATAAATACTACGTCTATATTCTAAATTTTTTAACTGCTACATTTATAATTTTTAATGTAGCATATGGTTTGGTTTTTTTAAATCAAAATAAATTATACAAAAACAATATATGGGAAAATAGTATTTGGGTTCTTGCAATTGCTATGCTGCATATATTACCTGTGTGTTTACATTTTTTATTTGTCATTATTCCTACATTGGGCGTACTGGAAAATACTAAAACTTTTATATTGTTCTATATTCTTTCAATTATTATTTTTTCACTTTCTTTATTTTTTTCTTATTTATCTTTTAAAGGTTTCCATAAGAACAAAAAATATGATTATATTTTTCATATTGTGAGCGGTTTGTTTGTGTTAATTTATTTATTCTATGTTTCTACTTTTAGCAATTATGAAGTTTCTCTTTATAAAATAAGATTCATAGAAAAACCCCAAGACTCAGCATGGTATCTCATACATAATGGCAATGCCACATCAGATACGATTAATGGTTTAACGGAAAAAGATATTAAAAAGTATCAATATAATTTTGAACCAGTATTTTGGGGTAAATATTGCCAAGTAGATGTTTTTACAAATCAAAATATGAAGAGTTGCAGAAAACTTAATGATGATATTAATAGCATAAGCCCCAACGCTCTTTACGGCTACTTTGCTTGGAATTTAGGCAACACCAAAGTGTTTTGCCCACAATCGGTAGATTTCTTTAAAACAGACAATCAAGATGAAAGAAATGAAATGTCCGAAAAATGCCTCGTCATTGATGGCAAATATTTACAACCAATTAGCAAGCATTTTTTAAGTTCCAAATAGCAGCTTTAATCAATAATAAAAAACGACATCATATAGATGCCGTTTTTTATTATTACATGCGTTTAGAAGCGATGGTTGTTGTTGTGGAAGGTGTCTTGTGTATCTTTTGGTAGCAAGACTTTGTTGTCAGCTTCGTGTTCAGCTTTGTCCTGAATACGCTTAAGTAGGCGAGCAGCTGCATCACGACCACCTAGACCGAATGCCAGGGCGAATGCCGCGGCAACCGCACCAAGCGTCAAGCCGAATGCTAGGTTCACGATGCTGTCAGCGATGCCCATTGCTTTTAAACCCATCGCAAGAACCAAGCCCATGATTAGGACGCGTACGATGTTGGCTAGGAATTTTGAACCTTGTTCAGAACGCTCAACCACACCTGCGATGATGCCTGCAAGCCAAAAACCGATGGTTAGGATAACAGCACCTAGGATGATCTGGCTGCCGAAGGCGATGAACATGGCGATGATGCCGCTGATGGCTTCAAAGCCCAACAAGTCAGCCGCCGCAATGCCTGCAAACAACATGGCAAAAAACAAAATCGCACAGCCAACCAAGTCAGATATTTTCTTCTCGCCTAGGGCGCTCTGTAGGCCGAGCTTGGCAGGCAGGGCATCGATTTGAGTATTGGCTAAGATGTTCTTAACAATGCCGGCCAGCATGCGCACGACATAATAGGTAACAACCAAAATCGCAGCAGCGGTGAAGACGTTCGGTAGAGATTCTAGCACCTTATTTAGCATATTGGTGGCAGGGCGAGAGATCGCCTCAACCTTCAATGCATCTAGTGCAGCGATGGTGAAGGGAATGATCACCAACATGAATGACAGCGAGCCTGCGATGGTCGGTAGGCTGTTCTTTTCATTGATGCCTGCTTTGGTGGCTAGGGCTTGAATGTTGAAACCTGCAACCAAATTGGTCACGATGCCACGCACCGCTCGAGCAGCGACAAAGCCAATGAAGAACACAAATGCTGCCAGTAGTGCATTTGGAATGAAGCTAAATGTCTTGTCGATCATGTTCGTCAATGGCATAAATAGACCATTTAAGCCTAAGCGATCCAATACCATGGTCAATACCAACAGAAGAACGAACCAATACACGACGTCTGCGATCGTGCCACTCATTGGCTTGACACCTACGTTGTTTGATAGTTTTTGGTCTAGGCGAGTTTTGGCCAATGCCTTTGCGACCAAACCTCTAATAATAGAAGCGAATAGCCAGCCGATAAGACCGATAAGAATGGCTGCGATGATTGAGGCAACGGGTCCTTGTAGGCCTTGATTAAATAAAATAAATTTTGATTGGTAGTCCATGGAACACTCCAATTGATTAAACTTGCTAAAAATGATTAAACTTGCTAAAAATTCAAGACAGATTGTAACACTAAAAACCGCCTTATGTTGGAAGCGGTTGACTTTTTAGTACAATATTAACAAATTCTATACAGTGAGCAATCAATTATTCTTAGAATTCATGGCGCAGCGCCTTAATTTTTGGTATCATGTTGCGTCATTAAACATCGATAAATATCGATCCTATTTTTAATCTTCTAATTGAGAGTATTATGAAAAAACACACTCTACTTGCGGCAAGCATGATGGCAATCCTAGCATTGGCTGGCTGCAACAAAAAAGCTGAGACAGCCGACGCAGCAGCAGACACCAAAACTGCTGAGAAATCTACCGTGGTGACTGACAGCAGCACCGAAATCCAAAAAATCAGCTATATCATCGGCTATGAGCGAGGCATGAACCTAAAAGCCATGACCGAACAAACTGGCGAAGAGTTGGATTTAGAAATTTTCAATAAAGCAATCACTGATGCCTTCAATGGCAAAGAAAGTGCGCTAACTGATGAGCAAATCCAAGCCGTTGGCAAGGCGTACGAAGAGCGTAAAGTCAAAGAAGCTGCTGATAAAGCCACCAAAAACAAAGCTGAAGGTGATAAGTTCCTAGCTGAGAATAAGACCAAAGAAGGCGTAAAAACCACCGCATCAGGTCTACAGTATAAGGTCATCACCGAAGGTACTGGCAAATCACCAAAAGCAACTGACACCGTTATCGTTCATTATGAAGGTAAACTAATCGATGGTAAGGTGTTTGACTCATCTTATGAGCGTGGCATGCCAGCACAGTTCGCGGTGAATGAAGTTATCAAAGGCTGGACTGAAGGTTTGCAGCTGATGAAAGAAGGCGGAAAATACGAATTCTATATCCCATCAGAGCTTGCCTATGGTGAAGCGGGCAACCCAATGATTGAGCCGAACAGCGTGCTAATTTTCACCGTTGAGCTATTAAACGAAGCGCAAGCCAAAGCTGCACTAGAGCAAGCTCAAAAACAAATGGCAGAAGCTGTGGCGAAGACCGAAGCTGCGGGCAACACTCAAGCCCAGCCTGCTACCCAGAACAAGTAATTAGATAACCCAAAATAAAAAAGTCCTTAATGATAAGGGCTTTTTTTTGTGCTTAAAATAATCCATCATGAGCGTTTTAATACTGTCATGGCGATGGTCGCAATCAGTGCAGGAATGCCAATGGCTAGGAAGTTATACGCGTGCGGTAGGCTCATCGCCAACAAGAAACCTGTGATGATCGGGCCTACGATCGCACCAATGCGACTCACCGCAGAAGCACAGCCGATGCCTGTGGTACGAATGTGTAGCGGGTAGAACTGCGCAAGATAGCTGTACAGTAGGATCGACGTGCCGATCGTCGTCGCGCCAGCCACTGCCACCAGTGAGTATAGAATGATCGGTGGTGAGTTAATGGCAAGTGCTGAGATGGATATCGCTGCCAAAGCACACATCGTAACGATGACAGGCTTTAGATGGAATCTATCTGCCAAATAACCACCTGCAATCGCACCGACCATCGCACCGATGTTCAAGGCGAACAGGAACATGATACTGCCTTTTAGTGAATAACCTGCTGACAGCATGAGCTTAGGCAGCCAGCTAGATAGCGTATAAGTCATCAATAGACACATAAAGAACGCCATCCAGAACATCAGTGTACCAAAGGCACGTCCCTCGGTAAATAGTGCCTTGAATGAAGAGTCCTGAGGCTTGCCTGTCGCAGTCGGTGCAGCTTCATTAAGCACAAGCTTGGTATTATCTGTGATATGAAGCGATGGATCGATCTTTTGGATGATGTGACGACCTGGGCCTTGTTTGTCGTCCTTAACCAGATATGTCAAAGACTCAGGCAGGTAGCGCCAGATGATCGGGAAGCCCACCAATGGAACACCTGCTAGGTAGAACATGATTTCCCAGCCGTAGTCCTTGACCAAGAATGAGCCCAGCAGTGCCGAGATGATACCGCCAACTGCGTAGCCGCTGAACATGATGGAGACCATCGTGGCGCGAGATTTTTTTGGGGCGTATTCAGAGGTTAGGGCGACCAAGTTCGGCATTACGCCGCCAATACCAAGACCTGCCAAGAATCTTAAAATGGCAAATTCTGTCGGTGATGGTGCAAAGGCACCCAAGAAAGTAAATCCGCTAAAGAACCCAGTACAGACCATGATGATCTTTTTGCGTCCAAATTTATCGGCCAGCGTACCAAAAATCATCGCGCCGAACATCATGCCGACCAGAGCCGAACTTGCCAGCATGCCAGCCTCGACAGGGGTTAATGACCACTGCTCCATGAGTAGCGGCAGTGCCACACCATAGATAACAAGATCATAGCCGTCAAAGATGATAATGAGCAAGCACCAGAACAGCACCTGCCAATGAAAGGGTTTAAAGGTGGCGTTATCAATGACGTCGTTCACATTGACGACGTGCTCGGTCGGTGCGCCGCCTGCGGCACCTGACGTATGGGTGTGTTGATTCATACACGCTCTCCTTGATCCTTGTGTATCTATCAGAAGTCCTAATGGCGACCTATCCTAGTGCGCCGCCATGTCATTACAATATGATGACATGCTTGTTATTGTATTTTGTTTATAATGACTTGTAAACCATTTTTTGAACTATTATTCAATTTAATAAAAAAATTCAATAAAAACGCCCGATTGGGCGTTATGTGCAGATTGTATTTAGATGGTTTTGACGAATATCTTGGAGTTGCGCCCATTGTCATAGCGTGCTTGGCGAGAGACGGGCAGGGATGGTACAGCAGTTTCAATAAAACCATGCTCAATAAACCAGTGACTGGTGTGCGTGGTGAGCGCGAATAATCGTGTAAATCCTTCTGATCTGGCGTGCGATTCAATGAACTGTAGCAATTCATCGCCGCGACTGCCACCGCGATAGTCAGGATGGATGGCGATGCTGGCAACCTCAGCGCAATGCTCATCGAGTGGGTAGAGTGCCGCGCAGCCGACCACCATCCCATCACGCTCGATGACGGTGTAGTGTTCGATGTCTGCTTCTAGGCGATACTGCGGTCGCTGAATGAGAATGCCAACTTCTTCTAATGGTCTTAAAAGTGCCAACAATCCCACGACATCCCCAAGATGCGCCTGACGAATCTGATCGTATGGCGCACGTGCAATCATGGTGCCAAGACCATCCCGAGTGAACAGCTCTTCGATGAGCGCGCCATCTTTGGCGAAGGGTAGAATCTGTGTGCGATCGACCACGTCGCTTACGCGAATCGCGCAGCCTAAAAATCGGCGAATCTCATCGCTAAGGCTGTTATCGTCTAGCAGTTCTTGAGCTTGTTTGGTGGTAATCTCTCTAACGAGTGCGCCTTGATTATATAAAGGCGCTTCACCCAATAAAATCAGCTTGTCAGCCTGTAAAGCAATGGATGCGTGTTCTGCGACGTCTTCAGTAGACAGGCTAAAGACCTCGCCTGTCGCCGAAAAACCAATCGGACTTAGAATAACGATGTGGTTGTGAATTAGATTATGATGAATGGCATCCACGTCCACGCCGCGCACCTCGCCTGTCATCTGATGATCTACGCCATGACGCACACCAAAAGGGCGTGCGTTGATGAAATTACCAGACACTGCATCGATGCGCGAACCGAACATTGGCGAATTGGCAAGCCCCATCGACAGCCGTGCCTCTAGCTGTAGGCGAATCGCACCGACAGCCGATAGGATGTGAGGCATCGCCTCGGAGGGGGTGATGTGAACGCCGTTCTGGGCGGTGTTTGGTAGGTCGACGTTGTGCAGCGCTGCCTCGATCTGAGGATTGGCACCGTGCACCAGAACGAGTCGAATGCCAAGACTGTGCAAAAGTGCAAAGTCATGAATCAGACGATCAAATTCCTCATGTGCGACTGCCTCGCCACCGAACATGACCACGAAAGTCTTGCCTCGGTGGGTGTTGATATAAGGGGCAGAATGGCGAAACCATTGTATGGGATTTTGGGTGGTGTGCGTCATGGTAATTTCATCATAAAAACACGCCTATGATAGTTAGCTTTTTGATGAATGCCAAGTGTTTTTTGTCAAAGTGTGGAAATTTTGTCATTTTTGGCATAGGGATATTCCTTGACCTGATGGGGAAATTTTAGTAAAGTAAAGTCGTCAGTCACTATCAACAAGGAGTTGCCATGCCGACCACGACCGTCACACGCACTTATCGCATTCGCCGCGAGGATACTCAGGCGCTCATGATTGATGTGCAGGATAAATTCGTGCCGCATATTTTTGACATGGATAAAATCACCAAAAAAGCACGTATCTTGATAGAAGGCTTAGGACATCTTGGCGTGCCTTTGACCATCAATGAGCAATACCCCAAGGGGCTTGGACATACGATTAGTGAGTTAAAAGCGGTCTCTGGCGATGCGCCCGTGTTTGAAAAATCAGCGTTTAGTTCGGTAGACGACGAACACACTTGGCGGCATCTTGCCATGCAGAATCGCCATCACGTGTTATTATTTGGCATTGAGACGCACGTCTGTGTGCAGCAGACCGCACTGGATCTACTCGATAATGGCATGCAGCCTGTCATCATCACTGATGCGACCAGCTCTCGCGACCCATACGACCGTAAAATCGCCATCCGTAGAATGCGACGTGCAGGCGCGGTGATGACGACCGCAGAGGCGATATTGTTTGAGCTGCTGCGCTCTAGCCAAGACCCGAATTTTAAGGCGATTAGTAACTTGGTAAAATAATCAGTTCTAAGCTCGTATCAGTAGGATAATCAAAAAACGCAAACCCGATTGGATTTGCGTTTTTTGATTATTGCTTGGTGGTGGATTGCAGCTTTTGGTGTTCAGCCAGAGCTTGCTTGATTTGGGGGATTTTGGCGATGGTGGCATCATAGCCTGCTTGGATGATCTCTTCTTTGGCGCTGCCATCGAATACGGCATATTTGGATAATTCAGGTGCGATAATCACATCTGATGCCTTGACGTCAGCGGGCTTGGCGTGACGTTGGTTTTGCATAAAGATGGTGTTGGCCGCTTGCATGATGTCATCTTTGGATTTGGGTAGGCTGGTTGGGAAACCTTTGGGTAGTAAAATCTGTGTGTTATTAGGAATCATGCCAAGCAGTTTCTCCACATCGATGCTGACGGGCAGATTTTTGGTGCTTTGTTTGATGATGTCGCTATTAATGGGGAATTCGATGACCTCATCGCCCCATACCGCTTTAATTCCTTTGTCGGTGCGGCTGATGCCTGCGGTGCCTCGGCTATTTGCGGGCTTATCAGCTGGCTGTGTGTTGGAAGCTGACATCACGTCTACAGCGATGACGAATTGTGCACCCATGGATTTGGCAGCCGCTGATGGCAACAGCGCACTTTGACCACCGTCGATGTATTTTTTACCACCTATCTTGGGGACACGAGGGGCGATGAATAGCTTTGGAATGCTTGAAGATGCCTGAACAGCAAGCCCTGTATCGCCTTGACGAAAGCTTACCGTGGTTTTAGCATGTGCATCAGTGGCGATGGCGGCGAATCGTGTGGGCAGTGATTCGATAGGCTTATTATCAACCTGAGTGTTAATAAAGTCGCGAAGCGCCTTGCCTTCAATCACCCCTTGCTTGCTGGGCGCAATGTCTAGCAAATCTGTCTCATCTAGCGCCATGGCGATGCGCTCTAGTTCCTTGGCAGACTTACCCGAGGCAGACAGGGCGCCCACCATCGCGCCTGCACTGGTGCCGACGATGAGGTCGGGGCGGATGCCGTGCTCTTCGAGTGCCTTGATGGCGCCGATGTGTGCGTAGCCGCGTGTACCACCACCGCCTAATACCAACGCGACATCGGGCGCTGTATCATGAACGGTCGGCATGCGCTGTGCCTGCTGCGTGTGCTGAGCGGCACAGCCTGCGATGAGCGCAGTGCTAAGGCTTGCGCCGATAAGTAGGGTCTTTTTCATGTCGATACTTTTCAATTAATAAAAATGGTTGTAAAATCAAACGTATTGTAAATTAAATTCATCCAATACATTATAAAGATTTGTAACCTAGGGTCTGTCATGTCACAAGCTGCTACTTCCATGATTAATTTGCCGATGACCGCGCTGTCTGGCGTGGGCGAGAGTCTGGGGGGTAGGCTGGCAGACCTAGGCATCCATCGTATTTTTGACATGCTCATGCACCTGCCTAGAGACTATGAGGATAGAAGTCGGCTTGTGCCGATTCGTGATGTGCAGCATGGCATGAGTGCGCTCGTCGCTGGCGTGGTGACGCATGTCGAGAACAGCCGCAGTGGCATGAGTGTAGTGTTAGAGGATGAGACGGGCGTGCTGGCGCTTAGGTTTTTTAAGGTGTATGCAGGCCTTAAAAACACAATGGTCGTTGGCGCGAACATCACTGCCTTTGGTGAGATTAAGATCAGTCGCTATGGGGTGCAGATGGCGCATCCTGAATACCATGTCACAGGAACTAAGGCGTTTGAGAGTGGGTTATTACCCATCTACCCTGCGGTAAAAGGACTGCACCAAAATAAGCTGCGCCAATTGGTGCGCCTTGCCATCAATGCTGTCTCGCGTGAGCCTTTGCACTGCTTATCGATCCAAGACTTGTCGGTGGCAGGCGTAACAGGGGTGCAGGCAGATCTGCTAAGCGCCTTAAAGCAAATCCACCTGCCTGATAAAGACGCAGACATCTTCGCACAGACAGCGCTACTTGAAGGTCTAAAAGAGCGGACGCACCCAGCCTGTCGCCGCATCATCATCGAAGAGCTCGTGGCGCATCAATTGGCATTCCTATATCGACGTAATAACATCTACCAGCACAAGGCACCGCGTTGTCAGACGGACAGCGAATTGGCAAATCAGCTCATGGCAAGCTTACCCTTTGGATTGACAGGCGCTCAAAAACGCGTCATCGCCGATTCGGTGGCAGACATGAACACAAGTAGACCCATGCTAAGACTCATTCAGGGTGATGTCGGCGCAGGTAAGACTCTGGTGGCGGCGCTGACGGCTTGTTATGCGCTGGACAGTGGCTGGCAGGTGGCGGTTATGGCGCCGACAGAGATTTTGGCGGAGCAGCATTTTATTAATTTTCAAAAGTGGTTCGAGCCGCTGGGTGTCGGTGTTGGCTTCTTGGCGGGCAAACAAAGTGCCAAAGAGCGCGCTGCCATGCTAGAGCGTATCGTGGATAATGAGGTGCAGATTGTCGTTGGGACGCATGCACTGTTCCAAGATGGGGTGGTGTTCGCCAAATTGGGGCTGGCCATCATTGATGAGCAGCATCGATTCGGGGTGGAGCAGCGCCTTAGGTTGGCCAATAAAGGCGTGGCGAACTCTACGCCGCACCAGCTTGCCATGACGGCAACACCCATTCCAAGAACGCTTGCCATGAGTATGTATGGCGACATGGATGTGTCTGTCATCGATGAACTGCCGCCAAACCGCACGCCCATCACCACCGTTACCATCAGCCGAGATCGCCGTGATGAGGTGATTGAGCGGATACGCGTCAATTGCAAAGACGGCAAGCAGGCTTATTGGGTGTGCCCACTTGTAGAAGAATCATCGGTGCTAGATGCGCAGTCAGCAGATCTATTGTATGAGGATCTGTGCGATCGACTGGACATACGCATCGGCTTGGTACATGGCAAGATGAAGCCGAATGATAAGCAGGCGGTGATGAATGAGTTTAAGCTTGGTAATATCGATCTGCTCGTGGCGACGACGGTCATCGAGGTGGGTGTGGATGTGCCTAACGCGTCCTTGATGGTCATTGAGAATGCCGAACGGCTAGGCTTGTCGCAGCTGCATCAGCTGCGTGGGCGGGTGGGTCGTGGTTCTGCCAAGTCTTTTTGTGTATTGCTATATCAGACGCCATTATCTCCTACGGGCATCGAGCGTCTAAATGTCTTAAGAGACAGTACAGATGGCTTTGTCATCGCTCAAAAAGACCTCGAATTGCGCGGGGCAGGCGAGCTATTAGGCAAGCGTCAGACGGGAGATATGGGTTATTACTTAGCAGACATCGTGCGTGATGAGGCGCTATTAACCGCTGCCCAAAGCATCGCTCATAAGCTCATCGAGTCACCTAACAGGCAGGCTTTGGCGCATCAGATTGTCAATACGTGGCTGCCGGACACCAAAGAATATGTGAACGCGTAGTCAAATTCATAAAGGAATGCATGTGACTTTGGTGCGTGCGTGATGCTACAATCGATTTATTTATAAAAAGTGTAATGAAATAGAGTTAGTTATGGATGATAAGAATGGCAATGAATCACTAGATAAGCGCTTAGATGGCGCTTTTGATAAATACACCAAATTCCCATGGTGGCTACCGATCAGCGCACTTGCTTTGGTTGCGCTTGGGCTGGTGCTGGGCTTGGGTATTGGGCGTGTGTCTGATGGTGACAAAGCATCGAATGACAATGTGGTCGGCGCTTCGGTTAAGTCATTGGACAGCCAAGAAGCCAACACCGCACCAGTCATGTCGGTTGAGGCGATCACGCCAAGCAGTGCCACCATCTTTGATGCCATCGATGCCAGTGGTGTCATCGCAGCGCGTCACACCGCTCAGGTCAGTGGACGCGTGACGGGCGCTGCGATTGAGCAGGTGCTGGTCGAGGTGGGCGATCAGGTGCGTGCAGGGCAGGTGCTTGCCATATTGGACGCATCGTCATTCAAAGACTCACACATCCAAGCTCAGGCAGATCTCGATCAAGCGATCGCCAGCGCCCAGAAGGCACATGCCGACCTTGCGCGTACCGAGCCTTTGCTGCAGATAGGTGCGATCAGCCGTCAGCAGGTGGATGCCTACCGCACAGCCGCTAAGCAGGCAGATGCCACGGTGGTTGCCGCCAAAGCGAAGATGAATAATACCGCCACCAACCTTAATAATGCTAAAATCACCGCGCCAGTCTCAGGCATCATCAGCGAACGCCAAGCTCAGGTGGGCGTGCTGACCAGCGGCAATCCCTTATTTACCATCATTAAAGATGGTGCGCTTGAATGGCAAGCGACACTTGCACCGAACAATGCCGCCAAGATCAGCATCGGTCAAGAAGTAACCATCATGGCAGGAAATACACCCATTGTCGGCAAAGTCATCCGCCTGTCACCGACCGCCAATCAGGGGCGTGAGATGACGGTGCATGTCGCCATTCCCCAAGGTGCGCCGCTAAGTGCTGGCATGTATCAGACGGGTAAATTCGTCCTAAGCCAGTCCAGCGCACCCGCCGTGCCAACTTCTGCCATCATGACGACCGATGGTTATGATTATGTGTGGTCGCTGACGTCAACAGATCAAGCCGAAGGGCTGTATAAAGTAGTGCGCACCAAGGTGGATATCCTAGGCTATGACGGGGATAAAGCCGCGACCAACTTACCGCCAGATGCGCTCATCGTCGCAAAAAGCGCAGGATTTCTAGCGGAAAGTGACATCGTGCGTGTGGCGACAGTCAATGCCAACGCACCACAGTCATCCACTCATCAGTCAGCGGGGCAGTGATGAACTTTTCGGCTTATTCTATCAAAAACCCCTTAATAGCGATCTTGATATTCACGCTCATGACGCTGGGTGGGATTTTGGGTTTTCGCGCGATGAAAATCCAGCAGTTCCCTGACATCGATGTTCCTGCTGTCATCGTTACCATCTCTTATACAGGGGCATCTCCTGCCCAGTTAGAGACAGACATCGCCAAAAAAATCGAAAACCAAATCACCGGCATCGAAGGCGTCAAGCACATCCGCTCTACTCTGCAGACGGGCGTTGCGACCATTCATACCGAATTTACCCTAGAAAAAGACCTATCAGAAGCGGTGAATGACGTACGATCAGCACTTGATGAGATCGCAAGCGACTTACCTGCCGCTGCCGAAGAACCTGTCATCACCAAGGTCTCAACCGCAGGATTTCCCGTGGTGAGTTACTCTGTAGCATCTGATAACATGAGTGAGGCTGAGCTGTCATGGTTCGTGGATGACACGCTGAATAAACGCCTTGCCAACATTAACGGCGTGGGGACGCTCAGCCGCGTGGGCGGTATCGAACGTCAAATCATCGTCACGCCTGATGTTGATAAATTAAACGGCTGGCAGCTGCCCATTACAACTCTGTCTCAGCAGATCAGCGCTTCCCAAAAAGACAGCTCAGGCGGCGAGGCCAAGGTTGGTGGCGGCGTTCAGACCATCCGTGTATTAGGCTCTGCCAAGAGCATAAGAGAGCTTGCAAGCCTAGAGGTGGTCACACCTGCAGGCGGGGTGGCACTAGGACAACTTGCTGACATTAAGGACGCTCACGCCGATCCAAAAAGCCGAGCCATCTTAGATGGCCAAACGGTCGTAGCGCTATCCATCACACGTTCACGCGGTGCTAGCGAAGTGCAGATGGTTGAAGATGTAGATCAAGAGCTTGCCAAACTCGCCCAAGAGATGCCACACATCAAAATCCAAAAAATCTATGACAACGCCGAGCCAGTCGCCGAAGATTATCATGCCAGCATGAAGATGCTGATTGAGGGCTGTATTCTTGCGGTGGTCGTTGTGCTCTTGTTCTTACGAGACTGGCGGGCGACATTGGTGGCGGCAGCGGCTTTGCCTTTATCCATCATTCCTACTTTCTTGATGATGTGGATATTTGGCTTTAGTTTGAATGTCATCTCATTGCTTGCTTTGTCGCTTGTTATTGGTGTGCTTGTCGACGATGCCATCGTTGAAGTTGAGAACATCATGCGCCATCTGCACATGGGTAAGACGCCTTATGAGGCAGCCATGGAGGCGGCGGATGAGATTGGTCTTGCGGTCGTGGCGACGACCTTCACACTGATTGCGGTGTTTTTGCCAACGGCGTTCATGAGTGGCGTTGTTGGGCAGTTTTTCTCTCAGTTTGGTTGGACGGCGGCGATCAGTGTGTTCATCTCATTATTGGTGGCGCGACTTGTCACGCCGATGATGGCGGCTTATATCCTAAAACCAAAACGACATGAAGAAGAAACATTTGGCGCAATGATGAAGCGTTATCTGTCTGTTGTTAGATGGACGCTGAACCATCGTGCGATTACGTTGGTTGCGACGATTGTACTGTTCATTGGCTCATTGAGTCTTGCCAAGATGCTGCCCGGTTCGTTCTTGCCGCCAGATGACAGCAACCAAACCCAAGTCACGCTTGAGCTTACGCCTGATGCGACTTTGGATGATACCACACGCATCAGTGAGATGACAGCGCAGGCGGTCAGTCAGGTGGATGGCGTAAGTTCTGTGTTTATCTCGGCAGGCAGCGAAAATACCGCAACCTTGAACATTCTGCTTAACCCGCGCAGCGAACGCCCAAGCAAAACCGACATCGAAAATGCCATCGCTGAAGCGGTAAAAGACGTGCCATCAGCCCGCTTCGTGGTAGGGTTGTCAGCGACGGGGGATTCAGGGTATGGGTTCTCGTTGATGTCGGACAATCCTGAACTGCTTAACCAAACGGTCAATGAAACCATCAAGCAGATTCAGTCTCTGCCCATGGTGTCGTCAGTCACCAGCAATAGACCGCTTGCCAAGCCTGAGCTTAGCGCCATTCCAAACACCGTCATGATGGCGGATAAAGGCGTGACGACCAGTGACTTGGCGAATACTTTACGCGTGGCGACGATGGGCGATTATGAGCAAGCATTGTCCAAGTTAAATCTAGACACGCGCCAGATCCCTGTCGTGGTGCGCCTGTCTGATGAATCTCGTGCCGACATGAATGTACTGAGCAGTCTTTATGTGCCAAGCAGCACCAGTGAAGCCGGCGCTGTGAAGCTATCAGAAGTGGCGACTCTAAGACGTGCCACGGGGGAAGCTGAAATTCGCCGTCTGGATCGTATGCGCAGCATTAAGATTACGGTGCAATCTGAAGAAGAGCTGGGTGAAGTCATCGATGCGGTTAAAAATCTGCCAATCCTACAAAACCTACCAGAGGGAGTGAGTGCCATCGATGAGGGGCAGGCAGATAGCATGGCGGAGCTGTTCACGGGTTTTGCCATTGCCATGAGTGTGGGTATTTTCTGTATCTTTGGGGTGTTGGTGCTGTTATTCTATAAGGTGCTGCAGCCTTTTACCATCTTGATGGCATTGCCGTTGTCGATTGGCGGTGCGTTCATTGGTCTTGTGGTGACGGGTGCGAGTTTGTCCATCTCATCCTTGATTGGATTTATCATGCTTATGGGCATCGCAACCAAGAACTCAATCTTGCTCGTGGACTACGCCATCATTGCCGAGAAGGCAGGGCTGCAGCGACTTGATGCGATATTAGACGCCTGTAAAAAACGTGCCAGACCCATCATCATGACCACCATCGCCATGAGCGCAGGGATGTTGCCGCTCGTGTTCGGCTGGGGCGGGGCGGATGCGACGTTCCGCCGTCCGATGGCGGTTGCAGTATTGGGCGGTCTCATCACGTCGACTTTTTTGAGCCTTGTGGTGATTCCTGTGGTCTATACTTTGATGGATGATTTGGGTAGATTCTTTAAGCGTAAAAAATCTGCCCAATCAGCGTCATAAATTGGAGCGATGATGGATTTATTGTTTGTGTAACCTAAGACAGACCACAGGAAGACTGTGGTTGATTTTGTGCGCGCATTTGATGAACACGGTCAGCCGTTAATTCATGGTACTGATGAGTTGTCAGCGTTTGATGTGTTAAATGATGCCGACGCTTATGATGATTGGCTAAGCTATGTCTATGCACCGAAGGGCACCAATCGATTTGGCTATGATAAGATGCCAAGTGCAATATATCTTGCCTTATATGGCGATGGCGTGGTGGGCATGTTGAATCTGCGCCACGAGCTTAATGAGTTCTTAGGAATGTATGGCGGTCATATTGGTTATACCACGCATCCTGATTTTGAGGGGCGAGGTGTTGCGACTTCGATGCTGACATTTGGCGTGCAGACCTTGAATGAACTTGGCGTGAGTGATGTACTGGTAACGTGTAGCGATGATAATGTCGCGAGCGCAAAAGTCATCGAAAAGTGCGGCGGCGTGCTAGAGTGCATAATCACACCTGATCAGCCATTTGAATATGGTTGCGCCATGAGAAGATATTGGATAAGAAAATAAGTAAGGATTGATGATGATTTATACCACGAATGAGATGGCGAACCGTGTGCTAAATTTTTGGTTCGATGCGGATAATAAGCCGTTTTGGTTCGCCAAATCTGATGAATTTGACCATAAAATCGCTGAGCAGTTCGAAGATTTGATCGATCAGGCGAGAGCAGGCGAGCTCTGGGGCTGGCGTACTGATCATTATGGCAGATTAGCGGAGATAATTATCCTAGATCAGTTTAGTCGTAATGTCTATCGCGACACGCCAAAGGCATTCGCCGCCGATGATGTGGTGCTTATTTTGGCTCAAGAGGCGGTGGCTTTGGTGGGTTTTAACGAGTTGCCGGTGGATTTTCGGATATTTGCCGCCATGCCGTTCATGCACTCAGAGAGTTTAATCATACATGAGCGCGCGGTGGATATTTTTGGGCGGATTGGTGATGCTGTG
Source organism: Moraxella bovoculi 237 (assembly GCF_000696305.2). Taxonomy (GTDB): domain Bacteria; phylum Pseudomonadota; class Gammaproteobacteria; order Pseudomonadales; family Moraxellaceae; genus Moraxella; species Moraxella bovoculi. The sequence goes on from NZ_AOMT01000043.1 coordinate 134,672, forward strand.
ACGCTTGACTTTGAGCATCGACATAAGGACATCATCGAGCGCTTTGGTCGTTATCCGCATCGTAATGAGATATTGGGCAGGGAAAGCACAGCTGAAGAATTAGAATTCTTAAAAGAGCCTAATTCGTCGTTTTAGCACTTTACCATCGCCAAATAACCCTCATGTAGCCGCTCAAGCTGTACATACAGTTCATCTAGTGTGCCACCATTATCCACCACATCATCAGCTGCTGCCAGCCGTTGTTGGCGTGTGGCTTGCTTGGCGATGATGGTCTTAACGTAGGCGATGGGGTCTTGATGGTGTGACAGCTTGATTTGGTCGCGTTTGGTCGCGCGGTCTATTTGGATAGACTCAGGAACATCCACGACCAGAATCCTGTCACACAGCTCGGCTAAGTTTGGGGATTTTGCCATGCCTTCGACCAAAAGCGGCACCGATAAGATACAATAGGCAGACGTGCTCTTTGCCAGGGCGTCTTTGATTTGTGCTTGAATGTGTGGATGCGTGATGGTGTTTAGGGTGGTGATGGCAGCAGGATGTTTTAGGATGTGTTCGCGCATGGCGGCGCGATTGTAGTTGCCACCACTATCTATGACCCAGTCGCCAAAAACGTCCTTCAGCTCATCTAGTACAGGACTGTCTTTAGCGGTGATGGCATGAGCGATGACATCAGCATCGACCACGTCTCCGCCCTGCATGGCGAACCAGTCGCTTACTGCGCTCTTACCGCTGCCAATTCCGCCCGTCAATCCGATGATTAATCCACTCATATATCCTCCAATGTTTAATATGATAAGTCAATCAAGCCAGCCTGTGTATTAATTCATTGCCAATACACCATAACACGACCATGTCGTCTCACCATATAATAGTGAAAACAAACCGCCTATCGCCAAGTAAGGCCCAAAGGCAAAGACTTCTTCATCTTGTCGGTATTTATTAATGATGCCTGCGATTACACCAAGCAGTGCAGCGATGAAGACAATCATCGGCAAATAGAACATCCCAAGCCATGCGCCAAGCACGCCAAGCAGCTTAGCATCACCAAGTCCCATACCATCCTTGCCCATGATGACCTTGAACAATGCATTAATTCCCCAAAACACCACAAAGCCCATCACTAGCCCCCAGATGGCAAGATTTGGCGTGGTAAAGACATGTTGAGTGTTGGCGATCAGACCGACCATGCCAAGCGGCACAAGTAGGCGATCGGGCAGTAGCTTGGTGTGATAATCAATCCCTGATAAAGCAACCAAATACCACAAAAAGATCAGCGCCAGCCCCGCCTGAATACTCACACCAAAATGATGAACGATGAGTATTGATAACACCGCCGTTAAGAGCTCCGTGACGGGATAGCTTAGGGATATCTTTGCTTGGCAGGATGCGCAGCGACCACTCAGAAGTAGGTAGCTAATTACGGGAATGTTGTGCTGCCAAGCGATGACGGCTGTGCAATGTGGGCAGCGTGATCGTAGGGTAGATGGATTGGGTGAAGGGTTGGGCTGATAGTGCGCTTGAACGTCGTTCTTGGTGGCGTCCTTGAGTGCTTCATCTGCTGCGATAAATTCGCTGATCTCATGTCGCCATTCGCTCAGCATGGTCTTGGGCATGCGATGAATCACGACATTGATAAAGCTACCAACGATGAGCCCTAATATCCCTGTCATTATCAAAAATAGCGCATGGTTTTGGGTGAGAATGTTTAACACACCAATCATGATACACTCGCCCCGATTTGAAAAATTGGCAAATACATCGCAATCACAACTGCGCCCACGATGATGCCAAGTATCACGATGATGATGGGCTCGATCAGGCTGGTTAATCCGTCGATCTGTTCGCTGACTTCATTATCATAATAATCGGCGACTTTATTTAGCATCTCGGTGAGCTTGCCGGATTCTTCACCCACATCGATCATCTGCACGGTCATCGGTAGGAATAGTGTACTTTGTCTCATGGCTTGGCTGAGTCTTTGACCGCTATTTACTTTGGTGCTGATGTCGTTTAGCTCCTTGATGAATGCGTGATGGTTGGTGGCTTTGGCGGATAAATCCAGCGCGGCTAATAGTGGAATGCCCGCCTCAAAAGTCGTGGCAAGCGTCCTTGAGAATCGTACCAAGACCGCTTTTTTTATTAATGGAGCAATCAAAGGCAATTTCAGGGCGATGTCATCAAGCCAAAGTTTGACCTTGCCTGTTTTTTTGTTGTACCAAATAAGACCAAGGCTAATGGCAAGCACGCTTATTACAATCCACCAAAAATTAGCCACCAGTCCATCGGATAACGCCATGATAAATCGAGTCGGCAGTGGCAAGCTCTCGCCCATCTCGCTAAATGTCTTGGCAAAGATAGGCACAACTTTTATCAATAAAATCACCGTTACAGCGATGGCGACAATGCTAACAAGCGCAGGATATTGCAAGGCTTTTTTGAGTTTGTTTTTTAGGATTTCAAGGCTTTCTTGGTGGCTTGCGATGCGATCTAGCATGGTGTCTAGCGCGCCCGACTGTTCGCCTGCCTGCACCAAAGCGATGGATAATCGGCTAAATGCTTTATGCTTACCAAGCGCATTGGCGAAATTGGAGCCTGATTCGATGTCTGTTTTTGTTTGGTTGATGATGGTGCTAAATGCAGGGTTTTTGCTGTTTTGGTTGGTGATGTCAAGTGCTTGGATGAGCGGGATACCTGCCGATAGCATGGTGGCAAGCTGACGGAAAAATAGGGTAATTTCTAGCGATTTTATTTTGTTGGTGAAATTTGGTAAAAACGGCTTTTTCTGGCGAAGTCTTGGGCGTGTAATACCTTCTTTTTGCAGCTTTAATCGAGCAAGCTGCAGGGTAGCGGCATTGATTTCACCCGTTACTTTTTTGCCTTGTGCGGAGATGCCTTTATAGCTAAAGGTTTTATCTTTGGGCTTATTTATTTGGCGCAGCTTGGCTGTTTTGATGGATTTAGGCACCTGTGAGACGCTCCATCTCTTGTAGGCTTGTGATGCCGCTGATGACCTGATGCATGGCAGATTGTCTAAGGGTCATCATGCCGTGTTCTTTGGCAAATTCGCTAAGTGCCTGAGTCGGCGCGTCGCTCATGATGAGCGTGGCGAGCTTAGGGGTGATGGGCAGCATCTCATAGATGCCTATGCGTCCTTTGTAGCCGTCTTTACATTGATGGCAACCGACGGGCTTATATAGCTTGGCTGTGCCGATTTGATCTGGACTAAAGCCAAGCTCAATCAGGCTTTGGGCGGGGATGTCTAAGGGCTGCTTACAGTCACCGCATAGACGGCGGACGAGCCTTTGGGCGATGATGAGACTTAGGGAGCTTGTGATATTAAAGGTTGCCACGCCCATGTTCTTTAGGCGAATGATGGTGTCGATGGCAGAATTGGTGTGTAATGTGGACAGCACCAAGTGGCCTGTCTGAGCGGCCTTAATGGCAATCTCTGCGGTCTGTACGTCGCGAATCTCGCCCACCATGATGACGTCGGGATCTTGACGCAAGAAAGCTCTTAGCACATCAGCAAAGTCAAGCCCAATCTTTGGGTTGATATTGACCTGATTGATGCCATCTAGGTGGATTTCCACAGGGTCTTCGACGGTTTGGATGTTAATCTCGGGTCGATTTAGGATGCCAAGCGCGGTGTATAGCGAGATTGTCTTACCAGAGCCTGTCGGGCCTGTGATGACGATCATGCCTTGAGGACGGTTTAGTGCATCAAGGAACAGCTGTTTTTGGGCATCATTCATGCCGAGCGTATCAATGCCGATTAGGGCTTGGGCAGAATCTAGTAGCCTTAAGACGATCTTCTCGCCAAAGAGTGTGGGCGTGGTACTGACACGAAAATCAACCGATTTACCTTCATGCAGGGGAAATTTGATGCGCCCATCTTGCGGCTTTCGTCGTTCGGCAATGTCGAGACGTGCCATGACTTTTAGGCGAGTACTGATTTTATTGCCTGAAGCCTTGGGAGGGTTTGCGATGCTCTGCATGATGCCATCAATGCGAAATCTTACCCGATAATGCTTATCGAACGGCTCAAAATGAATGTCTGATGCACCCATGATGATGGCATCACTTAATGTCTTGTGGACGAATTTAACGGTCGGCGCATCAAGCATCGCCTCACCGTCATTATCAGGCAGTTCATGATCGTCCTCGCCAAGCTCTAGCACCGCGCCTAGATGCAGGCTTTGCATGATGCGTACGAGTTTATTCTCATCGACCAGAACGGGCGTGATGTGCGCATTGGTTGCAAAGCCAAGCTCGCTCATTACTTGCGCGCGTGTCGGGTCACTGGTGGCGATAAAAATTTGCCCATCGCGCTGACCAAGGGGTAACACCTCGTGGCGTGCAATGAGTGCATCATCAAGCAGATGCAAGGGCAGCTCTTTGATGTTAAATTTATCCAAATCCACCAAGTCTATGCCCAGACTCTCAGATAAAGTCTTGGCGATCACATCGGAGGACAGTACGCCATGTCGCACTAGATGGCGAGCAAGGCTAATCTGCGCGGCACTAGCGTCATCAATGGCAGCCCTAAGCACGTCATGATTGATGAGTGCTCTATCTAGTATAATTCGAGCAAGTCCTGTGGTGGCGTGGTTCATGGATTAACAATTTTATAAGTATTGTTGTAATATACTATATTTGCCATGATTTAACAGCACATTGGCTGAAATTTTTATGCTTTGAGATTGACATGAGACGAAAAACACACAATTTTATGTGTGTAATGACAATAAAATGCGTTATAATAATGCGTTTAAATGATTTTTGACCATGCCGACCGTTTGGCGCATCAACAAAGAACAAAGAGAGTGCAATATGGCAAAGTACGTCATTGGCAATTGGAAACTAAACCCAGCAACGCTAACCGAAGCAGTAGTGTTGGCTCACGCCATGAAGGGCGTGACGGACAATTCAAGCTGCCACTTGGGCTGTGCGCCAACTTTTTTGCATCTTGGTGCGGTCACTGACATCCTAAAAGACTTATCTGTTTGGGTGGGTGCGCAGGACGTATGTGCTTTTGGTGAGACAGGCGCATTCACAGGCGACGTATCAGCGGCACAAGTGGCGGATTTAGGCGCCAAATTTACCTTGATCGGTCATTCGGAGCGACGCACCTACCATGCAGAATCCAATGAGATGCTTGCCAAAAAAATCACCCAAGCCATCCAATCAGGTCTGGTTGTTGTGCTGTGCGTGGGCGAGACAAAAGATGAATACGAGGGCGGTCAGACCCTAAGCGTGCTTGATGAGCAGCTGTCTGTACTAGATGGTTTAAATGCACCAGCCGATCAGCTACTGATCGCGTATGAGCCTGTATGGGCGATTGGCACGGGTTTAACCCCGACCGTTGATGAAGTGGCAGTCACGCATCGCCACATCAAGGCACAGCTGACTAAGCAAGGCTTGGTAGATATCAGCGTGCTATACGGCGGCAGTGTGAATGATAAGAACGCCAAAGACTTCGCTGCTTGTGATGTCGTTGATGGTGCTTTGGTGGGTGGCGCTTCGTTAAAGGCAGATAGCTTTACAGTCATCGCACAGGCATTTAGCTGATCTTTGGGTTGTCTTTATATAGTCTATTTATAGTGGTTTTATTATGTTTACAGTATTATTAGCAGTTCATATCATCGTGGCGATCGTCATGGTGGGATTTATTTTGCTTCAGCATGGTAAGGGTGCAGATGCTGGCGCGTCATTTGGTGCAGGTGCGGCAGGCACGGTATTCGGTGCGGCAGGCTCGGCCAACTTCATGACGCGCATCACGGCTGTGCTTGCGACCGTGTTTTTTATTACTAGTCTTGCCTTGGCATGGTATGCGCAGCGTGAAGCAGAAGATCAGCTACGTCTTGATGTGCCGACCGCTCAGAGTGCTCCTGCTACCACGGCGCCAAGTGCGCCAGCAGGCGAGTGATTTTTTGATAATTTTGGTTTTTTCGCTTGATATTTTAAATAATACTCGTTAAAATAAGCGCCTATTTTGCGATCGTGGTGGAATTGGTAGACACGCTATCTTGAGGGGGTAGTGCTTCACGGCGTGAGGGTTCAAGTCCCTCCGATCGCACCAAATATCAGCTGTTAGGCACCATTAATTAAACTGAATGTTGAACGCTTTTATGAATTTCAAAAAAGTCTTGACAACATCAAAATGCATGCTATAATAGCGTTCTAAATTGATGCGGGGTGGAGCAGTCTGGTAGCTCGTCGGGCTCATAACCCGAAGGTCGTTGGTTCAAATCCAGCCCCCGCTACCACTTTTTAAAATCCTTATTTTGGTTTTATTTTATAAAATAAGGTGTCTTACGATCTAGTAAATTTATATAGACAATAAGGCTAGGCTGATTGATGATTAAAGCCCACTAACGCGTTTTGTGGGTTTTTTTGTATTTGTCGTTTAGTGATGCTACAATACAAGCAGCCATATTTAACCAAGGATACATGAAAATACATGAAACCATCGAGTAAAATTGCTGAATTGACCGAGTTAATCGCTCCGGCGGTGAACGCCTGTGGCGTTGAGCTTTGGGGTATTGAGTTCATGCCGCAAGGTCGCAAATCTTTGCTAAGAATTTATATCGAAGTCAGCGCTGAGCAGCGTGCTAATGGCGAGCATGTGACCATTGAGGATTGTTCTGCGGTCAATCATCAGGTGTCAGGCGTATTGGATGTGCATGACCCGATCGCAGGCGAGTATATTTTAGAGGTATCAAGCCCTGGTTTTGACCGTCCGTTATTCAGCCCAGAGCAGGTGGCGCTGTTTGTTGGTGAGATTGTCAATTTGCGCCTGATTCATGCCATCGGACAGGGCGACACTAAGCGCCGCAAGGTCGTGGGTCGTCTGCTTGAGGTGGGCGAGACGAGCATGAAGGTTGTCACCGAAGATAAGTTAGAATTTGATATTGAATTTAATAATGTGGATAAAGCTCATCTGATTTATGAAGATTGAGTCAATAACATAAAACCAACCAACCAAAATTAACCCAAAGGATCGAAGATGAGCCGTGAAATTTTAACCGTTGTTGAGACGGTCAGTAACGAAAAAGGGCTAAATCCTGAAGATATTTTTGAAGCGATTGAGCAAGCCTTAGTCGTATCTACCAAGAAAAAAGTCTATACCGAGCAGCCGGAAGTGGCGATTCGCGTGTCGATTGACCGTAAGAGTGGCGATTATGATACTTATCGTTATTGGACGGTCGTTGCTGACGAAGATCATGAGATGCCAGCTTGTCAGCTTGCCATTAGTGATCTTGATGAGAATGAATGGAAGATCGGCGACATCAAAGAGGAGCAAATCGAATCTATCGAATTTGGCCGTATCGCCGCCACCCAAGCCAAGCAAGTCATCATCCAAAAAATCCGCGAAGCTGAACGTGCGTTGGTGGCAGATGCATTCGAAGCGCGCGTGGGCGAGCTGATCACTGGCGAAGTCAAAAAACAAAGTCGTGACGGTTATGTGATTGATCTAGGTGACAACGCTGAAGGTTATTTGGCTAAAGACCAAGCGCTACCACGTGAAATTCTACGTCCAAAATCACGCGTGACCGCACTTCTGCATCAAGTGAATCGTGACGGTCGTGGTTCGCAGCTTCTGTTGTCTCGTACACATAAAGACATGCTGGTTGAGCTTATGACCAAAGAAATTCCAGAAATCTCAGAAGGCATCATTGAGATTCGTGACGTGGCGCGTCTGCCAGGTCTACGCGCTAAGATTTCTGTTAAGACGAACGACCATCGTATCGATCCAGTAGGCGCGTGCATCGGCATGCGTGGTACTCGCATCCAAGCAGTACAACAAGAGCTTGATGGCGAGCGCGTGGATGTGGTGGTATGGAGCGATGATCCTGCTCAGTACATCATCAGCGCCCTTGAGCCTGCTGACGTATCTAGCCTGGTGCTAGACGAAGATGCTAAGACTGCCGACATTATCTTTGCAACCAATGACCAACTTGCTCGCGCCATCGGTTCTCAAGGTCAAAACGTACGTCTGGCATCTGATTTAACAGGCTACAAGCTAAACATGATGCTAGAGTCTGAATATCTAGAGCGCCAAGCATCAGAATCTCAAGGCTATATCGACCTATTCTATGAGCGTCTAGAAGTTGATCGTGATCTGGCAGAAGCTTTGGTTGAGATTGGCTTTACCAGCATCGAAGAAGTGGCCTATGTGCCAGTTGAGACTTTCCATGACATCGAAGGTCTTGATGACGAAGCGATCGCCACCATCCAAGAACGCGCCAAGGAAGTTGTTATCGCTGATGAGCTTGAAAAACAAAAGAACATCAAAGAGCCAAGTGCTGAGCTGCTTGCGCTAGAAGACATGACGACTGGGATCGCTTATAAGCTGGCTGAGCGTGATATAATTACGCTAGACGACTTGGCAGAACAAGCAGTCTTTGACATCGAAGACATTGAAGGGCTGGACAGTGAACTTGCAGGCAAGATCATCATGAACGCTCGTAAATCATGGTTCGAATAACCATGCGCGCCACTGGTGTGAGTGCCTTGTGATGGGTACATTTAATTAAGTCATTGCCAAAACACCTAATTTTTTGAGTGATTTGGCAAGTAATAAGACAACAGGCGACGACAAGTCGCCCTTGCCAAAACACAAAATCAGGTGAATACATGACAGATACCAATAAAGATAATAAACGTATTAGCATTAAATCAAAAACCACATCTACTGCCAAAGTAACTGGCACATCAGGTAAAGCAAAAGCGGTCAATGTCGTCAAAACAAAAAAGATCGTTTTTGAGAAGCCAGATGCTAACAAAATCGCTGAAGAAGTCGCCGCTCAGGCCAAAGCTGCTGAAGAAGCACGCCTAAAAGCCGCCGAAGAAAAACAGGCTGCTGAACGCAATAAAAAAGAAGCTGCCGAACGTCAAGCTGCTACCCTTGCCGCCATGCGCGCAAGCAGCGATGATCAAGAAAAAACTACCTCATCATCAATATCTGTTGTCGTCAAAAAAGCCAAAAAAGATGGCGAAGCTACTGATGATAAGTCTGATAAAGCTGACAACAAAGCCAAGAAACCTACACCAAAACCTGTCAAATCAGAAACTGCTGAAGACAAGGCAGCCCGTAAGGCTCGCGAAGCTGAAGAAGAGAAGCTGCGTCAATTAGAAGCAGAAAACCGCCGCAAAGCTGCCGAAGAAGCGCAAAAACGCACGCTAGAGCAGATGAAGCAGATGGCAAGCCGTTATAGCGACAAAGAAGACAACTCAAGCACCATCGTTCGTAAAGACGAACCGCTTGCCAAAGGTCTGGTGGGTGCAGCACTTGAGGAATCTTTTGAAAAAGAGCGTCGCGAGATTAAGCGTGGCACTAACACCAACTCTAGCCGTTCAAAAGGCGGCAAGAAAAAAGGCAGAGAAGAGCTTGAGATCAAGACCAAGCAGCGTGGACTAAAATCATCTCAGTCAGGCAAGCATAAGTTTGAGATGCCTGTTGAGAAGATTGTCTATAATGTTGAAGTTGGTGAATCGATCGTTGTTTCTGACCTTGCTCAGAAGATGGCGGTTAAGGTTCGCGAGGTCATCAAATCACTCATGAAAATGGGTGAGATGGTTCGTGAATCTGACACCATTGACCAGGACACCGCAGGTCTTGTGGTTGAAGAATTTGGTCATAACTTGGTGCTTGTCTCTGACACCAAGCTAGAAGACGACCTTCAAGAGGCTGTTGATGAGAAATCAGGCAACGTTCAAGCGCGTCCACCTGTTGTGACTATTATGGGTCACGTTGACCATGGTAAGACTTCATTGCTTGATAAGATCCGCGAAGCGAAAGTGGCAAGCGGTGAAGCTGGTGGTATTACTCAGCACATCGGTGCGTACCATGTTACAACCGATCGTGGTGTAATTACCTTCCTAGATACCCCAGGTCACGCCGCCTTTACCGCCATGCGTTCTCGTGGTGCGCAGGCGACCGATATTGTCGTGCTTGTCGTCGCGGCTGATGATGGGATGATGCCACAGACCGAAGAGGCGATTGACCATGCGCGCGCAGCAGGTACGCCATTGATTGTCGCCATCAACAAGATGGATAAAGACACCGCCGATCCAGATCGCGTTATCAACGAATTGGCAGTAAAAGAAGTTGTGCCTGAGGCGTGGGGCGGCGATGTACCAATGGTGCAAGTCTCTGCCAAGACAGGCATGGGCGTCGATGAGCTATTAGAAACCATCAGCATCCAAGCAGAGATCATGGAGTTAGAAGCGCCATTAGATGGTGCAGCGCAGGGCGTGGTTATCGAATCTCGTATCGATAAAGGCCGTGGTGCGGTAGCCAGCTTACTTGTCAAAAAAGGCACGCTAAATCAAGGCGATCTGGTTCTGGCTGGCGAATTCTATGGTAAAGTGCGTGCGATGACCGATGAGAATGGTGATCGCATCAAGACCGCAGGACCGTCGATCCCTGTTGAGATCCTAGGTCTGCCCGATGCCCCGGCAGCTGGTTCTGAGTTCTTGGTGGTGTCAGATGAGAAGAAGGCGCGTGAAGTTGCTGACTTCCGTGCGGCACGTGAGCGTGATCGCGTTCTAGAGCGTCAGAATAAGATGCGCCTAGATACGCTGTTTGAGAGCATGGGTAATGATATTGCGACCTTGAACATTGTCCTAAAAACCGACGTTCGTGGTTCGCTCGAAGCGCTGCTTAGCGCCCTTGATGAGCTCTCAACTGATGAAGTTAAAGTGCGTGTTATCAGCTCAGGCGTTGGTGCCATCACAGAATCTGACGTGATCTTGGCGGAATCTAGTGAAGCTGTACTTCTTGGCTTTAACGTGCGTGCCGACACGGCAGGTAAGCGTAAAGCTGATGAAGCAGGTTTGGATATTCGTTACTATAGCGTCATCTATGGTCTGATCGATGACGTGAAAGCTGCGATGAGCGGTATGTTGGCACCAGAGCATCGTGAGAAGATCTTGGGTACCGCCGAGGTTCGTGACGTGTTCCGCTCTAGTAAGTTTGGCGCGGCAGCAGGTTGTATGGTTCAAGAAGGTACCATCTACCGCAACAAGCCAATCCGCGTTCTGCGTGATGACAAGGTAATCTTCACAGGTCAGCTACAATCACTGCGTCGCTACAAAGACGACGTCAATGAAGTCAAAGCTGGGATGGAGTGTGGTCTTGCGGTCAAGGGCTACGAAGTGGCAGTGGGCGATAAGATTGAGGTCTTTGAGATTCACGAAGTCAAGCGCCAGCTGTAAGACAAAGCAACAAAACACCCCATAAGTTGGGGTGTTTTTTTATGTCAAAAATTCAACAAGCGGCTGATAAAGTCTAGAATTTAGAGACTGGAATTATGGGCTAAGATTTGGCATCACCAATCATTCATCTTACTTACCATCAATCAGTACATCATTGGCAATGAGCTTCTCGTCGCCTTTGACATCCAGTACTTCTTTTTTCAGCTCGGTGGTAAAGATATGTTCTTTGCTGATGGTCTTAGCGTCAAGGCTGACATCTTCGATGACGTGTGTGCTTTTGGTGACGGTGGCAGTCTCACGAGACAGCAAAATCTCAACAGAGCCACCTAATGCCAAACTTTGCATTTTGCCATTGATGCTGATCTGGGCGTGCGTGTTAGCGGTGTTGTCGATGATGTCGATTAAAGAATCATCGCTCACAGGTTTATGATGATTGAGCGGTGAGCTGTCTTCTTTATAAGTGATGACAAGGTATTCTTCGGTCAAAGTGATGGGCAAATTCACCGTGCGAGAGCGGGTCTGCTTTGACAGCACCACTTTGCCTGTACTGACTCTGTCCTTGTGAATGTGGGCACGCTCTTCTAAGAGTTCGAGTACTTGTGGGTCGGTAAGTGTGTTGTCGTTGATGTCTTTTGTCATGTGATTTTTCCTTAAATTTAAAATTGATCTGCTGTTGGTAAATTGTGACGTTAGTCGCTGGTAGGTAATTAACCCAATAATAAACGATGATTAAACGATGATTTTCATCCAAAAAAGCCAGAGCGATAACTCTGGCTTTTCGATTACTTTCGTGTCTTTGGCATGATGCCAGGCTCATCAGTCAATCATAGACCACGAGCGCGGCGTACTTCGTCAGCAGTAATGCCTTCGTAGTTCACGACATTGCCGTGTCTGTCTACCACATTGCCTAGGTCATCGACATTCAGCTCTTCACGCTGGATGGTCTCTAGGATGGTCTCAGTGCGAGTGTCAGTGGTTTTGGCTAGGGTGATCTCTTCGGTCACATAAGTTTGCTTGCTGACATTAGCACGCTCAGCTTCTAGCTCAACGCTGATGGTGTCTGCACCTAGATCATCACCGATGCGACGGTCTGTTGGGCGATCTGCTGCTACACGCTCGATGTGTGCATGCTCTTCTTCTAGGTCAACTTCTACACGACGCTCTTCGGTCACGACATGCTTGCCTAGGCTTACGATGCCAGCAACGATGCGGTCTTTATTGACAGTCAGACGCTCTTCAAGCAGCTCTAGCGTGTTTGGCGCTGTGTAGTGTGCTTCGTTTAGGTCTAGGCGGCTTTCAGCTGGTAGTGTGTCGGCAGCATAGAATGCACGGTCTTTGTTGTATTGCTCTTCGTAGCTGTACACATAGTCACGGTCATAAGCTTCCATCGCTTCGACTTGATCTTTGGTTAGGCTGTCGAAATATACTTCATCGCCTACGATGCGAGACAGACCTGCTGGTACTAATACTTCTTTTGAGAAGAACCAACCGCCAGCGTCCACAACCAAATAGCGAACTTTACCAGTATCAACTTCTACCAATGCATCTTCTACTTTACCAATTTTTTCTTGTCCAATGCCATATGCGGTCTTGCCGATAGGGTTGTAATAGCCTTCACCTAAAACTTCACGGTTGGTGGTTTCAATGTCATGTAAACGAACTAGCTTGCTCATAATGTGCTCCTTATTCAAATTCAAGATTTAGTGTCGTAAATTGCCGTTGCAATTCATCAATGATTTGCGTTTTGGGCATCGGTCTTAATCGTTGATTTGATGCCTTTTTTTATATGACTCCAAGTAATCAACAAAGTTAAGAAATCATATTCTCCATCAGGTCACTGTAGGACAACTTCATGTGTCTTAGTATAGGTGATTTAAAATTTAATAATAGGCGTTTTTTGTCAAAAAATAGGGCAGTTTTTTTGGCATTTTACGACCCAAGGTAAATCAATGTAAACTTGCGTAAATTCTGTATGGGTTTGGGTGGTTGTGTAATCAGGCTGTTATTTGTGGGTGCTTTTTTTAACGGATTTTTATCGGTCAGCGAAGCAGTTCGGGAATTTTTTTAGCTGGATTTTAGCTTAAATTTACTAATTTCATGACAAATCTAAAGGCCAATTTAGCGATTGATGGATTTTAAATGTACGGGAGGCTTAGTCTTTGGCGTGCGTTGTTGGCATAGATTTGGTTTCATGGCATAAATGAGCTATACTATGTCGCAACTGGCGTGATTTAAGATTGAATTAACATTTAATGGCAAATTCAATAAAACTGCGCCACAGTTGTTTAATTAAGAACTGTTGTTTGATTAAGCTTTGAACATTTATAATGATTTAATCATTTCACCAATTACCAACTGATTTTAACCGATTAAAAGAGGCAATGATGAACCAACGACTACAACGACTCTCCGACCAAATCCAGCGTACGCTTTCTGTGCTGATTCGCGATGAGATTAATGACCCGCGTTTGACTGGTTTTGTGACCATCTCTGGCGTCAAACTAAGCCCTGATTTGGGTTATGCGGATGTTTATGTCACCATTTTGGAGCCATCTCAAGATGGTGGCATGAATAAAGAAGCGCATCAAGAAAGCATCAATGTGCTTAAAAATGCAGCAGGCTTTTTGCGTACCGAGCTGTCACACACCATGAATACTCGTACCACACCACGCCTAAGATTCCATTATGATGAGGTGACCGCTCACGGCAATCACATGATGAATCTAGTCAGTCAAGCCATGCAAAAAACTGGCGAATCTGAGGCTGACGATACGGATAATTCTTAATGTCAAAACAGATCGTCTCGGGTGTATTATTAATGAATAAGACCATCGGCATCAGCTCCCATTCAGCTCTTGCCCAAGCCAAACGCTTGTTTATGTCAGCAGATTTTGACAGCAAAAAAGCAGGGCATACCGGCACGCTTGATCCCATGGCGACGGGGCTTCTACCAATTTGCTTAGGCGAGGCGACTAAGTTTAGCAGCTTTGGGTTAGATGCTGATAAGGGCTATACCGCCATCATTAAGCTTGGTGAGCAGACTGATACGGGTGATAAAGAAGGACAAGTCATCGCCCAAAAAGCCGTTCCAACTTTTGATGGGCGTGCGCTTGATGAGATTGCAAACAGCCTAATGGGCGAGCAATTACAAACCCCGCCCATGTACTCCGCCCTAAAAAAAGACGGCAAAAAGCTCTACGAATATGCCCGAGACGGTATCGAGATAGAGCGAGCTCCACGCCCCATTGTCATTCATCATTTGGCTTTAAATAAATTAAGCGATGACGAAATCGCCCTTGATGTCATCTGTTCTAAAGGCACTTATGTGCGCGTGCTTGGCGAGACGATGGCTGAACGGCTTGGCACGCTGGGTCATTTGACTGCTTTGCACCGCACCAGCACAGGCGGATTTGACGTGGCAGGGGCGATAAGCGTCGATGAGCTTTCAGAGTTATCTTTTGATGAGCGCTTTGGCAAACTACTACCGATAGATGTACTGCTTAATCATTTACCTATTATCAAACTCACCACAGACGAAACAGCACGCATCAAAATGGGGCAGCGGCTTAATATCAAAGACCGCACGCATGAGCTTGATTTTGCTGGCGAAATTTGCCAAATTCGTCTGTATCATGAGGGTAAGTTTGTGGGGCTTGGACAAGTGGAGAAAACTGGACGATTGCAACCGATAAGACTGGTGGCGTGAGTTTTTAAAGTCAAAGAACATTTTTTTATTAATTTTCATCTTAACATAATTCTACTTGAAATTTATTCGATTTAGGCATAATATCCACCTGCTTTTTATCATAAATAATGATTTAATGATAATAAGTTTTTATAAATAACATTAAACACCAAACTTTTTTTAAGATTTGAGGTACAACCTATGAAAAAATTACTCCCAGCACTGATCATCGCCAGCGTGTCCATCACCGCAACCGCCAATGTTGGCAGTCTTTATGTGCAAGGCTTGGTAGGCACATCTAAACTTGATGTCAAAGATGACCGAAGCCAAAAGAAAGCAAAAGACAGCGACACCGCATTTTCTGTGGCGGTAGGTAGCGATTATGGTGCTACTCGTTACGCCCTAGATTACACCCATTTTGGCGAGCTAGAACACAAAGAAACAGGCTTTGATGTGGCAGGCGACTACCGCAAAACAAATGTTAAAGCACAATCTGTGGGCGTGTCTGCATTTTATGACTTCACTTCTGTGTCAGGATTTACGCCCTATGTGGGTGCAAGAGTGGGCGTCAACAAACTCAACCTAGACATCAGCAATAAGGCTTCTGTTGGTGCAGAGTCTTTCTTTTCATCAACGACTGCCAAAAAAACACAAGTGGGCTTAGGTGCGGTGGCGGGTGTGTCATACGCCATCAACCCACAATGGACCATTGACGGTGGCGTAGAATACAACCACTTAGGCAAAGTGGATAACTTTAAAGTTAAAGAATACGGTGGCAAAATCGGCGTTCGTTATAACTTCTAATCTACCCCTTCAAAACCCTCTGTTTCTCCACGCAGGGGGTTTTGATTTGTGATTTTAAATGACATTTTTGAATTTCCATGATATAATGAAAATTCATGCCAATAGGCTTAGGCAGGCTTTAGCAATGCAATGCTTGCCCGAATTATGTCGCATTGCTCATATAGGAATTTAGTTATGCTAACTAATCAAGATCGTATCGACATCATCGCAAAATACAAGCGCGCTGAGAATGACACTGGTAGCCCAGAAGTACAAGTTGCACTTCTAACTGCTCGTATCAACGACCTACAAGACCACTTCAAGGCACACAAAGCTGACCATCACAGCCGCCGCGGTCTTATCCGTATGGTTAACCAACGTCGTAAACTTTTAGACTACCTAAAAGGTAAAGATCTAAATCGTTACACTGATTTGATCGCATCTTTGGGTCTACGCCGTTAATTTTAAAATTAGCTCGGCTAATTTTTACCAAAAACGGTGTGCGTTTGCGTGCCGTTTTTGTCATTTTATGTTTATTGTGGACAGTGGTCTTAGAACTCTAAGAAATGTTTTATAAATCATATAATTACAGTTAAAACATCTCTTAGGGCTTTAAACCATGTCCAAGTTTATTAAAGGAAATACTATGTTTAATATCATTCGCCAAGAATTCCAATATGGCAATCAACAAGTTGTTCTAGAGACGGGCCGTGTTGCTCGTCAGGCCAATAGTGTACTCGTTCACATGGGTGACGTGTCGGTATTGGTGGCGGTTGTTGTTCGTCCAGAAGCAGTTGCAGGTCAGAACTTCTTCCCATTGACTGTCAACTACCAAGAAAAAATGTACGCATCAGGTAAAATCCCTGGTGGCTATGGTAAGCGTGAAGGTCGTGCGTCAGAGTTTGAGACGCTAACCAGTCGTCTGATTGACCGTCCGATCCGTCCGCTATTCCCAGAAGGCTATGTGAACGAAATTCAAGTAACTGCGACCGTTATCTCATCAGGTAAGACCCAAGATGCAGACATCGCAGCGATGATTGGTACTTCTGCAGCACTTGCCATCTCTCCTGCACCATTCAACGGCCCAATCGGTGCAGCTCGTGTCGGCTTCATCAATGGCGAATACGTACTAAACCCAAATCATGCTCAAATGAAAGAAAGCCAGCTTGACCTAGTGGTTGCTGGTACGAAGGCTGCTGTGCTAATGGTTGAATCTGAAGCGGACGAGCTGTCAGAAGATCAAATGCTGGGCGCAGTACTATACGGTCACGGTCAGCAGCAAGTTGTGATTGAAAATATCAACGCGTTTGCGGCTGCGGTCGGTAATGCTAAGGCTGAATTTGTCGCGCCTGCGATCAACGAAGAGCTAAACGCACGGCTAAAAGACCAATTCACCGCCAAGGTGAGCGAGGCGTACACCATCACTGTTAAGCAAGATCGCTATGCACGTCTAGACGAACTAAAAGAGGAAGCATTGGCTCTAGCAGGCGATGAGACAGCAGAAGATTATGCGGATAAAGTTGCTCAGATCAAAGAGCTGTTCGAGACTCTAAAATATCGCACCGTACGTGACAACATCCTATCAGGCAAGCCACGTATCGATGGACGTGATCTAGAGACTGTACGTGCGCTTGACATTCAAGTGGGTGTGTTGCCTTATACGCATGGTTCTGCGCTATTTACTCGTGGTGAGACTCAGGCGCTGGTAACCACCACGCTAGGCACCAGCCGTGACGTGAACTTGGTGGACAGCCTGTCAGGCACTAAGCAAGATCACTTCATGCTACACTACAACTTCCCACACTATTCAGTGGGCGAGACCGGTCGTGAAGGCGGTCCAAAACGCCGTGAAATCGGTCATGGTCGCCTAGCACGTCGTGGTGTTCAAGCCATGTTGCCAGCAGCTGAACGCTTTCCATACACCATCCGTGTGGTATCTGACATCACCGAATCGAACGGCTCATCATCGATGGCATCTGTCTGTGGTGCATCACTATCATTGATGGATGCAGGCGTACCACTAAAAGCACCTGTGGCAGGCATCGCGATGGGTCTCGTTAAAGAAGGTGAGAGATTTGCGGTATTGTCAGACATTCTAGGTGATGAAGACCACCTAGGCGACATGGACTTTAAGGTGGCAGGTTCGGTAAATGGTATCACTGCGCTACAGATGGACATCAAGATTGAAGGCATCACTGCTGACATCATGGAGCAAGCTCTAAAACAAGCGCATGCAGGTCGTATCCACATTCTAAATGCCATGAACGAAGTGATTGCAACTTCTCGCACAGAGATCAATGCACACGCACCGAACTACGCGACCATCGAGATTAACCCAGAGAAGATCCGTGATGTGATTGGCAAAGGTGGTGCAACGATCCGTGCCTTAACTGAAGAGACTGGCGCAACTGTAGATATCGATGATAACGGTGTAATTCGCATCTTTGGCGAATCTAAGGCATCTACCCGTGCCGCCATCGCTAAGATTGAGGCGATCACCGCTGAGGTTGAAGTAGGCACGATCTACACAGGTACGGTTGCTCGTATCGTTGAATTCGGTGCGTTCGTGACCATCCTGCCAGGTACTGACGGTCTGGTGCACATCAGCCAAATCTCTGATGAGCGCGTAGAGAATGTCAGCGACTACCTAAAAGAAGGTCAAACTGTTAAAGTTCAAGTGCAAGACATCGACAATCGTGGACGCATCAAGCTAACCATGAAAGGCATTGAGCAATAATAAGCGAATTGAACTTACAAAACCGTCCTTCATAGGGCGGTTTTTAGAAACTGTTGGCCAAAATTATAATATTAGGGTGTGCTAATGACGAATTTTATTAATCAAACCACCATTCTTGCTGACTATGTTGGACAGACGCCATTGGTGAAGCTGTCTCGGCTTGCCAACGACACAAGCGCAACGCTACTTGCCAAGCTTGAAGGTAATAACCCAGCAGGCTCGGTCAAAGATCGTCCTGCTTTTAACATGATTGACCAAGCCGAAAAACGTGGCGACATCAAGCCTGGCGATACGCTGATCGAGGCGACAAGCGGCAACACCGGCATTGCGCTTGCCATGGTCGCAGCCATGAAAGGCTATAAGATGACGCTTATCATGCCAAAAAATTCCACCCAAGAGCGTAAAGATGCAATGACCGCCTATGGGGCGACATTGATCGAGGTGGAGCAAGGCATGGAGGAGGCGCGTGATTTGGCGTTACAGATGCAGGCTGATGGGCTTGGTATCGTGCTAGATCAGTTCAATAACGAAGATAACAAAGAGGCTCATTATCTGACCACAGGCCCTGAGATTTGGGCGCAGACGGACGGCAAGATAACGCATTTTGTCAGTTCGATGGGTACGACAGGCACCATCATGGGCGTATCAAGATACCTAAAGGAACAAAACCCCGACATCCAAGTCATCGGATTACAGCCTGATGAGCATTCAAGCATTGCGGGCATCAGAAGATGGCCGGCAGAGTATTTGCCGGGGATTTTTGATGCATCATTGGTCGATACTCTGATGGATGTCAATCAAAAAGACGCTGAGATCTATATGCGTAAACTTGCCAAAGAAGAAGGTGTGTTCTGCGGTGTATCAAGCGGTGGCGCGGCCTGGGCGGCGCATCAGATCGCCAAGAACAACCCTGATGCCATCATCGCATTCATCGTCTGTGACCGTGGTGATCGTTATTTATCAACGGGTCTGTTCGGTGTGATTGATTGAGCCAAACATAGGAGAGTGCATGAATACCGCAAGCCCAATTCTGGTTTTTGATATTGAGACGATTCCTGATGTTGAGACGGGAAGACGTCTGTATCCTGAGCTAAAAGACTTGTCAGACGATGATGCTTTGACCGCACTCATCGCCTTGCGTCAAGCCGAGGCGGGCAATGACTTTATGCGTTTGCCTTTGCATAAGATTGCTTGTTTGTCATTCTTGTGGGTGGAAAATGGGGGGTTCTCACTGCACTCACTTGCGCTGGATCGATTGACTGAAGCAGATATTCTAAGAAAGTTCTTTCGCGCGTTTGCCAAGAAGCCTGTGCTGATCAGTTGGAATGGCTCGGGGTTTGACGTCCCTGTCCTGCTATACCGCGCACTGCATCATAAGATTAGCGCACCTGCTTTGTTTAATTCAGCGAACAAGCCAGATTATCTGTATCGTTATGGTGAGATGCATGTTGATTTGATGGATAAAATGTCGCTGTATAATGGCTACAGCAAGCAAAAGCTCGATACCATCGCTGCTCTGTGCGGCTTTGCAGGCAAAGGTAAGATTGATGGTTCTCAAGTTGTGCCGATGGTTCAAAGTGGCGACTGGCAGAAGCTGACCACGTATTGTGAATCGGACGTGCTTAATACTTGGCTCATTTATCTTAGATGGTTGATTTTGACTGGTAAGGCAGATCTTGATGGCTGCGAGATGATGATTGAGCAGACGCATGAGTTCGTCTCAAAAATCAAAAATCCCGATGACACACTGCGCCACGAGCGATTCTTAGATGCTTGGCAATAATAAAAAGACACCCAATGATGATTGGGTGTCTTTTTATTGGATTAAAAAATCTGAGTTTAGATTTAACTACGGTGCACCATCACAAAAGCTAAAAACTTTAAGGAAATGAAGTGGGATTTAGCGTTTATATACGCCAGCCGCAAAAATAAAAGAGTAATTAAAATGACAACCAAACAAGAAATCCTAGCTTCTGGTAAACAACCCGGGTTTATTTATCCAAAAGTAAAAGTGATTTTGGCTTACGCTTTTGTTGTCCCTATGATTGGATTTTTGCTGTCTTTCTTGGGTTTGTTGATAATTGTCTTATTAAATCAGCAAAGCATGAATAATTATGGGTTTGCCCTCATCGTGGCATTTTTTATCATTGCTTTTGTTGTCGCCATTATTCCTGCTTTGATGATGGGTGTTTGGATTGCCAAAAGTCAAATTTACATTAAACAAAAAAAGGATTATGTTGGTCTATTTTTAAAAGGATTTTTGTGCTGCGTGGTATTTTTGATGCTTGCCATTTTATTTTTGATTATCAATGATTTGGCAAATGGATTGCCCGCTCATTATATATCAAGCAGACTTTATGACAATTTTATCAAACAATACCCTGCCATGATACTATTTACCATGATTGGCGGAATCTCATCAATGCTTTGTGGTAAGTTATTTTTACCAAAATTTCCCTACCAATTTTTATCATAAAAGCTAAAAAATTTAGGAAATGATGTGCGGTTTGGGGCTTATCTACGTCAGCCCCATGCAAAATTTAACTTTATGGCATTGTCAGCGATGATTTTAATCGCGATGATGGTTAGTAGCCAAGGCAGGATGCGCTTGAGCCACGGCATGGGCATGCGGTGGCGCAGCTTGGTACCTACCCATGAGCCGATGATGGCGCCGATGATCATCATCACGATTACCTGCCAATAATCCATAAACACAAAGCCCATCGACACATACATGATGAGCTTAATCAAGTGCACGATGGAGATCATCGCAGAGGCGGTTGAGACGACGACATGGTTGTTGTTGTATTTTTTGATGAGTAGTGGCATGTGCATGGGACCTGGCGCACCAACAAAAAGACCGATACCTGTCTGCAAAAACCCAATCATGCCAAAGCTCTCAAAGCTCTTTAATAGCTCACTAAATTTATGCGACCATTGGGTAAGCAAAATATAAAAGCCAATCAACAACGGAATCAGGTCAAGCTTGATGAAGCGCACTACAATCCCAAATACCACTGCGCCAATCAACGTACCGATCAGATAGGGCTTGATGTATGTCATGTCCACGTGTCTGCGCCCAAACCACGCGCGACTGGCATTGCTGGCAAGCTGGGTCGCGCCATGCACCGGAATGATGGCAACGGTTGGTAGGAACATCGGCATGATCCCCGCCAAAATCATGCCGCCACCAAGGCCTGTGATACCAGTCATGGTTGAGGTGAGAAAGTTGATAAAAGACAGCAGTAATTCAGACATGATGATTATCTTAAAAATACAAAAGTCATTTTATCATAGCTTGAGTCATCTGATAAGCTTTGTAAGCAGCACAAAAGAACGTCTTTAAAAACATGATATAATACACAATCCACCCACCGATCAGGCAGGCATTCACTCATCATGGCAAGACAACAACGACAAAGGCGCAGACCCGCATCGTCCAACACCGCATCACCAATCACCTTAACCATCAATGGGCTAACCCATGAAGGGCGAGGCGTGGCAGTTTATGATGAGATGCACGGCGACAAACAAGGCAAAAAAATCTTTGTGAATTTTGCGCTGCCTGATGAGACAGTGATGGCAAAGATTACGCATTCTAAGAAGTCATTTGATGAGGCGGATGCCGTTAGCATTATGACAGAAAGTCAGGACAGACAAATGCCTTTTTGTCAGCATTATGGAGTCTGTGGCGGGTGTAGTCTGCAGCACTTACAGGCGGATGCTCAGATTACTCATAAGCAGTCGGTGCTGGCCAATCATCTGGTGCATCACGCCAAAGTTACCCCCGATGTGTGGCTGCCGCCTTTGGTTGGCGATCGTGTGGCCTATCGAACCAAGGCTCGTCTTGGTGTGCGGTATCTGTCTCGTGGTGATGAGCTGATTGTGGGATTTCGAGCGCGTTCGAGTAATTTTTTGACAGATGTGGCTGATTGTCCCATTCTAGATGTGCGTATCAATGAGCATTTGCAGGCTTTAAAAGACATCTTAAAACAGCTAACCGCTAAGACAGACATTACGCATCTAGAATTTGCTGCAGGTGATGAGCATTCCCAAGTCGCCATGATTGTCCGCCACATCAAGCCGATGAACCGTGCTGATCAGGCGGCGCTTGTTGAATTTTGTCGATCGGTTGGATGGCAGCTGTACCTACAGCCTAAGGGTGCTGATAGTGTGCACCGCATTGACGCTAAGGATCTGCCGAATAATCAGACCGTTCCGCCTGTCGGTGGATTGTTTTATCATTTGCCTGATTTTGATCTTATCATGGAGTGTTCGCCGCTCGACTTTACGCAGGTGAATCTGTCGGTGAATCGCCAGATGATTAAGCTTGCGTGCGAGCTGCTCGACCTAAAAGAAGGCGAGTGCGTGCTTGATCTGTTCTGTGGATTGGGTAATTTTAGCTTGCCATTGGCGCGCATGGTGGGTCAATCTGGTCAAGTCATTGGTGTGGAAGGTAGCACTCAGATGGTCAGGCGCGCCGAGATGAATGCTGCTGCCAATGGCATTCATCATGCTAAGTTCTACGCTCAAGATTTGACCCAAGATTTCTCAGATGAGCCGTGGGCGCAGGATGTGGATGCGCTGCTCATTGATCCACCACGTGCAGGCGCGCTAGAGGTCATGGCATATCTTAGCAAATTTAACGCCAAGCGCATCGTATATGTCTCATGCGATCCTGCCACGCTTGCGCGTGATACAGCGCTGATCACCGCTCAGGGTTATCGCCTGACCCATGCAGGCGTGATGGACATGTTCTGCCATACGTCGCATGTAGAGAGCATTGTAAGATTTGAAAAGTCATGATGGCACAAAACGTGCTAAACTGCTGATGATGTGAGATTTTGATGATGGATGGTCATGAATAGGTTTCGTTTTGGCTTAAAAAGCGCGTACGGGCAGCTGATTTTATTGGTGTTTTTGCCGATTGTGGTGCTTGCCTTGGTGGGTGGTTATTTGGTGTTTAGCGAGGTGCGCCGTGCCGTACTTTCTGAGCAGGACGTACTTGCGCAGGCGGCACTGCTTCGCTATGAGACTGCTGCCGAGCCATTATTAAGCCAAATTGGTCAGGATGCAGAGTCTCAGCTGGCACTGTTTGATTCTGAGCTTACCAATAAAGTGCTGACCTACGGCATCCAAAATCGCCAAGACGCAGGCGCGCTTAGCGGTGTGCTAGAGGGTTTCAATTCGATGCGCACTCAACGTGTGCAGCGCCTCGCCATCATTAAAAATGACGGATCAGTTCTGCATGCGATGGGGGTTCAGGCAAGCGCGCCTTGGGGTGATTTTGATGTGAATGCGCCGCACGTACTGCGCTTAGATACTGGCCATGGCACGGCATATGGCAGTCCTTTGACGGTGAACGGCGAGCGTTATTGGCTCATGGTCGAGATGGACAATAAGCTTTTGACCATTACTTATTATCATGTGGTGCTGGCGTTATCGATCACGGGACTGATCACGATTTTATTGTTATTGCTGATTTTAAATATTTATTCTAAGCGCTGGATTGCGCCCATTTATGAGATGCGATTGTATCTGCAACGCTTGGATGCGGATAATCTATCGACGCCTGTGACGGTGCGTGCCGATGGTGAATTTTCACTGTTGCAGCGGGATTTTTTGAGGGCGATTAGAAGGCTTGAAGGCAGCTTTAATGAGCTAAAAAATCACGCCGAAGAGACCGAGCGCGACCTACAACAAGCCTTTGACGAGATGGAGATGCAAAACATCTCCATCCGTAACGCGCGCGATGCCGCCGTCTCAACCAGCCAAGCCAAATCGGATTTCTTGGCGAACATCAGTCACGAGCTGCGCACCCCATTAAACAGCATTGATGGCTTTATTAATCTGCTCGCCAGAAAAGAAGGCCTGACCAGCGAACAAAACCTATATGTCCAAACCATTAAAAAATCATCCGCGCACCTGCTTGCCTTGGTGAATGACGTGCTTGATTTTTCAAAGATTGAGGCGGGTAAATTGGTGCTTGATCGCCATGAGTTTGATCTGTATGCGACAATCTATGATGTGGTGGATATGCTGTCACCCGCCGGGCTTGAAAAGCATCTGCGTCTGGCGGTCCTGTTCTACAACGATGTGCCGACCAATGTGGTGGGCGACAGCCTGCGTGTTAAGCAGATACTGACGAATCTGGTGGGCAATGCGATCAAATTCACCGACACAGGTGGGGTGGTGGTACGCGTTAGCCTATCGGACAGACGTGACGACTATCTACACATCGCGGTGGAGGATACGGGCAAAGGCGTAAGCGAGGCGGATAAGGCTCAGCTATTTAAGAGCTTTAGCCAAGGCGATCTGTCGGTAACGCGTCGCTATGGGGGTACGGGACTTGGGCTTGTGATCTCTAAGCAGCTGACGATGATGATGGGTGGCGAGATTGGCTTTTTTGATAATAACAGCGAAAACATCGCTCAGACGGGGGCGACCTTTTGGTTTGAAATGCCGATAGGTCAAGCGCATAATTCGGATGTTGCCATATTACCGCCTGCCATTCGAGCCAATATCTTAGTGTGGATTAACCATGCACCTGCTTTGCAGGTGTTAAAAGCAAGTCTGGCCGGCACAGGCGCACAGATTACCGAGGCGATCGGTTTGGCGGATTTGCTTGAGCAGCTGGATGGCGAGCATGATTTTTGTTGGGTAATTGTCGATAACTTCGGTCAGGATGCGGCTCAAGATGATATCGGTGCGATCCTAAGGCAGATTCGCTTGCGCTATCAAGGACGATTGGCGGCATATGGCTATCAGGTGGGTGTGGATGGCTCACTATTGGAGCGTTATCATGCCAGCGCGCTGTATGAGCCGATGGATAAACGACAGCTTTATGATTTATTGTCAAATCATAAAACTGACAGGCCGACCAGACAACAAAGATTCACAGGCGCGCGCGTGTTGGCGGTTGATAATCATCTGCCGAATCTGCTGGTGCTTGAGGCACTCTTAGGTGAGCTTGGTGTTGAGGTTGTGACGGCGGGTAGTGGATTTGATGCCATCGAGATCATGACCAAAACCGTCACAGGCACGAGTGCGCCGATTGACCTGATTTTTATGGATGTGCAGATGCCTAGAATGTCAGGGCTTGAGGCGAGCATTCAGATTCGCAAGATTGAGCAGGCTCATCTAGCGACGCCTGTGCCGATTATCGCGTTGACTGCACACGGACTGTCTGATGAGAAGGATCGATTGGTCGCATCGGGTCTGAATGATTATGTAGGTAAGCCGATCGGGCACATGCAACTGGTTCAGACGTTAGAGCGTTGGCTGCATCATGGCGATGAAGAGATGCCCGCTGCCCAAGTTCTGACCCAAGAAGCCGAGACTATGCAAGCTACCATCAATATTAATGAGTCAATCAAAGACAGCACCGTCATTCCACCCAAATCTCAAGGTGTGCTGGCTGATATTGATTGGCAAGACGCCTTGAATCGCGCGGCGAATAAATCGGACTTGGCAGAAAAACTACTGACAATGATCATCGAGAATGCTGAGAACGAAAAACAAGAACTAGAACGCGCATGGGCGGAGCGAAATCGCAGCGCACTTGCGCAATTGGCGCACCGCATGGTGGGCGCATCGCGCTATACGGGTGTGCCAAGATTGCGCCAGATGGCGGAGATTTTTGAGACGAATTGCCGTGCTGACATTCACGCGGTGAATGCCAGTCATTTCGTCAGCATGCGACCCAGTTATCGCGCGCTCATCGATGCGCTTGATAGCTTGGGTGCGATCGACCTTAAGGCTTATCTATCAGGCCAGACGGTGGATGAGACGCGCATGAATTGGAAGATGTAGCTTAGCTGACTTCGGTGTTGACTTTAGATTTATAAATTAATAGTCATCACTTTAGCCCATAGACGATGACGCCCATCCTGTGACTTGTGCAGGGTGGGCGTTTTGTTTTTGGATTAATCAGAATGAAAATAAATGTCAGAAATTTTGGTAATTTTGCTTATTTTAACCAAAAATCATCGCCGATTATTCGCCAAAACCTGTTATAATGACGCCATTTATTTTTCTATTTTTGTAAAGGTATCGCCATGATCAGCACCATCGCAGGGCATCGTTTTTTGACGGATTTTCAAGCCAAAAAATTGGCAGCTCAGCTAGAGCAAAAAGCAGGGCTAAAGATTAGCGCACTTGACAGTCAGCAGGTTTATGTTTTTGATCAAGCCATCAATGGCACCGACCATACTAAGGCAGTAAACCTACTTAACCAAGGCGAAGAAGTTGCTCTAAAAGGCGCTCAAGCTAGTCAGGTTCAGGTTGTGGTGGCGCCGCGTTTTGGCACGATTAGCCCGTGGGCATCTAAGGCGACCGATATTTTTAATAACTGCGGCGTTCAGGTAAATCGTCTTGAGCGCGTGGTGGTGTTCACATTGACGGGCGATGATCTGCCTGCCAAACTGCCAGCTGCGGCTGAAGCGATTCTGCATGATCGCATGACCCAAAGCTTGGTGTATGACTTGGATGATGTGGCGGCGCTGTTCATTGATGGTGAGCCTGCGCACCTTGAGAATGTGGATATCATGGGGCAGGGGCGTGATGCTTTGGTGCGTGCCAATACTGAATTTGGCTTTGCTTTATCAAGCGAAGATATTGATTACTTGGTTGAAAATTTCACCAAACTGGGTCGTAACCCAACTGATGTTGAGCTGATGATGTTCGCTCAAGCCAACTCAGAGCATTGCCGTCACAAGATTTTTAATGCTGAATGGACGATTGACGGCGAAGTACAGCCAAAATCATTGTTCAAGATGATTAAAAATACCCACGAACAAAATTCAGAAGGCATCTTGTCTGCTTATAAGGACAATGCGGCGGTGATGGAAGGCTTTGAGGCGGCGCGTTTTTATCCTACTAACAATGATGCAGGCGAGGCGCAGTACGGCTTTCATGATGAACAGATTGACATCTTAATGAAAGTAGAGACGCATAATCACCCAACTGCGATCGCACCGTTTGCGGGTGCGGCAACTGGTGCAGGTGGTGAGATTCGTGATGAAGGTGCGACAGGTCGTGGTGGTAAGCCAAAAGCAGGCTTGGCGGGCTTTAGCGTGTCGCATCTACACCTACCGAACATGTCTGAAAAATGGGAAACTTCTGGCAAAGTATCTGCCAAAGAATATGGCAAGCCTGAGCGTATGGCAAGTGCACTGGACATCATGATTGATGGTCCTTTGGGTAGTGCTGCTTTTGCCAATGAATTTGGTCGTCCGAATCTAAACGGGTATTTCCGCACTTTCCAATTAGACACATCCGCCGAGCAAGACGGCAGCCAAATGCGCGGCTACCATAAACCGATCATGATCGCAGGCGGTTACGGCAATATCAAGCGTAATTTGGTGCAAAAAAACAGCATCCAAGAAGGTGATCTGTTGATCGTACTTGGTGGTCCTGCTATGCAAATCGGCTTGGGCGGCGGCGCAGCCAGTTCTGTGGACAGCGGTGAGCTGGATGAAGGCTTGGATTTTGCGTCTGTTCAGCGTGATAATGCTGAGATGGAACGCCGCTGCCAAGAAGTCATCGATACCTGCTGGGCGATGGCACAAGACGGCAATGACAATAACCCCATCATCTCAATCCATGACGTGGGGGCAGGCGGTCTATCAAACGCCATGCCGGAGCTTGTAGATGATCACGAGCTTGGTGCGCACCTAAACCTACGTAAAGTACCATCATTAGAAAAAGGCATGTCGCCCATGGCGATCTGGTCGAACGAAGCCCAAGAGCGTTATGTGCTTGCCATTTCACCGCAAAGTGAGAAGCTTTTTGATGAGATCTGCGCACGTGAGCGTTGCCCTTATGCGGTGCTTGGTGTGGCGACCAATGTCCGCGAGCTAAAAGTGGACGACGCGCTGCTGCCAGAACAACCTGTGGATATGCCAATGCAAGTGCTGCTTGGCGGCACACCAAAAATGAAGCGTAGCTTTAGCCGTGAGCCAAATGAGCTACATCCGCTAGACGTCGCTGGTGTGGATCTGTGCGAGAGCATCAAAGACGTACTTCGTCATCCAACTGTCGCCAGTAAGTCTTTCCTAATCAGCATCGGCGACCGTTCTATCACAGGTATGGTTACCCAAGATCAGTACGTTGGGCGCTACCAAGTGCCTGTGGCGGACTGCGCGGTAACGATGTCAGGACTGATGGCGGATACTGGCGAAGCGATGGCAATGGGTGAGCGTACGCCTGTGGCACTCATCAACCCTAAGGCATCAGCGCGCTTGGCTGTGGGCGAAGCATTGACCAACATCGCTTCAGCTTGTATTGCTAAGGTATCAGATGTAACGTTATCTGCCAACTGGATGGCGGCGTGTGGCGATGAAAAAGAAGACGCAGCACTGTTTGATGCGGTGCATGCCATTGGTGAGGAGCTTTGTCCTGCCTTAGGCATCACCATCCCTGTGGGTAAAGACAGCTTGTCCATGAAAGCCAACTGGCAGGATAATGACGCGGACAAGACCGTCAGCTCACCAATGAGTCTGATCATCACTGCCTTTGCGCCTGTGCAGAATGTCGCCAAGACCATCACGCCAGAGCTTGTTAATACTGATGCTAAGCTGCTTCGCTTGGATCTATCTCGTGGTAAGCTTCGCTTAGGTGGTTCTATCTTTGCTCAGACACTAAGCCAGCTTGGCAATGACTGCCCTGATGTGGATGATGCTACCGATCTTGCCAATCTTTTTGGCTTTATCCAAGCTGCGAACGAAGCAGAGCTAATCCGTGCTTATCATGATATTGGTGATGGTGGTCTGGTGGCAACTGTAGCAGAGATGCAGTTTGCCAGCCGCTTAAAAGTGAATCTGAACCTGACTGATGACAATCTATTGGGTCAGCTGTTCGCTGAAGAGTTGGGTGCGGTGATTCAGGTGTTGCCAGCGGATGTAGATGCGCTACAAGCCCTTGCCAAAGAGCATGGCGTAGATGGTCTATTGACTGCTGTGGGTGAGACCTTTACCACGCCAGCAGGCGGCGCAGGTCAGGATGTATTGACCATCGCGACTGACAGAAAAAATCTAAGCTTCACCCGTGCCGAACTTCAAAAAGAATGGACGAAAGTCAGCCATGCCATCGCCTCAATGCGTGACAATCCTGAGTGCGCTGATCAAGAGTTTGCCTTGATTGATGACGTGAATCATCATGGCTTGATTGCTCATGCCAACTATGAGTTAGACCTTGCCGTCGAAGCGCCTTATGTGAATAGCCGTACCACGCAACCAAAAGTTGCCATCTTGCGTGAGCAGGGCGTGAATGGTCATCTTGAGATGGGTGCAGGTTTTGTGCGCGCAGGCTTTGACGCTGTTGATGTGCACATGAGCGACTTGATGAGTGGTCGCATTAACCTACGAGACTTTGAAGGTTTGGTGGCGTGCGGTGGCTTTAGTTATGGTGATGTCTTGGGTGCAGGCTCAGGGTGGGCAAATTCAGTCTTGTTCCATGACGAGCTTCGTATGCAGTTCGCCAGATTCTTCCATCGTCCTGAGACCTTTGCCCTAGGTGTGTGTAATGGCTGTCAGATGATGAGTCAATTAAAAGAGCTGATGGTGGGTGCGGAACATTTCCCACGTTTCACCTTTAATAAGTCGGCACGTTTTGAGGCGCGCAGCGTTAACGTGCGTGTGGAGCGCACCAAGTCTGTACTGCTAAAAGGCATGCAAGACAGCATTCTACCGATCGCTGTGGCGCACGGCGAAGGTTATGCGAAGATGAGCGAGCAGTCATTAAATGAACTGACACGCCACGGCCAAATCGCTCTACGCTATGTGGACAGCCAAGGTAATCCGACCGAGCATTATCCGCTCAACCCAAACGGCTCGCCAGAGGGTATCACGGGTGTGTGTAGCACCGATGGTCGTGTGACTTTGATGATGCCACACCCAGAGCGTACATTGCGTGCGGTCAATCACTCATGGAAGCCTGATGAGTGGACCAATGACGGTGCGTGGATGCGTCTGTTCCGTAATGCTCGTGCTTTCTTGCGTTAATTTGTTGAGCTGTAAAAAAACGAACATGTCATCATGTTCGTTTTTTTTGTTGATAGGGTAGGTTGAATGGCTGGATTTAAAAATTTGATTGATTTTTAGAGAATGGGTTTTGTATAATTAACCGTTTTGTTGCCCTTTTGTTAATTTGTTAAAAGGGCGGTTCATGGTGATGCTTTATTATTGGACTGAGGCGAGGGTGCGTTGAGTGCATCTTTACGCCATTTCTTGGAGTGATTATGGAAATTGTATTAAATGGCTATTATACGCTGATTTTGGCGACTTTAGTATTGCTATTAGGCAAGGTATTGGTCAAAAAAATTAAGTTTTTATCAGATTTTAATATCCCTGAGCCTGTGGCAGGCGGTTTGGTGGCGGCTGCCATTGTGTATTCGTTGTATGCCTTTTTTGACTATTCTTTTATTTTTCAAAAAGAATTACAAACCGCTTTTATGTTGATGTTCTTCGCGTCTATCGGTCTGTCTGCTGATTTTAGCCGTTTAAGAGCGGGTGGTATGCCTTTGCTGGTTCTATCAGTGGTCGTATCGGTGTATATCATCATTCAAAACGCCGTAGGTGTGGGTTCAGCCATGGCGCTGGGTATTGATCCGATGCTCGGCTTAGTGGCAGGTTCGATCTCATTGACTGGTGGTCATGGTACGGCAGGTGCTTGGGGTGCTGACCTTGAGCAGACCTATGGCGTGGCAGCAGCGACAACTTTGGGTATTGCGTGCGCGACCTATGGTCTGGTGGCAGGTGGCATCATCGGTGGTCCTGTGGCAAGACAGCTAATCTCGAAATTAGGCCTAAAACCTAAAGAGTTGGAGCAAGTGAGTAGCTTATCTGAGGTTAAATCGCTAGATGGCGAACCTAATGAGGCTCTAAAAGACTATGCCGATGAAGAGATTTTTGAAAAATCAGACAGCACTCGCTTGATTACCGCCACATCAGCCATCGAAACTTTGGCGCTGTTCGCGGCGTGTCTTGCTTTTGCTGACATCATGACTGGCGTTGCCAAAGGTACTTGGTATGAGCTGCCTACCTTCGTGTGGGCGCTGTTTGGCGGCGTGGTGATTCGTAATGTGATGACCAGTTTGTTTAATTTCGACATGTTCGACCGCGCGATTGATGTGTTCGGCAATGCTGCTTTGTCATTGTTCCTAGCCATGGCATTGCTGTCATTGAAGCTTTGGGAATTGGCAGGTCTTGGCGGTCCTATCTTGATTATCTTGGTGATTCAGACGATCGTGATGATCTTGTACGCGTACTTTGTAACCTTTAACATCATGGGTCGCGATTATGATTCTGCTGTCTTGGCAGCGGGCCACTGCGGTTTTGGTATGGGTGCAACGCCAACCGCGATTGCCAACATGCAAGCGATTACCGATCGTTACTTGCCATCGCATAAGGCGTTTTTGATTGTGCCGATGGTTGGTGCGTTCTTCGTAGATATTGTTAACGCCATTGTGCTACAAGCATTTATTAAGTTGCCATTTATGTAAAACAACAAAAACCTCATCAAGTGATGAGGTTTTTTATTTTAAAATTATTTTGCTATTTGTGTAAAAGTTGATTATGCTACAGACATTATTTTATATCAATTGTAAGATTTTGGGAAAATTATGGACATGATAAAAAAACTGCCCATCGTTGCAGGATTTTGTATGATGGGCGCTGCCGCCAATGCTCAAGACGAGCCAAGTCAAGCAGCTGATCAGGCAGATATAGCCACAGCTCAAGTGATGGATGAGAGCTTGGAAAGTGAGGGCGCACCACCTGTTGAGCGCAATGCAGCCCAGACAACTTGGCTTGATGAGAAGCGCTATGATGCTAAGGACTATCTGAATAAGACCGCGCACAAGATGGATAAGTGGTTCGGTACAACCGACCCTGACGAGCCTGCGCGCGCATCGCTTCGTGTGATGGTAGATACACACTGGAATGAATATGATGGTACAACGGTCAAGCCCCGTGTGCGCGGTAAATTAAAGCTGCCGGCGCTTGAAAATCGTCTAAGCCTGGTATTTGGTGACGAGGATTTGGACGTTGAGCGTGATGGCGGTATTCATAATGACTCGCGTGTCGTTAGACATGCCGATCGCCGATTTGACAGACGCGAGGCACGTGAGCAGAACTCATCCTTTGGTCTGCGCTGGTCAAAATTCCAAGAAAAACTAGGCATTGAGACGGATGTTGATCTGGGTGTGCGTTCTGATGACGTGTTCATCAAGATGCGCGCCGAAAAAGAGTGGGAGCTGCCAAAAAATGTCGACATGCGATTTGAGCAGGTATATCGGTATGGCTCAAAAAGCGAACACTATACGCTATCTACCCTAGAATTTAGTCAGCCGCAATCTGCCTTGCGCACGCTCATCAATCGAACCCAACTAAACTACACCAGTCAAGACACCGAAGACCTAAATTGGGGCAATAGCTTTTATCAGCAGCACTATTGGAGGGGTAAACACGGACGTCGTGAGTTTAGCTATGGCATCTATACAGGTGGCAACATCGAAGACAAAAAAGCCAATCTAAACATCTATGGCCCTTATGTCAGCTATCGTCAGCCTGTATGGCGCGAATGGCTATTCTTACAGGGTGATGTCAGTTATTACAACAACAAAGCCGAGGATCGTGATCATCATGTTGCCGCCTTTGGGCGTGTGGAAATGGTCTTTTAGTCCTCCGTTGCCGTAAAACCACCGACTTCAGGCGGTGGATATAAGGCAAATGCATAACCATGCTTACACATGGACGTTATTTAGTGTGGCGTATTCTGCTGTTCAATGTACTGGCGGATAATCTCAATTGGAGCACCACCACAACTACCTGCAAAATAGCTAGGTGACCACAACGCACCACCCCATAACTGCCCTTTGATGGACGGATATTCTTTTTTACGCAATAACCGACTAGACACGCCTTTCAAGCTATTTACCAAACTACAAATAGCCACTTTAGGCGGATAAACCACCAATAAATGCACATGGTCGCATTCACCATCAAACTCAACTAATTGTGCCTCAAACTTTGAACAAACTTCCTCAAAGATAACCTGCATATCATCTAAAATCTCTTTTGGTGAATACTTTTCTGCGGTATTTAGCAACAAAGACCAAATGCACATGAAGATTGTAAACAACATGCCTACCACGTCTTAAATCATTTGACATATAATTAGACCAACTGTAAAATATAAAAATCCAATTATAATTAAACCTCTGAAAACACTCAAGCTACGCATACGAGATAAACACACAGACCAACTAAACCACCTAAGCGGTTCGGTCAATTTTGTGTGGAATTATGTGAATGACTTGAGTTCTAAATATCTGCAGCGTACTGGCAAATTCTTTTGCGCCTATGACCTAAACGAATACACCAAAGGTAGCGGTGAGCTGTTAGGTTTGCATAGTCAAACCATTCAAGCGATTAATGAAACCCACGCTAAAAGCCGTAAACAGTTTAAAAAAACCAAACTATCATGGCGTACCAATAACCCAAAGTCTAAGCGTAAATCGCTCGGTTGGATACCGTTTAAAAAATCCGCCATTAAACACATCGCTACCCACCAAACTGGTAAAAAAGGCTTAAAATCCGCCCTACAACTAAGCTTAGCCAAAGGGCAAAAGCTAATCATTGACCTGTGGGACAGCTACAACCTGTCGCTATACCAAATTAACACCCTTGAGATTGTGCAAGACAGCCGTAACCGTTGGTATGCGTGCATTACCGTCAAAGACTATCCGAAACAATCGTGTGGAACTGGTAGTCTTGGCATAGATTTGGGCTTAAAAGACAGTGCCACTACCTCAAACGGCAATAAGCTACAAATCAAACAAACCCTAAAATATGCCAAAGCGTTAGCCACAGCCCAACGTGCCAAAAACAAACAGCGTGTTAAGGCAATCCATGCCAAAATCAAAAACACACGCCAAGACCTGATACATAAATTCACCACCCAATTAGTCAAAGAAAACGCTCTAATCGTGGTTGGTGACGTTAAAACTACCCAATTTAACAGCAAAAAAGGCAAACTGGCCAAATCGGTTTACGATGCTAGCTGGTTTGAACTCAAACGACAACTGACCTACAAATGTAAGAATGCAGGTTGTCGCTTAGAAACCGTATCTGAAAAATACACTACCCAAACTTGTTCGTGTTGCGGTCAAATCGACAGAAACAGTCCGAAAGGTAGAGCAGGTTTGCGAATAAGAGAATGGACTTGTGCGAAGTGTGGCACATGGCATGATAGAGATATCAATGCTAGTAAGAACATTCTTGCGGTCGGGCTTGACCGTCTAGCAGTAGGAATCCCCTCGGTTTAGCGAGGGGAGGAAGTCAATGTCACAGCCCTAACATCTTCATGATGATGCTATAATGATCCTCAAACATCTGCTTGCCATCAAGCTTATGCAACGGTAACCAAAATGCACGACTGGCGTCATCGCCTCCTTTGACATCGGGCAGGGCATCGCCTGTAAGCTCAGCATAAAACACGTTCGTGATGGTGCGACCGCGCGGTGAGCGATCTGGCGCGTCGAAGATCTCTTGGAATTTGATCTGGTCTTGATGGACGATCAGGCCGGTCTCTTCTTGTAACTCGCGCAGAGCACAATTTAGCCATTTTTCATCTTTATCCAAGAATCCGCCCGGCAATGCCCACAATCCATGACCGTATTCGCCGCCACGTTCGATCAGTAATACATGACCTGCCTGTACCACAAGCGCATCAGCAGTGCAGAATATTGGTGGATAAGGCGCGTCTTTCCACTTGGCCTTAAAGGCTTGAATGTATTGATATTCTTGCTTTAGCCTCATATAGTCAGGCGCGCTGATGAATGATTGTAGGAAATTTTGCGAAGCATTAGGCATCCGCTCATCGATGATGCCTTGTTCAAAATACGCCTTACGCAGCGGGGTGGCAGACAGATTCTCAAAACTTGGCAGCTCGATCGCTGACCAATTGGGGAACAATGACAAATAATAAGAGCTGTCGTCCTTGGTGTGTCCGATGATGCCAATGCGACCTTGTCCTTGGGTCTGATGGTGTAGGGCGCTTTGGATGTTGTAGAGCCATTGATGGTCGTTGTAAAGCGTGTCATCGATGGGTAGACAATGAATGCGAGCTGCTTTGGTGTCACCAAATGCACCCACAATCATCTGCTTGCGCTCATCGAAGCTAAATGGATTTTTGATGGTGCGTGGACTGTTGGCCGAGCCGATGAGCATGATGACATTTCTGGCACGTTGTAGCGCTTCGGTGACGACGAATTTATGCCCGTCATGAAATGGCTGAAAACGCCCAATAAATACCAAATAATCAAATTCGTACGTCATAATTATCCTTAAAAAAATTAAAAAAGTTTTGTTAATCGGCTTGATAAAATGGTGCTATGTTACCATATAAAGAGCAAATAAACCGACTAATTTAGTCAAGATTTATGACTTTCTAATATTTTATAATAACTTAATCAAAAAGAGCCAGCCATGAGTGACACAGATAACGCCCCATTGACCAGCAACATCATCATCACACCCAACGCCCAAGCCTACCTTGCTGACTTATTAGCCAAGCAAGAGGTTGAAGGTATTGGCGTGCGTATATTTGTGGAATACCCAGGTACGCCGCGCGCTGAATGCTGCATGAGCTACTGCCAGCCTGATGAGATCGATGAGGCAGATTTGCAGATTCCTTTTGAAGCGTTTACCGCACACATCGATGCGCCGAGCATTCCTTATCTGCATGATGCGGTGATTGATTATAATAAAGATCGCTTCGGTGGTCAGCTGACTTTCCGCGCGCCTAATTCAAAGGTGCCTCAAGTGGGTGCAGATGCCAGCGTTGAAGAGCGCATCAATTATGTCCTACAATCTGAGATCAACCCGAATCTTGCCAGCCATGGCGGCATGGTTGAGCTTATAGATCTGGTCGAAGATGAAGCAGGACTGACCGCGGTACTAAAATTCGGCGGCGGCTGCCAAGGTTGTAGTGCGGTCGATGTGACGCTGCGTCAAGGTGTTGAAGTGCAGTTAAAGCAACAAATTCCAGAGCTCATGCACGTGATTGATGAGACCGACCATTCTCAAACTCAAAACGCATATTATAAATAATTCATGTGTGATAGAAGGATAAAAAAGACCTGAATAATATCAGGTCTTTTTTTGTGTTCGTGCATTAATCCAGTATATCCGCCTTAATGGCTTGATAATCTGATACACTTAAGCGCGGACCGAACTGAGTTACGATACGACCTGCCACAGCCGCTGCCAGTGCGCCGCATTCAGACAGGGTATGACCTTGAGTGTGCGCGTATAGGAATGCGCCAGCGTAGTTGTCGCCTGCGCCATTCGTGTCCAGCACATTATCGATGACGGCTGATGGTACGCTGATGATGTCGCCGCCTTGCTTGATGAGCGCAGGCTTGTCGCTGTTGGTGACCACGACCAAGGTCGAAAATTCACCAAGTGCGCGCACTGCTGATTCATGGTCATCAGCGCCAGTATAGAGCATGGCTTCTTCGAGGTTGCAGAATATCGCATCCACGCCGCCTGATAGCATGGCATCTAGACCTTCTTTGGCGAATTTTACCACCGCAGGGTCAGCAAAGCTTACCGCGACTTTAACACCTTCTTCTTTTGCCTTAGTGTGCAGGGTGCTGATGCCTTGGGCGATGGTCGGTGACATGGCAAGATAACCTTCTAGGTATAGCCATTTTGCACCTGCCAGAGTATGAAAATTGATGTTGTTGCCATTAATTAGGCTGCTCGTGCCCAGATGGGTTTGCATGGTACGTTCGCCATCTGGGGTGACCAGAACGGCGCATGAGCCTGTCGTTCCATCTGGGTCAATGGCGACATCTGCGTCGGTCGTGACGCCTGACTCTTCTAAGTCTGATAAATAAAAATCGCCCATGTCATCGCCGCCCACGCGACAGTTGTAGAACGCACGACCACCCAATGACGCGAAAGCCACCATACTGTTGGCTGCCGAACCGCCACCAGCTTGCTTGGCAGGGTTTACGCCTTGGTCTTTTAGGGTGTCAAATAGCGCGCGCTGACCTTCTTCTTCGGCCAGCGTCATGTTACCACGAGTCAGACCTGTGGCGGTCAATGTGTCGTCGCTCACCTTAAATTCGGTGTCCACTAGGGCGTTGCCAATGGCGATGATATCAAACATAAAAATCCTATCAATTAAAATATAAAGCAGTAAACATAAAAACACAGCCAAGATAACCTTGGCTGTATTCTAAAATAAATCATTCGACGGCTAATTGTACCACAAGTAAGTCAGCATCCACATCAGGTAGGATGCTGTCTGCGGTCGCACCTGCTAGCCATGCTGATAGACCTGTGCGCTTATGCCGGCCGATGACTACGAGGTCGATGGCATTGTTTTGGCAGTAATCAACGATGCCTTTACGTCCTGAGATGGCGGTTTTGATTTTGACATTGTGCGCTTGTAAGCTGTTGCGCGCCAAGACTTCCGCCAGTCGAGTACGCGCTTCTTGGCAGCGTTCATTGTCAATCTGCTCATGCAGGGCAGAAGCTGGAATCAGCTCATAACCAAAACCCAACATGGTCTCTTCAACAATGTGTAGTACCGACAGCTGAGCAGCAGGTGACGCATCCAAAATCCATTTTGCCTTCGCTGCGACCAAATCTGTGTCATCTCGTAGATCAGTAACCAATAAAACGTGTTGATACATCGCATTCTCCTTGTGATGGGCGACATGCCCTTTTGATTTAGTATAACAAAATTCCCACCCATCGTCAGCTAAATTTTTGACAAATTTTGGCAGTATTGGCGCGGTGTTTGGGTGTGATTTTGAGTGCGTTCAATGAGTATTTTGAACTGGATTAAATTGCCTTTGGGCGATCGTTATGCTGATCGCTAATTACTTAATTCGGTTTTGTTGTTTTAAATTTGGCAGGCTTATTATTAACATAATGGCACTGTAGTTTTTGTTGATAATCAACCCATTTTATTGGAAATTGCCATGACAAATTTAACCATCACTCCAATCAAACCAACCATCGGCGCCGTCATTGGTGGTGTGGATCTAAACAATATAACAGAAGAGATATTGGCCAAGATTAAGCAGGCGCTGCTTGATCATCAAGTGATTTTCTTTCGTGATCAGGATTTGCAGACTGAAGCTCAAGTAAAGCTCGCCAGATCATTTGGTAGTCTGCATATCCATCCTGTCTTCCCAACTGTGCCGAACATCCCTGAAGTCATCGTGCTAGACAGCCATGCAACCGACCTGCGTGATAACGAGCTTTGGCATACCGATGTAACCTTTAGCAAGACGCCACCCTTGGGCTGTGTACTTCGTGCGGTCAAAATCCCATCGTCAGGGGGTGATACTCTATGGGCAAGCGGTACGGCAGCTTTCGAGGCACTTGATGATGACATCAAGCAAAAAATCCAAGGCTTGACCGCCATTCATGACATTCGTCTGTCATTTCCAGAAGAGCGCTTCGGCGGGGTGAGCGATGAAGAAAAGGCGCGTCTAGAAGAAATCTACCGTAAAAACCCATCTGTGCCGCATCCTGTGGTGCGCACGCACCCTGATACGGGTAAGTCGATTTTGTTCGTTAGTGAAGGATTTACCTCGCATATTGAGGGATTGTCTGAGGATGAAAGTAGGGCGCTGCTTGATTTTTTGACAGAGCATGCTGTCAAAGAAGAGTTTCATCTACGTTGGCAGTGGCGTGAGGGCGATGTGGCAATTTGGGACAATCGTTGCACGCAGCATAAGGCGATGTTCGATTATGGCGACGCACACCGCATCATGCATCGAGCGACGGTAAATGGCGATGAGCCTTATTATAAAAGTTACACAAGCAGTGCTGCGTGATGAACTTTGAGGGTCGGTCATTAGCTACTCTGCCGACCATCATGATCAAAACCATCTATTAAGGACGAACAATGAGTGAATCTAGTCAGTTAAAACAAGGATTTAAAGTCAGCTGGGTCTATGCCATGTCAGTGGGCTCGGCAGTGGGTTGGGGCGCATTTGTGCTGCCCTATGAATGGCTGTCTTCATCGGGTCTGCTGGCGGTGGTGACAGGTTTTGTTATCGGTACGCTATTGATCGGCGTCATCGCGGTGAATTATGGCTATGCCACTAAGTCTTTGCCGGTGACGGGCGGTGGGATTGCCTTTGCGCTGGCGACGTTTGGGCGGACGCATGGATTCATCGCTGGGTGGGCACTGATGTTGGGTTATGCTGGCATCATCTCGCTGAACGCCTCAGCAGTTACGCTGGTGCTTCGCCTAATCATCCCTGAGGTCATGATGCAGGGTGCTTTGTATGAGATATCAGGCTGGACGATTTATGCGCCTGAAGTGGCGGTATCGTCGTTGTTTCTGATTGGTTTTGCTTATTTGAATGCTAAGAATACCGCCATTTCAGGTCGCGTGCAGTTTTTGGCGGTGGTGCTCATGCTAATTGCGGTGGCGACGGTGTTGGTCGGTACAGGCTTTCATTTTGCCTCACAAGATTCATCATTGCCATTATCTCCGCCGGCACGGGTTGGATTTTGGTCGGCGGTGAGTACGATCGTTGCGTTTGCGCCTTGGGCGTACGTAGGGTTTGATGGAATTCCACAGTTGGCAGGCGAGTTTCGATTCTCCGCCAGTAAGATCATGAAGTTGCTCATCGCAAGCATCATCAGCGCAAGCTTTTTGTACATTATGGTCATTACGGCAGCGGCATTCGCTTTTGGGGATAACATGGCGGCATTTGGCAGCAGCTCATGGGAGACGGGTGCGGCGATCTCATTGGTGATGGGCAAGTCTGGACTTGCGCTCATGGTGTTGGCGGTGAGCATGGGCGTATTGACGGGCTTGAACGGCTTTTATGTGGCGGCGAGCCGTGTCGTACTGACACTAAGCCGTAGCCAGATGTTACCACCGGTATTTGGCAGGCTAAATCCTAAGCATGGTACGCCATCGACAGCATTCTATACCATCATGGTATTGTGCTTGATCAGTCCTTGGTTTGGGCGCGCGGCGCTGTTGTGGATTGTGGACATGACGAGCGTGGGCATTGCGATTACGTTTTTTTATACCTGTGCTTGCGCTTATAAATTGGGTCGTGATGGGTTGGTGTTCGGCATTCATGCCCAATCGCCAAGCCAAATCCAGCAGGTATTTGGATTGTTGGGTATGCTAATTTCGGTGGGTTTTTTGTTGCTTTTATTGCTGCCTGATTCGGTGGGCGCACTTAGCACGCCATCGCGTTACGCCCTTGCGGTTTGGGTGGTTTTAGGGGTGGCTTTTTATGCCATGCGCCGCGATCATTTGCAGCATAAAACTGATACAGAACTTAAACAAATCCTATTTGCCAAGGTCAGTTGATTTTGCTAAATTTTGGATATGATTAAAAAACAGACAAGCTCATTTGGCAAATTATGATGGATGGGTCACCCAAAAGTCTTTTGATTGATATTTTTAATACAAAAAATCGATTTATCAAACCAACTGATTTGCCAATTTTAAGTTATAAGACAAACATGATCTAATAGGAGAGCCTTATGAAACGTATTTTATCTGCGCTAGCACTATCTACCGCAGCAGCACTATTCGCTGCGCCTGCCATGGCGGACGATGACGCACGCATCTATGAGCAAAATAAAGACCAATACATCAGCCAAGCTAAAGCAGGCGAGATCGCCAAAGCACATGTCAAAGGCGTGAGCGTGAAGAAAGTCGAATTTGATCACGACAATCTTCTTGGTGCGCATTTTGACGTAGAAGTGTTGGCTGATCGCGGCGTTGAATATGACGTGTCTGTCGATGCCAGAACTGGTAAAGTTCTAAAAAGCAAAGTTGAAGATTAATAGCGCCTTCAATCTTTAATAAATAGACATCCTGCAAAACTACCCAATATTTAACAAATGCTAAGTTTGTCCTAGCAGACAGTGGTTATCAAGGCATAAAACACATACATGCTAATGCCTTTACTCCACCAAAAGCAACCAAGAAATACCCATTAGTACAAGAAGCCAAAGATTATAACGCATTATTGTCTAAAACACGGGTGAGAGTAGAATATATCCTTGCCAAGTTTCAAGCCTTTAAAATGTTCTCAACCACCCATTGTAAATCATTGGCAAGATTTGAACTTAGGGTAAAGCTCGTGTTTGGGTGGATTGGGTAGTTTTGCAGGATGTCTAATATAGCATTACAAGATGCATCGGTATTTTTGCAATATCCTATATAATGTTTGTATATTTGATTAACACTTGATTCCCAATCTTGAATCTGCACATCATTTAGACCAGCATTCTTTTTATAGCTAACCTGTTTCCATTTT
This sequence comes from Moraxella bovoculi 237, assembly GCF_000696305.2. Taxonomy (GTDB): domain Bacteria; phylum Pseudomonadota; class Gammaproteobacteria; order Pseudomonadales; family Moraxellaceae; genus Moraxella; species Moraxella bovoculi. The sequence goes on from NZ_AOMT01000043.1 coordinate 176,423, forward strand.
TGCATGATGGTGCTACAGCTAGCTCGTAGGTTGGGTTAGCGATAGCGTAACCCAACGTATTGATTTTAAATCAATTGTTAGGTTTTCGCAAGCTCAAACCAACCTACGTGCTTGCCCCATCAAATCCTCAAATCAAGAATAGTGCTAAGTTGCTGTCTGGATACCTGCCATGCTGAAATACCATTTATTCTTTCTGATAAATATAAGTAAAAACGTTCAATATGATTGGGATTAAAATAATAAATCGGAAGATAGTTCGAATAACTATCAAATATTTTATCAAAATAAAAGTCCGAAGTTAGAGCTTTTTCACTTTGTGTAATAAAAACAAAGCTCTCGGTCATAAAAAATACATCATCATCAACTTCTTCACAAGCAGGATAGGCGTTTTCTTGCGAAAAGATAGTATAAAGGTGCATTTGCTTTACATGGCTTTCTGCCGATTCGTAATGCTTAATCAAACAAACCGTATTGCCAGTATCAAATAAAAACTTGACAGCATCTTTCCATTGCTGGATATACTGCTCTATCCCCCAATCTTTTGTGAATAATTCAAAAGTCTCATAACATTCATCTAAAAGAATTTTTGCGGTTTTATTACTTGGATTAATCTTTATTAAATCTCTCATGGCGCCCTACTTTTTAAAAATCCTTAAATTAGCATCAGCTGTGCCCAATCTTTTGCCTTTATTATCAAAAATTTTCCAAACCCCGCCATTATGACTATCAACATCAGGTGTAATGTATCGATTGCCTTTTTTGTAAACTGGCTGTCCATGACTATTAAAGGGGTATTGATTTGTTTTTACGCCATTATGTAGCACCTGCACAAAACAAAGGTCTAATAAAAGTAGGTAGAAAACCACCTACTTTTTACTCTAGCATTTAAATCATGCAAACATTGCTATAACTAGGGTATCTAATGCACATTCTAAAGCAGATAACTTACTTTGGTCAATCTTGCCAAGACTTTTTAACTCAATTTTGCAAAAATCATGTATCTGTTTCGATATTCCAGCAATATCCTTATGCGTTTGTGATGTATTATCATATTTTGGAATCGCTAAATATTTTAAAACATCAATGCCACGATTAGTTTCTACGGCATAACCATCAATGATATTACGAATTGTTGGACTGTTAATTATGCCACATACAAAATAGGCTTCATCGGCTGATTCTAAAGCAAGATATAAAACCTTTGAATCAACCATAATTATTTTATCTGTACCTAAAACGCTATTATCATAGTTAATTAGGCTTTCTTCGGCATTGCCAACCACAACCGCAGACATACTACCAGTTTGCTCTTTCCAAAGCACTTTATAAGGCGCGTAGGTATATTCACCCACATTGTCTAATCTATAGAAAGGGTTTTTATTGGGGTCAAAGAATTTGCCGTTTTGCACTCGACTATCGAACAATTCCTTTTGATAAAATTCTAACCAGTTATAGGTCAGAGGATGGGTTTGTAATAATTCCGTTTCGGGAATGCCGTATTTATGCTCTTTGCTGTGCGGTACTAAAATATACTCATTACTAGACACATACCATCTTTGAATATTACGACCACCGAGCATTGGATAAATAAGGTCTGTTTCTACAACGCCTTTATGCTCACCTTTATTCAAAATATCTTGTCTGCGTTGGCGTGAAATATCATTAACGATAACCGCTTTACCATTTTGCATAGGATTACAGGCAACTGGTTTTTTAAGTATATAAACACCTTTTGCCCCAGCAGGTTCAATACCTTTTCTACCACGATAGAATCGTTCTTTATCCATATCTAAAACTTTTTTAGATAAGGTTAGCTTATGACTTTCAAGCGTGAGCCACGATGATTGTAAATCAACGCTTGATACAGGATCCGCTGACAAGACTTGGCTATCAATCATACGACTGACATCCGACCATTTAGCATGGCTATCAAATACGGTTTTTTTTTAGCAGCAAGGTAGTCCCAATTATGGTAATTATCCATTGGGTAAATCATCTGTTTACCCTTTTCAAAGAAAATTGCCATTGAAGGAATAGTAAATAATTTGATATTTGAAAAATCATCTAACCGATAGACACTAAAGGGAATATCTTGTCCCTTACGCACGATTTTGAACTTTCTAAAACCATGACCGCCTTTAGATGACTTGATAAATAGCGAGGTAAGATACCTATTACCCATCATCTGATAGACAGACCACAGATTGCCAATGAACGCCTAAGAATCGGTGATTAGGGGGCGGATACTGTTCTTGGTAAGTCAGGCAAGGCTTGTTTTGTTACTTTGGTAGATAGATGTAGTCGTTTTTTAATTTGCACAACCGTCAAAGCCAAAAAAGCAACCTTGGTCAGTCAAGCCATCATCAATGCCTTAGTGAATCAGCCTGTGCATACAATCACACCAGATGGGGGGGGAGAATTTGCCAAACATCAAGAAATAACAGACCACTTAAAAGCAACCATCTACTTTCCACCACCAAGACAGTCTTGGCAAAAAGGAAGCAATGAAAACACCAATGGGTTATTAAGAGAATATTTCCCGAAAGCGTCTAATATTAACCATTGGGACAATCAATACATACAAACAAAGGCCGCCAAACTCAATCTGCGACCTAGAAAATGTTTAAATTGGCGAACACCTTATGAGGTCTATTATCAAAAGGTGTTGCAGTTAGTTTGATGATTCAAGATATTAATGGATTAAATCAATACTTAACATTCACCCCCAAACTAAAATTCCTGCCCATTTGTGGAATATAAGGCAAATGCGTTTCGTGGGCATAGACTTTTTGGTCTAACAAATTATTTGCATTAAAGAAAATTGAGTAATCCAAACCGCCTTTATAATTTTGATAATTCACGCCCATATTTAATAAATGATGACCTTTGGTTGGGGCTTCAAATTTGGAAACTTTATTCTGGTCAAAAGTGCGAACATATTCCATACTGCCCGACCATTTATCATCAAAATCGGCTTTGACTTTTGCCCCGAGTCGCATTGGCGGTAGGCGTGGCGTGGTGCGGTCTTCTTGGTCGGTGTAGGTTTTGATTGCAGGTCTGCCCCACGATGCTGGTGTATAATCAGAGACAATTGGTGGCATATCGTGCAATTTGCCTTTGATATAATCGCCAAAAACAGACGCATAATAATTGTCATTAAATTGATAACCAACGCTCGCTTCTGCCCCATAAAATTTGGCAGGGCTTTGGTCATAACGGTTAATGCGTAATTTTTTAAGATGATTAACCCTTGCCGTCCCTAGATATTCGTTAATGGTGGACAAATAAATATAATTGTCAAAATCATATAAATACCCCGCCACTTTATAATCTAATTTATCGCCCACAAACTTTAAGCCAAGTTCATAATTATTGGATTTTTCTTTGGTCAAATGCCGATTGCCAATTTCAAAAGAATTGGTGGCAAGGTGCATTCCGTGCGTGTACAATTCTTGGCTGTTGGGTAAGCGTTCTTGGTGCGATGCGTTAAAGGAGAGCGTGTAGTCTGGCAAAAATTTCCAATGCACGCCCAAAGCATAAGAATGGGCGGTGTTTTTGTGTGGTTTGGTGGCGTTAATGGCATCGTCTATCGCTTGTTGCAATTTTTCGGGGTTTGACTGCAAATTGCTACGCTCTCTCATTATCCAATCAATGTGCTTGGTGTCATAATCCATTGCCACGCTTTGTTTTTCTAGGCGAGTGCCAAGCTCTAACTCCACATTGCCGACATTGTACTGCCCCATTGCAAATAATGCCTTGTTTTTTAACATATTTTGGGTCAAAAGCTGGCGTTGTCGCCATTCGGTTTGGGGCGACAAGGCACTATTGTCCTGCTCTGTATATTGTACGCCCCACAAGGCTTTGGCATTTTTAAATGGCGTATGGGTCAGCTCCGCACGAGCCACTTTGCCTTTATTCATAAAAGAAGTATTAACGACATCGCCTTCTTTTTCATCGTGCCGATAATCCACATAACCAACATTGGCACGCACTTTGTCCACAAACGGCACAGGGTTGTCCCATTCGCTACGCAAATCATAACGGCGAGCGGTCAAATCCACAAAGGGCGTGCCGTGTTTGTCGTGTTTTTTATGTACGCCGTGCGAGTGGTTAAAATTGGTGTGGGCGTGGTCGGCACAGTCGGGGCGTGGGTTGATATAATTAACATCGTCTTCATTGATAAGCTGGGGATAAGTCGCCAAATACGGTCTGTCCCACAGGCTATCAAAAATAGAAATCACCCCACAGCCTTCATAAATGGCGTTGTGGGCAGGCAAGCCGTATTTGTCCTTGCGTTCGCTGATTGCCACGCCCACATAGCCTTTGTTGCCAATCCACGACAACCCTAAACTGCCCGCTTTTGAATCCGCCCAGCTTTCGGGCAAATAATCAAACTGATAATGCTGAATGGTGGACAAGTCTTGTTCTAATATCGCTTTTTGTGCCAAATAGCCCGCTTCATCGCTGATAAAGTAGGTCTTATCCCGCCAAGACAGTGGCGTGCCGTTTTTGATTGCTTGCCATTCTTTTTCCAAACTGGCTAGGCGTTCGGGGGCTTTGACATAGCGGTCAATTTGATTTTCATTGTCAAAAGTGGTGTATTGATAATTAGGCGTGCGATAATTGTCTGCCGATTTGTGCAAGCCTTCCAAATGCACGGCAAAATTTTGCCCCAAGCCAAAAGTAATCGCCCCTGTGCCAAGTTTTTCATTATTACCCGTATTAAAGCGAACCCCTGCTTCGCCTGTGATCGGCTTGGCGGGCAGTTTGGTGGGGATTTTGTTGTCCACAATATTGACCGCCCCTGCCGAATTGCCTGATTTATATAATAAAGTGCTGACCCCACGCACCACCTCGGCACGGTTTGCCAGCACCGTGTCCACCATCACGGTGTGGTCTGGTGAAAGATGAGCCATATCAATGACATCGGCATTGTTTTGCAAAATGGTAATGCGTTTGCCTTCTTGCCCACGGATAATCGGAGCGGACGCACCCCCGCCAAATTGGTTGGAATGAATGCCAAGCTCGCCGTCCAAAGCATCGCCCAAAGTGGTGGCTCGTTTCTTTAACTCATCGGCTCGCACGGTTTGGTCGGAGACATTGGCTCGTTTGCCCAAAAGATTGGCAAGGTGCTTGGCTTGGGTGGTGGTAACTTTTAGCGTGCCAAGATGGGCGGTGGGAATTTCATCATCGGTGTCATCAGCAAAGGCAGACAAACTTAGGGGCAACAAAATGGCAACAAGTGCCAAACGCAGTTTGGTAACAGTCATTACTCTTCCTAAAAAATTTGAATTGTATAGCAAATTGCCAATTTGTTTTTTATTTGAATCTCAAAATGTCATTCTTGAATTTTTATATTATAACATATTTTTTTTATATTATAACAATAAAAAAACCGCCTTGACCATCACCAAAGCGATTTTTAAATAGATAATACACCTTCATGCCGATCAACATCTGGTGTAATATATCGATTGCCTCTTTTATAGACTGGCTGCCCATGACTATTAAAGGGGTACTGACTGACTCTTCTATATCCTAAGGCTTGTGCGGCGACAGTTGCTTCTCTGGTTGTGGCAAAATATCTACAATCATTATGCACCCACACCCCATACTGACTGCCTTGTGCTGAGACAAAGTAGGTATGGGGTGTTGTTGATGGTTAGGTTGTAGGCGGTTAAATCTTCTTGGGCGATTCTGACGGATTTGACCGTTTGCCATGAGTCATCTTCGGATAATAATTGATAACCTGATTGTAGATTGCTGGCATCCACCCAGACACCATGCTCAATCTCGCCTTCATACCGATGACCTTCTGATGATGGTGGAGTTATTGTACCATAAGGTACTTTTGCAAAGAATGGGTGGATGGCATTTGATATTATGGTTTGTTCATTTCCTTGTGAATCAACAATGGTAATATATACAGTTTCTTGATACTGATTGTGATACCAATTGGTGACAGGCTGGTAGCTGTACTTGCCCGTATATTCATCACGAGACCAAACATAATCCCCAATCTTGATGGATGATATTGGTTTGTATCCGTTCATGGTTGAGATTAGAGTACTGCCATGAAATGAGCAGCTTTTCTTAACAGCCTGAACAATTCTACGACTGCCTGATTTAACAATCTTATAGCCATACTTGCCAATATTACCTGCAATAGCTTGAGTAATATAAGACTCACCTTTTTCTTGAGCCAGCTGTTCAACGGTCTTTTTGCCTGACTTTAAATCTTGTATATCTTGATAGACTTGATAGGCGGTGTATGCCTTATCTAATACATAGATGATTGCAGGAATGGCAGTCCAAACAGCATTATTCTCCACCGCCACCCCAGCTTCATTTGCTGTGGTATCCACATCAAAGTCATAGAGTAGGACAATAGAGCTTGCGATGAAGCCGTAGGTTGTGTTGAGACACAAAATATAACAAAATCAATGAGTTATGACATAATTCTGGGTTATGCTGTCGCTAACCTAAGCCTACGAACTATCATACATCATACTTGCGTATGACCATCTGATCTCCTTCATTTTTAATGATTATTTTACATGTATCAAGGCTTAACTCAAGTCCTATCTTGATAAGATTTTCATCAATAATCATGCGTGCGTCATAAATACATATTGAGTCTTTTAAGTTTAAAAAATCAAACATATCTTTTATTTTTATCACACCGTAATCACCCATATCAACTTTCTGCAAACAATTGCCTGCTGTTATATCCAAAGACTCGCCATCTTCATTGCAGGACACTGTTATGGCAGCATCATCAATTATGAGGCAAATATCCACAATGTCCTCCATAAAAATTTCTTGTTGATAACTATCCACAAAGTAAATACTTGCCATTACATTTTTCAATGTTTTTCCAATAATTTGTTTCACATCTACCATAATTACTTACCCAAAGCTTTTTTTAAGGATGTATTATTGATGCCATTTTTTAAAATAGTAACAAAAGTACCATCTGTTTTTGTAACTACAACATCATTGCCCTTGATTCTAAAATGAACATTGCCCCTCGACCCATTAGAGCCCTGACCTGCAAAATCACCCAAGACAACCATCTCTGGTTTTAGAGCTATATCATTAATTATCCGAACAACCATAGCTCTATCTTCAGATTTTGATGGATCTCCACCAAAATCACTGACATGTTTACCAAGTTTTTTTCCAAGTTGTTTGTTTTCAAATTTAAAATCTGGAATATTGGATATTCTAACAATATTTTCACTTGTTGCAGTATTGGCAGGCTTTGATGTAGAGCTTGAACTAGAAGTGGATTGAATTTTGCCAGACTTTCGACCAGCTGGCGTTAAATTATTCACAAAATTCAACGCATGCTCTGCAATTTCTTTATCTGTAGCATAACGCTCCCCATCTCTTAATTCGCAAGTCAACCCAAATACTTCATAACAAACTATCCAATGCCCTTTTTCATTAATTTTATGGATAGCATTATTCTCCACCGCCACCCCAGCTTCATTCGCTGCGGTATCCACATCAAAGTCATAGAGTAGGGCGATGGCA